>NZ_JBEPST010000008.1:0-204790 GCF_040549155.1 Sphingomonas sp. PvP056
GGCTCATAACCTGAAGGTCACAGGTTCAAATCCTGTCCCCGCAACCAAACGCTAAACGACAAACGCCGCCCTCACGGGCGGCGTTGTCGTTTGTGGCAAAGGCGGTGAGATCGGCAACGTTCATTGGGACAGGTTCTTGCGCACGACGCTTGTGCCGGTGATACATCATCACTCTTTCATCAAGCGCGGCAGGAACACCGAAGCTTTGCTGCGCAACTCTTCGGCATCCGATGCCCCGCGAAAAACGACCCAGCTTTTCCTCGTGACAGTTGCAACTGCGCTGAGCGCGACAAGACTTTGCCAATGAGATCACGGCTGGAGGAGGCTCAACTATCCCTCCTGCCGAGCGTGCCCCAGTGCGGTTCTGATCATGGGGGAGTGTGCGTAAGCATAGTCCACCGGCATTCATTTACGGTCATTCCGTAAGGGACCGTACAATCCACCCTCAGCCGTTATGGCGCTTGCGAGCATGCAATTCTGCCCTAGAGAGAAGAACGTCGAGATCTTCCCGGCTGATATCGAAGCTTTCGTGCATGTCCGCCAGAGCGGCATCGATGTCGCCAGGATGGAAACCGGCAGCCGTCGCCGATGCCGCGATGGCGGTTGGCGTCAAGGCTGGACGGTGCGGGTAAGAACGCCCTGTCGCGCGGTGGAAAAGACAAGCTAGCAGAACCAGGGCAACCGAATTCAGACCGACCGGCACTAGCGCGAAACCGTATCCGGCCGCATGAATGCCCGACCCGCCGATCACTGCCGTGAGCGCAGCGGCTCCGCCGGGCGGGTGGAGGCACCGAAGTAGCGACATGACCAGAATTGCGGCTCCGACTGCGGTGCCGGCTGCGACGACCATGTCCGGGATCAAGCGGAACACTGCTACGCCGACCAGCGCTGAGATCACGTTGCCGCCGACGACCGGCCAGGGTTGGGCTAGCGGGCTAGCCGGGACGGCAAACAGAAGAACCGCCGACGCACCCAGTGGGGCGACGATGGCGGGAATATCCGACGCGGGAAAAAGGTACGCGCAAATTGCCATCGTCAGCGCGATGCACGTGATCGCTCCAATACAGCCGACGAACCGTTCGTGTAGGCGCTCGCCCACCAAAAGGGGGGTGAAAATTCGCAGTCGCATCCATTCTCGTCCAAATGCAGTCGTTTGGAGGGCGTCGTACCAGGTCAGTGCTCGTCGACGCTGAAATGAGCACCGATATGTTTCCGGCTCACGATACGCGGCTTCGAGGCACTCCTTGTCGTCGGCTACCGCGCAAGCGTATCTTTCAGACCTGTTGCGAGATCGACACCTTACTGTGTCGTCGCTCCCGCGGCAGCCACCTCTGCCATCCGGGCACGGCGTCTCTCGGTCTTTTGGTGATCCGACACCGGTGCCCCTGCAACGGCTTTGGAGGCCACGTGCGACGGGGCGCGGTTCTCCCAATAGCCGGCGGCAACCGCAAAGCAGAGTGTCACGACGCCCAACGCGCCAGCCACCAGATATCCAACACGGTTTTGCATTCGGTCTGTCCACTGCCCGACGCTGCTCCCAAGCAGCACTATCCGAGCGTGAACGGGTGAGTTCAAAAGAATGTCCATCTATTCAGCCGCCGCGGTATCGCGCCGCGCGATCTGGCGGGCAACGACCGGTCCGGGGATAAGCCGTACCCATACCCTTGGCGGACCTCGAACGGGTGGCAAGCGACGGTGGGCATGCTAGGTCGCCGTCATGTCCAATATCAAAAGCAACAGCGGAACGATCGAGGTCGACGGCACCGTATATGACTGGCAACTCGAACGGGAGCCGCAATGGTCGGACGCGGAGGGTTGGAAAGGAATGACGGTTTCGCTCGTCGAGCGCGATTGCCAACGTGCGGCATTGCTCGAGTTTCCTGCGCCCAAACGGCTCCTCAAGGGGCTCCAGCGGGGGCGGCTCCAGATCGATGACCCTACTGTTACGCGTGGTGTACGAGCGGCTTTACAGGCCGGGTGGGAACCCATGTCCCGGGGCAAGCCGATGGTTTTTACGGTAGATGCTGAGGGCAACTGAAACGCTGATCGGCCCAAGCGTCAGCCACGTCGCCGGGTTCGCACTACGAGAACCCGGGGACGGGGCCAACTAAGGGCTATTGGTAGCCCCCTTCCTTACGCTCTTCCGCGGCTTCCTCCTGCACGTGTTCCATCTCGGTAGCCTGGCTCTCGTCCTTGTTCGGTGCATGACTGTCCTCGAGGGTATCTTCACGTCCCTTTTCCGGACCGGCGGGCAGTTCGTCGACATCGGTCTCGAAGCCTGGTTCTTCGTCTTCTGGTCTGGTCGCCATGATCATACTCTCCTTACCGGATACCAACGAACATCGATGTGCAAGGATGCCGGTAGACGCGACTAGCCGGCAAACGTCTGGTCGGGCTCACGCATAGGTGAATGCTCGGCGTCATCCGGCGAACCGCGTCAGGCGCGCGTCGGTCAGGTCCAGTTCCCTGCCAAGTTGCTCGGCGAGGGTCATGCCGATTTCGCGACGTTCGGCCAGACGGAACAGCGATTGCCGCTCCGCGCGGATCGCGGCCAGTCGAAGTTCGCGCTCGATTTGCTGGTCCCGATCCGCTTCGACCCGGCTTTCGTGATCCATGTCGATGCTGTCGATCCGTTCGCGATATTGCGTCATCAGGCGGGCAGCGACTTCTGTATATCGATCCGCCTCGTCGCTGTTGACGGCAAGGTCGTGCTGGACCCGTTCGATCTCCGCAATCGCCGCCTTGGCCGTGACGATCCGCGCGCGATCGCGTTCGCTCGCCAGACCTTCGTCCGCCGGGAGTTGAAGCCCGCGCAGCAACAGCGGCAAGCCGATCGCGGCGATCAGGAGCGACGTCAGGATCACGCCCGACGCAAGCAGGATGACCAGGTCGCGCGCCGGGAAGGGTGCGCCGCTTGCCATCGTCAGTGGCAGTGTAAGCGCGGCCGCCAGGGTAATCGCGCCACGGGCGCCGGCAACCGACATCGCCGCGATGATGCGCCGCGGAGGGCTGCCCGTCATGGTTGCCCCGCGCTTGCGGGCGCGGAACAGTGTGAACCGGAGCGAGATCCATACCCAGCTGAATCGTAATGCGGCCAGGACGGCGACGATGCCGATGACATAGAACACCAGCCACCAGAGGCTGTCATGCCCCGTCGCGGCGATCGCGCCGTGCGCGCCGGTCAGGAGCATCGGCAATTGCTCACCGAGCAGCACGAAGATGACCCCGTTCAACGTAAACTGCAGCATGTCCCAGACCGCGCGCTGGCGGATGCGGGTCGAGGCACCCACCGCGGCACCGCTGCCCGCAAAGGTCATGGTGATCCCGGCGGCGGCGGCGGCAAGGACGCCGGACGCGTGAAAATGCTCCGCGGCAAGGTACGCTCCGAACGGCAGCAGGAGGCTGACGAGGATGCTCGATCCCTGATCGTCGCCGAAGCGCCGGGCGAACAGCGCCTTGCCCGTAACCGCAAGCCACGTCACCGCGGCCCCGATGCCGACCCCTGCCAGCGCCATCCAGGCAAAGGTGGCGGCAGCCGTCGTGATCGAAAACGTGCCGCTCAGCGCAGCCGCGATCGCAAAACGGAGGCAAACAAGGCCGGATGCGTCGTTCAGAAGCGATTCGCCTTCCAGAATGTGCATCATGCGTTTCGGCACCGACACCTTCTGCGCCACTGCGGCGACCGCAATCGGATCGGTGGGGGAGACGACCGCAGCCAGCGCGAACGACACCGCCAGGGGAATTGCCGGAATCAACCAGTTGATGAAGAGGCCGAGGCCGAGGACCGTCAGGAAGACAAGACCCAGCGCAAGGCCGAGAACCGCGCGTCCATCGCGGAACAGCTCGTCCTTGGGGATCCGCCAGCCATCCAGAAATAGCAGCGGCGGCACGAGCAGCAGGAAAAACAATTCAGGATCGAGTTCAACCGACGGCGTGGCGGCGGCACCGATCACCGCACCGAGCGCAATCTGCACCAGAGGCCGCGGCAAGGCAGACGGCAACAAGCGCGAAGCAACGCCGCTGACAACGACTGCCAGCAGCAGAAAGAGGCAAAGGGTAACAATTTCCAAAACGTAGCAGCTCCTGATAGTCCCTATGCGTAAGGTTCCGGCGCGCCGACGGTTCCGTCGGAAAGGTAGAACCAACACGCCACGCCGTCGGGGAAGGCAGGAGAGGCGGCTCAATCACGCGGGCGACACGGATATAGCCATACACTTCGATGCCGTCCGCGCATTAGCATTGTGCGGGGAGCCGTTGAAATCACGAGCGATGCTGAGCGTTCGTCGATGAAACGAGCCGGACGTTCCTCTCCCGGAACTGCGCTTCTGCAACATCAACGGAAGTGCCACCGTGCACCGGCATTCCGATCGCTCGCGTATACTCCGTGAGAATACACGCCTCGAAGCCTTCGCGTCGCGCATCGAGGGCAGACCAGGCCACGCAAAAGTCATAGGCCAACCCGACGAACACGCACCGTCGAACCTGCTTGTCCCGCAGGTAACCGGCGAGACCCGTCCTCGTCGTCTGGTCATTCTCGAAAAAGGCGGAGTAGGAGTCCACTTCGGGGTTGTAGCCTTTGCGGATGATGAGGTGCGCGCGTTCGACTGCGCCCAGCACATCCGGGTGGAATTCCGCGCCGGGCGCTCCTTGAATGCAGTGATCCGGCCACAGGACCTGGTCACCATAAGGCATGGCAACCACGTCGAACGGCTGTCGGTCGAGATGACTGCTGGCGAAGGACAGATGTCCGGCAGGATGCCAGTCCTGCGTCACGACGATATGCTGGAAACGCGGTGCAAGCGCGGCGATCCCTGCCATGATGGTGTCGCCTTCCGGAACCTGCAGCCTGCCGCCTGGACAAAAGTCGATTTGCGGATCGACAATGATGAGCACGTCGGATCCGGAGAATGGCTCGTCCATGACACGCTGCTCGATATCCATTGCGATGCCCCGCGGAGTTTGTAGCTGGTTTCTGAAGGCAGCCTGTTGCGATACCGCTCTTATCACGGGAATATGGTCGGGCTAGGCCACAAGGGATTCGACGCATTCCCGGGCCATGTTTGCGGATCGCAGCGGTGGACCCGATCCGTGCAGCCATACGTTCGGTGGGGCATGAATTTGCAGACCATCATCCGCGAGATCGCCGACGAGATCGACACCAAGGCTTCCGAAATCGAGGCGTCGGCGGAGGCGAAGGACCCGGATGCGAAGCCCGGGCGCTTCGGCATCGCGATCGCCACCGCCGATACCGTCCTGACGGCGGGCGCGGCCGACGTTGCCTTTCCGATCCAGAGCATCTCCAAGGTGCTCGCCTTCGATCTCGCGCTGCGGCACTTGGGGGACAAGGTGTTCGACCGGGTCGGGCGCGAGCCGTCGGGCGATCCGTTCAATTCGCTGGTCGACCTGGAACGGACACACGGCATTCCGCGCAACCCATTCATCAACGCGGGCGCGCTGGTCATCGTCGACATGATCGTCGCCGCCGAGCAGCGCGGCGATGCGGTGGTCGACTTCGTCCGCGAGCAAGTCGAAGGCCGGGAGGTCACGCTCGACGAGGAGGTCCTGCGCGAGGGCGGCGACCTCAATCGTGCGATGCTGAGCTTCATGAAGCATCACGAGAATATCGAGAGCAATCTCGACCAGATCATGGACGCTTACGGCAAGCAGTGCGCCATCTCGGTCGATTGTTCGGGTCTTGCGCTTGCCGGCCGGTTCCTGACGCACACGCGGCTACAGCCGGGCGACGATGCGGAGATGGACCGTGCGCGGCGGATGCGGACGGTGCTCGCGCTGATGATGACCTGTGGCCATTATGATGGGTCGGGCGACTTTGCGGTGCGGGTCGGACTGCCGTCCAAGAGCGGTGTCGGCGGCGGCATCCTGGCGATTGCGCCGGAGCGCGCCGCGATCGCGGTATGGTCGCCCAACCTCGACCAGCATGGGAATTCGATTCTCGGCGTACGCGCGCTGGAAATGCTCGCGACCCGGACGGGGTGGTCGGTATTCGGGCCAGCGATCGCCTAGACGACCGCTGGCCCGACATACGCGGGCTTACTTGGCCGTCGTCACGTTGCCCTTGAAGTCGAGGCCGACGTGAACCGTTCGGCCCGCCTTGGTCGCGGTGCCGCGCCAGACGCCGTGCGCGTCCTTCGACAGCGCCGAGACATTGGCGAAACCGGACTTGGCGATGTGCTCGCGCGCCTGGTTCTGCGTGAACGAATTCGCGCCGCGTCGTTCGCCACCGTCATTGACTGTGTGCGTGTCCTTGACGACGTGATTGTCCTTGGCGGGCGCGTTCTGCGCGATCGCCGGGGTTGCCAACAGCGCGACGCCGAGCAGCAATGGGGTCGAGATACGCATATGCGTCATCCTTTCAGTAGAGTGGGAAATCAGATGCGCGTGTAACGGCCGCGCTCGGTCGCCATGTCGGCATCAGAATAGGCCGGGGCGGTGTCGTCGAACGTATTCCACCCCTGCGACCGATAGGCATCGCGACGCTCCGAGACGTCGACCGAAGTGTCGTCGCCGAGGATGTTGCGGGCGGTCTGGACGAGCGGTTCATCGACCTTGGCGGTGACGAGCGTTCCGCCACGGCGGACACCCTCGGCATAGACGTGCGCATCCTGCTCGGGCACGCCCGCATGGGTTAGCGCGCCGACCAGGCCGCCTGCCGCTGCGCCGATCGCTGCACCACCTGCGGCACCGACTGCGGTTGCGGCGAGCCAGCCAGCTGCCACGACCGGGCCGATCCCGGGGATTGCCAGCAAACCGATGCCTGCGAGCAAGCCACCGACACCACCGACCGTGGCACCAAGGCCCGCACCAATTCCGGCGTCTTCTGCGGCTGCTTCGCCGACGTCGTTCGTGTCGCCGGTCGTGCCGCGCTTGTCATGGCCGACGATGCTGACGTCGCGGTGTGCGACTCCGGCGGCTTCGAGATCCTGCACCGCGCGGCGGGCGTCGTCGTAACGGTCGAACAAGCCTGTGATGGTCTGTGTCATGATATGCTCCTGTATCCGGCCGAGCCCCAACCGGTAGGTTTGAAAGCGGTAGGGCGGTTCAGCGAACAGTGGTGCGGACCACCATGTGGTAGAGCACCAGCACGACGATCGCGCCGACGACGGCTACCAGGAGGCTGTAGAGGTTGAGGCCGGTGACGCCTGCTGCACCGAACTGGTTGAACAGAAAGCCGCCGACGACCGCGCCGATGACACCCAGAATGATGTCGAGGATCAGGCCCTCGCCGTTGCGATTGACGATCTTGCTGCCGATGAAACCGGCGACCAGGCCCAGCAGGATCCATGCAAGAATGGACATGTGACGTTCTCCTCTCAAATCGGGCACCTGCCCGGATGATTGGAAAATAGGGTTAAGGATCAATGCACCACAGATGCGCAGGCACCCGTTGCATTGGTGCTCGCGCGCCTCCTGGTGCAGAAAGTTTCACCTAGGTGTTTTGCTTGCGGGCGATCAATCGACGGGTTCGAAGCTCAGCTGATGGCCGCGGTCGCGCGCCCAGATGATCGCCTCCGCACGGCTGTGCGCGCCGATCTTGGCGTAGAGCCGCGCGACGTGGTTGCGCACGGTATTGCGCTTGAGCGAGAGGGCGTCGGCGATTGCGTCGTCGCTTTTGCCGCGTGTGATCAGCGCGAGCACTTCGCGTTCGCGGGGCGTCAGCTCGACCGAGCGGATTGTCGTGCCAGGCCGGGGGGTTGGCCCGCGCAGGGCGGCGAGGCGGTCCATGATTTTCTGGCTGAGCCAGCTCGAATCCTGCATCACCCCCTCGATCGCGCCGATCAGGTCGAGTTCGGTGCGTTTACGGTCACTTATGTCCTGGAACGCCGCGAGAATGCAGTATTGCCCGTTGATCGTGACCGTCTCGGCCGACGCCAGACACGTCACAAGCGAGCCGGTTCGTGTCTTGATTTGCACTTCATAACCCCGAAAAGACCCGCTTTCGGCCACCTTTTTCTCGATTTCGCGCCGGGTTGCAGACGTTTCAAACAGCTCGATCTCGGCGGGTTTGCGCCCAACGACGCTTTCGAGGCCCCAGTCGGTCAGCGCAAGGAAGGCGTGATTGACGTTGAGGATGCGGTGGCCGTCGAGACTGGTCAGCAGCATCGGCACCGGCGCGAAACGGAAGGCGGTGGCGAACCGCTCTTCGCTCTGGCGCAGCGCGGTCTCGGCGCGGCGGCGGGGCTCGAGATCGGCGAAGGTGAAGATCATGCACGCTTCGTTGTTGGGCATCTCGGCGGGGTGCCCCGCGAGCAGGACGAGCTTGCTGTCGCCGTTGGGGAGCGGGAGTTCGGCCTCCATCTGCGGGACGATCCGGCCCTCGGTCAGCCGGGCCTTGGCACTGTCACTGTCCGCCGCCTGCGCGAGGATGTCGAGTTCGTACACCGACCGCCCGACGATCGCGTCGCGCTCCCATCCCGACAGGTCGAGAAAACCTTCGTTGACCCGAACGTAGCGCAGGTCGGCGAGGCGGACGATCAACGCCGGGGCGGGGTTAGCGTTGAACATGCTCTCGAACCGTTCACCCGCCTCATAGGCTTCGGTCGCATCACCGATGATGAGCACGAGGCAGTCGGGCTTGCCGTCGCGGTCCAGCACGAAGCCGCGCGCGCGGTGGACCCAGTCGGGCTCCTCCTGTCCGGCCTTGCGCACGTCGACGACGACGTCCTCGAACGATTCACCACGGCACAGCCGGGCCATCGGATAGGCCGCCTTAGGCATCGGCTGGCCGTCGCGCAGCCGCAGGTCGAACGCCTGCTGATAGCCCTTCACCGTCCCACCCCAGTCGGACAGCGCGGTGCACCCGTGCATGACGAGCGCGGCTTCGTTCGCCCAGACGATTTCCCCGTCTGGCTCGATCAGCACGACGCCGTCGCTCAGCCCCTCTACGATGCGGTGGAGTTGCGCGCGGTCGGGGCGCGTATCGGGATGGGGCGGGTCGATCTTGACGGTCATCGGCGGACAACGCCGTACATGGCGAGAAGAGCCGTCGCGCGATCATCGCGTGTTTCGGTGGAACTTGCAGTGGTGATCCAGCGCTTAACGGTCTTCATTTGGGAGAAACGTCGTGGCTGTATTCAACAAGGACATCATCAAGCTGGTCGAGGCGAACACCTACTTCCAGAAAGAAGTGTATATCGACGACAATTGTCAGGTCGTGATGATGCACATCGAACCGGGCGATGACATCGGCGAGGAAACGCATGACGCCGACCAGACGACGTTCTTCGTCTCGGGCGAGGGGCAGACGGTGGTCGACGGCAGCCGCCAGAAGGTCAGCGACAACCATCTGATCGTCATCCCCAAGGGCGCGCTGCACAACATCATCAACAAGGGCGACGCGCCGCTCAAGCTGTTCACCGTCTATTCGCCGCCCGCCGAGGAGCCCGGCGTCGCGCACAAGACCAAGGCCGATGCCGAAGCTGCCGAGGATTGATCCAACCTGCCCGGACGCGGTGCGTCCGGGCACTTTACAAAAGACGATCGCCGCCATGACCGCACGCGACGCCACACTGGCGCTTCTGGCCAAGCGCGCTCCGGGAGCGACGGTTTGCCCGAGCGAGGTGGCCCGCGCGGTGGCAACGGACGGCGACTGGCGAAGCGAAATGCCGACGGTGCACGACGCGGTCGATCAATTGGTGGACGAAGGCGTCATCCGGCTAAGCTGGAAGGGGCAGGCGCTGCCCACACGGGCCGGGCCATATCGGATCGGTCGACCGGACTGAGCCCGGAAAGACCTTCCGCCCATCGGCAAGCGTGCCTAAAAGACCGCCATGTCCAGTCGTACGACCCTGCGGAGCGGCGCAATCGACCCCACGCTGCTCGCGCTGTCCGCCTGCGCGGGCGGAAATTACCGACCGCCGAGCGACGCGCTGGTCAAGATCGGCAGACCTTATGTCGTGCGCGGCGTGACGCTGGTTCCGGCGGCGGACCCGACCTACGACATGCTAGGCTACGCAAGCTGGTACGGGAGCGAGTCCGGGAACCGCACCGCCAATGGCGAGCGGTTCCGGCCGAAATGGATCACCGCCGCACACAAGACGTTGCCGTTGCCGACCTATGTCGAAGTGACCGCGCTCGCGACCGGGCGCAGGATCGTGGTCCGGATCAACGATCGCGGGCCGTTCGTGCCGGGGGCACGCATCATCGATTTGTCCCAGGGTGCGGCGGACGAACTCGGCATCCGGCAGGGGGGGCACGCCGCGGTGCGCGTACGGCGGATCGAGCCGAGCGAGGCCGACCGCCGCCGGTTGCTCAAGGGGAAGCCTGCGCGCGATTTGCCGCGCGAATCGGATCAGGCCGTGGGAAGGTTGCAAAGCCAATTGTCCGCGGCGGGGATGTCGCTGACCGGACGATCCGCGCGGCGGTTCTGAGCCGCACGGATCGGGAGCGCGTCGGCTATCCTCTCGCCTTTGCCTCGGCGCGGAAGCGGTGGAGCAGCGGTTCGGTATAGCCGTTGGGCTGGGTCAGCCCCTCGAACACCAGCGCTCGCGCCGCCCGGAAGGCGAGATTGTTCTCCGGGTCCGCCGCCATCGGGCGATACAGCGGATCACCCGCATTCTGCGCATCCACCTTCGCCGCCATCCGCCGCAGCGCGGCGTCCGCATCCTCCGGCGTGGCGACGCCGTGGAGCAGCCAGTTCGCTATATGCTGCGACGAGATCCGCAGCGTCGCGCGGTCCTCCATCAGCCCGACGTCGTGGATGTCGGGCACTTTGGAACAGCCGATCCCCTGATCGACCCAGCGCACGACATAGCCGAGAATCCCCTGCGCATTATTCTCCAGCTCCTCGCGCACCTCGTCGGCATGCCAGTTGTGCCCGGTCGCCAGCGGCAGCGACAACAGCGTTTCGAGCGGCGCGATGCCTTCGTCGCGCCGCGCCGACTGCCGCGCCGCAACGTCGACGTCGTGATAGTGCGTCGCGTGGAGCGTCGCCGCGGTCGGGCTCGGGACCCAGGCGGTGGTCGCGCCGCTTTGTGGGTGCACGATCTTGTCGCGCAGCATGTCGTGCATCCGGTCGGGCGCGGCCCACATGCCCTTGCCGATCTGCGCGCGCCCGGCAAAGCCGCTCGCCAGACCGATCTGGACGTTGCGATCTTCATACGCCTGGATCCACGCGGCGCGCTTCATTTCGCCCTTGCGCACCATTGGCCCTGCGCGCATCGCGCTGTGCATCTCGTCGCCGGTCCGGTCGAGGAAGCCGGTGTTGATGAACACGATGCGATCCTTCACCGCCGCGATGCACGCCGCGAGATTGGCGCTGGTCCGGCGTTCCTCGTCCATCACGCCGACCTTGACCGTGTGGCGCGGCAGGCCGAGCAGATCCTCGACCGCGTCGAACAGGCGGTTGGTGAACGCCGCCTCTTCCGGGCCGTGCATCTTGGGCTTGACGATATAGATCGATCCCGCGCGGCTGTTGGTCCGCGCGCCGTTGACGTCGTGCGCCCCGATCAGCGACGTGACGATCGCATCGAGAATGCCTTCGGGGGCTTGCGTGCCGTCTGGCAACAGCACCGCTGGGGTCGTCATCAGATGCCCGACGTTGCGGACGAACATCAGGCTGCGCCCGGGCAGGACGAGCGGCGTCCCGTCGGTCCGCACGTACTCCCGGTCGGGCGCGAGCGTCCGGGTCATCGTCCGCCCGTTCTTGTCGAAGCGCGCCTCCAGCGTGCCCTGCATCAGGTCGAGCCAGTTGGCATAGGCCGCGACCTTGTCCTCGGCGTCGACCGCGGCGATCGAATCCTCGAGGTCCGCGATCGTGGTGAGCGCGGATTCGAGCACCACGTCTGCCAGCCCGGCGGGGTCGTCGCGACCGATCGGATGCGTGCGGTCGATCACCAGTTCGATGTGCAGCCCGTTATGGCGCAGCAGGATCGTGTCGCCCACCTGTCCGACGCGTTGGTCGGGATCGGCAAGCACCGGCGTGTCCCCGGTCCACGCGCTCCACGATCCGTCGGCGAGCGGCACAGTACGGTCGAGGAAGGCCTTTGCCCACTCGATCACCGCCGCGCCGCGGACGGGATCATAGCCGCTGCCGGTGGCGCTGCCCGGCAGGGCGTCGGTGCCATAGAGTGCATCGTACAGGCTGCCCCAGCGCGCATTGGCCGCGTTGAGCAGGAACCGCGCGTTGAGGATCGGGACGACCAACTGCGGGCCGGCGAGTTGCGCGACCTCGGGGTCGACATTCTCGGGCGCGATCGTGAACGGCTCCGGCGCGTCGACGAGATAGCCGATGTCGTGGAGGAACGTGCGATACGCACCCGCGTCGAACGCCGCGCCCTGATGCTCGGTGTGCCATGCGTCGAGCTTTGCCTGCAACGCATCACGTACCGAGAGCAGGCGCGCATTCTCGGGGGCGAAGCGTGCGAAGATGTCGGCGACCCCTTGCCAGAAAGCCTCGGGCGCGAGGCCGCTGCCGGGGAGGGCGCGGGTTTCAAGGAACGCGGCGAGGGGGGCCGCAACCTGGAGGCCGGCGCGGTGCTGATAGTCGACGCCGTGGGGGCTGCTCGCGGGCGATGGATCTGCTGGCTGTGTCATCGGGACGATCCTCCGGACATGATCGGGGTTGTGGATACAGGAATAGGCGCTTGCCAATTCCGGCGCCAGCCGATCAAACGTCGAAACACTTGTTCATGAGAAGAACGAATGGACCCCGATTACGACGTCTTCGATGCAATCGTTGCGGGCGGAAGCCTGTCCGCCGCGGCGCGCGCGATGCATTTTTCGCCTGCGATGGTCTCGAAGCGGCTGGCACGGCTGGAGGAGCGGCTGGGCGTGCGGCTGTTTCATCGCACGACCCGCAAGCTCGCGCTGACTGACGCCGGCGAGCGTTTCCACGGCGACGTCGCGGCGATCCTGCAGGCCGTCCGCGATGCGGAAAGCCGCCTGATCGGGACCCGGTCGGAACCTGCGGGGACCGTGCGGATGTCTGCGCCCACGTCGTTCGGGCGGTTGCACGTGGCGCCCAAGTTGCACGCCTTTCTGGCGCAGTATCCGCGGGTCCGGCTCGAGCTCGACCTGTCCGACGATATGGTCGACCTGTACGGGGGGCGCTACGATCTCGCGATCCGGATCGCGACGGCGATCCCGCCGAATCTCGTCGCGCATCGGCTCGGCGGCAGTCGCCGGCTGTTGTGCGCAAGTCCGCTGTACCTCGAACGACACGGCCCGCCCGCTACGATCGAGGCGCTCGCGCAGCATCATCTGCTCGCCGCCGCCGGGCAAATGCCGTGGCGGCTCGTCAAGGGAAAGCGGCGCTTCACCGTCGAGGGCGAGAGCCATGTGCGGACCAATTCGAGCGAAGTGATCCGCGAGCTGGCGATCACCGGGGTCGGGATCGCGCTGCGCTCGCTGTGGGATGTCGAGCAGGCGCTTGCCAGCGGTGCGCTGGTGCCCGTGCTGGCGGGATGGGAGGGGCCGGACGATCTCGCGGTGCATGCGGTGTATCCGCGTGGGCCATCGACTCCTCCGGCGATCACCGCGCTGGTGGCGTTCCTTCAGGAGACGCTGGCGGATGCCTCGTGGGATGCGGTGCGGCCCCGTCCGTAAACCGGACGGGGGCCGTTCAGTCCGCCGCCACGACGATGTCGCTCGGGGCCGGACGCCGCGTCAGCCAGATCACGCCGACCATCACCACCGCCATCCATCCGCAGATCCAGAACAGCTCGACCGATGCCAGCAGATACGACTGGTTGACGATCTGTCGCATGATCGACCCCGCCGCCTGTGTTGGCGACATGCCCGCCGCCTGGAGTTGCTCGACTGCCTGGCGGTAGATTGGCGAATAGGGCGTGCTGACTTCGGTCAGCCGGGTCTGGTGGAGCGCCTCGCGGCGATCCCATGAGGTCGTGATGATCGACGCCGCGAAGCTGCCCGCGGTGATCCGCGCGAAGTTCGAGATACCGCTCGCCGATGGCACGCGCTCGCCCGGGATACCGTCGAACGAGATGGTGACGAGGGGCACGAAGAACATGCTCATCGCCAACCCCTGCAACAGCAACGGGAACATCAGCGTCCAGAAGCTCGCATCGGGCGTGTATTGCGATCGCAGGAAATAGGACCCGGCGAAGGCGAGGAACGCCATCGTCGTCAGCCAGCGTGGATCGATCTTGAGCCGACCGATGAACGGCGTCGCGATCACCGCGACGATCCCGCTCGGTGCGGCGACGAACCCGGCCCAGGTCGCGGTGTACCCCATCTGCGCCTGCAGCCACAACGGCAGCAGCAGGTTGTTGGCGAAGAACAGCGCATAGCCGAGGCACAGCGCCAGCGTTCCGAACGCGAAGTTGCGGCTGCGGAACAGGCTGAGGTCGACCGCAGGATTGCCGTCGGTGAGTTCCCAGATCAGCCATGCGATGAACCCGACAATCGCGCAGACCAGCAGGATCACGATCAACGGGTTGTTGAACCAGTCGCGATCCTTGCCGAGATCGAGCATCGTCTGGAGGCTGAACACCCAGAAGGCGAGCAGGATCAGCCCGACCGTATCGATCGGCAGTTTGCGCGTCGGCGTCTCTCGGCTTGCGAGCGAACGCCACGAGACGAACGCGCAGGCGATCCCGACGGGGACGTTGATCAGGAAGATCCAGCCCCAGTGGTAATTGTCCGAGATGTATCCGCCGAGCACCGGCCCCAGCACCGGCGCGGTGAGGGTGGTCATCGACCAGATGCTGAGCGCGGTGCCGCGTTTATGAGCGGGGAAGATCGAAATGAGCAGCGCCTGGCTGCCCGGGATCATCGGCCCCGACACCGCGCCCTGCAGGATGCGGAAGCCAATCAGCGACGACAGGTCCCAGGCGAGGCCGCAGAGCAGCGACGCGATCGTGAACAGGATGACCGACACGGTAAAGGTCCGCACCACGCCGAAGCGCTGCATCAGCCAGCCGGTCAGCGGGACGGTCACGCCATTGGCGACCGCGAAGGAGGTGATCACCCACGTGCCGTTATCGGTCGAGACGCCGAGGTTGCCCGCGATCGTCGGGAGCGAGACGTTGGCGATCGTCCCGTCGAGCACCTGCATGAAGGTCCCCAGCGCGAGCGCGAGCGAGGTGATCGCCAGCGTCGCGCCGCGCAGCGGGGCTGCGCCCGCACCGGCGGGGGCGCTCACCGATCGCGCCCGAGGTTTTGGGCGATGATGCGGCGGACCATCGCATCGACTTCGGGGCCACCGTCGAGGCTCTGTTGCGTGCCGCCGGCGGGGGCGGTGCTGCCCGCGACCATCGGGCCGGACAGGTTGCTCGTCGCGACCACCGCGTTGACCGACAGCCCGATCCGCAAGGGATGCGCGCGCAGTTCGGCGGGATCGAGCGCGATCCGCACGGGGACGCGCTGGACGATCTTGATCCAGTTGCCCGAGGCGTTCTGCGGCGGCAGCAGCGAGAAGGCGTTGCCGCTCCCCGCGCCGAGCCCGAGCACCTTGCCGTGGAAGGTGACGGCCTTGCCGTACACGTCCGCCGTGATCGTCACGGGCTGGCCGACGCGGAGATGCTGGAGTTGCGTTTCACGGAAATTGGCGTCGATCCACAGGCTGTCGAGCGGGACGACCGCCATCAAAGGCGTGCCCGCCGCGACGCGCTGCCCGAGCTGGACGGTGCGCTGCGCGACGATGCCGGCGACCGGCGCGACGATCTTCATGTGGCTGCTGTCGATCGCGGCGCGGCGGACGTCGGCGATCGCCGCGAGGACCTGCGGGTTGTTGGCGATGTCGGTGCCCGCGACCGTGCTTGCGGCCTGGGCTTGCTTGGCGCGCGCGAGCGCGAGTGCGGCGCGGGCGGACGTGACCGCGTCGGCGGCGTGCGACAGTTCCTCGCCCGAAATCGCGCCATCGCGCGCGGCGCCCTGACGGCGGCCGTAATCGTTCTGCGTGCGCGACAGCTCGGCCTGTGCCTGGGCGATCTCCGCGCCGGCTTCGTCGACCTGTGCATGGGTCGAGCGCACCGCGCGGACCGCGCGACCGAGCGCGGCTTGCGCGGCATCCATCTGCACGCCGACCGTTGCCGGGTCGAGGTCGATCAGCGGCTGGCCGCGCTTGACCGACTGGGTGTTGTCGGCGTGGAGCGCGAGCACGGTCCCGCCGTCGCGCGCGGTGACCGAGACGACGTTGCCCGCGACATAGGCATCGTCGGTTTCCTCGGTCGGCGGCGCGGTGAAGACGCTGATGCCGTAGAGGATTAGCCCGATCAGCACGACCAGACCCAGCAGCCCGAAGGCGATCCGCCGGGTCCGCGTACGGCGGCGGCCAGCATGATCGATCGGAGGCGCTTCGGGCGGCGACGGTTCGGCGGCGACGGGCTCGGGGCCGACGACCGGATCGATACGCTCCGCGCGTTCCGCCGTGCGCTTCCAGTCGGTGGGGGTCTGGTCGTTCATGAATCCTTGTCCGCAAAAGCCGCCGCGCGAGGCGGCGAAGATGGATCGAAACCGCCGCCGAGCGCGGCAATGAGCTGGATACGGCGCGTCAGCGCGTCGGTCTGGAGCCCGACGAGCGCCTGTTCGGCCTCAAGCAGACGGAAGCCCGCGTCGATACTGTCGAGCTGCGACCCGAGGCCGGTCGAGACGCGCACCTGATCGAGCCGCACCGTCTCACGCAGGCCAGCGACGACGCGGCGTTGCGCGGCGGCATCCTGATCGGACGCGCGGACTTGCGTCAGCGCGTCGGCCGAATCGCGCACCGCGCCGAGCACCGCATCGTCATAGGCAGCGACCGCCTCGTCGAGCGCGGCGGTTGCGCCCTGATATTGCGCCTTGAGCTTGCCGCCCTCGAAAATCGGGACGTGGATCGCCGGGCCAGCGCCGTAAGTCCGCGCGCCGAGATCGAAGAAGCTGCCGAGACCGAGTGCTGCAAACCCCGCAAGCGCCTGGATATTGACGTTGGGCAGGAAGTCCGCGCGCGCCACGCGGCGTCCCGCTGCCGCCGAATCGATCCGCGCCTGGCCAGCGAGCAGATCGGGACGACGCCCGAGCAGATCGGCGGGCAGCATGTCGGGCACGACTGGCGGCGCATCGAAGGCGAGCCTGGGGTTGGTGATCTGTGGGTAGAAGTCCGCGCCGCGCCCGACCAGTGCGGCAAGCGCGTGGACGAGCAACTCGCGCTGCGCCAGTGCGCGGGTTTGTGCCTGCTCTGCCTCCGCCAGCAGGGTTTCGCCCTGGCGCAGTTCGAACTGGCTGGCGAGCTTGTTGCGGATCCGCGAATTGATGAAGCCCAGCGCCTGCCGCCGGGTCGCGACAAAGCTGTCGGCGACGCAGATCAACTGGTCTGCGCGCGCCAAGCCGACATAGGCCTGCGCGATCGAGGTCGACACCGTCAGCCGTGCCGCCGCCGCATCCAGCGCCGCCGCAGCGACGTCGGCCCGCGCGCCCGCGACGAGTGCACGTTGGCGACCGAACAGATCGAGGTTCCAGCTAAGGTTCGCCTGTACGGTCGAAACCGGATAGGCGTTGCCTGCATAGGGCGGCGGGTAGAGCGAGCGGTCGGGAAAGCGCTGGTAGATCGACTGGCCGTCAAGCGTCACCTGCGGCAACTGGTCGCCACGCCGGATGCCGAGCGTCGCCTGCGCCATCCGCACCCGCGCCAGCGCGCGATCGAGCGACGGATTGTCGGCCAGGCCCATGGCCACCAGCCGATCGAGCTGCGGATCGTTGAACGTGGTCCACCAATCCTGCGCGATCGGCGCGGACACGGGTGACAGCCCGAGCGTGGCGGGCTGGACCTGTGCGACTTGCGGGGCATCGTGCGGCACGGCGGCGCAGGATGACAGCAGCACCGCGGCGAGCGCGGCCAGTCCGATCGAACGGGTCACTGGTCGTTCTCCACGATCGGCGGGATTCCGGCGACGCGCTCGGCCTCGGCGAGGATCCGCGCGAGCATTTCGACGAACGCGTTGGCCTCGGTTTGCGAAAAGGGTGCCATCACTTCGTTCCATGCGCTGACGACGTCGCCCTTGAGTTTCTCGACGGTTGCGCTGCCGAGGTCGGTCGTGCGCAGCCCAACCACCCGGCGATCCTCACCGCTGCGATCGCGCGCAAGCAGCTTGCGGGTTTCGAGCACATCGATCAGCCGCGTCGTCGCACCCGTGGTAATCCCCAGCTCACGTGCGAGGTCGCCCGCGGTCGCGACCAACCCGTCGCGCACGACCTTGAGCGCGACCCATTGCTGGTAGGACAGCTCGCCGCCGTTGATCCGGGACTCCACATAGGCCGACATGATCTTGTCGAGCCGCCGCAACATCCGTCCGGGTGCGCGGCTGGCGGCGCAATCCTCGACGTTGAACACCGCCATTATCTTCCACCTCATTAGCTGCAGGGGCAGATACATTGCAGCAACATTTGTGCAAGTGCGCGCCGTGCAATCGTACGTTCCCTTGGCGCAGACCATGGTGCCCACGCGCGCGCGGGGGATCGGTCACGGGATCGACGCGTTGAGAAGGTTCACGGTTCGCTTGGCGGGCGGCAGCAAGGGTATCTGATGGCAGTAAAAGCGGTCTTATTCGACATCGACGGGACACTCGTCGACAGCAACGACCTGCATGTGGCGGCATGGCAGGATGTGTTTCGCGACATCGGTGCCGCATTCGACGACCAGACCGTTCACGATCAGATCGGGAAGGGGACGGACATGCTGATCCCCACCTTGCTTCCGGACAAGGATGAAGCCGAGCAGGAAGCGCTCGGGAAGGCGCACGGGACCGCGTTCAAGGATCGTTACATCGATCAGGTGAAGTCCTTCGCCGGCGCGCGCGATTTGCTGGCCCGGGTCCACGACGGGGGGATCAAGGTCGTGCTCGCGTCGTCGGCATCGGGCGAAGACCTCGAACACTATCTCGATCTGCTCGATGTACGCGATATGGTTGCGACGTCGACCACGTCGGACGATGTCGAGAATAGCAAGCCTGCCCCCGACATCTTCGCGGTCGCGCTCGAGAAATTGGGCAAGACGCTGGGTGAGAAGGGGGAAACAGTCACGGCGAGCGAGGTCATCGTGGTGGGCGATACGCCGTACGACGTCGAAGCCGCCCGCAAGAACGGGATCGCGACGATCGCGGTGCGGTCGGGCAAGTTCCCGGACGATGTGCTGCGCGCGGCGGGGGCGGTGGCCTTGTACGACGATGTCGCCGCGTTGCTTGCCGACTTGGAAGCGTCACCGATCATCGCAGCGGTCGAGACCGATGCCGAGCCCGCACCCCTCAGAGAAGACGTTCCAGGAGATCGATATGACTGACACAGTGCCAACCCCCGTCAGCGGGAACGAGCAGGACAAGGGCAAACCCGATGGCGTGAACGCACCGGGCCGGGGCGAGGGTGGCGACAGCGGCGGCGGCAGCTATCAGAACCCCCATACCGGCAAGGATGGCGACAGCAGCGTCGGCGGCTTCTTCGGACACGGCGGCCAGACCGACATCGGCTATCACGGTGGCGGGCAAGCGGGGACCGAGGGATCGGAAACCGACAATGCGACCACGCGTGGTGACCGGGACGACACGACGGGCGACACCGATGCAAAGTCGGGGCCGACCGGGCCCGATCAGCAGGATGTATCCGAATATCCCCGTTCCGCCGTTGCCGCAGGGCGACCGATCGAAGTGATCGATACTTCGGGGGTCGCGGCGGCTGAAGCATCCGGGACGACGGGCAAGGACGGTGCAGACGCGGCGGAAACGGAACATCCCGGCTCGGGTTGATGGATCGAAAAACGATCGTGCCTTCCGGGCTGTTCTACGAAATGTCGCAGTAGAACAGTCCGTGAAGACATCCGACGAAGTGTGAGTAGCGGTGCGCCGTTGGCATTCGGATTGGAGCCACGATCTTCGGACGCTCAACTTTTTGGGCATCGTTGATCTTTTTGCGACGTCGCGGCGTTTGACTTGCGAAAGCGAGATCATACGCACGATGTCACCCTTGGAACTCCGTACCCATTCCGATCGCGGTGCGGCATGGCGTGGTCCGGTCGAAGCGCAAGTCTCCCAGGCACCCACAAGAATTGCGATCTGTGTGCCCGCGCGTAACGAGGCGGCCTTGTTGCCGCGATTGTTGACGGGTTTGGCGGCGCAGGAACGCAGCGGAGCCTTCGTGCTGTGCCTTTTGCTCGATGGCTGCACCGACGAAAGCGAAAGGGTCGTGACGGCGTATCGGGCGATCGTTCCCTATGCCATCGTCACTCGTCATATCGCGGCGGACGCGACGCCCAACGCGGGGCGTGCGCGGGCGGCGGCGATGGCTCTGGGGTTGGAGACGGTCGGCGCGGACGGGATATTGCTGTCGACCGATGCGGACACTGTGCCTGCGCCCGATTGGGTGGCGACCAATCTCGCTGCGCTCGACATTGCCGATGTTGCCGTCGGCCTGATCGTCCGGAGCGGGGGCATGCCGAGCCCGGTCCAGGATCGCATCGAGGCCTATTACGACGGACTGGCGCGGTTGCGGCGACTGCTCGATCCGATCCCGTGGGAGGGCGCGCGACCGCATCACTATACCAGCGCGGCGAGCCTTGCCTGTTCGGCGCAGACCTATGCCGCGCTCGGCGGGTTCGATGCGGTACCTGCGGGCGAAGACGGACGCTTGGTCGACACCGCGCACCGGCTCGGCATGCGGGTCCGCCGCGACGGCACGATCCGGGTCGAAACGTCGACCCGACGCGAAGGTCGTGCGCTCGGCGGGCTCGCGGGGCATCTGCGCGACATGGATCGCACGGCGGGTGCGTCCGCGCGGATGGCGCATCCCGACGACGTCGCGTGGCGTTATGCGCGTCATGCGCTGGCTCGGGCCGGCTGGCCCATGCTGGATACGACCGCCGAGTCCCTTGCGGCGGCGCTGCACCGTCCGGTCGCGGATATTCTCGCGGTGGCGTCCGCCGCACCCAATGCCGAAAGTTTTGCGATGCAAGTGGTCCCCGACATTCCCGGCGGCGAACGGCTGGTCAATCTCACTACCGCGGAGGCGGCGTTGTCCGCGCTGTTGTTGCGCCATGCGGGCGCGGACGCGTGACCACATTGTCCGATCCGCTCGATCCATTGCTGTCGCACACGCGGGCCGACGATCGACCGATGGCAGAGACGCTTCGCGCGCTCCACGCACTGCTGCCGGTGGCGGGCGACCCGCGCGATCCGGTGGAGATGCTGGCGTTGCTGCGTTTCCTCTACCGCATCGGACGACGCGATTTGCCGCTTGCTCGCGTGTTCGAGGGGCATGTCGATGCGATGCAGATCATCGGGCGGTATGACGATCCCGCCGCGGTCGCCGCGATGGCGGGGCAGGGCAGCCTGTTCGGCGTATGGAACGCGGCACTGGTCGACGAACCGCTGCGCGTATTCGACGGGCGATTACACGGCGGGAAGAGCTTCGCCTCAGGATGCGGCCTCCTCACGCACGCGCTGGCGGGGGCCGATACGCCGGAGGGACACCGGTTGCTGTTGATCGATTTGGCGGCATCCACGCCCGAGGTCGACCGCACGTGGTGGGACGTCGTTGGCATGGAACGCTCGCAGACGCATGTCGTGCGGTGGAACGGTGCGGACCCCGCTAGCTTCCGTACGATCGGGCAACCCGGCGACTATGCGCGCGAACCCTATTTTAGCGGGGGTGCCTTGCGGTTTGTCGCCTGCCATGCGGGCGGTATCGCGGGCGTGTTCGATCGTGTCCGCGATCATCTGATCGCGACCGGACGCGGCGAGGATCCGCACCAGCTGGGACGGCTTGCGGAGCTGTATGGTGCGGCGGAAGCAGCGGCGGATGCCGTACGCTCGGTCGCGGCGACTTGGGCAGAACCCGGCTTTATCGAACGTGTCGCAGCGGCGCGGCTGGCGGTGGCGTCGGCTGCCGAACGCGCGATCACGCTGGCTCAACAGGCGGTCGGCGTGTCGGGGATGTTCGTCGCGCATCCATTGTCGGCGGCGATGACCGATCTGATGGTCTATCTCCGCCAGCCCGCGCCCGACGTGCAGCGGATGCGCGTGGGCAAGGCCGTGGTGGATGCCGTGCTGGTGCCTGGATTGTGAAGACGCTTCGGCTCCATGGGGTGCGGAGCGTGCTGGTCGTTGCGCCGCATCCCGACGACGAGGTGATCGGGGCGTTCGGCCTGATGCGGCTGTTGCGACGCCGTGGTGCGCGGGTGCGCGTGATCATCGTCACTGACGGGGCGGGGTCGCACCCCAACAGTCGCACATGGCCGCGCGCGCGGCTGGTCGCGATGCGTGCGCGTGAGACGCGGGGCGCGTTGCGGGGGATCGGGATCGGTGCGGGCGACGTCCGCTTTCTGGCTTTACCCGATGGCGGGCTGGGCGCGGGCGGCGGTGCGGTTCGGCGGGTGCTTGCGCGCGCGCTGGCGCAGGCGCGCGGGCATGACCTGCTGGTGATGCCCGCGCGCGACGACGATCATCCCGATCACCGCGTCGTATCGAGCGTCGCCGCCGCTTGTCCGGCGATCCGGCGGCTCGAATATCTCGTGTGGCCCAACCGCCAGGTGCGGGCGCGCCCAGCGACGCACGGCTTCGCGCTCGGGACGGCCGGTGCGGCGGCGAAGCGGGGTGTGATCCTGCGCTATCGCAGCCAGTTCGGGATGATCGACGACGATCCGGGCGGGTTCACCATCTCGCGCCGCGAACTTGCCGCCTTTGCCCATCCCGTTGAACGGTATCGTGAGACTGCCCGATGAAGCCGATCGACCTTGCCGGGTTCGAGCAGAAATTTGCCGGAAATGCCGACCCGTGGAGTACCTTCACCAACCGTGACGAAGCGCACAAGCGGGCCGCGATCCTGCACGGCCTGGGGGGCGGGCCGGTCGGTCGCGTGCTCGAGATCGCGGCGGGGAACGGATCGAACAGTGTGGCGCTGGCGCGGCGGGCCTTGCGGCTCGACGCGACCGAGGGTGCGCAGAGCGGGGTCGATCTGGTGCGGCGCGCGGTCGGCGATGCGCGCGGGGTGCGGGTGCGGCGGTTGGTGCTGCCCGGGCGGTTCCCGGCGCAGGTCTATGATGCCGCGGTCGTGGCGGAAGTGTTCTATTATCTGTCGCCGCGCGACATGCGGCAGGTCGCGCGCGACATTGCGGATGCCGTGCGCCGGGGCGGGCGGCTGATCCTGGCGCATCACCGCGTCGATTATCCCGACTTCGTGCAGCACGCGGCGCATCTCCACGCGCGGTTCCTGGCGGCGAGTGGGGTCGCGTGGCGCGCGGCGGGCGACGAACGCACCGGGCGGTGGCGGGTGCAATCCTATGTCCGGGGCTGATCCTATGACGAACCCCGCCCCGATCCGTGTCGCGATGCTCGCGCCGATCGCCTGGCGCACGCCGCCGAACCATTACGGCCCGTGGGAACTCGCGACGAGCCTGCTGACCGAAGCGCTGGTCGCGCGCGGGGTGGACGTGACGCTGTTCGCAACGCTGGACAGCGCGACGTCGGGAACGCTCGCTGGGGTGGTGCCGCGGCCGTATAACGATGATCCCGCGATCGACGCGAAAGTGTGGGAAATGCGCCACGTCGCGCATGTGATGGAGCGCGCGGACCAGTTCGACATCATCCACAATCAGGCCGATTTCGTGCCGCTCGCGTTCAGCCGGATGATCCGCACGCCGATCGTCATGACGGTCCACGGAATGCCGTCCGAGCGGATCCTGCCGATGCTGTCGGAATATCAGCACGACGTCGATTATGTCGCGATCAGCGAGACCGATCGCAGCCCGGAGCTGCGCTATGCCGCGACGATCCCGCACGGGATCGACGTGGGTGCCTTCCCGTTCGGGGCGCAACCGAAACGCGAGCTGCTGTTCTTCGGGCGGATTCATCCGGACAAGGGCACGGCGGTCGCGATCCGCGTGGCGAAGGCGGCGGGGATCCCGTTGCGGATCGCAGGGATTGTCCAGGATCAGCGCTATTTCGAGGAAGAGGTTCGCCCGCATATCGACGGGGTGACGGTGCGCTATGATGGGCCGCTCGGGGGTAAGGATCGGCTGGAGGCGCTCGGGTCGGCGATGGCGCTGCTCCATTTGATCGATTTCGAGGAGCCGTTCGGGCTGTCGGTGGTCGAGGCACTTGCGTGCGGGACGCCGGTGATCGCGTTCCGGCGCGGGTCGATGGCGGACATCGTCCGCGACGGCGAGACCGGGTTCGTCGTCGATACGTCGGAACAGGCGGTCGTCGCGATCGGGCGGATTGACCGGATCGATCGCGCCGCCTGCCGCGCGGACGTGACGGTGCGCTTCTCGGCGGACCGGATGGCGGCGGACTATCACCGGCTGTATGTCGATCTGCTGGCGAAAAAGGCGGAACGCGTGCGGCAAAGATAACGAAGGTTGCCTAGATCGATCGTCGGCATGCTTGCCAGTAAACTCAATTTGCATATGTAAAATACTTCGTGGTGCTGGCCGAAATGACGTAAGGTCGGCACAACACGATCGACCGCGCGCAGAGGATACCGATGACCACACACGCTTTGCGACCTTTGGTCGGTGCCCGTTGCGGTTTGGCGGTCATAGCGGGGGCGCTCGGCATAGTGGCGGCCCCCGTGACCGCACAGACGGCGGGCGGGCCGGGCCAGACGGAGCGCGTGATCGCCGTGGACGTGGCGCGCGCGGGGGCACCGATCGACCGGTCGTTCGACCTTTCGGTCGGCGCGGACTATTCGGGGACGCTGATCCGGCCCGACAGCCTTGCGCAACTCGACGTCGCGGCGCGCGAACTGGGGTTCAGGTACGTGCGCTTCCACGACATTTTCAGCGACGCGCTGGGGACGGTCAAGGTTCGCGACGGCAAGACGACGTACGACTGGACGAAGATGGACCAGCTTTACGACGCGTTGCTCGCGCGCAAGATCAGGCCGTTCGTCGAGCTGGGCTTTACGCCGGGCGCGCTCAAGACGTCGGAACAGACGATCTTCTACTGGAAGGGCAACACCTCGCATCCGCGTCCCGACGGCTGGGCGGCGCTGATCGACGCCTATATCCGCCATGTTCGCGCGCGTTATGGCGCAGCCGAAGTGCGGAAATGGTTCTTCGAGGTCTGGAATGAACCCAATTTAGACGGTTTCTGGGAGAAGGCGGACAAGGCCGCGTACCTGCGGCTGTACGAATCGACCGCGCGGACGATCAAGGCGATCGATCCCGCGCTGCGCGTCGGCGGCCCCGCGACCGCAGGCGCGGCATGGATCCCCGACCTGCTCGACTATGCCGCAGAGCACCGCGTGCCGATCGATTTCGTGACGACGCACACTTACGGCGTCGACGGCGGGTTCCTCGACGAGCGCGGAGAGGACGACAACAAGCTGTCGCCCAATCCGGATTCAGTCACGGGCGACGTGCGGCGAGTCCGCGCGCAGATTCAGGCGTCCAAATTTCCGGGGCTGCCGCTGTATTTCTCGGAATGGAGCGCAAGCTACAATCCGCGCGATCCGGTGCATGATTCCTACGTCAGTGGCCCGTTCATCCTGACCAAGCTGCGCGCGACGCGCGGGATCGCGCAGGGGATGAGCTACTGGACCTATAGCGACCTGTTCGAGGAAGCGGGGCCGCCGCCGACGCCGTTCCACGGCGGGTTCGGGCTGATGAACCGCGAAGGCATCCGCAAGCCCGCGTGGTTCGCGTACAAATATCTGAATGCGCTGCACGGGCGCGACGTCGCCACTGGCGACGGTCAGGCGCTCGCCGCGACCGAGGGGAAGCGGACGCGCGTCCTGCTGTGGGACTGGACCCAGCCGGTGCAGACCGTGAGCAATCGTCCGTTCTTCACCAAGGTTCAGCCGGCAAAGCCCTCGACTGCAGCTGCGGTACGGCTGACGCATCTTGTGGCGGGATCGTATCGGCTGACCGTGCGGCGTACGGGCTTCCACGCCAATGACGCGCATTCGCGCTATCTCGAGATGGGGTCGCCCAAGGCGCTGTCGCCTGCGCAGCTTGCGGAACTGCAACGCCTGACGGTGGACGCACCCGAGATCGATCGCACGGTCCGCGTGGCGAAGGACGGGCGGTATGATGTGCGCCTGCCGATGCGGACCAACGACGTGGTGCTGGTGACGGTCGAGCCGGTCGGGGGCTGATCTGCGCTGTTAAGCGGTGCGTAACGCTGTTTCGCCAGAATCCCCTATCCGTTCGCTTCGAGCATAGTCGAGAAGCCGGGCACAGCGCAGGTTTCTCGACTATGCTCGAAACGAACGGGTGGGTTGGTGGCGTCACGAACCATCGTTGTTTTGCGCGACCCGGAGTTCCGGAATTCATATGACCTGCGCAAAACCATAGGTGTTCGCCCGCGAAGGCGGGAGTCCAAGAGTCACGAGAACTGCCGGCGGTTGTTCTGCTTGGTTCTGGATTCCCGCCTTCGTGAGAGTTCTGCAAAACCGGCCGTCATCCTGAACTTGTTTCAGGATCCAGCCCTCCGCGAGTCCGGACTATGCCTGGTGCGCGGTGGATGCTGAAACGAGTTCAGCATGACGGCAGCCTTTGGGGCGCGGGATGACGATCAAACCTCCGCTGGCCTTTCTGCAAAGGTCACGCCTTCGCGGGAAAACAGGAAATGAAGGGTCGGCCCTTTTTTCAGAGGTCCCGCTTTCCCCTGAGCACGGGGCGTAAAGGTACGCTGCTTCAACGTTTGACGAACAGTGCCTTGGGCAGGACGACGTGGACCCCTTTGTTGCGGTCGACCAGTTCGGTGATCTCGACGTCGCCGGCAACGCTGATCAGCATATAGGCGTCGTCGCGCGTCATGCCTTTTGCCGCGACGAGGAAGTCGATCATGTTGCGCAGCGCCTTGCGCGTCGCGTTGCTCAGATCGTCGTCGAACCCCATCGCGATATAGGCGGTCGGGGTTTCGGCGCGCGGGTAGGGCGTGGGGACGCGCTTGTGGAGGATGAACTCGAACGTGCCGGTCAGCGACGTCTCGAGCGCGGTGATGTCGACTTCGCCATTGCCCTGCGCGGCGTGCCCGTCGCCCGCCTGGAACAGCGCGCCGCGGACATGGACCGGCAGGAACAGCGTCGTCCCCGCGACCAAAGCCTTATCGTCCATGTTTCCGCCGTTGATCGTCGGCGGTGCGGAATCGTAGCGGCCGAAGGAGGGGGGCGGGGCGACCCCCATGCTGCCGAAGAAGGGCGCGAGCGGTACTTCGATGCCGGGGGCGAACTTGCCGACCATCCGCTTGAGGTCGAGCGGGACGATCTTCATCCGCGCATACGGGAAATCGTCGGTCAGGAACCCGGCACCATAACGGAACGCATTGTACGCATAAGGGATCGCCAGATCGATCTTGCGGATGCGGACTTCGAGCGTGTCGCCGGGCTCGGCCCCTTCGATCGCGATCGGCCCGGTGAGGATATGGCCACCCGGACCGCGCTTCGCGGGCGGCACGCCGTCGAACACCGCGCGCAAGGCCGGCTCGATGTCGGCGGGCGCAACCCCGGCCTTTTCGAGTCCCGTCGGGCTGTTGGTCAGCAGCGTGTGCATCACCACCGTATCGCCCGACTCGATCGTCAGCACCGGCGCGTCGGCGGCATCGTAATGCCCCCAGGCGACCGTCTGCGGGGTCGCCTTCAACTCATAGGTTTCGGCAGCAACGGGGGACGCCAGCGCGAGCGCGGCGAGCAGGAACAGGCGCATCGTCAGATCCTCAATAAGACAGCGCGCAGCCGTCGGCGCGCATTTCACTCGCCGCGGCATAGACGCGGGTGTCGCCGTCCATCCGGTGCTCGACGCATTCGTAGCGCCCGAAGCCACCGTCGGGCGCACCGATCTTCCAGCCCATGTCGGCGAGCCGCTGGCGGGTCGCGACTGGCACGCCGGTTTCGAGCCGGAGCAGCCCCGTGGGTCCGAGCCCGGGCGTATCCTCGCCCATCGATTGCGACGATCCCTCGTGATGCCAGCGCGGGGAATCGCCCGCCGACTGGATCTCGAGCCCGTAATCCACGCGGTTGACGATGATCTGCGTCTGCCCCTGCGGCTGCATGTCGCCGCCCATCACGCCGAAGCTCATCCACGGCGTGTTGCCGCGTGTTGCGAAGCCCGGGATGATCGTCTGGAACGGGCGCTTGCCCGGCGCATAGATGTTGGGGTGCCCGTCCTTGAGGCTGAACAACTGCCCGCGATCCTGGAACATGAAGCCGAGGCCATCCGCGACGAGCCCCGATCCCATCCCACGGAAGTTGGACTGGATCATCGACACCATCATGCCGTCCTTGTCCGCGCAGCTGAAATAGGTGGTGTCGCCGTGGCTCGGGGCCTGGCCCGGATAGACCGGGGTCAGCAGCCGGTCGGGCCGGATCAGCTTCGCGCGCTGCGCGGCATAGTCCTTCGAGATCAGCCACTCGACCGGCACCTTGGCGAAGTGCGGATCGGCATAATAGCGCGCACGGTCCTCATAGGCGAGGCGCTTGGCCTCGGCCTGCAAGTGGATCGACAGCGCGGACTGAAAGCCTGCGCCCTTCAGGTCGAACCGCTCGAGAATGTTGAGCATCTGGAGCGTCGCCAGCCCCTGCGTGTTTGCGCCAAGCGCGTGCACGGTGGTGCCGCGATAGTCGGTGGTGTTGGGCGCGATCCATTCCGAATGATGCGCGGCAAGGTCCGCCGCCGACAGCCAACCGCCGATCCGCTTGAAGTACCGCTCGATCTTCTGCGCGATGTCGCCCTGGTAGAAGGCATCGCGCCCGCCGCTCGCGATCGCGCGGTACGTGCGCGCAAGATCGGGGTTGCGGAACACGCCGCCCGCCGCGGGGCCCTTGCCGTCGGCGAGGCCATAAGTGCGCAGCGCGTTCTGCGATTCCTCCAGCCCGTTCCCCGGGCGACGGAATGCGGCCATGCTGCGGCGGATGTAATACGCAATGATGTCGGGCACCGGCGCGCCCGCCTCCGCGAGCGCGATCGCGGGCTGGAACAGCGCCGCCCACGGCAGCTTGCCGTAGCGCTGGTGCATCGTCCACCACGCATCGACCGTCCCCGGCACCGACACGCTGAGCGCGCCGAGCGGCGGCAACGCGCCGTTCTTCGCGCGCGACCGCACCGTCTCGAGGCTGAGGCTGCGGGGCGATGCGCCAGAGCCCGCGAGACCGACCACCGCCTTGCGCTTGGGGTCCCAGATCATCGCATAGGCATCCCCGCCGATCCCGCTCGACGTCGGTTCGAGGAAGCCGAGACACGCGTTGATCGCGATTGCCGCATCGACCGCGGAGCCGCCCGCTTTCAGGATGTCGATCCCCGCCTGCGTCGCGAGCGGATGCGCGGTCCCGGCCGCGCCGTTGAGGCCATAGACGGCAGTGCGCGCCGCGAAGCTCGCGCCGATCGGGCGGTCGCCGGCGTGGACGTCGGGGCGGAGGAAGCGTTCCTCGCCGGGCATCCAGACGGTGGGGTTGGGGTCGGTTGGCGGTGCGGCGCCCTGGCCGGGGCCGGGGGCTGGATCGGCGCTGGTCTTGCCGCTCTGTCCCCGTGCGACGCCCGGCAGCAGGACGGCGGCCGCGGGCAAGGACGCGATAAAGGTACGACGACGCATGATGATACTCCCCAGACGAACGCCGTTGTTGCCCGCACGTCGGCGCAGGGCAAGGGGGTGCACGACGCATTGAGCTCTGCGGCCGGTGTTGGCTTGCCGCTTTCCGTTCGGGCTGAGCGCAGTGGACGCCTTCGCCCCGGCGCTAGCCTTTGGGCAGCAGAGGCCCTTCGACTTCGCTCAGGGCGAACGGGGGAGGGGGGCATTGGTTTTTGAGCCTGAGACCGCACGACGTCGCGCGCGATGCTGCCGGTGTCCGCCCCCCACCCTCCGTTCGGGCTGAGCGCAGTCGAAGCCCTGTTTCTAGCGCAAGCCCTTCGACTTCGCTCAGGGTGAACGGCAGGGGCATGGGTTTTTGAGCCTGAGACTTTACGACCTAGCGCGATGCCACCGGTGTCGCCCCAGCACCCTCCGTTCGGGCTGAGCGAAGTCGAAGCCCGCGGCCAACGCTAGCCTCGTGACGCAAGACGAACGGGAGGGATTGTCCCGCTATCCGTCCCCGATCGCCGCCTTGATCGTGCCCGCCGACAGCGGCATCGCGCGGATCCGCTTGCCCGTCGCCAGCGCGACCGCATTGGCGAAGGCGGCGGCGGTCGGGCCCTGCGCGGCCTCGCCGGTGCCGAGGAAGGGCGCGCCGCGCCGGTCGAGCAGATGCACCTCGACCGCGCGGGGGACGTCGACGAAGCGTGCGATCGGATACTCGCTCCAGTCGAACGCGGTGCGGCGATGCGCGTCGAAGCCGACGGCTTCGTGCCGGGTCCAGCTCAGCGACTGGACGATCCCGCCCTCGATCTGGTTGCGGATTCCGCCCGGATTGACGACCTCGCCGCTGTCGACCGCCGCGACTGCGCGGTAGACCACCGCCTGGCCCGTTTCGGGTTCGATCTCGACGTCGAGCACGATCGCGCAATAGGCCCCGAGGTTCTTGTAGCGCGCGAACGCGACGCCTGCGCTCCGCCACGGCTGGCGGCGGTAGCGGGTCCAGCCGAACTTGTCGGCGGCGGTGCGGATCACCGCCTGCGCGCGCGGGTCGTCCATGTGCGCGAGCCGGAACGCCACCGGATCGCAGCGCGCGGTGGCGGCGAGTTCGTCGATGAAACATTCGATCGAGAAGACGTTCATGTGTGCGCCGAGGCCCCGCAGCGCCGACGTGCGTAGCGGCATGCCCGGAATGAAGTGATGCCGGACCACCGCATTGGGGAAGGCGTAGAGCGGCACCGCGTTGCGGTCGCCGCCGCCTTCTGGTTGCGGGATCGGCTTGGGCGGGGTTGCGGGGAAGGGCGGCACGACCTCTTGCCCTGCGAGGAAATCCCCCGCGGCGGAGGGGCGCATGTTGTGCGGGTTGCTCCACACCGCGTGGTTCCAGCGCACGATCCGGCCACGGGCGTCGAGCGCGCCCGACAGTTCGGTGACCATCGCGGGGCCTAGCGGTTCCCAGCCATGTTCCTGCTCGCGCATCCACTGCATCCGCACCGGCCGCCCCGGGACCGCGCGCGCCGCCAGCGCCGCGTCGGCGGCGACGTCGTCTGCGCCATTGTGACCGTAGCAGCCCGATCCCTCGCTATGGATGCAACGCACCTGCTCCACGGGCAGCGCGAGCAACTGCGCGAGCGCATTGCGCAGCGGATAGACGCCCTGGCTGTGCGTCCACACCGTCATCGCGCCGTTCTCGAACAGCGCGACCGCGCAGGACGGGCCGATCGCGCCGTGCATCAGGTACGGCCGGGTATAGCGCGCCGCGATCTCGCGGACCGGGACCGCCCCCGGTGCATCGTGGCGGTCGAGGATCGGGCGGTCCTGCGCGGGAAGACGCTGGATCGCGGTCGCGAGGTCGCCCTGCGGCAAGCGCGGGCGGGTCGGCTGCCAGCCGGCGCGGTTGATGACGTGGAGCGCCTGCACCACCGGCCATTCGCGCTCGGCGAGGATCGCGGTGAAATTGCCGTCGCGGACGACCTTTGCGATCCCCGGCAGCCGTGCGATCGCGGCGTGATCGACCGTGGCGAGCCGGGTGCCGTCGCTCGGTCCGCGCACGACGCGCGCGTGGAGCATGTGCGGGAGCTTGATGTCGTGGACATAGGCGGTGCCGCCGGTGAGCTTCGCGTGGATGTCGACGCGCGGCACGGTGCGGCCGATGAAGCGGCGGGCGGCGACCGGGCGGCGCGGCATGTCGGGCTCAGCATCGACCTGGAGGTCGAGGCTGGCGGCGAGATCGCCGTAGCCGACGCTCCGCCCGTCGGGCGCGCGCACGGTCCCGGCGTTGGTCGACAGCGTCGCTGGCGCGACGGTCCACCGCCGCGCGGCTTCGGCGAGCAGGCGGTGGCGGACGTTGGCGGCGGCGTTGAGGATCGCGGTGCCGCTGTCCTGCATCGAATGGCTGCCTGCGGTGATGCCCTCGTCGGGGGTGCGTGCGGTGTCGGCGGAGATCAGCGTCAGGCTGTTGTCGGCCAGGTCGAGCTCGTCCATCGCGAGCTGCATCAGCGCGGTCCGGATCCCCTGGCCGAGTTCTGCCTTGCCGGTGAAGACGACCACTTCGCCATCGGGCGCAATCCTGATCCATGCGTTGAGGCGTGGTTCGGTGGCGAGGCTGCCGGGAAGATCTGGACGGATCTTCTTGGGCCCCGCGCCCCCCTCGCCGCCGCCGGACAGGCCTTGCGCCTGCGCGACGCCCGACAGCGCGAAGAATACGACCAGCCCGCCGCCCGCGAGCATGTCGCGCCGGGTCGGCACGGTCACGCCACCCGCTCCGCCGGATCGACGACACCGCCGCCGCGCATCGCCGCAGCACGGCGGACCGCGCGCAGGATCCGCATGTGCGTGCCGCAGCGGCACAGCGACGGGCTCATCGCGGTGCGCATCTCGTCCTCGCTCGGAGTGACCGTGTGCCGGAGCAGCGCCTCAGCGCGCGCGATCATTCCGGGGATGCAATAGCCGCACTGCGCCGCCTGCTCCATTTCGAACGCGCGCTGGACGATGCCGGGCTTGTCGGGCGTGCCGAGCCCCTCGACCGTGGTGATCGCCCGCCCCGGCAGCGCCGCGATCGGGGTGATGCAGGAGAACACCGGCTGATCGTCCACCAGCACGGTACACGCGCCGCACTGGCCAAGCCCGCAGCCGAACTTTGCCGCGACCAGCCCGAGGTCGTCGCGCAAGACGTATAGCAGCGGCGTCGACGCGTCCGCATCGATGCGCTGCGTTCGCCCGTTGACCGACAGTTCGATCATGGCTTTCCTTCCTTGCGCGCGCGCGCGACTTCCTTTTCGAGATCGTCCCAGCGGACCGTCCCGTGGCGGGTCTGCAGATAAGCGACGAGTTGGGCCACCTGCGTGTCGCTCAGCGTGCCGGCGTAAGCGGGCATATACGGCCCCTGCGCGCCGACCGGCGGTGCCACGCCTTGCAGGATCGTCTGGATCATGTCGCGCGGCGTGTGTTCGTGGAATTGCGTGCCGAGCGGCAACACCGGACGACCCGCGACCACCATCGGCGCGCCGGGTTCGTGGCACATCGCGCAGGCACCCGCATAGAGCGCCGCGCCTTCGGGATGCGCCCTGATCGCCGCGTCCGCGCGGTCGGGCAGTGGTGGTTCACGGCGCGCGGCGGGGGCCCTGGCCATCAGGTCGGCATAATAGGTCGCGATCGCGCGGACGTCGGGACCGCGGACTTGCGCGAGGTTGTGCGCCACCGCACCCATCGGCCCCGCCGCCGCTGCATGCGTCGTGCTCAATCCGGTGCGCAGGTAGGTCTCCAGCCGGTCCGCGGTCCATGCGCGGATCGCGGGCGATGTCGCGTCGAGCGGCGGCGCATACCATCCGTCGACCCAACCGCCAGCATAGGGCTGGTCGGTTTTCTCGTTGCCGAGCACGCCGCGGGGGGAATGGCAGCCACCGCAATGCGCGATGCCGTCGCCGAGATACTTGCCGCGGTTCCACAAGGCGTCGTGGCCCGGATCGGTGGTGAAGCGCGCAGGGCGGAAGAACAGCAGTTTCCATCCCGCAAGCAACGGGCGGAACCCGAGCGGCGGGATCATGCGGTTGGCGGGGGGCTCCAGATGGACCGGACGGCGCGTCATCAGGAACGCGTACAGCCCGTGCAGATCGGCATCGGTCAGGCTGCTAAAATGGTCATAGGGGAAGGCCGGGTAGAGATGGCTGCCGTCGCGCGCGACGCCCTGCCGCATCGACCGCGCGAACGCAGGCTCGGACCAGCGGCCGATCCCGGTTACGGGATCGGGGGTGATGTTGGTGCCGTGCAGCGTGCCGAACGGCGTCGCGATCGGCACGCCGCCCGCAAACGGACGCCCGCCCTTGGCGGTGTGGCAACTCGTGCAATTGCCGATCCGCGCCAGTTCGGCCCCGCGCGCGATATCGGTTTCCGAAAATGCTCCGCGCGTCGGTGGCGCGATTTCGGCAATCGCGGGGCGATGCGCGAATATGAGGAATGCGACGAACAGCAGAACGACGACCGCCACGACGAGCAGCGCAACCCGTCGACCCGAAGCGAAGTGCCGTGTCATTCCCCGCCTGCCCGGACCGGTACGCGGCCCGATAGGCGCGAGCAGGGGAAGGGGAAAACTGGACGATGCCGCATCGCGCTATAACGCCACGTCGGCCCGGAAAGAGCCATACCGTTGTAAAACAAGCGTTTGGCCGTTCCGCCTTGGCTATTTGCCGCGGAGGGTCGTTCGCCACCGCTTGGCAGAGGGTGCAATGGCATGACGTCGCACCGACCTGCCGCGCTGTCTGAAATGCCGCAGGATCGACGGTTTTCCGGGGAAATGCGGTCGTATAACCAACGTAATTTGGCCGATGCAACGGGACCTTGCCGCGGTCCCGTTCCTGAGGCAATGGCGGGGCGATCGGCGGCCCGTGTTCGGGGACGCAGCGACGATCAGGGGCGGTGCAGTGCTGCCTTCAGCGTCGACGATCCGAGAGTATGATCCGTGCAACGACGACTTTTATCCGCCTCGTTCGGCGCTGTCTTCGCGATCCTTCCCGTGGAAGGCGCGCAGGCGCAGACGGTGCAGGAATTGCAAGCGCAGATCGACGAACTCAAGGCGACGATCGCCGAGATGAAGGCTGCGCAGAAGGGCAAGCCGTCACCCGGACCAACGCCGACACCGCCCGCAAGCGTCGCGGTTGCATCGGCGCCGACTGCGGCACCGACTGCGGTACCGGCCGCACCGCGTGTGGAGCAGCCGCCGGTCGCGGTCGCGGTCGCTGCGAAGCCCGCCAAGCCGCATTGGTACGACCGGATCGGGGTCCGCGGCTATACGCAGTTGCGCTTCAGCGAGATCATCAGCGGCGACCGGCGCGCGCCCGACGGGGTGTCGCGGTTGCGCTCGGTCGGGGATGGCGGAATCGGCGACGACACCAATTTCACTTTCCGCCGGATTCGCCTGATCCTGCAGGGTGACCTGAGCGACCGCGTATCCTTCTATTTCCAGCCCGATTTTGCCAACAGCGTCGCCAACCAGTCCGGGGGGGAGCGCCGCGAAGGGTTCGTCCAGCTCCGCGACGCCTATGTCGATACCTTCCTCGACCGCGACAAGCGGTTCCGGCTGCGTTTCGGCCAGTCGAAGGTGCCGTACGGGTGGGAGAACATGCAATCCTCATCCAACCGCCTGACGCTCGATCGCAGCGACGGCATCAACAGCGCGGTGCCGGGGGAGCGCGATATCGGCGTGATCGCTTATTACACCCCGCCGCAGGTCGAGCGGGTGTGGAAGCGGCTGGAGGATGACGGGCAGAAGCTGTTCGGCAATTACGGCGCGTTCGGCGTCGGCGTCTTCAACGGGCAGGGGATCAACCGGACCGAGACCAACGACGGCGTGATGACGGTCGCGATGGCGACCTGGCCGTTCGCGCTCGACGGGCTGGGCGGGGCGTTCGACGGGCAAGTGCTCGAACTGGGCGGTGCGGTGTTGCGCAACGGGATCCAGGCCGAGATCCGCAGCGGCGGGACGAGCGACATCGTCTATCGCGAGGAGCGCGGCGGGATCCACGCGATCCTCTACCCGCAACCGCTGGGCTTCCAGGCGGAATGGAACTGGGGGCGTGGCCCCGAATATGACGTGTCGCGCCAGGCGATCCGGTCGCTCCCGCTGAACGGCGGCTACGTCCAGACGATGGCGCGGGTGCGGCGGTCGCCGGTCGGGCCGTTCATGCCCTATGCGCGCTGGCAATATTATCGCGGCGGGTGGAAGGCACTGACCAACGCGCCCCGGCTCGAGACCAACGAAGTCGAATTCGGGGTCGAGTTCCAGCCCGTTTCCGCGCTCGAGCTAACGCTTGCCTATGCGCATATGGAGCGGCGCGAAGGGGACGAGCGGCGGATGGGACGCGCCGAAGGCGACGTGATCCGCACCCAGTTGCAGTGGAATTACTGAGCGAGGCCTGTTCCGCACTTCGCACGATGGCGTTCCTACCCGTTCGTTTGAAACGAACGGGTAGGCGGACGTCGGCGCGTTCTAGTGCAGCACCGGCGTAGTGGATGAGGCGGTGGCATAGAGCGCAAAGCACGCCGATGCGCCCGCCGCGACGGCGTCGTGCCATTCGGGCGACTGCCCGACGCCGCGCGCGTCGAGCGTGCGCAGGAACGCGCGCCATTCGCCCGGATCGTGTCGCGCGGACAGGAACGCCGCGGGTGCGCCGTCAAACACACGCTTGGCAAGCACGGCACCGCCCAGGCGTGATCCTTCCATCACGTAGAGCGCGCCCAACCGGGCCGCGACTGTGTCGCCGGGGTCGAACGCAAGCGGCAGCGGCGGGGCGAGGCCCAGACCGGCAAGGTCATCGAGCAGCAACCGCAACCGCGGCCGCCATTGCGGCAGCGTGGCGTCGCGCACCAGCACGCCCTCGACCGCCGCGGTCGCGCTGGCATGGGCCAGCAGGAACCGCGCGTAATCGTCGCGATCGGCAAGATCGAACCGGCTGAACGACGCATCGACCGTGTCGTGCGCCGCACGAGTCATGGTGCGCAAGCGGCTGGCGACGGGCAACGGTGTTTCGGGATCCTGCCGTGTTCCGGCGGTCATGCCTCCGCGTGTCCGAAATCGGACCGTTGATGCGCAGTCCCGGCGCGCCGCCGCAGCGCCGCCTGGACGCGACTGACCAGTTCCTCGCGACGATACGGCTTGCCGAGCACGTCGAGCGCCTCGGGCTGGGGACCGTTGATCGACATCTCGTCGTTGTACCCGGTGGTCATCAGGATCGGTACCTTGGGATTGCGCCCGCGGATCTCTTGCGCAAGCGCGAGTCCGTTCCGCGGTCCCGGCATCACCACGTCGGAGAATACCAGCGCCACGCCGCCCTGCTTTTCCAGCTCGTCGAACCGCCGCAGCCCTTCGTCCGCATCGTTCGCGACCGCGACCTTATAGCCAGCATCGCTCAGAATCTCTTCCGCGAGGAAGGCGATCGCCGCTTCGTCCTCGACCACCAGGATGACCGGGGGTTGCTCCTTGTCGACCTCCTCCGGGCGGAACCCCGTGGTATCGGGGGCAAGCGCCTGCACCGTGGCCTCGTCTTGCGCGATCGGGAAGAAGAAGCGGACGGTGGTGCCTTCACCCGCGTTGCTGGTGAGCGTCAGCACGCCGTCCGATTGCTGTGCGAACCCCTGCGCCATTGCAAGACCAAGGCCGGTTCCGGCCCCCTTGGGCTTGGTCGTGAAGAACGGTTCGACCGCCCGGTCGAGCACGTTTTGTGCCATGCCCGCGCCATTGTCCTCGATCTCGAGCAGGACATAGTTGCCAGCGTCGAGGCCGATGATCTCGTCCGTTGCGACCGGTTTCAGCGACGTCGTGATCGTGATGGTCCCGCCTGACTCGATCGCATCGCGCGCGTTGGTGACGACGTTGATCAGCGCGGTCTCGAAATGCACCGGGTCGACTTCGATGTTGGGAAGACGGCGGCGCAGATTGAGCTGGAGATCCACCCGCGACCCGACGGTCGATTCGAGGAGTTCGGCGATTTCGGACACCAGGCTCGATATCTCGACGGGACGCGGTTCAAGCCGGCTGCGGCGCGCGAACGACAGCAATTGCGCGGTCAGCTTGGTGCCGCGTTGTGCCGCCGTGAGCGCGGCTTCGTGATACCGTTTGAACGCGCGCTGGTCCTCGCGCTTCATCGCCATCAGTTCGAGGCTGCCGTTGACCACCTGCAGCAGGTTGTTGAAATCATGCGCGAGGCCTGCGGTCAGCTGGCCGATCGATTCCATCTTCTGGCTCTGGAACGCATTGGATTCGGCGTCCTTGCGACGGCTGACGTCGAGCTGGCTCGCGAAGAAGAACAGCAACTCGCCCGCGTCGTCGTACACCGGCCCCAGGAACACGCCGTTCCAGAAGGGCGAGCCGTCGCGGCGGTAGTTGAGGAGCTCGACACTGATCGCGCGGCGTTCCGCGATTGCTGTGCGCAGCTGCGCGACGACCGCGCGGTCGGTCTGCGACCCTTGCAGGAACCGGCAGTTGCGACCGAGCACCTGATCCTGATCGTAACCTGTCAGATCCAGGAATGCGTTGTTCGCGAACACGATCGGATTGTCGTCCTGGCGCGGATCGGTCAGGACCATCGGCATCCGCGTCATCTCGATCGCCGCGTAGAACACCCCGCCGCGCTGCTTGAGCGACGAGTCGGTGATCGTGCTCTGTTTCCAGTGGCGTTCGCCGGGGCGGCCGATCAGCGTATCGTCGGGCTGATCGAACGCACCATTCGACGGGATACCCTTGGCTTCCTCGGTGCTCATTGGAATGCGTCTTCCACGATGGCATCCGCGGGAGCGCGCGGCTGCGTGATTGGGGCGGTCAGCACGGTCCGAACCCCCGGCATGTTGTCCGAGACTTCGAGCGTACCGTTGAGGCGCCTAACCATCGAATCGAGCATGCGGGTCCCGAACCCCTTGCGCGTGCCGGTCTTGCCGCGGCCAGCGTCGGCGACGATCATCCGGAAGCGTGCGCGATGCTGTTCAAGATTGACGAAGATCGGCCCCGGCGCACCGCCGTAAGCGTATTTCTGCGCGTTGATGACGAGCTCGACCAGCACTAGCCCGACCTGTACCGCGTCATCCGCCGCGATCGTGATCGGTGCCAGATCCAACGCGAACTGGTTCGCCCATTCGTCCCCCATCGACCCCTTCAGGTCGACGATCAGATCGGTCAGGTAGCGCGACAGGTCGATCGACTGGACATTGTCGTCGGTGTACAGCCGCCGATGCACCAGCGCGACCGCGGACAGGCGGCGCTGCGCCTCGGTGAGGTGCCCCGTGAGTGCCGGATCGTCGCTCGCGCGGCCCTGCAGGGCGAGAAACGCCATCACCAGCTGCAGGCTGTTCTGAACGCGGTGGTTGACCTCCTTCAGCAAAGTCTCCTGCTGCGCGATGAGGCGATCCTTGTCGGCGACTGCAACGCTCAGGCTGTCGGCCAGATCGCGGATCCGGCGGTTCTGGCGTGCATCGTACAGCCGCACGGTCAGCCGGCGCGCGGCCTCGATCTCCGGCTGCGACCAGCGGCGGGCCTTGCCGTGCACGACCTGCGTCCAGGCTTCGAACGATGCGCGCGGCGTCAGCTTCTCGCCGGGTTGCAGGTTGACCGCCTTGTGCGGGTTGCCGGCCCATTCGACGACCTGCGTTTCTTCAGCACGGAACCACAGCAACATTGTCGGCGTCTGGAACGACAGGGTGATCGCCAGTACGCCGCTGCCATGCGCGCGATAGGCGGCTGCCGCCGGAAACTCGCTCGACAGGCTGTCGGTGTGGAACGGCTCGGTGCCCTTTTTCCGGACCCAGCCTGCGATCTCGCGGATCTGCGCATCGTCGGGGCACGCCCCGTTACAATAGGCGGTGGTGCCGTCGATGACCGCGAAGGCGTCGGCTTCGAACATCCGCCGCAGGTCCGCGCCCGCCGCCTTGAACAGTTGCGCCGGGTCGACGTCGCTGGCCAGGCGCGCGGCGATCACGTCCTCGTCGGCGCGGATCCGCAGGCGCTCGCGGTAATCGTCGGCCTGTTCCTTGGCGGTGATCTGGCGTGCGAGACCGCCCGCGACCAGCGCCGCGGAACGCCGCGTTGCCGCGCTGATATGGCGCGGCGTCATGTTGTGACAGGCGACCAGGCCCCACAACACCCCGTCCTTGACGATCGACACCGAGGCGGAGGCGGCGACCCCCATGTTCTTGAGATACTGGATGTGGATCGGCGAGACGCTGCGCAACTCGCTGTTGCTCATGTCGATCCCCGCTTCGCTCGCCGGGCGGATCGGATCGGGCTGATAATAGACGTCGGGGATCACGCGGACGCGGTTGCGCAGATACAGCGCGCGCGCTTGCTGCGGGATGTCGGACGCCGGGAAATGATGGTTGAGGTAGCTGTCGAGGTTGTCGGCGGCATCCTCGGCAATGACGACGCCCGAATCGTCGTCGAGAAACCGGTAGATCATCACGCGGTCGTAGCCGATCAGCGTGCGGAAGCTCTTGGCGGCGCGTTCGCACAGGTCGATCAAGCCGCCCGACCGCTCGAAGCTGACCCCGACATCGTCGATCCAGCTCAGGACGTCGGTCGCACGCTGCGTCTCGGACGGCTCGAGTTCGATCAGCCAGCGATCCCCGTCGCGGTGCGCGGTGCCGTCCCACCCGGGCGTATCGATCCGGCTGAGCACGCACATCGGCCGTACCGCACCGGCAAGCAACGCGGCCGCTTCCGCGCCGAGCAACGTGGTGACCGTCTGTCCGAGCCAGTCCGCCCCGAACGTCGGTTCGAGCCGGCGGCCGGCCCCGCCAATCACCCGCTGATCGTCCGCCGCGACGATCAGCAGCAGGCCATGTGGCTGGATACTACCGGGAATATGGATCGGCTCGCGATCACATTCGGTGATGTCCGTTCCGAACTGAACGGCAGGAAGCGATATACTCATCGCGGCAAAGCCATAAAGCCAAACAGTAGAACGGCCAAGCGCGGTCTTTTAAGACTTTCGGGCGGCGCTCCCGATCACAATCGATGGGTTTCTGGCGGGCGGTTTTATCGCCGGGGTGTTTCAGCCGGATACGATGGCCGGGACGCTGCGCCGGTAACGCATCGCGCCGCCGATTGCCCCCAGTCCGAACACCATCATCGTCCAGGTGGCTGGTTCCGGCAGGGGGTCTGCCACGACGAACGTGACCGAGGTGAAGAATTTGGTGACGGGGATCGAGAATTCGGTGAATTCTCCGGTCGGGACGTGGGCAAAGAAAAAGCCGTGGTTGAAGGTCGCGTTCAGTGCCGAGAGGCTGCCGGTGAAGCTCCCCGCCGGGCCGCTCAACAGGGGCGACGTCACGAACGTATTGGCTGCGGTATCGTACCCGAAATAGACATATTCGGTCAGCGCCTGAATGTCCGCGAGCCGATAGGTGACCCCACTGATCGACAGGTCAAACGCGGTAAGGTCGCCATAATTCAGGACGCCGGCGGCACCGGTGGCATAGCTGAAGCTGCCGGCCGCAACGCTGTCGCTTCCGTTCAGATAGGCGAAGTCCACGGTGGTCGCGACAGCGGGCGTGGTCAGGAAGGTGGTCGCGGCGATGGCTGCGGCCCATGCTTTGCGTACAGTCGACATGAAGATCTCCGTTGTTGCGAAGTCGACGAGAGACGCAACACCAGGGTCGACGCAATATCGCAAGCACGGACCGTACCAACCGTGACTATGAAGGACTTAGGTCTACCGTCTGCCCGATTGTGTAAACCGAGCCGACAGAGCGTGTCCGCAATCACCCCGGCCGCCGCATCTTGAACAGCGCGTCCGCGGCGATCTCGAAATAGTCCGCGGGACCGCCGCCGCGGAGAATGGGGTGCGCCGCCGCGGTCTGATAGGCACCGTCCGCGATCAGGTCCGGCGCGATGTGGATGCCGACGACTTCGCCCAGGATCATCCACTGGTCGAGCGCGCTGCCGTCCTTGGTCTCGAGCCGCAGTGTCTGGGTGTGGCGGCATTCGAACGCGACCGGGCTGGCGGCGACGCGCGGTGGCTTGACCAGTCGCGACGGAAGGGTGTCGATGCCGGCAAGGTCAAATTCGTCCACCTCTTTGCCAACCGTCGCTGCGCTGCGGTTCATCACGTCGCCCAGGTCGCGCGTGACGAGGTTCCACACGAATTCGCCGGTCGCGGCGATGTTGGCGGCGCTGTCCTTCCATCCCATCGACGAGAAGCCGATGATCGGCGGGCGATAGTTGAACAGGTTGAAGAAGCTGTACGGCGCGAGGTTGCGGGTGCCGTCCTCGGCGAGCGTGCTGATCCAGCCGATCGGACGCGGCGCAATGATCGCGTTGAGCGGATCATGGTCGAGTCCGGGAACGCTCGCGTGACCATCGCGTGGTTCGTAAAAATGCTGGTCCGACATGGAGTTGTTCCTCAAGGCTTGGATTGCAGTGGGCGAACGGCGTAAGGGACGCTAACGATGGATCACCCCCGGCGACGGCACGAACAGGCACCCGCATGACCGACGCAACCCGCTCTTCCGATACACTGCGACCGGCGGCGGACACGCCGATCTACCGGCACCGGCTGACAACGCGGATCTGGCACTGGGTGTCCGCGATCACGATCTTCATCATGATCGGCAGCGGGCTGACCATCCTCAACGCGCATCCGCATCTCTACTGGGGGCAGTTCGGCGCGAATAACGATCATGCCTGGCTCCACACGTGGCGGGCACCGTCGTGGCTGACGATCCCGGCCGGGTATAACCTAGCGGTCGCGCGGCGCTGGCATCTTCTGTTCGCGCTGGTGCTCGGGTTCGGGCTGCTGTTCTACATGGTATCGAGCCTGATCAACCGGCACTTCCAGCGCGACTTTCGGATCCGCGGGCGCGAACTGTCGGCGACGCACCTCTGGTATGATGCGCAGGAACACGCCGCGCTCCGATTCCATGATCCGGATCAGCCGAACGCGCGCAATATCTTCCAGAAGCTCGCCTATGTGCTGACGATCTTCGCGCTGCTGCCCGCGATCATCGTGTCGGGGCTCGCGCTGTCGCCGGGAATGAACGCCGCGTGGCCGTGGTTGCTCGATCTGATGGGCGGGCGGGCGTCGGCGCGCTCGGTGCACTTCATCGCGATGCTGGGCATCGTCCTGTTCATCATCGTCCACCTCGCGCTCGTCATTCTGGCGGGTGCGTGGCCCGAGACGCGGTCGATGATCACCGGCTGGTGGCGCATCCCCGGCCATGACCGACGCGGCGACAAATGCGAGGACGCGGCATGAGCACCCTGATCACACGTCGGTCATTGGTCACCAGCGCGGCGCTCGGCGCGGGCGCGTTGCTCGCCGGATGCGACCGCGTCGCGGAGATCCCGGCGGCACGGAAGATCCTGTTCTCGGGCGAGAAGCTCAACATGGGGCTGCAGCGTGCGCTGTCGAACCGGCATAGCCTCGCGCCCGAATACCGCGCGGACCAAATGTCGCCGTTCTTCCGCACCAATGGCACGCGCAACCCCAATACGCCCGATTACAACGCGATGGTCGCGGACAAGTTCGCGAGCTGGCGGCTCAAGGTCGGCGGGCTGGTCGCGCGGCCGCTCGCGATCTCGCATCAGCAATTGATGGCGATGCCTGCGCGCACCCAGATCACGCGGCACGACTGCGTCGAGGGATGGAGCGCGATTGGCAAGTGGCACGGGCCGATGCTGGGCAGCGTGCTCAAGGCGGCGGGTGTGCGCGATGCGGCACGCTATATCGTGTTCACCTGCGCCGACCTGTATTCCGGGCATAATTACTACGAGTCGATCGACCTGATCGACGCCTTCCACCCGCAGACGATTCTGGCGTGGGCGATGAACGACCGGCTGCTCGACGTCGGACACGGCGCGCCGGTGCGGCTCCGGCTGGAACGCCAGCTCGGCTACAAGCACGCCAAATATGTCATGGGGATCGATGCGGTCGCCTCGCTGGCCGGGATCGGGCTCGGCAAGGGCGGTTATTGGGAAGATAATGTCGATTACGATTGGTATGCCGGCATCTGAGGCGTTAGTGGGCCGTACATGGCTCTTATCGACTTGTTTCTCGCCAAGCGCGTAAAGCGCGGCACCCTTACCGTACATCACGCAGACGGAAAGACCGTTCGCTTCGGCACCGCCGATCCGCGCTTTCCCGACGTGACGATCCGTTTCACCGACACCAGCGCCGCGAACGGGATCCTGCGCGATCCCGGGCTCGGCGCGGCCGAGGCGTATATGGATGGCCGCATGGTCATCGAACAGGGCGACATCCGCGATCTCGTCCGGCTGCTCACCGCGAACGACCCGTGGGAAGCGGGCGCGAACGGCCTGGCGGCGTCGCCGCTGCGGCGCGCGATCCAGGCGGTCACGCATCGCATCGGGCGGGTCAACATGGCGCGCCGCTCCAAGCGCAACGTCGCGCACCATTACGACCTGTCGGACCGGCTGTACGACCTTTTCCTCGATTCCGACCGGCAATATAGCTGCGCTTACTACGCCAGCCCCGGCAACACGCTGGAACAGGCGCAAAGCGACAAGAAGGCGCATATCGCGGCCAAGCTCGCGCTCGAACCCGGGATGACGGTGCTCGACATCGGCTGCGGCTGGGGCGGGATGGCGCTGTATCTGCATCAGCATACCGGCGCGGACGTGCTGGGGATCACGCTGTCCGAGGAGCAGTTGAAGGTCGCACGGCGGCGCGCGCAGGAGGCGGGGGTCGCGGACCGAGTCAAGTTCGAGCTGATCGACTATCGCCACCTGACCGGCTCGTTCGACCGGATCGTCTCGGTTGGCATGTTCGAACATGTCGGCCCGGCGCATTACAAGACCTTCTTCCGCAAGTGCCGCGACCTGCTGACCGAGGACGGTGTGATGCTGCTCCACACGATCGGACGCGCTGGCGGTCCCGGCGTTACCGACAAGTGGACGACCAAGTACATCTTCCCGGGCGGTTATAACCCCGCGCTGTCGGAGATCATCTCGGCGAACGAGGGGCTGCGCTTCATGGTCACCGACGTGGAGGTGCTGCGGCTGCATTACGGGTACACGCTCGATGACTGGTACGACCGCACCGTTGCCGCGCGCGAGCAGATCATCGCCTTGTATGACGAGCGTTTCTTCCGGATGTGGCAATTCTATCTGGCGGGCGCGAGCGCGGCGTTCCACTTCGGCGGGCTGGTCAATTACCAGGTCCAGTTCGCGCGCAACCGCCACGTCCTGCCGATCACGCGCGATTACATGATCGAGACCGAGCGCGCTTTTCGCGGCTAGCGGTGTTCAGCCCCGGTATCAGCCCCGATGCAGTTCGGCGAGCAGCGCCGGGGCAGGATAGACGGTTTGCAACGCCGCCTCGATCGCTGCGGTCGAGACGGCGACCGAGCGATTGACGCTGGCATCATAGCCGAACGTTCCGCCGAGGCTCTGCAGATTGCCGTCGAAGATCGCGCCGATAACCGATCCGTCGTGCGCGACCACGGGCGATCCAGAATTGCCGCCGGTGATGTCGTTGGTCGTGGCGAAGTCGAGGGTCGTCGCAGGCGAGAGGCTCGATCGCGCGCGGTCGATTGCGGCGGCGAGCTGGAACGGATCCTGGCCGGTGGCGCGATCGAACAATCCGGCGAAACGGGTCGTGGGGGGGACCGGTTGTCCGCGCTCGACCCATCCGGCGACCTTTCCGTAGGAAATACGCAGCGTGAAGGTCGCGTCCGGGTAGAGATCGGTGCCGTATGCTGCGAATCGTACCGCCGTCAGACGCGCCTGCGCGGCACTGATCGGCGCGTCGACTTCGGCGATGTAGCGCTCCCGCACTGCGCGGGCGGTCGCGTCATTGGCGAGGACGAGCCGGATCAACGGATCGTCCGACGCGCGGATCGCCGCCATGCCACCGGTAAACAGCGCCTGGCGCACTGCGGGATCGGCGAGCTTCGTTCCCGCGACAAGGGTGGCAGCAAGACGCTCGGGGGAGTCCCGCCCGAGCAGGCGCTTCACCGCAGGACTGTCCGCGCCCAGATATTCGCGGGTCTTGGACAGCCAGAATTCGAGTTGCAGCTGCTCTAGCCAGGGGTAGACCGGCACTGCGTCGAGCAGCTGTTTTTCGGTCAACGGCAGCGATGCCTGCGTATAGCCCGGCAGTCGCTCCGCATCCGGCTTGTCACGCTCGGCCGCGGCGCGAACAAGCGTCTTGGCATATCCGTATAGCGTGGATTGAAAACCGCTGTTCTGCTCCAGGACGAAGCGATCGTAGAAGATGTCGCGATAGACCCGATCGGCCTTGGCAATGACCTGCCAGGGATCGTCGCCGGCGCCGCGGCCAAGTCGCGCCGTCTTGCTCGATCGAAGCTGCGCCTCTTGCGCGTCGAGCATGGTGGCGAAGGTTTCGTCGTTGAGACTCTGCAACTCTCCCCGCAGCGCCTTGTAACTGTTCTCTATGGATGCGAGCTCCTCGAACCCTTCGCGAAAGCGCTCCGCATTCTGCGCGCGCGCCGTGATCAAACGGCCGCGATATTCCGAGAGGAATGACACCACGAATGGCAAGACCAGGCTGCGCTGCACGTTGCGTTGATCGGCGGTGATCAACCGCAGGGTGCGGCCGGGGTTGCCGATCACGAAGGTCGGCTCGTCCGGCTGTGGCGCGCGGGCATTCCACGGCAGATGCTGCGACGTGGCGATAGGCTTGCCGTTTTCATAAGCGCGCAGGAAGGCCGCATCGATATTGTAGCGCGGGAAGCTGAAATTGTCGGGATCGCCCCCGAATGCCGCAGCGGCGAGTTCGGGTGCCCAGACCAGCCGGACGTCGCTGTATGTGCGATAGCGGTAGAGGGTATAGCGTCCGCCGCCAAACAGGGTGACGACCTCGCAGCTGGTGGTTTCGCGGTCGGTGCAGATGCTGGCTTCGATCGTTGCGATCGTTCCGTTGCGGGCTGCTATCAATGCCGCCCCGGTCGTTCGCCCGATCGCTGCGCGGACGCGCGCGGTCACGTCACTGATCGCGGTGACCACCTCGGCCTGCTGGCCGGCGCATTGGAGTTCCTTTGCGCGGTCGCGTGCGACGAAGCCATTGGTGATGTAGTCCGTCTCCGCGCTCGATTGCTCCTGCACGCACGCCTGGACGCAATGGTGGTTGGTCAGCATCAACCCGTCGCGCGACACGAAGGAGGCGGAACATCCTCCGGTCAACCGGACCGCGGATGCCTGGACCCGGTCGAGCCAGGGTTGATCGGGTGCCCAGCCGTAGGCGGCTTTGACCTTGGCCGTGGGAAACGCATCGAACGTCCACATGCCTTCGTCGGCGCGCGCCGCACCGGAGGCTGCGACCATGACAACGAACGCGGCAACGCCGCCGGTTGCACGAAAATGCATGTCTGAAAGGCCCCCCGACCGAAGAAACGACAGCGTGCGCCTCAAATTGGCGATCCGCAAGAGCAGGCCAGCGGTTGCACGCGCGCGCACGGTCGCATAGGGGGCAGCCGAACACGAAGGATCCTGCCCGTGACCGATAAAATCAACCGTGTAGTCCTCGCCTATTCGGGCGGCCTCGATACCAGCGTCATCCTCAAGTGGTTGCAGCAGACCTATCAGTGCGAGGTCGTCACCTTCACTGCCGATCTCGGGCAGGGCGAGGAACTGGAACCTGCGCGGCGCAAGGCGCAGCAAGCCGGGGTCAAGCCCGAGCACATCTTCATCGACGATCTGCGCGAGGAGTTCGTGCGAGATTACGTCTTCCCGATGATGCGCGCCAACGCGCTGTACGAGGGGCTGTACCTGCTCGGTACGTCGATCGCGCGGCCGCTGATCGCCAAGCGCCAGATCGAGATCGCGCGGATGGTCGGTGCGGATGCGGTCAGCCACGGCGCGACCGGCAAGGGCAACGACCAGGTCCGCTTCGAGCTCGGCTATTACGCGCTCGCACCCGACATCAAGGTGATCGCGCCGTGGCGCGAGTGGGACCTGACCAGCCGCACCCGGCTGATCGAATGGGCCGAGCAGCACCAGATCGAAATTCCGCACAACAAGCGTGGCGAGGCACCGTTCTCGACCGACGCGAACATGCTCCACACCTCGTCGGAAGGGCTCGTGCTCGAGAATCCGTGGGACGAGGTGCCGGACTATGTCTACTCGCGCACGGTCAATCCCGAGGACGCGCCCGACCAGCCGGAGACGATCACGATCGATTTCGAGCGTGGCGACGGTGTTGCGCTCAACGGCGTAGGTATGTCGCCTGCGTCGCTGCTGGAGGCACTCAACGAGCTGGGGCGCAAGCATGGCATCGGGCGGCTCGATCTGGTCGAGAACCGCTTCGTGGGCATGAAGTCGCGCGGCATGTACGAGACGCCGGGCGGCACGATCTATCACCTCGCGCATCGCGGGATCGAGCAGATCACGCTGGATCGTGGTGCGGCGCATCTGAAGGACGAGCTGATGCCGCGGTACGCGGAGCTGCTCTACAATGGCTTCTGGTTCTCGCCCGAGCGCGAAATGCTGCAGGCCGCGATCGACCACAGCCAGGCGAAGGTCGAGGGGACCGTCCGGCTCAAGCTGTACAAGGGTTCGGTCAACGTCACCGGACGCAAGTCGCCGCAGTCGCTCTATTCGGAAAAGGTCGTCACGTTCGAGGACGACCAGGGTGCGTATGACCAGCGCGACGCCGCCGGGTTCATCAAGCTGAACGCGTTGCGGTTGCGGCTGCTGGGGCGGCGGGACCGCTAAACCAATGCACTTCCCCGGCGTTCGCCGGGGAAGCGGTGGATTTTTGGGGCGATATCAGAATTCGTCCCAGTCGTCCTTGTCGCGCACCAGCGCCGGGATGGCGGCGGCAGGCAGCGGCTTGGGCGGGGCGAGATAGGCCGGCGTCGGCTTGGCCGGAGACGAACCGGCGGCGGGGAGGGGTCCCTTGGCGGCGGACGGCTTGGGTGCAGGCGCGGCGGGGGCGGGGGTGGCGCGTGCCGGGGTTGCGGCTGGCGCAGGCTGATGTCCGATCGTGAAGACCGCCGCCTTTTGCGTCAGCATGCCGACTTCGCCGTTCAGGTTGCGCGCGGCGGCGGAGGCTTCCTCGACCATCGCGGCATTCTGCTGCGTGCCTTCGTCCATGCTCTGGATCGCGGTGGCGATCTGCTGGATCGCGGAGGCCTGCGCACTGTTGTCGATCGACATCGCCGCGAGCAGTTCGTGCACCACGCCGACATCGTCCGAGATCGCGACCAGCGCGTGATCGACCTTGTGGACCGCATCGACCGCCAGGACGACGTCGTTCTGCGTCGCGGTGAGCTGTTCGCGTGCGCGCTTGGCTTCCTCTTCGGAGCGCATCGCAAGCTGCCCGACGAGATCCGCGACGACCGCGAAGCCGCGCCCGGATTCGCCCGCACGCCCGGCCTCGACCGCGGCGTTCATCGCCAGCACGCGCGTCTGGAACGCGATCTTGTCGAGCCCTTCGATGACGCTGTCGATCCCCTTGGCGCTGTCCGACACGCGGTGCATCGCCTGGACCGCCTGGCCCGCAGTGTCGCGCCCGGTGCCGACCGTGGCGATCGCCTGGTCTGCGCGCTGAACCGTGCTGTGCGCCTTGTCCGCACCGGTGCGCAGCCGTTCGTTGATCTGCGTGACCGCGGCCGAGGTTTCCTCGAGCGAGGCGGCGCTCGATTCGGTGCGGCGGGCAAGATCATCCGACGCCTGTTCGATCTCGTTCGATCCGTTGCGGATCGACCGTGCGCTTTCCGACACCGCGCTGATTAGGTCGCGCAGGCTGTCGAGCGCAGCGTTATAGTGCGTCTTGAGCGCGGCGTAGCCCGCCGGGAAATCGCGTTCGATCGGGCGGGTGAGATCGCCCTTCGCCATCATTTCGAGGTGGGAGGACACTGAGTCGATCACCATCGCCTGATCGGCATCGGCCTGCTTCTTGACCGCTTCGGCGCGGGCCTGTTCCTGCGCATTGTCGCGCAGCACCACCAAAGCCCGCGCCATCGCGCCGACTTCGTCCTGACGATCGACGGCGGTGACCGCGATCGTATTGTCCCCGGCGGCGAGCTGTCGCATGCCGGATTCCATCGTGCTGAGCGGGCCGGCGATGGTGCGGCGGGTGACCAGGATGCTTGCGCCGAGCGCGACGACCACGCTGACGAGCCCGATCAGCACCATGCTGCGCTGCGTGGCTGCAGCATCCTGGGAAAGCGTCTTGGTTAGGGCAGTCGAGGCGTTTGCGCGTTCCGTGATGACGGCGGACAGCTCGTCGCTGAATTGCGCATCCAGACGGTCCGCCTCCATCAGCAGCTTGCGTGCGGCGTCGTTGTCGTTGCGCAGGCCATAGCGGGTGGACTGCGCGACGGTCTGCTCGACTTGCGATAGCCGCGACTGGAGCGCCGGGATCTTGGATGCCACCGCCGGGTCGGCCTGGCCGATCCTCTGCAACAGCGCGCGCCCGGCATCGCCTTGCTGGCGCACTTCGGCGGCGGCCGCGCGGGACTCTGCGCTGGCACCGTCATACGCCATGACCTTATACCCCGAATAGACGATCGTTCCCGATGCGTCGGCGACCTGCGCAAGCCGCGCATTGTTGGGCAAGGTCGCGGTGGTGAGCGCGGCATAGCTCTTGTCGAGCACGCCCAACTGGCTTGCGCCATTGTAGAGGACGACCAGCATGACGACGCCGAGCGACACCAGCAACGTGGCGATCTTTACGGCGATCTTGAGATTCGAATAGATGTGCATCGACGCCCCTTTGCGTAAATGGACCGCCCCCGCGTGATCGCGACGAGGCAAGCATACCGACTGTTATAGATGCTCCGCGCCACGACTGTTCGCGGGAGCGCGGGAATTGCGATCAGCGCAGGTAATCAACCAGGCTGAGGCTGCTCAACTGGCTGAAGACCGAGTAGCTGGCCTGCAACATCGTCTTCTGCTGCGACAGATCCATCGCGATCTGGCCAAGGTCGGCATCCTCGTTGGCGCTGATGATGCCCTTGAACAGGTTTGCGCGTTCGTCCGCCCGCGTCGCGAGCGTTTCGGCCTTGGCCTGGCGGTGTCCGTTCTCGGCGTTGAGCGCGCGCACCCCGGTCATCGCGTCGTCGAGCGCGGTGCCCACGGCCTTGAGCGCAGCGTGTTGTGCCGGGGTCAGTGCGCCGGTGAACGGCCCGGCATCGGCAAGCGTGCGGAACACCTGCGCCAGTCCGCCGCCGACTTCACGCGCGGTGATGCCATAGGTCATGTCGAGATTGTCGGCGACGCGCGCGCTCGCGTGGACGGTGCCGTCGCTGAAGTCGCTCGCCGGGGTCGCCGACAGCTCGGCCAGCGTGGCGGGTGCGAACGGGGCAGTGCTCTGCCCCCCGCCGAACAACGGCACGCCGCCTTCGTCCGCGTTGAGCAATGCCGAGAATTGCGAGAAGGCGCTTTCGATCGTGTCCTGCAGGCTTGCGGTTTCGCCGGTGCCCTGCGCCGTCAGCAGGCTTTGCTGGAGGTTGGTACCGAGCGTGTCGACGCCGCTGATCGCGGTGTCGTACAGCGCGAGCGTCGTGCCGAGCTGGCGTGCGACGCCCGATTGCGCCTCGGACCGCGCGAGCATCGAATGCGTCGTCAGCGTGCGCACCGCATCGGTGCCGAGTGCTGCGAGGTCGTTCGCCTTGCGGCCCGAGGCAAGCTGCGCCTGAGTGACCGCCAGCCGCTCCTGGTTGCGCTGGATCGCGCCGGCGGTGAGACGTTGCTGCGGGATGGTGGCGATCCGGGTCATGCAGGGTCCTTTCAGCGAACCATCGTCAACAAGGTGTCGTACATCGCGGTGACCGTGCTGATCACGCGCGCGGCGGCGGAATAGCTGTTCTGCAACACGACCATCTGCGACAGTTCCTCGTCGATGTTGACGCCCGAGAAGCTGTCGCGCCGGTTGACCGCGTCGTCGCGTCGCGCCGCCGCCTCGGTCAGCCGTGCCTTGGCGAGCGCGGCGGTGCTGCCCGCACCGCCCAGTACCTGCGCGGCGCGGCGATCGACCGAAGTCGCGCCTGCCATGCCGAGGTCGATCGTCCGCGCGTGCGCATCGGCATAGCCCGCCGCGCCGCTCCGGTCGGTGCTGCCGAGTGCGATCCCGCCGACGGTCGCGCGCGTGTCGAGCAGCGCGAGCGGCAGGCGCCCGCTGTTGCCGAGAATGTCGGGGCGCACTTCGCCCGTCGTCAGCGCGCTCGCGCTGCCGGTCAGGCCCGCGATCGTCGTGAAACTGCGGCCGGTCCCGGCGCGATCGGTCGAATCGCTCGGGATGGTCAGCACCGCGCCCGATACGGTCGGGTTGGGCTCGAAGCGCATCCGTCCCGCGCCATCCAGGGCGAAACTGCCGTATCGACCAAGCGGACTGGCGGCGAGATCCGCGACCAGGTCGCCGAAGCTGCCACCGGGCGCGGGGGTCAGCGTGTGTTGCGCAAGCACGCGGCCCGCACCGTCGCGCAGCATCAGTTGCGCAGTGCCGCCCGCGACGAATCCATGCGGATCGCTCGCCGCGAAGCCGCTCGGGATGGTCGATCCGTCCGATCGGATCAGATCGTTCATCCCGAACACCTGTGACAGCCCGATCCCGGCCCGCTGCGACGGGGCGGCGAGATCCTGTCCGATCGCGACGCCGGTGCCGGGGGCGGTGGCGGACAGCGTGAGGCGTCCGTTCGCGAAGGTTGCGCTCGCGCTGCCGCCAAGGCCGGCGTTGATCGCCGTGACCATGTCGCCGACGGTCGCCTGCGGCCCCATCGCATCGAAATCGAGGCTGGTCGCGGCGACGAGCTTGCCCGCGGGGTCCGTCACCGCGATGGTCGCCTTGCCCGTGAAGCCGAGCCGGTCGCCTGCCGTCAGCGGGGTGACCGCGCCGATCAGCTGCGCGGGTGCAGGGGTTGCGGTGGCGGCGTTCGACGCGGCGTTGAGCGCCTGGCTCAGCCCGGTGAACAGGCTGCCCAGTTGGTCGCGAAACTCGGGGATCGTGCGATCCCGTAAATCGAGCAAAGCACCCAGTTTGCCGCCGACCGCGGCATTGTCGATCCGGTCGCCGGTCGCGACGCCGGGCAACCCTGCGGAATCGGCGAAGCGAATGTCGACGCCCGGGTAGGCGGGTTGCGCCGCCCCGGCAGCGTTGCCGCCATTGGGATAGGACAGCAGCCGCAGCCGTTGATCGAGCAGCGGCGCGCCGCCAGCGGTTTCGATCGTGACGCGGCCATCGGGCTGGTCGCGCACCGTGACGCCGATCAGGCCGCTCAGATCTTGGATCGCAAGCATGCGCTGGTCCGATAGGCCCGACGAACTCCGCCCCAGCCCGTCGAGCCGCGACACTGCGTCGTTGAGATTGCTGATCTGCGTCAGCAGCGCATTCGCGCGCGTCACCGTGTCGCCGATTTCGGCATCGGCATCCGCTGACAGGCTGGCGGCGTCGCGGTCGACTTGCTGGAGCGATCCAATCGCGTCGCTCGTCTTGGCGACGAACGCATCGGCGTTCTGCACGACCGCGAGCGAGCCGGTCAGCGCGACGCCCGCGCTGGAGATCGCGTCGAGCTGCGCGGTCAGGCTCGATTCCGCACCCGGCGCGCCGAGCAAGGCCTGGAGCCGGTCTAGATAGCCTGCGGTGGTTTCGGCCGATCCGACATCGCCTGCGCGGCGATAGCTTGCGGCTTCGAGGAAGCGATCGGCGACGCGTGTGGTTTCACCGACGACCACGCCGTTGACGCGCCCGCCGATGACGTTGGTAGAGATGTTGAGCCTCTCGCGCGCGTAACCGGCCGTGCCGACGTTGGCGATGTTGGTCGACACGACGCGCAAGCCGGCCTGCGCGGCGTTGAGCCCCGACATCGCGGATCCGAGAATATCGCTGAGCGCCATGTCTTATGCCCTTTCGTCGTGCGCTGCCGACCTTTGAGTCTGTCGTGTTCCCGTCCGTTCCTGCCGCTTGCCGCGGTCCCTGTTGCGAGGGGCCCTTCGACTGCGCTCAGGGCGAACGGGGAGTGTTGCTTGGATCCATTCCAAACCCGTTCGGGCTGAGCCCAACCCGTTCAGGCTGAGCCCAACCCGTTCAGGCTGAGCCCAACCCGTTCAGGCTGAGCCCAACCCGTTCAGGCTGAGCCCAAATCCGTTCGGGCTGAGCGAAGTCGAAGCCTTGCTCTCACCGGGTCCGTCGAGCGTGCTCAGCACCTCACCGCTTCAGGTTGCTGACTTCCTGCAACATGTCGTCGACCGTGGTGATGATCTTGGACGATGCACTGTAAGCGCGCTGGAAGCGGATCATGTTGCTGAACTCCTGCGCGAGATCGACCGTCGATGCTTCCAGCGTGCTCGCGCGGATCGTGCCGGCACCGAGCGCACCGGGGCGGTTGATCGCATAATTGCCCGATGCATCCGACATCAGGAATGCATTGCCCGACATCCGCGTCAGCCCGTCGGCATTGGGGAAGGTCGCGACCGGCAGTTGGAAGACCTTGCGCGCGATCCCGTTCTCGAACACCGCGCTGACCACACCCGCGTCCGACACCTGGACCGAGGCGATGTTGCCGAGCATCCCGCCGTTGACACTCGACGTGATGAGCGCGGATTCCGAGCCGAACTGGGTCAGGCCGCTCAACCCCCCGTTGCTGCCGATCGCGAGCGTGATTGGGTCGGATGCCGCGCCGTTGGTCCAGCCGGGGTTGAGCGGGCCGAACATCTCGGAGGTATAGACCGCGGGATCGTTGATGATGCTGCCATCGGGATTGAAGCGGATTTCGCCGCTCGCCAGCACCCCGCCGGGCGCGGTCACCTCTGCCGGGTCGGCGTAGATTTCGCCGTGCCAAGCATTGGGGCCGGTCTTGACGAACCCCATCGTCACGCGGTGCGTGCCGCCTTGCGCGTCGTACACGTCGATCGCGCGGGTGAATTGCGGGGCGAGCGTGCCGCTCGCGATATCGCCGCGCGTGACCGGTCCGGCGACGGGGGTGGCGCTCGACTGGAGGTTGGCGCGCAGCTCGACACTGTTGGTCGCCATCGCGGTGCCGGTGAGGTCGTTCAGCCGGATCGGTTCGAGCGCGGCGACATTGCCGGTGTTTTCGAACGCGCCGCTGTTGTCGAGCCGCCAGCCCTGCAGATAGAAGCCCGCGGTATTGCGCAGGAAACCGGCGGTGTCGGGCTTGAACGAGCCAGCGCGCGTGAAGGCGACCGTGTCCTGGCCACCGAGACCCGTCCGCGTCACGAAAAACCCGCCGCCCTCGATGCCGAGGTCGGTGGTGTTGCCCGATGCCTGGAGCAGCCCCTGCTTCGAGATCAGCGCCTGCGGCCGTGCCGAAACGCCGCCCGCCGAATAGGTCGTGCGCGACCGGCCGTCGGTCACCAGCGTGCTGAACTGCGTGTCGGTGCCCTTGTAGCCGATCGTATTGATGTTGGTGATGTTATCCGCGACCGCGGCCATCGCGGCGGACTCGGCGCTGAGACCGGAAACACCGGCATAAAGGGCGGAATAAAGGCTCAACCGGGGTCTCCCACGTCGCAGGGTGCCGGATCGGGTCCGGCCATATCGCATCCATCATAGAGGGGTGGTGCATCCCCGGACGCGGCTGCTCCAAAAGGCTGAGACAAGGGGTGATTCGCGCGTCGGCGCGCCCGACGGGGGGGCTCGCCAGCTATAACAGCGCAATGCCTTTCCTTGGGGACGCTCTAGTGCGCAGCTTCGTATTGCATGACGGTGAAACGATGATCGTCAACGGCGCCGTATTGCGCGTGCCCGTCGCGACCGAAGTGATCGTCGACAATCGCGCCACCGTGCTGCGCGGTGACGCGATCATGGACGCCGGGCAAGCCACGAGCCCCGCACGGCGGCTGTATTACGCTTGCCTCCAAGCCTATGTCGGCCAGGACGTCGTGGCCCAGCAGCGGCAGATCGTCGCCGATCTTGGCGAACTGCTCGAACGCCAGGGCGACGATGCCGCGCGCGCCGCCAGCGTCCGTTTCGCCAATGCGGTCGCATCGTGCGACTATGTCCGCGGCTTGCGCGAATGCCTGACGCTGATGGAGCAGGAGGGCGTGCCTGCGCGCGATATTGCCGCGATGCTGGCGGCCTGAGCGATGCAGTCGCTGGCCGCCGCCACCCGTGCGCTCGCTGCCGCATCGCCCGATCGGCGGTTCGGTCGGGTCGTGTCGGTGCAGGGCGCGTTGATCGAGATCGACGGGCTGGCGGGTGCGGCGGAAATCGGGTCGCGGATCGGGATCGAAACCGGCGGCGGTGTCGTCGCCGCTGAAGTCACCGGAATCAACGCCGGGCGCGCGCAATGCCTGCCGTTCCGCGATCCGCACGGGCTTCGTTCGGGTACGTGCGCGTGGCTCGAGGACGGGAGCTTCGCGGTGCGCCCTTCGGCACGCTGGCTCGGGCGGATGGTCGACGGGCTGGGTCGCCCGATCGATGGCCTGGGTCCGCTTCCCAACGGGTCCGACCCGCAACCGATCAAGGCAGCACCGCCGCCCGCTGCGGGCCGGGCGCGCGTTGGCGGTCGGATCGAGACCGGGGTGCGCGCGCTCGACCTGTTCGTGCCCTTGTGCAGCGGGCAGCGGCTCGGGCTGTTCGCAGGCTCCGGTGTCGGCAAGTCGGTGCTGCTGTCGATGCTCGCGCGCTGGACCGCGTGCGATGTCGCGGTGATCGGGCTGATCGGCGAACGCGGGCGCGAGGTGCAGGAATTCGTCGAGGACGATCTCGGTGCCGAAGGGCTTGCGCGCAGCGTCGTCGTCGTCGCGACCTCGGACGAGCCTGCGCTGATCCGGCGTCAGGCGGCGTGGACGACACTCGCGATCGCCGAGCATTTCCGCGACCAGGGGCTCAACGTTTTGTGCCTGATGGATTCGGTCACGCGCTTCGCAATGGCCCAGCGCGAGATCGGTCTCGCCAATGGCGAACCGCCCGCGACGCGCGGATACACGCCGACGGTGTTTGCCGAGCTCCCGCGGCTGCTGGAACGCGCGGGGCCGGGGTTGCCGGGGCAGGGGACGATCACCGGCGTGTTCACCGTGCTGGTCGACGGCGACGATCACAACGAACCCGTCGCGGACGCGGTGCGCGGGATCCTCGACGGGCATGTCGTCATCACGCGGCGGATCGCCGAGCGGGGGCGGTATCCGGCGATCGATCTGCTCAAGTCGGTGTCGCGCACGCTGCCGCATTGCCTGTCGGACGAGCAGAACCGGATTCGCCTTGCTGCGCGCGCCTTGCTCGCGACGCATGGCGACATGGAGGAGATCGTCCGGCTCGGTGCCTACACCACGGGGTCGAACCCCGAGGTTGATCGCGCGATCCGGATCGCGCCGCAGATCGAGGCGCTGTTGACGCAGACCCGGCAGGACCGCGGCGATGCGGCTGACGCCTTCGCGGCGATGGCGCAATTGATGGAGGGGACCGATGCAGACGCCCTATGACGCAGCGCTTCGGGCGCTCGACCGCGAGATGGATGCACTGACGCAGGTGATTGCGGCATCGTCCGCGCGGCTAGGCGAAGCGCGGATGCTCCACCACGCACTGATCGACAAGATCGTCGACGAGGCACGGCTGGCGGCGGCGGACAGCCGCCTGATCGGCGATCCGTATCTGGCCCACGCGCGCGGCGAACGGGAACGGCGCGGTGCCGAAGCGGAGACCGCGGCGGTCGAACTCGATCTGCTGCGGCAGCGTGCGGCGCGGCAATATGCCGCGATCCGCGCAGTCGAATCCGCGGCCGACCAGTTCCGGGCCAACGTTCGCCAGGCGGATGACCGGCAGCAACAGGCGATGGTCGACGATATCGCCGCGGCGCGCTTCGCACGATTGCGGCGCTTGCACCAGGCCACACCGCGATGATGGCGCCGCTTGGCACCAACGGCGACGCCGCACGGCTTACCCCGACGCAACGCGCCAATCTGATCGAGGCGGCGGCACACGGCGCGCTGACCAACCGGTTGTGGCAGGCCGCGCTCGGGCAGGGGGATCGCACGGCCCCGCTCGACGGATTGTCCGATCAGCCCCACGCCACCACCAGCGATCCGTCGGCGCGCTATGCCGACCGGGTCGATCTTTCCAATCTGATTGCGCTGTTCGATGCGCGGCATGGCGGCACCCCCCATGCTACGTTCGGCGAACCGTCCGCTCTCGACGCTGCATCCTGTCCGCCTGATGCAGCGATGCGCAACCTGGGGCCGAATGCGGTCCATGCCGACACCTTGCGCGCGGCAGCGGCGCGGTCGGGCATCCCCGATACTGCACTTGCCGCGATCGTGCAGGCGGAGGCGGCGAAGGATTCGGGCGGGCGGTGGAATTGCTACTCGCGCAACCCGCGGTCGAGCGCGGCGGGGCTGGGGCAATTCCTCGGCGGCACATGGCAGTCGATCGCGCAGAAGCCCGGAACGTGGCTCAATGCCGCGGCAGAGCAGCATGGCTGGCTCGATGCCAGCGGAAAGGTCCGGCCCGAGTCTCGCGCCGCGTTGCTCGCACTGCGGTATGACTCAACCGCAGCGATCCACACCATCGCCGATTATGCGCGGAGCAATCTCGACACGATCCGGCGGGCGGGATTGTCGGTCGGGAAGGATCCGGCGACGATCGCGCGATCGGCCTATCTCGGGCATCACCTGGGGCCGGGCGATGTCGTCCGCTTCCTCAAGGGGGGGCTGGGCGCAACGCGCGCGCGGACCCTGCTGACCGCGCAGATCGGCAGCGGCGGCGCCAGTCGTGCGATTGCCGCGACCGGTGACGCGAGCGCCGCGCACCGTGCATGGCTGACCGCTTATGTCAGCCGCAACGTCCAGCCGCAGCGGTTCGCCTGACCGTGTCGTTCGGGTCTGCAGGGATCATCCTATAGAATGGTTAATCCCATCTTTACCAGCAAAACCGCCCATTATGCGTAGTTTGACCCAAGTGGGGGACCCGCGACCCGGGGAAATACGTATAGGATGTTTATGACCCCGTTTAACGCCCGCCGCCATGGTCGGGGCAACGGGAATCGCAACGGTGCAGCTCCCGAACGTCCCCGGGGGAGCCCATGTCCAAAACCACCATCGCGCTTGAACACGCCGTCGCAGAGGTGATCGCAAACCGTCCCGCGCCCGGCGTCGCGCCGACAATGCGCCAGCGGATCCTCGCCGACCGCGCGTTCGCTGCGGTGCTCAAGATCATCGCGCCACGGATCCGGCACTTTATCCGCCAATATGGACTGACCGGGCATTGGGACGACGCAGAACAGTGCTGCGCGATCGGCGTCCACCGCGCGATCGAGGCGTATGATCCGGCGCGCGCGCAATTTACCACCTTCGTCAACTGGCAGTTGCGTGGCGAATTGCAGAGCCTGCGCTTCCGGCTGATGACCGACCAGCGCCAGTCCGCGCGGCGGGTCGAGGCGACCACGGTTTCGCTCCACGCGACGGCGATCGGCGCGGACGGCGAGGCAACGTCGCTGGAAGCGATGATCGAGGACGAGGGCGCGCTCGACCGGACCGAAGCCGGCGTCGAAGGCATGATGGCGGACGATCTGCGCACTGCGTTGCTCGACGCCTATGTCGCGCAGCTTCGCGAAGTCGGGATCGAACAACTCAAGCGCAAGGCACGCGCGGTGCGCTCGGTCCATGCCGACAGCCCTTCGCTACCGCGCTTCCGCGCCAGGCCGTCGACCCCCGACCCGATCGATCTCGCGGACCTCGAGACGCGGATCGCGACCCAGCGCGCGCTGGTCGAGCGTCGGCTGAGCGACGATGCGGGGCTTGGCGACGACACCGAAACCTGCCCGATCGAGCGCGAGCGGATGCGCCAGGTCGCCAAGCGCGCGGCGCGCGTGGTGGCGGAAATCGCGACCACCGACCCCCGTTTCGCGGGCTTTGCCGATCGTCGCCAGCCGTTGCCGCGCCGGCGCAAGACCGATCACGGCGCCGCCGAGACCTCGATCCTTCCCGATGCCCGGGCACCGCACAATGCGCTGGCGCGCGTGATCGTGCTTGATCCTGCCGCCGTCGACGCGATCGAGGGGACCGACCCGATCGAGCGTACGTTGGAGGCATTGCGCGGGGAATTGCCGCCTTACGGCATCGCCGCGCCGACCAGCAATCGGTTGCAGTGATGCAGAGCGCAGTGCTGCGGTCATGGCCCGATGCGAGCGAGGCGGATCCTTCCGATAGCATGGCGCTTCCGCGCAGTGACGCCTTGCTCGACCGGATCGCGGCCAATTTCTGTCTGGCGGTTCGCCCGCTGTTCGTCCGCAGCGACCCGGTCGCCGATCCGTTACTGATCGCGACACTGCACGATCCGCGGACGGGGGCGATGGGGTTACGCTGCTGGGACCGCGCATTGCGCGAAAGCGACCTGCCGCTCGATCGGGGTCGTCGCCGCGATCATGACATCATCCGCACCACAGCGATCCTCACCGAACTGCTGGCGGTGCGCTGGCCGAAGCCCGTGCGTCCGAACCGGATTGGTGTCCTTACCGATGGAACCGGCGTCGCAATCGCGCCCGCGGACCCCTGTCCGATCGAGCCGGGCTGGATCGACCGCAGGCTTGCCGACCCGCGCGGGCTGACCGCGTTGAAGCGCTTTGCCCCCGATGGTGGCCTGGCCGTATTGCGCGTCCCGCGGACGGCCAGTGCTGCATCGCAATAACCTCCGGAATGGAGCATTTACCCTCTAGGCGCACCGTTCTATGGTTCGGATGGGGTATGCTTGCACGGCAAGCAAAAGTCTAAAGGTGTGTTCGCTTGGCGGAAGGTGAAATGATGCCTCACGCAAAGCCCATGATGGCGTTCGATCCATTCCGCGCTGTGGTTTTTCCCAACCGCGTTCGCGAAGCCCGGCAGCGTGCGGGATATGCACGGCTGTTGCCCTTCTCGGGTCGTGTCGCCGATATTCCGTACATCCGCCTGTCGAAGATCGAACGGGGTGAAGTCGTCCCGCGTGCGCAGGAACTCGCCAAGATCGCGCAGGCACTGGGGGTCCGCGCCGAGGAATTGCTCATCGACGTGGACGCCACGCATTTTTCGATCGAACGCTGGGCTGCGCCGTTTGCCGACCGGCGCGCGCCCGATCTTCCCGAGGAAGAGTTTGCGCTGTCGCTGGCAGCCGCGATCCGGTGGCGGCGGCAAGCGGACCGGTCGCTGACGATCGCCGCGATCGAGCGGCTGTACGGGATTGCGCCTGTCACTTTGTCGCGCATCGAAAATGCACAACGCCCGTTCGCGCGCTGGAACGAGGCGACGCAGGCGGCGATCTTCGCGCTGCTCGAGGTGTCGGACGAACCGAGCCTGCGCGAGAAACTCGAGCAATTGTCCGCCGATGGATCGTTGCAGGCGATGGTCGCGGTGATGCAGAATCCGGCCGTGCGCGGCCAGCGGATGCGCGAACGGATGCTCGCGCTGCGCGCGGAGATTGCGAACCTCGGCAATGACGGAGTCGGCCGGGTCGCCATACCCCCGCCAACTGTACGACAGCTTGCGGTGTACGGCGTGCCGCATGGCGACGGGCTGGTCGCGCGCACGCCAACCGGGCGCACGATCGCGGACCACGCCGGATGGGGACCCCGCGCGTTCGGCCTGCGGGTCGGTCGACCGACGCTTGGCGGCGGATTGCCGGGCAATGCGATCGTCATCGTCGACCCCGATCGCTATCCGGTGGCGGGCGGGCTCGCGGTCGTGCGCGAGGGGGACGTGCCGGCATCGTCGGACCAGACGCAAGCAAACCCGGATACGACCGTCGCCACCTACCGCATCGTCGCGGTCACGGTGGACCGCGATGGACGGATGTTTGGCTACAGCACCACGCCCGCGATCGAAATCGCGTTCGACGAACGTCCATCCGAACAACTCGGCGCCATTATCAGCGCGTATTTCGTCTGAACCGACGCGGTTTCGGGCAGGAGCGCTTGCGCCACGTAACCTTTCGTCAACTGCCATGTGGCATCGCGCCGTCAACGACTATTGCGTTTCGACGGTAGTCGTCGCTTATTGTCGATCATCAGCGAAGCTTGGCCGAGCGGGAGAATAGTGCCCAATTCAGCGGTTGCGCATCTGGCAATAAACCCCGTCCGTCGTTCTAGTCTTATCGCCAGCCTGTTGGTCTGTGTGGTCAGTACGACGGTTGCGTTGCTTGGATGGTCGCTCGATCTTCCCCGCCTGCTGGATTACGGATATCGTGATCTTCCCGCGCATCCCGATGACCTTGCCGGTCTGTTGGCGGTATGCGCCGCGTTCATCGCGGCTTTGCGCCCGGCGCCGACCTGGCTGATTGCGTCATTGCTGTTCAGCAGCACGCTGATCGCGTTGCTATGTCTGTTCCAGCATCCGTTCATTGCCACGGAAGCGGTTCACGCCGGCATCACGCCCGCGATCCTGATCCTTCTGGTCATCAGCGTCGCGTTGCTGCGGTTGCGGCGGGTCGATCTCATGCGGGTGGCCGCGCTGACCGCGGCGCTGGCGGCAAGCCTGGCGATGCTCGCCGCGAGCGTGACGCTCCACGCGACCGGAATGCTGCCATCGCCGGGGTCGGTCACGCCCCCGATGGACCTTGCCGTAGCCCTGCCGATCGCGATTACTGCGATCGTTCTCGCCGCGGCAGTACTGGTCGAGGCGTGCGACGGTGCGCTCGTGGTGCTCGCCCAGCAGGAGAATCCCGGCTGGCACAATCTGCATTACGTCTTGCCGTTCATCCTGGTGACGCCCGCGCTGATCGTCGTCGTGCAGGGGCTGATCGTGCCGTTGCCGCCCGACCTGATCCAGCTGCTGGCGGTTGTGCCGCTCGAGACGATCATTCTTGGTACGGTGGTCTGGTGGCTCGTCACCGGGCTCGTCACCGAACGCATGGCGACGCGCGAGTTTGCACGCGCGCTGGACAACGGCCCGATCGTCATGGTCGACGGTGCCGGGACGATCGTTTACTGGTCGCGCGGATGCGAGAAGCTGTACGGCTGGCCCGCGGCGCTTGCGATCGGGCAGAACAAGCATGCGCTGCTCCATTCGCGCACGCTGGACGGCACGCCGCCGCTACCCACGGGCGCCCCCGGCAAGGTCGGCGGCACCGAATTGATCGAACGCCATCGCGACGGACATGAAGTGCGGGTGCTCGAACAGGCGCGCAGTGCCGATGGCAGCACCACGCGTGCGGTGTTGTCGATGAGCGACATCACCGCGCGCGCCGCCGCCGAACGCGCGCTGGGTGACAGCGAGACCCGGCTGCTGCTGGCCGCGCAGGCGCATTCGATCGGGGTGTTCGAATGGGATGCGCGCAGCAACGCGATCCACTGGGTCGGCAACACCGAGACGATGCTCGGGGTCGCGCCGGGCACGATCCGCGATTACGCAAGCTGGGCGGCGGATGTCTTCCCCGAGGACCGCGAAACGATCGAGCGCCGCATGGCTGCGGCGATCTGGGCCAAGGCGGATCGGTTTTCCTTTACCTATCGCATGCGTCGCCCCGACGGCGAGGTCCGCGTGATCGAGGGATCGTCGCGCTGTTTCTACGACGAAAAGGGCCATCCCGATCGCGCGATCGGGGTCAACATCGACGTCACCGACCGCGTCGCCAACGAAACGCAATTGGCCGCCCGCGAGGCGCAATTGCGGTCCGTGCTTGAAACCGTACCCGATGCGATGATCGTGATCGACGAGAAGGGCATCATCCTGACGTTCAGCCCCGCCGCCGAGCGGCTGTTCGGCTATGCCGCGCGACAGGTGGTGGGGGCGAACGTCGCGCTGTTGATGCCCGATCATCACGGCGTGCACCACGACGATTACCTCCGCCGCTATCGCGAGACCGGCACCAGACGCGTGCTCGACCGGACGCGTTTCCTGACCGCACGGCGCGCGGACGGGCAGGAAGTGCCGATCGAGCTGCGCGTGGGGGAGGCGCGCTATGCCGACGTGCGTGTGTTCACGGGCTTCGTTCGCGACATATCCGAACGGCTGGAGTCCGAGGAACGCCTGGACTCGCTGCGGAGCGAGCTGACCCACGTCGGGCGGCTCAACGCGATGGGGGAACTTGCGGCGGGGCTGGCGCACGAGATCAACCAGCCGCTGACCGCGATCGCCAATTACCTCGCGGCGGCGCGTCGCGGCGTTGCGCAGCAGGCCGACCAGGGGGGGCAGAGCTCGGCGATGTTGCTGGAACAGATCACGGCGGCGGGCGAACAGTCGCTGCGCGCGGGCGAGATCATTCGCCGGATGCGCGACTTCGCCGCACGGCACGAGACCGATTCGCGTGTCGAACCGGTCGAAACCGCGATCCGTGAGGCGAGCGCGCTCGTTCTCGTTGGCTACGAACGGCTCGACGTCACGATCTGCTACGATCTCGACCCACAGGCGGACCATATGCTCGCCGACCGCATCCAGATCCAGCAAGTGCTCGTCAATCTGCTGCGCAACAGCCTCGATGCGCTATATACCATGCCCAAGGACAATCGGCGGATCCGGGTCGCGACACGGGCGCTGGACGCGGATTGGATCGAGATTACGGTGTCGGATTCGGGGCCGGGGATCGCCGACGTGATCCTGTCGCAGCTCTACATGCCGTTCACGTCGACCAAGGGGGAAGCGGGCATGGGGATCGGCCTGTCGATCTGTCGGCGGATCGTGGAGGCGCATGGCGGCAGCCTGCGCGCCGAAAATCTGGCCGCGGGGGGGGCTGCATTCAGCTTCACCGTCCCGCGTGTCGTCATCAAGCCTGGGGGCAAACAGCGATGATGCGAAGCGTTTATGTCGTGGACGACGATGATCCCGTGCGGCTGTCGCTGCAGACGTTGCTCCAGCAGATCCCGGGGCTGATCGTTCGCGGCTATTCCTCGGGGGATGCGTTCCTCGCGGCGATCGACGCCGCCGACCAGGGGGTGCTGCTGCTCGATTTCCACATGCCCGGCGCGACCGGGCTCGACGTGCTGCGCGCGCTCCAGCCGATGCGCGAACGGTTCGCGACGATCATGCTGACGGGGCGTGGCGACATCGGCATTGCCGTCCAGGCGATGAAGGCGGGGGCGCTCGATTTTCTCGAGAAGCCCTATGATCCCGACCAGTTGATCGAGGTGATCGAGGCGGCGTTCTGCCGGTTCGAGGATGATTGCGCACGCAATGCCCGCGTCGTGGAAGCGCGCAGCCGTGTGGCGACCTTGTCCCCCCGCGAACGCGAGGTGTTGTTGGGGTTGATCGAGGGGCGCGCCAACAAGGTGATCGCGCACGATCTCGATCTGTCGCCGCGAACCGTCGAAATCTACCGTGCCAACATGATGGAGAAGCTCGACGTCGGCAGCCTGTCGGAGGCACTGCGGCTGGCGTTCGCGGCAGGACTGGTGACGCCGGCCTGATCCGGCGTCACGCCCGGCCCCGTCAGGCGGCAAGCGATTCCGCGGCAAGTCCGTCGAGGATCGCGCGATTGACGCCGATCAGCGGGTCGATCGGCTCGCGCCCGGCGACGACGTCGCTGGTGAAGCGATCGACCCACAAACCGATCGAAATGATCCCCGCGCGTAAAGTGTCGGGCAGCGCGTTGCCCGGCGCGCCACAGGCGGCGGCGAAGGTGTTCCACATCTCGCGGTTGCGATGCAGCACTGGCATCAGCCGCACGCCGTGCAGCCCCTGGTCGCGTGCGGCGATCATGTCGCCGACCATCTGGCCGATCAGGCGGCGTTCGGTGGCGCGGGGACTTTCGACGATCGTCCGCGCGCGACGATAGGCTTCGACCGACATGAACGCTCCTGCAACTGGATTTCGCTTTCCATTCTAGGCGAACCCGCGCGCGATCGGTCGCACCGGCAGCATCACTGCGAAAACCCGCCCCCCGCAACCGGCGACCCCGACCCCGCTCTATAATCTGCCAGACCGCGCTGTCGCAGGTCGAAAGGGGGATAGGCACCGCATATGCTGAACGGCGTAGGTTTCGTGATTATCCTCGCCTGCGTCTTCGGGAGTTTCCTGATGAGCGGCGGCAAGATGGAGATCATCCTGCACGCGTTGCCGCACGAGATGATGGCGATCGCGGGGGCCGCGATCGGCGCGTTCGTCGTGTCCAACCCGTTCGGCGTGGTGAAACAGGCGGGCGGGGGACTGCTCCGCTCGTTCAAGGGCGGTCGGTGGAAGGACCAGGATTACCGCGACTTGCTGACGCTGCTGTTCGGGCTGCTCGTCACCTTCAAGAAGGGGGGCGCGACCGCGATCGAACCGCATCTCGACACGCCCGAGGAAAGCCGCCTGTTCAACCGCTTCCCACGGCTGCTCAAGGACCATCACCTGATCGAGTTCATCTGCGATTACCTGCGGATGATGACGGTCAACTTCGAGGATCCGCATCAGCTTGCCGAAGCGATGGAGAATGACATCGAGGCGCACCACCACCACGAACTCGCGCCGCAACATGCGCTGCAGGCAATGGCCGACGGCCTTCCCGCGATCGGCATCGTCGCCGCGGTGCTCGGGGTCATCAAGACGATGGGGTCGATCGACAAGCCGGTCGAAGTGCTCGGCGCGATGATCGGCGGCGCACTGGTGGGGACGTTCCTCGGCGTGTTGCTCGCTTACTGTCTGGTCGGTCCGCTCGCATCCAAGCTGCTTCAGGTGATCGAGGCCGACGGCAAGCCGTTCGTCATCGCCAAGACCGCCATCGTCGCGCACGCCCAGGGCATGCCGACCCAGGTCGCGATCGAGATCGCGCGCCGCGCCACCCCGTCGGAACATGCGCCGACGTTCCAGCAACTCGAGACCGCACTCGACGAGGCAAAAAATGACCTTAATGCCCAACCAGCCTGATCCCGAAAGCACGGTGGACACCATCCACCTGCCCGCGCACGGCACCACCGTCACCGCCGAGGACCTCAAGGTCCGGCTCGTCCTCGCCGCCAATCTGGGCGACCGGGTCAACGTCGATGCCAGTCGCGTCGAAAGCGTCGGGCAGGCGGTGCTCCAGTTGCTGATCGCCGCGCGGATCGATGCGCAGGCGGCGGGCCAGGCCTTCGCCATCACCAACCCCAGCCCAGCCTTCACCGCACGCATTGCGGCGCTTGGCCTCAATCACACCCTGGCGATCACCGCCGAGGAGGACGTTGAATCGTGAGCAAATTGATTCTGACCGTCGATGATTCCGCGAGCATGCGGATGCTGCTGAAAACCTCGCTTACCGCGCAAGGGTTCAGCATCGAATCCGCCAATGACGGGGTCCACGGGCTCGCCCGGATGCACGAGGTGCAGCCCGACCTGCTCATCACCGACATCAACATGCCCGAAATGGACGGCTTCGAGCTGATCGAGGCGGTGCGCGCGCTGCCGCAGTTCCGCGGTACGCCGATCCTCGTGCTCTCGACCGAATTCTCGGACGAGAAAAAGGCACGTGCGCGTTCAGCGGGTGCAACTGGGTGGATCACCAAGCCGTTCGAGGCGGCCAAACTGGGGGCGGCGATCCGTCGGGTGTGTCCATGAGCGACGAACTCGACGAGATCCAGGGCATCTTCTTCGAGGAATGCGCCGAAGGATTGCTCGCCGCCGAACAGGGGCTGGCCGCGATGCAGGGGGGTGACACCGCCCCCAAGACGATCGCCAGCGTGTTCCGCGCGGTCCATTCGATCAAGGGCGGCGCGGGGGCGTTCGGCCACGCCGCGCTGACCGCCTTCGCGCATCGGTTCGAGAACGTACTCGACGAGATCCGCGCTGGCCGGATCGCGCCGACGCAGGGGGTCATCACGGTGATGCTAGGCGCGTTCGACAAACTGTCGGACCATGTCGCCGCCGCGCAGGGCACGATGGGCTTGCCCGACGATGCCGCATCGCTTGCAGCACTCGAGGCGATCCTCGCGGGGCAGGGCGCGACACCCGCCGCGCCGGTCGAGGCACCCGTGGCCGTCGCGCCGCCCGCCGTTGAACCCGCGATTGCCGACGAGATCGATCCGTTCGGGTTCGAGCCGGTGACCGTCGCGATCGAGGATTTTGCCGCGCCGGAAACTGCGCCGGCTGCTCTGGTCGAGCCCGAATGGACGATCCTGTTCGCGCCGTCGCGCGATGCGATGGCCAACGGCGCGGAGCCGATCCTCGTGATCCGCGAACTCGAAGGTCTGGGCGGGCACGTCACCGGTGTGGACACCAGTGGCCTTCCGCCGCTGCGCGATCTCGATCCGGAACATGCCTATCTGCGCTGGACGATCAGCCTGCCCGGCGATGTCGGCGAGGATCAGATCGGCGACTGTTTTGATTTCGTCGCGCCGGATTCGATTGTCGAGGTCATGCGCACCAGCGGCGAACCGCTCCCGCCGATGCCAATGCCCGTCGTCGCCGACGCGCCGCTTCGCGAACCGGGTGCGATCCACGACCTGCTCCAGCGGGTCGAGGCGGCATCGCCCGCAATCGCGGCTGCGGCTGCGGTCGCCACCGCGACGGCGGTAGCCGACGGGCCTGCAAAGCAGGACCCGCGCACGACCGATACCGCATCGCAGACGATCCGCGTCGATCTTCACAAGCTCGACATGCTGCTCAACCTGGTCGGCGAACTCGTCATCCGCGGGTCGATCCTGTCGGACCGGCTGTCCCCGGCGGATCAGCAGCGCGTCGAACTGCCCGAACAGGCCCGGCTGACGCGCGAGATCCAGGACACGGTCATGTCGCTGCGCGCACAGCCGATCCGGCAGGCGTTCAACCGCGTGCCGCGGATGCTGCGCGACCTGACCGGAGAGACCGGCAAGCAGGTCGTTCTGGAGACGCAGGGCGAGACGACCGAAGTCGACAAGGGCGTGATCGAGAAGATCGGCGACCCGCTCACGCACCTGATCCGCAACGCGGTCGATCACGGGATCGAATCGCCCGAGGATCGCCTGCTCGCGGGCAAGCTGGCGCAAGGTACGATCCGGCTGTCCGCCGCGCAGAAGGGCGCACGGATCATCGTGACGGTCGCCGACGACGGCCGCGGAATCGACCGCGCACGCGTGCGCGCGAAAGCAATCGAGAAGGGGCTGATCGGTCCCGATGCGGTGTTGTCGGACGAGGAGATCGACCAGCTCATCTGCGCGCCGGGCTTCTCGACCGCGACGACCGTGTCGAACATTTCCGGACGTGGCGTCGGGATGGACGTGGTGCGCTCGAACGTGGAGGCGCTCGGCGGGCGCGTCGACATCAGCTCGACTCCGGGGCGGGGCACGGTGTTCACGCTCGTTCTGCCGCTGACGCTCGCGATCCTCGACGGGATGGTGGTGCGCCTTGCGGGGCAGCGTTTCGTCCTTCCGCTCGCGCATGTGATCGAGGCGATCCGCCCCGAGCCGGGCCAGGTTCGCGCGACCACGCCGGGCAGCGAAGTGATCGAGGTGCGCGGCACGTATCTGCCCGTGCGCCGCCTGACGCAGATCTTCGGGCTGCCCGATCCCAACCCGCTGCCGCCCGAGGAATCGCTCGTCATCATCGTCGAGAGCGAGACCGCCGGGAAGGTCGGCCTGATCGTCGACACGATCGACGACCGCCGCGAAGTGGTCATCAAGAGTCTCGAACAGAACCTCCACCCGATCCGCGGACTGGGTGGGGCGACGATCCTGGGCGACGGTTCGATCGCGTTGATCCTCGACGTCGACGCGCTGGTCGCTCCCCTTTCCCGAACCCTGACACGAGGACTTGCCGCATGAGCATGACGGAAAATGCCGGCGAACTGAAAATGGTGACGTTCGCACTTGGCCAACAGACCTTCGGAATCGACATGCGGTCGCTGATCGAAATCCGCGAATGGGCACCGCCGACCCCGCTGCCGAGCGTGCCGAGCTATATCCTCGGCGTGACCAACCTGCGCGGTACGGTCGTGCCGATCGTGGGACTCGCCGAACGCCTTGGCTGGACGCCGAGCGAAATCCACAGCCGTTCGTGCGTGCTGGTCGTCAGCATCGCGGGCAAGCAGGCCGGTTTCCTGGTCGACGAGGTCAACGACATCGTCGGGATCCAGGAAGACGCGATCCAGCCCGCACCGGATGTCGAGATCCAGGATACCAACGTGATCGCCGGGCTGGTGCAGATCACCACGCGCGGCAGCGACGGCGGTGCCGCGGCATCGACGATGGTGTTGCTGCTCGATCTCGACGCGCTGACCGTCACCAGCACCGCGGTCGCCGGGACGGTCGCCACGACGATCGCACCATTGGCCCCGCCGGTTGTGGACGGTGCGTCCACGGGTGCGGTTGCCGGGCTGGATATCGCGGCGTGAGCGTTATCGGCCTTGCCCCCACGTCGACCGATGCGGGCACGACCGACATGCTCCCGGTGCTTGGCGATGCCGAGTTCCTGGCGCTCGCGCGGATCATGCAAAACGATGCGCGAATCCACTTGCCGCCGGCGAAGAAGTCGCTTGTCCATTCACGCCTTGCGCGGCGGGTGCGCGAGAACAAGCTCGACAGCTTCCAGGCCTATGTCGCGCTGATCGAACGCGATGCGGGCGAACGGCGGCGGATGGTCACTGCGCTGACCACCAACCACACGCACTTCTTTCGCGAGAACCACCATTTTGAACATTTCCGGTCGACCCTGCTGCCGCGCCTGCGCGCGCGGCCGGCAGGTCGCCCGATCCGGATCTGGTCGGCGGGGTGTTCCAGCGGGGAAGAGGTCTATTCGATCACGATGACGCTGCTCGGCGAAAACGCCGCCGAAGCACGCTGGATGCAGGGCCGCGACGTCAAGTTGCTCGCGACCGACATTTCGCAGCCGGTGGTCGATGCGGTCAACCGTGCCTGTTACTCCGCCCAGACCGTCGAACCGATCCCCGCGCCCTATCAGAAGGCGTGGCTCGTTCCCGACGATGCGGGGTTCCGCATTGCCGATACGGCGCGTCGGCTCGTGACCGCACGTGTGCTCAACCTGTTCGAACGCTGGCCGATGCGTCAGCAATATGACGCGATCTTCTGCCGCAACGTCATGATCTATTTCGACGATACCGCGAAAGCCGAGCTCGAGGCGCGTCTGGTGGACCAGCTCGCCCCTGACGGCTTCCTCTACATCGGCCATTCGGAGCGTCTGATCGGCGCCGCCGCGGAACGAATGCAGGCGTGCGGGCAGACGATCTACAAACCACGGGATACCGACTGATGCGCCGGACACGCGTCTTGATCGTCGACGATAGCGCAGCGATGCGAGCGGCGCTGACGCGGATCCTGTCATCCGACCCGCAGATAGAAGTCGTCGGCGCGGCGCCCGAACCGCATGCGGCGCGCGCGCTGATCCGCGATCTCAACCCCGATGTCATCACGCTCGACGTGGAGATGCCGGGGATGGACGGGCTGTCCTTTCTCGAACGGATCATGCGGCTGCGCCCGATGCCGGTGGTGATGGTGTCGTCGCTGACCGCGGCGGGGGCGATCACCACGATCGAGGCCTTGCGGCTCGGCGCAGTGGATTGCGTCGCCAAGCCGACCGGTGGGCCGGCGGGGTGGCAGCAGGACGCCGCCTTGCTGTGCCAGACGGTACGCGACGCCGCCGCGTCGCGCGCACGGCGGACCCATATCCAGCGCCGGGCCGCCCCCGCAGGCGCGCGCAGCGGTTTCCGCCAGCGCGTCATCGCGATCGGCGCATCGACCGGCGGGGTGGAAGCGTTGTTCCACATCCTGCCGCAGTTTCCGGCAGATTGCCCGCCCGTGCTGATCGTCCAGCACATGCCCGCGGCGTTCACGACCAAATTTGCGGAACGGCTAAATCGCGATTGCGCGGTGAATGTGCGCGAAGCGCAGGACGGCGCGCCGCTTCTGCCGGGAACCGTCTATATTGCACCGGGGGGTACGCATCACATGATCCTCGACGGCGGCATTTCGGGCAAGGTCCGGCTGGTCGCGGAGGACCGGGTCAACGGGCATCGCCCGTCGGTCGACATGCTGTTCCGCTCGGTCGCCCCGTTGGGCGACAAGGCGATCGGCGCGATCCTGACCGGGATGGGCGACGATGGCGCACGCGGCCTGCTCGCGATGCGCCAGGCGGGGGCGCGTACCTTCGGCCAGACACGCGGGTGCTGCGTGGTCTGGGGAATGCCACGAGTTGCGCTGGAAATCGGCGCGGTCGATCAGGAAGTCAGTCTGTCGCAAATGGCCGGCGCGATTCTCGCCGCCTGCCGCGATGGGCAGAATAGGGAGCCATAAATGCCTGCCGCGTCAGCAATCAAGGTCATGGTAGTCGACGATCAGGCGAGCATGCGCGCAATGATTCGGCGCGCGCTCCAGGATTTCGGCTTCAAGGACATTCGCGACAAGGGGTCCGCCAGCGAAGCATTCGCCGCGATCCGCACCGACCGCGTCCACCTTGTGATCTCCGATTATAACATGCCCGACATGGACGGGATCGACTTGCTGCGCGCGATCCGCACCGACGAGGTGCTCGCCAAGACGGTGTTCATCATGCTGACCGGGTCGTCGGATCGCGAGATCGTGCAGAAGGCGGCGGCGCTCGGGGTCAACAATTATCTGGTCAAGCCGTTCGCGCCGGCGGCGCTGAAGGAAAAGATCGAACGCGTCTTCGGTGCCCTGACATGAGCGCGCCGCCCGCGCGCCGCATCCCGATCATCCAGGGCGAACATGCCGTCGTGCGCGAACCCGATGCGATCATCTCGACGCTGCTCGGGTCGTGTATCGCGGTTTGCCTGCACGATGCCGAGGCGCGGATCGGCGGGATGAACCACTTCCTGCTGGGGGAGCCTCAGGCCGACCAGCTGCTGCGCGACGTCGACCTGCAACGCTACGGGGTTCATGCGATGGAATTGCTGATCAACGCGATGATGAAGGCGGGGGCCGAACGCGGCCGGTTGCGCGCCAATTTGTACGGTGGGGCCAACATCATCGCCGGGCTCGGTGGGATCGGATCCGCCAATGCGGCCTTTGCCAAGCGCTTCCTCGCAACCGAAGGCATCACGGTCGGTCAGAGCGACACGGGGGGCACGCTGGCGCGCAAGGTCGAATTCCGTCCCTATGACGGGAAGGTGCGGTGCAAGACCGTCGCGGATCGCCCGCTACCGCCGCCGATCACGCCCCGCATGCCGGCCGGGTGTGGCGAAATCGAACTCTTCTGATGGTAAGGTTGATGACACTCTCCGCCACCGCTACCGCCCATTCCGCTTCGCAAGACGCCGCGAACGCGACCCTGCACGCGGCGATCGCCGACGAATTGCGGCGTGTCCGCAACCGGGTCGAGACGCTTGCCGAGGCGCTCGTCGGCGACGCCTATTTCGTCGAACATTATCTGGAGCATCTCCAGGGGTTCGACATGATCGTCCAGTCGACCGACGAGACCGCCGCGATCCTCGACCGGCTCGCGGCAGGTACCGACGTCCATGCGGCGATAGCACCGGTGCGGCTCGGCTGCGTGCACGAACGGTTGCACGCCGCGGTGCGGAAAGGCTGACCGCGATGGCCAGCGCCGCCCCCAACGCCCGCCCGATCGTCATCCGCAAGATCAAGAAGTTCGGCGGCGGGCATCACGGCGGCGCGTGGAAGGTCGCCTATGCCGATTTCGTCACCGCGATGATGGCGTTCTTCATGCTGTTGTGGCTGATCAGCAATCCCGACAAGCAACGCCTGAAAGGCCTGGCCGAATATTTCTCGCCCTCGCCGCCGGCCACATCCGCGTCGGGTTTTGGCGAGAGTCCCGGCGAGCGTCCCGGCAACGGCGGCTATGCGCGCAAGATGGATGCGGATTCGGCGAAGCGGAGCGGCGTGCCCGCGATGGATGCGCAAAGCGCAGGCGTCGCGCGCGGCGGCACCGCAACGGTTCCCGACGCTTCGCTGCGCGTGCTCGCGCAGGAATTGCGCGTCGCGCTCGACACGCTGCCGCCAGGCGAAACGACCAGCGCGAGCAAGGTCGATGCGGATGGCGAAACGCTGCGCATCACGCTGATGGACACTGCCAACCGCCCGATGTTCCAGGGCGGCACCGCGAAACTCAACGTTTTTGCGGTCAGTCGGATGGCGACGATCGCAGCCAAGCTCGCCAAGGCGGGCGCACGGTTGACGATCGAGGGGCATACCGATGGCGCGGGTGGCCAGAGCGAAGCCAACTGGCGGCTGTCGGGCGAACGTGCGCTCGCTGCGCGGTCGGTGCTGCTCGGTAACGGGCTGACGCCGGACCGGATCGCGGGCGTCGTCGCGATGGCGGGGACCGAGCCGGTTTATCCCGACCAGCCCGATCGCCCCGAGAACCGCCGCATCACGATCGTCGTCAAGGGCGAGCGACCCGCGCTGCCGACCGATGCGAGCTTCAAGTTCTGACGATGGGCAAGATCCTTTTCCCCCTGATCATCCTGCTGCTCGGCGCAGGGGTGGGTGCTGCGAGCGGGTTCGGCGTGCGCCATCTGTTCGGTCCGCCCGCTGCCACCGCCAAGGCCGCGCCCGCCAAGGTCGAGACCACGCTCGTCCCGCTGCCGCGGATGACCGCGCCGCTGGTGCTCCCCGACGGACGCCTGTCGGGCTATGCCGCGTTCGAGGAACAGCTCGAGGTGCCGATCGAAGACGCCGCACGCGTGACGGCCGAGCTGCCGTATCTGCAACATGCGATCAACATGAGAACATATCGTATTCCGCTTGCCGCGGGCCGCGACGGCGCGCTACCCAATATCGATGTGTTTCGCCGCGTGACGTTGGATGCGGCGACCGAAGCTTTTGGCCGCGGTGTAGTGCGGCGTGTAGCGGTGACGCAGGCCGTTCCTGCATAAGACGTCTCGAGGACTTGGGATGAACGATCCTCAAACGATTACCAACGACCGCCGCAAGGCACGCGACGACCGGTTGGTCACGACTCTCCTGCTGGGTCGTGTCGTGACGCCACGCGGTGACACGGTCTGCCGGATCCGCAACCTGTCGCAGGGCGGCGCCAAGATCGAGATCCGCGCGCCGCTTGCGGTCGGGGATGCGGTGGCGATCGAATTGCGCGGCACGACGCTTGTGCCGGGCAAGGTCGCTTGGCTCGCGGGCAATGCCGCGGGGATCGCCTTTGCCGAGCCGGTCGAGCGCGACATGCTGCTGGGGCATTGCGGCGTAGGCATGTTCCGCCAGCGCAGCCCCCGGCTCGAGGCGGATTGCCCCGCGATCCTGCGCGTATCGGGGCATGTTTGTACCGTCCATCTGCACGATATCGGGCAACGCGGCGCGTGCGTCAGTGGCGCGGGCAATTTGCCGCGCGACGCGGCCGTTCGGCTCGAGGCAGCCGGGCTGGGGCAGGTGCCGGCGGTCGTCCGCTGGTCGAAACCCGACGCGGTCGGGTTGTTCTTTCTCGAACCGATCCCGTTCGCGACGTTGTCGACCTGGTCGCAGGACGCCGCGACGCGCTTCTCCTCGCGCGGGTAGGGCAGCCCCTTCACCCCGTTGCGAAACTGCGCACCAGCGATCCCGCCACCAGTGCCCAGCCGTCGACCAGTACGAAGAAGATGATCTTGCACGGCAAGGCGACCGTCGCGGGCGGGAGCATCATCATCCCCATCGCCATCAGCACCGCCGACACTGCCAGATCGATCACGAGAAACGGCAACAGCAGCAGAAAGCCGATCTCGAACGCGCGGCGCAGCTCGGAAATCATGAACGCGGGCACCAGCGTCGCGAGCGGCACGTCGGCGCGCTTCGCGGCGGGTTTGCGTGACAGGCCGTTGAACAAAGCGACATCGTCGTCGCGCACCTGGCCGAGCATGAAGGTGCGGAACGGCGCCGAGGTCGCCTCGAACGCGACCGCCTCGGTCATCTTGCCCTCGGTATAGGGCTTCACCCCCGCTTGCCACGCCGTCTCGAAGGTCGGGGTCATCACGAACAGCGACAGGAAGAGCGCGAGGCTGATGATCACCGGATTGGGCGGCACCCCCTGTGCGCCAAGCCCCGTGCGGAGCAGCGACAGCGCGACGACGATCCGTGTGAACGAGGTGATCGTCATCAATATGCCGGGCGCGAGGCTGAGCACGGTCAGCATCGCGACCAGCCCGATCGTCTTGCCGCTCATCGATCCGCCGCCCCCGAGCGACAGGGTCGCCTGCGCGAGCGCATCGGTGGGGAGCAGCAACAGCGGCAGCGCCAAGGCGAACAGCGCGGCCTTACGCATCCGCCGCCTCCGTCACCAGCGCGCCGAAATCCACGGCGTCGAACGCCTCGACCACGACATGCCCCTCGGGCGCGATCAGCAACAGATGCTCGCGGCCATCGCGCCGCACCAGCACGAGGCTTCGCCGCGGATCGACGGCCAACCGCTCGACCAGCGTGAGCCGGCGTTCGGGGCGCGGCGCAAGGCCGATCCGTCCGGGCAACCGCAGGTCGAACCGCCGCACCGCCCACAACGCCCCCGCCAGCCCGCCCAGCACCAGCGCGAGCGCGCCGAACATCCGCAGCAGCGGCAGCAGCGTCATGCCTCGACCCCGCGCGGCACGACTTCGGTGACTTCGATCGCCATCCGCTCGCCCGTCACCTGAATCCGGCCCTTGGCGATCAGCGTGCCGTTGGCGTAGATCCGCGACGGATCGTCATGCCCGCAGTCGAACGCGATCGTCGCGCCGCGGCTCATCTTAAGCACCTGACGGATCGGCAGACGGACCGAGCCGAGGACGATCGAGACCTCGACCGGCACGGATTCGAGAATGGACATGAAGCAGCCCCCTTTCGCCCAGACTTATAGGAGCGAAAAAGCACCGACCCGGACCCGACCCGGAAAAACTTGCCTATAAGATGCTCGGAGGCGGCAATCCTTGCCTGCCTCCCGCGTCGGGGGTCGGGTCGAGGATTTGGGCGGTATGGGGCAGGACAGCACGGTATCGGTTTCGGCTTCGGGTCTGCGCGCACAGTCGCTGCGGATGCGGATCATCGCGGAGAATCTCGCCAACCAGAGCTCGGTCGCGACCACGCCGGGCGGCGCGCCCTATCGCCGCCGCATTCCGACCTTCAAGGCCGAAGTCGACCGCGCGAGCGGCGCGACGACGGTCAAGGTCGGTAGCGTGGCGACCGACAAGTCCGAATTCCAGCGCGTCTATCAGCCGGGCAATCCCGCGGCGGACGCGCGCGGTTATGTGCTGACGCCCAACGTCAACGGCCTGATCGAAATGGCCGACATGAAGGCGGCGCAGCGATCGTACGAAGCCAATCTCAATGCGATCGAGGCCGCGCGCGGCATGACCATGCGCACGATCGATCTGCTGAAATGAAGGGGCGCGCACCGCTCAGCGCATGACGCTGGGGTGGGGGCAGCGCCCGATAAACGACGCACCACTAACGCTCAACTAAGGAGTTACATCGATGTCGATCGGGGCTCTCGATGCCGCCAACGCCTATGGCCGCGCCGCCGGCGTAACGCCGTTCGGCACCGCCGCGCCGCCCTTCGCGGGCGTGGAACAAGCCGACACCGGCGGCGGGTTCGGTGCTTTGGTGTCGCAACTCGTCGGTGATGCGGGCACGGGCCTGCGCGCCGCCGAAACCGCATCCGCCAAGCAGATCGCGGGGAAGGGCGATCTCATCGACGTCGTCACCGCGATCGGCGCCGCCGAAAGCGCGCTCGACACGATGGTCGCGGTGCGCGACCGTGTCGTCGGCGCATACAGCGACATCATGCGGATGCAGATCTGATGGACGCCGCCGCCGCGATGGAGATCACGCACGCCGCGCTGGTGCTGATCCTCACCGTCGCCGGGCCGATGCTGGGCGCGGCGCTCGTCACGGGGCTCGCGATCGGGCTGTTGCAGGCGTTGACGCAGATCCAGGAACAGACGCTGACCTTCGTTCCCAAGCTTATCGCGATGGGCGCGATGTTGCTGCTGTCGCTGCCGATGATCGGCGCGGCGCTGAGCGACTTCATGCGCGTCATCGCCGATCACGTCGCGCACGGCTGAGCGTGCTCGACGCTTTCCCGCTCCAGGCGACCGCCTTCCTGATCCTGTTCGCGCGCGTCGGCGCGGTGCTGATGCTGCTCCCGGTCTTTTCCGAAGACGCGATCCCGCCGCGGATACGGCTGCTCGCAGCAGGCGGGATGACGCTCGGGCTGTGGGGGCTGTTGTCGCCCGCGGTCCTGCCGCTGGCAGGGCGCAGCGATGCCGCGCTTGCCGGGGTGATCGCCGCCGAACTCGGCACCGGTCTCGCGCTCGGGCTGGTGATCCGCCTGATGTTCCTCGCGATCTCGATTGCGGGGTCGATCATCAGTCTGCAAGTCGGGCTGTCCTCGGCGGTCATCTTCGACCCTGCGCAAAGCAGCAGCGCGCCCGAAGTGTCGCGCTTCCTCGCGGTCGCGGCGGCGGTGGTGTGCATGGCGAGCGGGGTGCATCATCTGTGGATCGGCGGGCTGATCAAATCCTATAGCGCGTTTCCGGTCGGCACGGTGCTCCCCGCGGCCGATCTCGCGCAGCTTGCGGTGCGGGTCGCGGGCGACGCGATGACTTTGGGGGTGTCGCTCGCCGCGCCGCTGATCGTCTACGGAATCGTGTTCAACGTGGCGCTCGGGCTCGCGGTGCGGGTCGCGCCGAGCATCCAGTTGTTCTTCATCGCGCAGCCGCTCAACCTGCTGCTCGGCCTCGGCATCGTCGCGAGCACCGCGGGGGCGACGCTCACCGCTTTCGCCGCCGCGATGGCGCAATCGATGCAGCGCATCTGGGGCTGATCGCATGGCCGCGGACAAGGACCAGAAGACTCACGATCCAACCGAAAAGCGGCTGAGCGACGCGCGCAAGAAGGGCGACGTCGCGCAGGCCCCCGAGCTGCGTCACGCCTTCGGCTTCATCGCGATGCTGATCGCAACCGGGAGCGTGGGGACGATCGCGTTCGCGCGGCTCGGCACGGGCCTCGCGCAGCTGTGGGGCAATGCCGACGCGGTCCCGCTCGCGCCCGACGGCGCGCACGCGCTGCTGACCGCGCTGTTCGGCGCGACCTTTACCGCGCTGCTGCCGTTGTTCGCGTGCCTCGTCGGGTGCGCGCTGGTCGGCGGGGTGGTGCAGGCGCGCCCGATGCTGGTGTGGTCGCGGATCGCGCCCAAATGGTCGAAGCTGTCGCCGATCGCGGGGGCGAAGCGGCTGCTCGGTCCGCGCGCGCTGGTCGAATTTGCCAAGACGCTCGCCAAGCTGATCGGCGTGGGGACGATCGCGGTGGTCGCGCTGCGCCCGTTCGTACCGGGGTTCGAGACGCTGGTGGGGGTGAGTCCGATGGGTGTCGCGACGGTCGCGGGCGGGCTCGTCGCGCAATTGATCCGCTCGGTCGCGATCCTCGTCGGGGCTATCGCGCTGTTCGACTTCGTCTGGCAGCGCCGCAGCTGGATGGCGAAGATGCGGATGTCGCTCCAGGAGATCAAGGACGAGTATAAGCAGCAGGAAGGCGACCCCAAGATCAAGGCGAAGATCCGCGCGATCGGGATGCAGCGCGCCCGGCGGCGGATGATGGCGGCGGTGCCGACCGCCAGCGTCGTCATCACCAACCCGACGCATTTTGCGGTGGCTTTGCGCTACGATCACGGCAAGGGGTCCGCGCCGATCGTCGTCGCCAAGGGCACCGACGCGGTCGCGCTCAGAATCCGCGAAGTCGCCACAGCGGCGGGCGTCCCGCTGGTCGAGAACCGCCCGCTTGCGCGCGCACTGCATGCTAGCGCGGAGATCGACCGTACGATCCCGGTCGAACATTATGCCGCGGTGGCGGAGGTGATCGGCTACGTCTTGCGACTCGCGCGCGAACGCGGGTGAGGGACAGCCTGATGCGCTTCCCCGGCGAAGGCCGGGGCCCAGGAGCGGAACCTGAGACGATCAGGCGCTGCGTTCCCTTACAAAAACCTGCGCGACTGGGCCCCGGCCTTCGCCGGGGAAGCAATAGGGAGGGGAAGACCTTGTCCCCTCCGTTGTCGCGGAAGCGCGAAACCCCGCACCGGGTTGATCCGATCACAGTGATCGCTTATCTCGCGGCCTCGCTCTTGGGGAGTAGCCACCCGCGCACACGCGGGGCCATCGTCAACATGCTTGTCCCGACCGGGGCATGGCGATGGCAGCAGACCTAGGTTTGCCCGGCAAGACCAATGACCGCTTTCCCCCGAACTGTGGCCCGGGGTCCGCGAGTCATCTGGTTATCTGGCCCCAAGGATCACTCATGCCTGGAATTCTGACGCTCGGCGCCCTCGGCGCGAGCTTGTCCGTCGACGCGTTCGCCGCCGCGCTCGGCAAGGGCGCGACCGATCAAAAGAGCCGCTGGTGGGATGCGATGCGCGTCGGCGCAGTGTTTGGCTTCTTCGAGGCGCTTACCCCCGCGATCGGCTATTTCCTCGGCTACATGCTCAACGACTGGATCGCGGATTACGATCACTGGGTCGCGTTCGGCCTGTTGTTCGCGGTCGGCGCGTACATGATCCGCGAGGCGGTCGGGCAGGACGATACCCCCGCGCTCGAGGGTGCGGGCAATCTCGGCTTCTGGCGGCTCGCGGTCACCGCGATCGCGACAAGCATCGATGCCGCCGCGGTCGGCATTTCGCTCGCGCTGATGGACGTCAACCTGTGGGTCGCGTGTCTCGTCATCGGCGGGATCACGACCGTGCTGGCAACCGCGGGGATGCTGCTCGGGCGGCATGTCGGGCCGTATCTCGGGCGCTATGCGGGGATTCTCGGCGGGGTCGTGCTGGTCGTGATCGGCGGGTCGATCCTGTACCAGCACCTCAGCGCATGAGTTCGGTCAGCGGGAGCGGCGCGTCGAGCGTGGCGAGCCGGGCGAACGCCTTGTCCGCCTTCGCCGGATCGAGCGTCGCGGCGGGCGCGGTCAGATAGTCGAACGCATCGTGCGTCGGCAGGCGCGCGAACCCCGCGGCATAGCGCGTGCGCAGCGCGGTCAGCGCGCTGCGGTTGCCGGTGCGCGACAAGGCAACCGCCTGGCGCAGCACGCGCGTCTGGTCCGCTTCGCTGGCGGCGCGCGCGGGAAGCGTGGCGGCGTTGCTCGCGGCGAACCCGCCCCAGTCGCGCTTCTGCCACAGGATGTCGCCGCGCAGCTCCGCGCTCCCGGGCGCACCGTCGAGCAAGGCGAGCGCTTCGTCCGCCTTGCCCAGCCGGTAAAGTGCGGCCGCCTCGATCGTGCGGCGGCGCGCGGTAATGTCCGCGGGGAAGACGATCGCCTGCCCCGCGCGTAGCGTCCGCAAGGATCGCTCGGGCGCCCCTGCGAGCAAGTCGAGTTCGGCAACGCGGATCGACAGCGGCCCGGTCGCGGCATCGGGCGCGCGTCGGTCGAGCAGGAAGCGCAACAGGTCCGCCGCACGCGCGTACAGCCCCGCGCCCGCCAGCCGGTCGGCGAGCCGCGCGGCGATCGTCTCGCCCTCGCCGCCGCCGGGGAGGAGATCGCGATAGTCCCAGAACACCCCCGCCGCGACACCGATCTTGCCTGCATCGGGCGAATCGACCAGCCCGCCGAGCAACGTCTGGAGCCGCAGCAAGGTCGGCGCGGTCTGGTCACCCAGATCGAAATAGCGGAACAGCGTCGCCCCAGCCGCCAGCGCCGCGCGGGAATCGTGCCTGGCCTCCGCGATCCGCCAGCGCAGCGTCAGTGCGCCGCGTTCGATCGGCCCGCCGCGCCAGAAGGAGAGCGCGTCGAGGTCGTGCGCCGCCGCCGCCGGGGTCAGTTCGCGGGTGGCAAAGCGATCCTCGATCAGCGCGAGCGTCGCCTCGGTGCGCAAGGGCGGCGTGCCGCTGAGCATCACGCGTTGCAGCAGCAAGCGGCCCCCCGCGCGGTCGCCCAGCGCCATGGCCGCGCGCGCGCGGCGCAGGTTGGCGGCGGAATCGGGGTCGCCGAGCGCCGCCAGCATACGGGCGACGTCGCCGGGATGGCCGCTCGCCAGCGCGACATCGGCAAAGGCGAGCAGGAACGGCCGCCGCGCCGCCACGCTGCGCCCGGACAGCGCGGGCACCGCACAGCGCATCGCCCCCGCGGCCAGCGCGATCTGTTGCGTCGCCAAGCCTGCGCGCACGCGCCACGCGCACGCCTCGGGATGCGCGACGAGCAGCGGCGTGTCGAGCGCATGGAGCGCCTCCGCCGGGCGCTCCATCCCCGCCAGCACCACGCCGTGCGCGAGTTGCCATGGCGCGGTCAGCGCGAGCGCGGGGTCGTCCGCGAGCATCGTGTCGAGCACGCCTGCCGCCTCCGCCATGCGGTCGCGCGCGATCAGCGCCTGCGCCAGCGCCCAGCGCGCGGGCTGGCGTGTCTGCGGCGTGGAGCGTGCGATGGCGGTCCAGGCGGCGGCGTCGGACTGGCTCGGCCAGCGTCCGTCGAGCGCGGGAAGCGGGCTTTCCGCGAGCTGCGCGGCGAAGGGTGCGATCCGTTGCGACGGGGACGGTCGGGGCGGCGGCGCGGCAGGTGCGGCGTGTTCCGCGGGCGCGCCGTGTTCCACCGGCGCGGGGGGCGGTGCGTTGCCGATCAAAGCGAGCGACAGCACGAGGATCGAAAGGCGCGACCGGTTCATGGCAGGAACAGCGCCGCGCAGGCGCCACCGATCGCGGCGGCGACGAGGAACAACCCGCCCATCAGCAGCGACGCGCGCGCGCCGCCGGCTGGCTTGGCAGAAGTAGCGGCGGCGTCCGCCCCCGCTGCGCCCGCGTCACCGCTGACCGCACTGGCAGTTCCCGTGGCCCCTGCGGTGGCAGGCGGCCGGGCTGCATTGACGACGCGAACCCGCGCCGGTTTCTGGTCATGACTCATCGCGTTACCCGCCTGCTGTCCGGAGCCTCTATTATAGACGCGGGGCCGCGCCACGGGTGGCGTTGGCCCCTCGGAGATCCTGTCGATGCCGCGCTTTCCCCGTTCGATCCTCCGCGCGGGGCCGTTGCTGGCGCTCGCGCTCGCGGCGTCGCCCGCCGCCGGGAACGAAGGCGGCGGCGGCGGGGCGGCGTCGGTCGTTTCCATCGCCGAATTGCGCGTGCCGATCTTCGACGGCGGCCGCTTTGCGGGTACCCTCCGTATCCAGACGGCGCTGGATTATGCCGATCCGGCACAGGGCGCGGGCGCGGCGGCGCACGCACCGATGTTTCGCGACGCGGTGCTGTCGGCGGGGCTCGAATTCGCGCGGCTGCACGTGTCCGCCTTCACGCCGATCGATGCCGCGCTGCTGTCGCGCACGCTGACCGATGCGGCCCGCACGGTCGACCCGCACGTCCGCAAGGTCCTGATCCTCGACGTCAGCGCGCGGCAGTAACGCGCGGCGCGCGTGCCATCGCCATCGTCAGCCGCGCAGCCCCCTTGGGCGTCATCGCCGCAAGCATCATCCCCGTCGACCGCTCGCGCATCTTGCGCGCAACCTTGAGCTGCACGTCGAGATCGAGCTGTTCGAACACGATCGCCGCCTTGGCGGGCTTCATCGCCTGATAGATGCTCGCAAGATCGGCATAGCTGTCGGGCGCTGCATCCTGCGCGCCGCCGGAAGCCGCCGGTTGCGCCGCCGCGCGGCTCGCCTCGAGCTCCGCCTTGATCCGCGCGGCACTCGCGCGGACCGCCTGTTCGCGCAGGTCGAGCGCCTGCTGGCGGCTCGCCGCCTGCCGGTCGCGGGTGGCCAGATCCTGCTGCACCGACAGTCCGAGGCGGCTGTCCGCCGCAGGTTCGGCGGGCGCGGCAGCGGCGACGGCATTGCCGACTGCCGCGATCCCCGCCATCGCGGCGGTCAGCGTTAGCAACGGAATCCGGATCGTCACAGCGCGTCCTCCGCGACGTCGACCGCACGATTGGCCGAGGCCGCGGCGACGAGGCGTTCGGCGCTGGCGTCGGCGATGTCGATCATCACGCGCAATTCGTCGAGCACTGCGCGCGCGTCCGCCGCGGCGGCGACCTGCCCGCTGCCGAACGACAGCGTCCCCTTCAGTTCGGACAGCACGATCCGTGCCTGCACGGTCGACTGGTCGAGCGCCGCGACGACCTGCCCAAGATCCCCGTGTCGGATCGTGTCGAGCGCGCGCTTGACCCGCTGGCTCTGGATCAACACCGCGATGCACATAACCATCGTCAGCAAATTGGCGATCGTTGCGAAGCTCATAACCGTGGTCCCCTGGCTATGTCGGTCATCATCCGGACCGCAATGTTGTTGGAACGTTGTCCGATCTGCGCGCGCCCGAGCGTGACGCCGCCGCATTGCAGATCGAGCGGATCGTCCGGCCCGCGGTGGAGCGGGATCGTCTGGCCCACCGCGAAATCGCGCACGGTCTCGAGCGGGAGCAGGCGTTCGCCGAGCACGACGTCGACGCTGACGTTGGTCTTGCGGATCTCCGCGGTCATGTGCGGTTCCCAGATCCCGTCGCGCCCGAGTTTTTCGCCCATGAAGCGCTGCCCCAGCAGATGCTTGACCGGTTCGATCGTGGCGTAGGGCAGCAGGATGCTGAACCGCCCGCCGCGATCCTCCATGTCGACGCGGAAAGTCGCGACCGCGCAAATGTTGGTCGATCCCGCGATCGTCGCGAAGCGCGGGCTGGTCTCGATCCGTTCGAGCTTCATCGTATTGGGGGTGATCGGCGCGAGCGCGGCGCTCATGTCCGACAGCACGGTGCGCAGCATTCGCGCGACCAGATCGCTTTCGATCGTGGTGAAGCCGCGCCCGTCGATCAGCACCGTCGCACCCCCGCGCCGGCCACCCAGCAGCGCATCGACGACCGAATAGATCAGCCCCGAATCCACCGTGACCAGCCCGTAATTCTCCCATTCCTCGATCCGGAACACCCCGATCATCGCGGGCAGCGCAACCCGGCTGAGGAAGTCGCCGAAGCGGACCGAGTTGACCTCCTCCAGGCTGACGTCGATCGCGTCCGAGGTGAGGTTGCGCATCGACGTCGCGAAGATCCGCACCATCCGGTCGAACACGACCTCGAGCATCGGTAGCCGCTCATGGCTGATGACGTCGGATTCGATGACCGCGCGCAGGCCCTGCTTGGGGTCGATCGGCGTCCCCATGTCGCCGAACAGCGCATCGATATCCGCCTGGCCGAGCAGCGCATCGCCGTCGAACAGCGCGACCGGCGGTTCGGGGAGGTCGAAATCTTCGAGTTCGATGCTCATTGCTGGATTAGGTCCTGGATCAGGACGTCCTTGACCATCTCGTCCCCGAGCACCTGATGCGCGCGCACGAGCATTTCCTCCTTCACCCGGAACACCGCCGCCGATCCGCCGAGATCGTCGGGCCGCAGCTCGCGGAGGAACGGCTGATACGCATCGAGCAGCAGCGGCAATTTGGTGGTGATCTGTTCGGCGGTCGCCTTCTCCCCCGGTACCAGCATGAAATGCACCTTGAGGAAGCGCGCCGACCCGTCGGCGCTGCGCAGGTTGACGACCATCGCGGGCACGTCGACGAACGCTTCGCCTTCCTTGCCTTCCTCGCCGCCGCCATGCTCGCTCTTGGCCTCTTCCTTGGCCGGCGCTTCGTGTCCCCCCTCCGCGCCCGCTTCCGCCGCGGGTTTGCTGCTCCCCAGGAACATCCACGCGCCCCCGCCGCCGCCGAGCAACAGCACCGCGCCGACCGCGCCGAACAGGATCAGTTTCTTGCTTTTCTTAGGCGCGGGCGCGGCACCGTCCGCGTCGCCACCCTCCGGGCTCGCGGGCGTCTCGGTCGCCTTCTCGTGCTTGCTCATGATCGCATCCCCTCTTGGCACCCCGGCGGCGACCGCCCCGGCAATTCCCGCCTATTATAGGAGGGCAGCCGGGCAGTTTTTGCCTAGCGGCGGAAAAATGCGATTTCCCGAAGGACGACCGGGTGGACATATCCTCGACTGTATTGCTGAGCCACGAACAGGCGCTGCGCCGCCGGATGGACGTCGCGGCGAACAACCTCGCGAACGTGTCGACCGCGGGGTTCAAGCGCGAGGACCCGGTGTTCCGCGAATATGTCGAGAAGACCGGCGAGCCGGAGGACCCCATTCGGACGACCTCGCTGGTGCTCGACCAGGGCGCGGTCCATGACACTGCGCAGGGCGGGTTCCAGCCGACCGGCAACCCGATCGACGTGATGATCGACGGCTCCGGCTATCTCGCGGTCGACGCGCCCGACGGCACCACCGCTTATACGCGCGCGGGCTATCTCAAGGTCGGCGACGACGGGTCGCTCGTCACCGCGGGCGGCTTGCCAGTGCGCGGCGAGGGTGGGCGACCGATCGCGATCCCGCCCGATCAGCTCGGCAAGCTCAGCATCGGGCCGGACGGGACGGTGAGCGGAACGACCGGGGCGCTCGGGCGGATCGAAGTCACCGTGTTCGACAATGAGGCGGGCGTCGATCCGCGTGGCGACGGGCTGTTTACTGCGAGCGGTGGCCGCGCGTTGACCGCCGCCGAAACCAAGCTGCGCAGCGGCGGGATCGAAGGATCGAACGTCCAGCCGATCGTCGAGACGACCAACATGGTCGAGATCCTGCGCGCCTATCAGACCAGCATGAAGATGAGCGAGGCGATCGGCGACATGCGCAAGGCCGCGATCGACAAGCTCGGCCGCTTCGGCTGACCCTTTTTCTCAGGAGACCCCTATGCGTTCCCTATCGATTGCCGGCACCGGAATGCTCGCGCAGCAGACCAACGTCGATGTCATCTCGAACAACATCGCCAACATGAACACGACGGCGTTCAAGCGGCAGCGTGCCGAATTCCAGGACCTGCTGTACGAACAGGTGTCGCGCCCCGGTGCGGCGGCGGGCGGCGACAATCGCGTGCCGACCGGGATCCAGATCGGCGCGGGCGTCAAGACGGGCGGGGTGTACCGCATCGCGACGCAAGGTGCGCTGACGCAGACCGACAATCGCTATGATGTCGCGGTGCAGGGGCGCGGCTATTTCCCCGTCACCTTGCCCTCGGGCGAGACCGGCTACACCCGCGACGGCTCGTTCCAGGTCTCCGATCAGGGGCAGCTCGTGACGGCGGACGGCTTGCCGGTCGAGCCGGGGATCACCGTGCCGCCCGAAGCGGTCGATGTCAGCGTGTCCAAGACCGGGCTGGTGCAGGTGAAACTCGCAGGCCAGCCCGATTTGCAGACGGTCGGCCAGTTGCAGCTCGCGACCTTCGTCAATGAAGGCGGGCTCGAGGCGCAGGGCGGGAACATGTTCCTCGAGACCGCCTCCTCGGGACAGGCAACGCTCGCCAATCCGGGCGAGCCGGGGTTCGGGACGATCCAGCAGGGTTTCATCGAGGCGTCGAACGTCAATCCGGTGTCCGAGATCACCGCATTGATCACCGCGCAGCGCGCCTATGAAATGAACAGCCGAGTCGTGAAGACCGCGGACGAGATGCTCGCGACGACGAGCCAGCTGCGATGACCGCGCGGATCGCGCTTCTCCTGCTCGGCGCGGTCGCAAGCCCGCTGGCGGCGCAGGGCGTGGTCCCCGCGGTGCGGCCGGCGATGGTCTCGGTCGCGGTGCTCGCGCATCCGGTCGCGCAGGGGACTATCCTTTCCGCAGAGGACTTTACTTACGAGGACCGCGGGGTCGGCCAGGCGCGGGGCGCGCTCCAGCCCGCCGACGCGAACGGCAAGGAGGCGACCCGCGGGCTCGCGCCCGGCAGCGTCGTGCGGATCACCGATGTGGTGACGCCGCGCCTCGTCCGGCGCGGTGAGCCCGTGCTGATCGCCTATCGCAGCCGCGGGCTGCTGATCACCACCAGCGGTCGCGCGCTCGCGAGCGCAGGCTCGGGCGAGCCGGTCCGCGTCGTCGCGGCATCGACCGCGCGCACGCTGGACGGCGTCGCGGCGGCGAGCGGGCTGGTGCTGGTCGGGCCGTAAGTAACAGAAAATACGGCACTTTCTACGAATTGGGGGTGGGGCCCCGAAATCTAACTAACAGGGGATATGTGCAATGAAGACCATTTTTGTACTGGCGGGCGGCGCGCTGCTGCTGTCGGGTTGCGGCGCGGTCGGGCGGCTGCAGACGATCGGCAAGGCGCCGAGAATGTCGCCGACCGAAGCGACCACCAATATCGCCGCCGAACCGTCGCTAGGGCAGGCGGGCGCGACACTCCGCCGCGAGGCGCGGACGCCGGGAACGGCCTACACCGCCACGCCGACCCGCCCGATGACCGCCTCGCTGTTCCGCGCCGGCGCCGCGGCGTTCCTCGGCGACCAGCGCGCGACGCGGACCGGCGACATCCTGACGATCCGCATCAACATCGCCGACAAGGCCGAGGTCGGCAACAATACCACCCGCAACCGCACCGGCTCCGAGAACGCCAGCGTCGGCAGCCTGCTGGGCCTGCAGAAGCTGCTGCCCAAGAGCATCGACCCGACCAACCTCGCGAGCACCAACAGCAAGTCGCAATCCGCGGGTGGCGGCAACATCAGCCGGTCCGAGACGATCAACATGACGATGTCCGCGATCGTCACCGACGTCCTGCCCAATGGCAACCTGACGGTGCGCGGGCGGCAGGAAGTGCGCGTCAACAACGAGCTGCGCGAGCTGATCGTCACCGGTATCGTCCGCCCGCAGGACATCGCGCGCGACAATTCGGTGCTCCATTCGCAGATCGCCGAGGCGCGGATCAGCTATGGCGGCCGCGGGCAATTGTCGGACGCGCAACAGGCACGCTGGGGCCAGCAGATCTACGATGCGTTGTTCCCGTTCTGACACCATTTAAGCGGCGGCGCGCGCCCGAACCCGGCGGCAACCGCTTAAGATAGCCATATGCAGAACGATGGTCTTCCCCGGGTCCGCGAGATCATCGATGCGCTGGGGTTGCGGCTGCGATTGCGCGCCGAGCGGCATCCGACGGGCGCACGGATCGTGGTGCAGCGCCCGGACGTGGCGGGCCAGCCGCAGGCGACGCTCGATCTCCACGGTGCCGAAGTGCTGTGGGGGTTCGTCATGTCCGCGCGACTCGCAGTGCCCGACCTGCTCCCCGACGAACGGATCTTCGGGACGTGGAGTGCCACCCTGCGGCTCGAAGTCGATCCGGTCAGCCGGATCGAAATCGATACGCACCAGGCCGGGCATCCGCTGTCGATCCCCTGCACGTTATGGGACCGGCTCTTTGCCGAACTGTGTCTGGTACTTGCACATGGTCGTGCAGACCCCGCCTTGATGCAGCGTTACGCGCTGCAATAGGTCGCGATAAGCCACCGTGTTTCTGCTATATAGGCAAACCTTACTGACCTTCATACAAGGTAACGTCGTTGCACGGCCTGTTCTGGTAGGAAGTACGAAATGTACGCTTTTGATCGAAAGTCGTTCGACAGCACGCGGGACGGGTCGCATCACAGCGTCGGTCCCCAGCCGCAGTTCCGCGTGACGCTGACGTTCGTACTGGAGGATGGCATTGTCCTGTGGTCGGCAGCTCGGGCGCGCTTGCTCGAGGATGGCGAGACGACCGACGAGATGGTCCACGAAACGATCGGTCCCCCCGAAGCGCCCGTGTTCGCGGACTGTCTCGCCGTTCTGTGTGATCCCGCGACGTTCCTGCGATCGACGCCGGTTCCCGGATGCCAGCCCGACGACTTCTGGGTCGATGCGCTTCCTGGCCTGCCCGACCTTCCGCTGCTGCCGACCTGTTCGTCCCGCATAGCGGTGTGACCCGCGCACCGTTGCGGTGCCGATGACAATGCATTTGTAACCGGCGTACGAAAAGCCGATGGCTTCGACGGTAATTGCGTCAGGAACCATCGAACATGCGCCTTCTGGTCGTCGAAGACGATGCCCGCGCGGCACGGATGCTGGTCAGCGACATGGCCGACCTCGGACATGACACGGTCGTCGCCTCGGACGGCAGGGCGGCGTTGCTCCAGGCAACCGACGAGCCGTTCGATGCGATCCTGCTCGACGTGATGTTGCCGCATGTCGACGGTATCGGCGTCGCCCGCGCGCTGCGCGACCGTGGTGTGCTGGTGCCGATCGTCATGCTGACCGCGCTCGGCGATCTCGATCAGCGGCTGATCGGACTCGACGCAGGCGCCGACGACTATCTCGTCAAGCCCGCGGCACCGGTCGAGATCGAGGCACGGATCAAGGCTATCCTGCGCCGGTCTGCGCGCACCAACGATCACGGCGTGATGCGCGCAGGCGACATCGAGGTGAACGAGATCAAGCATCGCGTGGTACGGGCGGGGCGCGTGCTCAGCCTGCCCAAGCTCGAATTCCAGATGCTGTGCGAACTCATCCGCAACAAGAACAGCGTCGTCACCCGTCAGATGTTCTACAAGACGGTGTGGGATTATGATTTCGAGCCCGCCACCAACATCGTCGAATCCTATATCCGCCGTGTCCGCGCGCAATTGTGCGCGGCCGGGGAGAGTGACCCGATCGCGACGATCCGCGGCGTCGGCTACATGATCGTCGATCACGGATGAGCTTCCGCCCGCGGTCGTTGCGCGCGATCATGCTGCTGTATGTCGGCGTGATCGTGGCCGTGCTGCTGGCGGTGCGGGGGGCGAATTACGTCATCATCCACGATGCGCTCAACCGCGAGGTCGACCGTCGGCTTGCGCTGGAGGCGCATGAAGTGACCGGCGACGCCCAGGATGGATCTATCGCGGCAATGGCGCGGCGCATCCGGACGAAAGAGCGCGCGCACGAAAGCGCCGATCTGATGTTCCTGCTGCGGGACCGCGCGGGGCGACACGTTGCGGGCGACCTGCGCCTCGCCGCCATTCCGCCAGTGGGCTATTCGGATTTCGGCGATGGCGCGGGCGTCGACGGGGTGACGCACGGGCGCGCGTTCGTGAAACGTGTCGCGGACGGGGCGACGCTGGCGATCGTGTCCGACAATGACGTCGTCGATGCGTTCGACGCGCGGCTGTTCCAGGCGCAATGGGTTGGGCTGGCGGTCGCGTCACTGCTGTTTGCCGGCGGTGCGGCGGCTATCGTCTGGCAGGTCAGCCGGCGGTTGCGCGCGATGCAGCGTACGGTCGATGCGGTAATGGCGGGTAACCTCGCAAGCCGTGTCCCGGTGGACGGATCGCGCAACGAATTCGACCGTCAGGCGATGGCGTTCAACGCGATGCTCGACCGGATCGATGCGCTGATGGCCAACGTCAAACATGCCGCGCGAGACGTCGCGCATGAGCTCAAGAGCCCGCTCGCGCGGTTGCGGACGCGGATCGCCGCGCTCGAGCGGCATGCGGCAGGGACCCCGCTCGGGGATGAAAGCAGCGCGATCCTCGCCGAGACCGATCAGGTGCTGGAAGTCTTCGCTAGCCTGATGCGGCTGTGGGAGATCGAGGGGGGGCAACGCCGCAGCCATTTCGTGTCGGTCGATCTCGAACAGCTCGTCCATGAGGTCGGCGAGACGCTGGCACCCGTCGCGGAAGACGCTGGCGATACCCTGTCCGTGCAGACGACGGGGCCGGCGGTGCTGTCGGGCGACGTGCATCTCCTGCGGCAGATGGTCGTCAATCTGGTCGAGAATGCGATCCGGCATACGCCCGCCGCTACCCGCATTGACGTGTTCGTCAGGGCGACCGGCACGGCGGTTGAAATCGGCGTGGCCGATGACGGGCCGGGGATACCGGTCGACGCGCACGACACGGTGATCCTGCGCTTCGGGCGGCTCGAATCGTCGATCGACCGACCGGGGCATGGGCTCGGGCTGACGCTGGTCGACGCCATCGCCCGGTTGCACGGCGGCAGCTTGCGCCTGGAGGATGCTGCACCCGGTCTTCGGGCCGTCATCATGCTGCCCAATGTCCCATGAAAAACCCGGCCCGAGCATGACGCTCGGACCGGGTTTTCTTGATCGACCGGGAAGTCGGATCAGAACTTCGCCGAGAGCTCCAGGCCCCAGGTCCGCGGCGGGTTGAAGTTGGCGTAGTCGCCGAGGATGCCGCCGTAGTTGGTCGAGACCAGCTGGCCATTCGCGCCGATGTTCTGGACCGGCGTCGAGTTCGCTGCCGAACGACGGTAGATATAGGTCGTGTCGAGCAGGTTGCGGGCCCAGACCGCGACGGTCACCTTGTTGTGGTCGTTGACCGAAATATCGGCAAGCGCGAGGCGGCCGTTCATCACGAAGCTTGCGTCGGTCTTGGTCGGCTCGAGCTGGAAGCTGTACTGGCTGCTTGCATAATTGCCGTCGAGATGCAGGCGGACGCTTGCATCGCCGATGTGGATCGGCGTGACATAATCGATCGCGCCCGATGCTGCGTTGTTCGGCGTGTAGACGATGTAGAGCTGCTGCACCCCGCCACCGAGCGGATTGAGCGCCGACGGTGCCTTCCAGTAGGTGTAGGCGTATGACCCGGTCAGCGTCAGGTCCGGGAACGGCTTCACCGTCAGATCGGCTTCGATGCCGCGGATCTTGCTGTTTCCGGCATTGACGGTCTGCTCGATATGACTGCCGTTGGTCACGCTCGAGCCGTTCGTGTCGAAATAATCGAAGTCGAACTGCGTGTTGCTACGGTCCATGATGTAGCCCGCGAGGTTCAGGCGCGCGCGATGCTGGAGGAAGTCCATCTTCGCGCCGACTTCGTACGATTTGACCGATTCCGGGCCAAAGGCGTTGAACTGGAGCGAACGGTCGTTCGCACCACCGGCGCGGAAACCGGTCGCATATTTGGCGTAGAGGTGGACGTCGGGGGTGGCATCGAACGCGACGTTGAACATCGGATCGAACCGGCTGACGTTGTTCTTGAACGAGAAAGGCGCGACGACGCCGGTCCCGGCGGCCAGATCCGAACGGTTGTTGACCACGAACAGCGTGCCGTGCCGGTCATCCTTGGTCCACCGGCCACCCGCGGTGATGTGGACGACGTCGCTGAGCGCCTCGGGCGTGAAGGTCAGATTGCCAAACACCGAATAGTTATGGTCCGACGCCTGGCTGGCGCGGGTGATGAACTGGCAGCTGTTGGCAAATTGCGGGACGGTCGCGCCGAGCGTGTTGTTGCACGACGGATCATACTGCTGATAGCCAGAGTTCGCGCCGGTGATCGCCGAGGAATTGCCCGGGATCGGGCTGCGGACGGTGTAGGCGGTGCCGTTGGTGTTCCACTGGTTGGTCAGCGGGGTGGCGGCATATTCCGAAGCGCGCTCGGTGTAATAATAGGCGCCGACGACATAGTCGAACTGCGGGATGCTGCCGACCGCCTGGACTTCCTGGCTGAACTGATGCTGGCGCAGGAACGACAGGCTGTAGCGGCTGAACGTGCCGGTGGTGTTGATCGCGGTCGGGTTCGCGGTGTTGGGCACGAACGGCGCGAACGAGCTACGCTCCGGCCCGCCCGAATTGTCCCACTGGTCGGTGCTGACGCCGCGCCATGCGGTGATCGAGCGCAACTCGATCCACGGCGCGAGTTTGTACTTCAGATTGGCCGAGAAACCGTGTGTGATGTCGACGCTGGGCTGCTGCGGAACGCCGACGTCGGCGACATATTGCCGTTCGGGATGGACGCCGACGAGCGGGGCCTTGGGGGCGATGCAGACGGGCTTGGTGCTGCCCGCCGCGATGGTGCCGCCGCAAGCAGCGCCATTGAGCAACAGCGCGCCCGCTGCGTTATACGTGCCCACCGCATAATTGTTCGGGTTGTAGTTGATCAGCTGGCTGTACTGCGGCGTGTTTTCGTCCTTCGCATAATCATAGGCGAAGTCGGCGGTGAAGCCGTCGATCGGCTGCCAGCGCGCGGCGGCGCGGCCGCCCTTGCGGTCATAATAGTTCCAGCCGGTCGAGCCCGTCAGCGGGTTCTTCACGGTCGGATCCTGGTGCTGGTACACCCCGTCGAACTTGAGCGAGATGTTGTAGAAGCTTGGCAGGTCGAGATGCAGGTCGGCATTGTGGCTGCCGTAATTGCCGACGCCAGCGTTCACGCGGCCACCAAGTACGCCGCTTGGCGCCTTGGAAACGAGCGACAGCGCGCCGCCTTCGGTGTTGCGACCGAACAACGTGCCCTGCGGGCCCTTCAGCACTTCGATCCGCTCGATGTCGAACAATGCGGCGTTGAGACCCTGCGTCTTTCCGAGCGCGACGCCGTCGATATAGACGCCGACGCCGCCATCCCGCGCGGTCTGGTTCTGGTCGTAGGGGACGATGCCGCGGATGCCGATCGTCAGTGCCGACTGACGCGCTTCGAACGTCGCGACACGGAGCGACGGGATCGAACCGTCGGCGAGGTTGAACAGGCTCTGGACGTGGCGATCAGCGATGCCCTGGCTGCTCAGCACGCTGATCGAGATCGGCGTCTTTTGTAAATTGGTTTCGCGGCGTGTCGCGGTGACGACGATGTCGCCAAGGCCCTGCTGATCGTCAGCGGCAGCGGGCGGGGCAGCATCCGGAGTCGTTGCCGTTTGCGCGGGATCGGCGGCGGGCGTGGTCTGCGCAACAGCGGGTGCAGCGGCGAGGGCGAGCAAGGTGCCGCCCAGCAGCAGCTGCAAACGAAGGCGCGATCGAACAGTCATTGTGATTTCCCCTGAACCATGAGAGTTTTCTCATCCCGGTCCAGCTGCCGCTACAGAGCGATTGGGTCACCAATGTTACACCCACTGTAACATAACGGGTATGCGCGCGTCATCTTGGCGTCATCAAGCGCGTTGGCAAATATTGTAATGATGACCGGTATAGATTGAGGAGTGAGTGCGATAGTTTTGTCTTGTACAGTACTGTAGTAACATCGCACGAAAGTGGATCTGTACTTTGCGCTGGCGGCGGGCAGGAAGAAACACTGGCGTAGTGACATGGTTCTATACTGAGGCTGTCGGCAGTCTCCCGTCTTGCGCCTACGCGCGTGGCGGCGCCGTAGAGTCCCGGATGAGCAGCGTGTTCGAATGCTGCGTATGCCGGTCGCCCTCGCGGTTCTCGAGGTCGGCGATCAGCAGATCGGTTGCCGCAACGGCCATCTCGAAGACGGGCTGCCGCACCGTCGTCAGGCGTGGCCAGGCGATCCGGGAGACCTCGGCGTCGTCGAACCCGGCGATCGACAGATCATCGGGGATCGACAGCCCCAGTTCGCGCGCCGCAAGCATCACGCCGACCGCCATCTCGTCATTCTGCACCAGGACAGCCGTTGGCCGATCGCCACGCTCCAGCAGGCGCCGCTCGGCGGCATAGCCGCCATCAAAGGTAAACAGCCCGGTCTCGATCCATGCTTGGCGCATCGGGCAACCAGCCTCCTCGAACGCGCGTTGATAGCCCTGGAAACGGGCGTTGGTGGCGGCATCGCCCAGGTCGTCCTTGACGATCCCGACGCGTCGATGCCCCAATGCGAGGACATGCGCCGCGACCGCATGGGCCCCAACCACGTCAGCGAGCAGGGTGGAGGATCCCAGCTCGAGCTGGCGGGATGGCGCGATCCGGGCGTAGCGGATTTCGGCGGCGTCTAGCTGCGCGAGGACATGGGGATGGTCCGACGCGGGCGGTGCAAGCACCACCCCGTCGAGAATGCGGTGTTCGCTCCCGCCACACTGCCAACGTTCCGCTGGAGCATGCGCGGGGTGGAACGCAGGTCGGAAACGCAGACAATGCCAATTTCTACGTGCCCGTGATCGAGACGCCCGAGTATATCGCCGCCGCCAGGACCGCCGTTCGCGAAGAGAATGCGATGTTCCTGACCGCGGTCATGGAAGGGCGCTACACCGACGGATATCTTGTGCGTGAGGGAAAGAATGCGCCGCGGGTCGCGGCAGGCGACATGGCGACGATCGGCAGCCCGCTCGATTTCGTCGCGCTCAAAATCTAAGCGCCGAATTACGTTCGCGCCGATACGGGGCCGAGCAGCTACAAGATGTTGCCGCATTTGCCGTCGTCGCCGAGAATGGCGTTACCGTGGCTCTATGTCGGACCCGAAGTCGCTTATTGGGGAGTGCGGACGGTCAGCGAATTGTGGGATCGGTGACAGCGACCGGATCATGTACCTGCGCAACTACCTCGCCGAGTTCCACCGCGCGACGGTCGAGGGCTACCCCCTGAAGGGCTATTTCCTGTAGAGCCTGATGGACAATTTCGAATGGGCGGACGGCTTCACCAAACGCTTCGGGATCCATTACGTCGACTTCGCGACCCAGGTCCGAACACCCAAATGGAGTGCCGCCTGGTATCGCGAACTGATCCGCCGCAACGCGCTCGTCTGAACCCAGCGACGGTAGTCTGCGCTGTATCAGCGCTTCTTGACGAACTCGGCGCGGAGCACGAGGCCCTTGATCCCATCGAACCGACAGTCGATTTCCTGCGCGTCCCCCGTCAGCCGGATCGACTTGATCAGCGTGCCGCGCTTGAGCGTTTGCCCGGCACCCTTGACGGTCAGGTCCTTGATCAGCGTCACCTGATCGCCATCCGCAAGGACATTGCCGACGGCGTCGCGTACCACGACCACGCTGCTGTCGGCCCCGCCAGTGGCGGCTGCTTCGGCTGCACTGACCCATTCGCCGCTGGCTTCGTCATAGACGAAGGCGTCGTCCGCGGCGGTTTCGGTGTCGGCCATGCTCATCCCTTGATGTTGACCATCGCGACGGGCTGGCCCTTGGCGGTCGGGTTCGATGCGTTCGCCTTGGGGGCCTTTTCGGCCTTGGGCTTGCGCGTTTCCTTGTTCGACTTCTTCTGGCTCTTGGCCATCGGACATCCCTTCGGAGCGGAAGGCCCCGCGCCATCCTAGCGCCGAACCGCCTGTTGTGCGTCATCAATTCGGTTCGGCGCAGTTCGCCGTCTGGTTGACGGAAGTTAACGATATTTCGCGTGCTCGACGCAACCACCACCGATGCGGTCCGTTTAGACCCCAAGCCGGACGTGCCACCCCTCGCGTCCGGCTACCCCCTCCCCACAATCTGTATTCGAGGATCGACGACATGGGCTTGTTCACCAAGGATATCGTAACCTTCGAAGACCTGTTCCTGCATCAGCTGCAGGACGTCTATTACGCGGAGAACCAGATCACCAAGGCACTGCCCAAGATGATCGACAAGGCGACCGACAGCAGCCTCAAGTCCGGCTTTCAGACGCATCTGCTCGAAACCGAAGGCCAGATCCGCCGGCTCGAGCAGGTGTTCGATCTGCTCGGCGAGAGGGCAAAGGGCGCGACCTGCCCTGCGATCGAAGGCATCATCAAGGAAGCCAACGAAGTCGCCAGCGAAATCGCCGACAAGGCCGTTCTGGACGCGGCCCTGATCGCGTCGGCGCAGGCGGTCGAGCATTATGAGATCACGCGCTACGGCACGCTGATCGCTTGGTCCAAGCAGCTTGGGCGCGATCAGATCGCTGCGATCCTGCAGGAAACGCTCGACGAAGAATATGCCACCGATGACAAGCTGACCGCGATGGCAACCAGCAAGACCAACGCCAAGGCAGAGGCCGCAACGGCCTGATCCGGCGCTAGAACGACCCCGGCACCTCGCGTTGGGTGGTGTCGGGGCGTTGGGGCGTCAGCAGTTCGAGTATTTTGGCGGGCGTTCGCAGCGACAAGGTTCCCTGCGAGCCCGCCGTTCCCGTGATCGGCGTGCAGCTTCGTCCGGCGAGATAATCCAGTGCAGCGCGAGTAGATGCTTCCTGCGGGTCACCCATTTGATGCGTCAGGTCATCCCCCGCGCGGCAACTGGCCTCCATAATGCTGCCAAGCCCGTCGTAATAAGCGCCCTGCCGCGCAGAATTCTGCAGCGAAAACGCGATAACGCGCAGCCGGTCGTCGCATTGTGCACGATCCAGCGCGATCTGCCCCACGGGTTTGCCATAGGTGTTGGTGCCGATCAGCGCGGCGTTGGCATGATAATAGGGGATCGCCTGCGCGATCACGAGTTCACTCGCAGACGCAGTGCCCGCCGTCCCGATAAACGCGATTTTGGTCGGCGCGATCGATTGCGGTTGGGGCGCGAAGAAGGCGGTGACGTTGTTCGCCGATTTCTCGGGCCGGAACGTCGTATAGTCGATCACGTCGCTCGTCGATCGAGCGCCACCCAGAAGGTTGGCGAACAACTCCGCGATCGATACCAAGCCACCGCCATTGTAGCGGACATCGACGATCATGCGCCTTACCCCCGCCGCCTTGAATCGTTCGAACGCGCTGCGCAGCGCAGGGTCCGCGGTCGAGATGAAACTGCGCAAGTTGATATAGCCGACGGGCTCGCCCGCATCGGTCAGGATTTGCGCACCATATCGGCTCGACACCGGGGTCAACGCGTAATCGGTCTTGCTGACCGAGACGGTGCGCGTGCCGCTTGCGTCGGTGATCCGGAAGGCACGCGTAGTGCCGACCGTATCGGGCCCGAGTGCATCGGTGATGCCATCGGTGCCCTGCGTCGCAATGATCGAGCTGACCGTGCGCAAGTCGGCGCTGTTCGTCCCGATCGCCACGATTTCCGCGCCGCGGTCGATCCCGGCATTGGTCGCCGCCGTGCCCTCGAAGCTTTCTGCAACGTAAATCCGTCGGGTATCGGCTTCATAAGACAGACGAAACCCGTAACCGGCGCTCGCGCCCGATGCGTAATAAGAGTCCTCGGAGGCGATCGACGTCAGATAGGTAAAGTATCTATCCTTGCGCTGCGCACGCGCGGTGGCGGTCAGCGCGTCAATGTAATCAGATACCGTCGTATAGGCTGCGGGGCTGATCGTCGCGGGCAGGGTTTCCGGAAACAGATACCATTCGCGCAACTGGCTGGCCGCCCAGTCCTGCCGGTCGCGCAGCGAGCAACTCGCTGCGGCGGGGGTGGGTAACGCCGTCGGGGTCGGTGTCGCGGCTACTGGAACCACACCGGTTGATCCGCTGTCGCCGCCGCCACCGCAGGCGGACAGCAGTGCTGCGATCGTGATGAAGGTGACGTATGTACTTGCCCGAACCATTTAGTCACCCCTTTTGGGGGGAAGGCTAACGCGGATCCGAGCGCCTGTCAGTCTTTATGACGAGATAAGACCGCGATGGGTCGAACACGTCCGCCCGGTCATGCGACCGGGACGAACGAGACGGCGGTCGATGCCAGCACGGTGGTCAGCACCAAGGCGGCAACGAGCGAGAAAGCGACGCGCTGAACAGCTTCGAAACGGGTGGTCATGATAGTATCTCCCTGTGTGTTGGCGTTTCGGACCATCCGATCGCCGACGTGTGATACTCTGCAGGGAGCGTGCCAGTTTTATAAGGCACTGTAATAGAACGATATACATCGCGAGTGTGTCTCACTACGCAATTCCTTGCGGTGCCGTGCGCCAAGGATCGGCGTAAATTCCTAATTGCGGTGGATCTGGTTCCGCCCGCCGTCCTTGGCGGCGTACAGCAGCTTGTCCGCGCGCCCGAACACCGCGCCCAGACCTTCATAGGGTCGCGCCTGGGTCACGCCCGCAGAGAAGGTGACCGCACCCAGCGGCTCGTCGGATTCGCGCAGGCGGTAGCGTTTTTGCGCAACCGTCGCGCGGGCGCGTTCGAGCGTGGCATACGCTTCGTCGAGCGAAACCCCGACGAACAGGACGGTGAATTCCTCACCCCCATAGCGTGCGACCATATGGTCGGCGCAGTTCTTGAGCAGCGTCTCGGCGATCGCCTTGAGAACACGGTCGCCGACCGAATGGCCAAATCGATCGTTGACGCGCTTGAACCGATCCACGTCGCATACCGCGAGACAGACGCTCTTTCCCTCGGCGACATGCTGGCCGAAGTTTTCCTCGAAAGCGCGGCGGTTGGGCAGGTTGGTGAGCGGGTCGCTGCGCGCGTTGCTGCGCGCCTCTTCCAGCTTCAGGCGCAACTCCTCGGCTTCGTGCGTCGCGGCGGCCAGACGCGCCTCTGCGGATTGCACCCGATCCAGCATCACCTCGGTCAATCGCACGATGTCGCCATTGTTGTCGGTCGTGCGCATCGCATTCGCGCTCGCTGCGAGATCCCGTCCGAAACCCTGCGTTTCCTCACGAATCGCGTGCATCATGTCGGTGAAGCCCTCGACCTGCATCTGCGTCTGCGCAACAAGTCCTTCGACGGGGTCGGCGGTGGGCGGGCCTCCCGACACCGGTTTGGCCGCCACCTGGCCGCCGAGCTTCTCGATGTCGCGGGCGGTCAGACGGATGCCGCCTTCGGTCAGCGCCGCGACCGACTTTGCTAGCACCCCGTCGGGATGGCTGATGACGCGATGGGCGAAGGCGTAATGGAGCGGATCGGGGCTGAGATGGTGCTGCGCGAGGAATCGACCAATCTGACCGAACACCTGATCGGCGCGGTACTCGACCGTTTCCAGTCGTACGTCCCTTGCCGTGGCCATCGTTCCCATGCGTCCTTGCCACCCAGCGTCGTTCAGCCACGACTGCTTCCCCAAAGCGAGGGCTTATTCCAAAACTGCTAATTTAGCGTGACCGCAACGAAACGATGTTTCGCCAGATCGCGGGTCGGCATGCTTTGTCCGCACGATCCTCTCGGTCGTTTGCGATGTGCGCGGACTGGCGGTTTCGGGCCAGCCCGATTAGGCAGGCATGATGCGCATTACCGAATCCGATCTCGCCCTCGCCGCCGCGCTCGCCGACGCCGCAGGGGCCGCCATCCGTCCGTATTGGCGGACAGAACAAGGACTTGAGATGAAGGGCGATGCGTCGCCCGTGACGCTCGCCGACCGGGCGGCGGAGGCTGCGATGCGGTCGCTGATCGAAAAGGCCTTCCCCGATGATGCGATTATCGGCGAGGAATATGGCGTGCGCGAGGGGACGTCGGGCCGCGCCTGGGTGCTGGATCCGATCGACGGGACGCGGGCATTCATTTCGGGCCGGCCGATCTTCGGGACGTTGATCGCGTTGGTGGTCGACGGGTGGCCGATGCTGGGGGTGATCGATCAGCCGATCATCGGCGAACGCTGGGTCGGGACAACCGGCAAGCCCACACTGTTCAACGGCAAGCCCGCGACGACTCGGCGCTGCAAGGATCTCGGCGAGGCATTGCTCGCCACGACGTCACCCGCGCTGTTCCAGGACGACCAACTCCATGCGTTCGAGCACCTCGATGCCAAGGTACGCAGTACGGTGCTCGGGGGTGATTGCTACAACTACGGCTGTGTCGCGAGCGGGTGGCTCGACGTGGTGGTCGAGGCAGAACTGAAATTGCACGATTTTGCGGCGCTGGTGCCGATCGTAGAGGGCGCGGGCGGGCAGATGTGCGACTGGGCGGGTGATCCGCTGACCGCCGACAGCGTCGGTGAAGTGGTTGCGGTGGGCGATCCTGCACGGGTCGAGGAAATTCTCGACGCGCTGGCCTGTCGCGGCGGGCATTGAGCGTACCCGCCGCCTAGTCGCGTTTAGAAGATCCCAAGGAATTTCTTGCGCTGCCCCGACCGCTCTCCGGCGGTCTTCTTGCCGTTCTCGGCCTTGGCGGTGGTGCCATGCCCGACGTCGTCGCGCTGTTCGCCCTTGACCGTGCGCTGTGCGGTGGCCGGGGCGGCGGCCAGCACGGGGCCGCATTGCGCCGCCTTTGCATCGCCGATGTCGACGAACGCGAGTAGCCCGGCGACCGGTGTACCGATGACGCTCAACCCCAACGCAGCACCGGCACGGCCGACGAGTTGCGGACTGACCACGCTATAGCCTGGCTTGGCAAAGCTGCCGTTCAGGCCGATCGGGGATTGTGCCGACAGGAAGCTGAACCGCTTGCCGTCCGCGCGGATGGCCAGATCGAGCTGTTCCGATTTGAAGCTGAACCCGCCGCGACCGACGATGATGTTCTTTTCGGTATCGATCAGGATTGGGTCCGCTGCTGCCACGCCGCCGCGCACGGTGAAGCCGATCAACCCGCAATTGATCTTGACCGGTTCCTTGAGCTTTCCTTGGAACAGCTTCTGGACGAACGTGCCGACGTCGAGTTCGGACAGCTGCACGTTGCGGGTCCAGAAGGAACCGCCCGGCATGACGAACGCGATTCGCCCATGCGACGTTGCCAGCGAGTCGTGAAGCGAGTCGCCGTCGCCTTCGAGCAGGATCCGCCCCTTGATCACGCCACTCGTTCCCGCCTCCGCGACACCATAGCCCGCCAGCAGGCGCGCCATCGGGGTCGGCGCGAGCCGAATGTCATAAGTGTCGTGCGCCGGGCGACGGCGGGCGTCGATCGTAATGTCCGACGCGACATCGCCGCGCGCCATCACGAAGGTCAGGGGTGACAGTTTAAGCAGGCTGTCCTTGAGCGACAGCGTCAGGTCGATGTTCGAGACGGGGACGTTCTTCGAGCGCACGACGCCAACCTTGTAGCGCAGGTCAGCGTTGAAGTTCTTGAGCGTCTCGACCGGGATCTCCGCATCCGGGAGCAGCCGCGCAGGTGCCGCGCCGCTGCTCGCCGCTGCAGCGACCGCGCCCTTGGTGGCGACGATGTCGGGGTTGTAGCCGATGAATGGTGCAGCATCGATGATGTCGAGCTTGCGCGTGGTCAGCACGGCACCGATGTGGAGCCGCGGCTCGATGTTGCGGACGGTGAACTTGCCTTCGATGTCGCTGTCGCCGAATCGCCCGGTCAGGCGCGTGAAGGCATAGGTGGTGTCGTCCTTGGTCAAGGTCGCCTTGACCGCATAGGTCCGGGTGCGCGGGATCGCGACGCCAATGATGTCGAGCAGTTCGGCAAGATTGCGCCCGCGTGAGGTGACCGCGAGCGGGACATTCTCGATATCCGCAATGCTCGGGAGCGTGCCCGCAACGGTAATGTGGTTGTGCGCCGCATCTGCAGCGAGTTCGAGCTTGTTCTTGCCGCGTGCGACCGTCGCGTCTGGCGACAACAACTTGCCCGTCAGTGTGAATGGCGTGTCGCGGACCTTGCCGTCGCCCTTGAACCGCACCGACTTGCCGATCTTCGCGTCGGTCGAGGTGATCGTCTGGAATGCAATATCGGTGCGCAGGCGCATCCGGGGATCGAGATAGCGCAACGTGGTTCCTGCCACCGTTGCGATGTCGATCCGGGGGAAGTCGAGCGGCTTGCCGCCCTTCTTGTCGCTGAACGTCCAGCTGTTGTGGCTGTGATCGCGATTCCATTCGAGGTCGACCGCGCCATCGGTCAGATCGAGCGTATAGAAACGGCGTTTCCCGAACAGCATCGATAGCGGCGCGATTCGTGCATCGATCCGCTTGGCTTCGAACAGATTGGGCCGTGACGCATAGGTCGGATTGGAGATCGTCATTCCATCGGCACGGAAATGGATCGTGATCGGATCGAAATACAGTTGAAAGTCGCCAGGCACCTTGACCTGCCGATGCGTCGCCGACGACACGGTCCGCTCGAACGGTCCGCGCAGGAAACGCCCCTTGGTGATATACAGCACCAGCCATACGAGGAACACAGCGACGACCAGGCCGACCAGCGTGTTGCGGGCAATCTTTCCCCAGTTCCGCCGTCGGGCGACTGGCGAATGGGGCGCGGGGGGCGCGGCAGCGGGCGGGGAGGGTGCGGCGTCCATTGCGGTCAAACCGTTCGCCAGCCGTAATCGTTCCTCTGCGCATCTGCAGTTGCGTTTTCGCAAGGGGGCGGGTATGCGCCCGCTTTCCTGCGAGTAAGAGGAACTGCCCGGCCGGTATGGGCTGCCGTGGCCGTTCATAGATCGTCGCAAAACTGAAAGGACGAAAATGCCCAAACTCAAGACGAAGAGCGGCGTTAAAAAGCGCTTCAAGCTCACCGCGAGCGGCCTGCTGAAGCACGGCGTTGCTGGCAAGCGCCACCGGTTGATGAGCCACAACGCAAAGTACATCCGCCAGAACCGTCGCACCAAGGTGCTGTCCAAGGCCGACACGGCTGCTGTTAAGGCGTGGGCGCCTTACGGTCTCGGCTGAGCGGAAGGAATTAGAGAATGGCACGCGTAAAACGGGGTGTAACCACCCACGCAAAGCACAAGCGGATCCTCAATCTGGCGAAGGGCTATTATGGCCGTCGCAAGAACACGATCCGTATCGCCCGTCAGGCCGTCGAGAAGGCCGGCCAGTATGCGTATCGCGACCGCAAGGTTAAGAAGCGCAACTTCCGCGCCCTGTGGATCCAGCGTATCAACGCAGCGGTCCGCGTCGAGGGTCTGACCTACGGCGTCTTCATGCATGGCCTGAAGCTCGCTGGCGTCGAACTCGATCGCAAGGTCCTCGCGGATCTCGCGATGCACGAGGGTGCCGCATTCAGCGCCATCATCGCGCAAGCTAAGGCGGCTCTGCCCCAGGCCGCCTGACGGCGACCTGTCGCGAGACGAAGATTTGGGGCGTCGGTGGCAACACCGGCGCCCTTTTTCTGTTTTGGGGGCGTTTCCGAAGGGCGGTCATCCCGTGCTCCGAGCGCTGCCGTCATGCTGAACTTGTTTCAGCATCCACCGCGCAACAGGCTTAGTCCGAACTCGCGGAGGGCTGGATCCTGAAACCAGTTCAGGATGACGTACGGTTTTGAAGGACAGCTGTGCGTCGGTGTTACCTCGACCCTCCCTGGCCGGCTGCATCAGCACCGCGCAGGGTTGATCAAGGGCTTCCCCTCCCGCTACGGCGTCACCCATAATGGCTTCCCGCCTTTGCGGGAATGACGGAGATATGTGTGGCTGACCTTGCCGAGATAGAATCGCTGTTGCCGTCGATCGGCGAAGCCGACGCGGTCGCGCTGGAATCGCTCCGCGTCGCGCTGCTCGGCAAGCAGGGGAGCATCACCGCGCTGCTCAAGACGCTCGGCAAGATGTCGCCCGACGAGCGGCTCGAGCAGGGCCCGCGCATTCAGGGTGTGCGCGAGGCGGTGACCACTGCGATCGCCGCACGCAAGGCAGCACTCGACCGCGCCGAGCTCGATGCGCGGCTGGCGCGCGAGACGATCGACATGACGCTCCCCGCCGACGCGGCGCCGCAAGGGTCGGTCCATCCGGTCAGCCAGGTGCTCGACGAGATGGCGGAGATCTTCGCCGATCTAGGCTTCGCGGTCGCGACCGGGCCCGAGATCGAGGACCAGTGGCATAATTTCACCGCGCTCAACATGCCCGAGAGCCATCCTGCGCGTGCAATGCACGACACCTTCTACCTGAAGGCGAGCGAGGGCGAAGAGGCCAAGGTGCTGCGCACACACACTTCCCCGGTGCAGATCCGTACGATGATGGGGCAGGAGCCGCCGATCCGCATCATCGCGCCGGGCCGCGTCTATCGCTCGGACTGGGACGCGACGCACACGCCGATGTTCCACCAGATCGAGGGGCTGGTGATCGACAAGGGCATCACGCTCGGTCATCTCAAATGGACGCTCGAGACCTTCCTCAAGGCGTTCTTCGAGCGCGACGACATCGTGCTCCGCCTGCGCCCGAGCTACTTCCCGTTCACCGAACCCTCGGCCGAGGTTGATGTCGGCTGGACGATGGAAAAGGGCCGCCGCGTGCTCGGCGGGTCGGAAGGTTGGATGGAATTGCTCGGCAGCGGGATGGTGCACCCCAAGGTGATCGCCGCCTGCGGGCTCGATCCCAACGAGTGGCAGGGCTTCGCCTTCGGGGTCGGGGTCGATCGGCTCGCGATGCTCAAATACGGCATGGATGATCTGCGCCCGTTCTTCGAAGGCGATGCGCGCTGGATCAAGCATTACGGTTTCTCGGCACTCGACGTGCCCACGCTGAGCCAGGGAGTCGGCGCATGAAGGTTACGCTCGACTGGCTCAAGCAGCATATCGACACCGACGCCTCGCTCGACACGATCGTCGAGACGCTGACGCGGATCGGCCTCGAGGTCGAAGGCGTCGAGAACCCGGGCGCGACGCTGGCCGCGTTCCGCGTTGCCAAGGTGCTGAACGCTGCGCCGCATCCGCAGGCGGACAAACTCCAGGTCCTTTCGGTCGATGCTGGCGATGGCCCGCTTCAGGTCGTCTGCGGTGCGCCCAATGCGCGCGCTGGCCTGGTCGGCGTGTTCGGTGCGCCCGGCGCGACGGTGCCGTCGAACGGTATGGTGCTCAAGGTTGCGGCGATCCGCGGGGTCGAATCGAACGGCATGATGTGTTCGACGCGCGAACTCGAGCTTGGCGAGGAGCATGACGGGATCATCGAGCTTCCTGCCGATGCGCCGATCGGCATGGCCTATCCCGATTACGCCGGGCTCAACGACCCGGTGATCGAGGTCAACGTCCTCCCCAACCGCCCAGACTGCATGGGCGTACGCGGGATCGCGCTCGATCTGGTCGCAGCCGGGCTCGGCACCGCCAAGCCGCTCGCCTATGCGCCGGTCGCGGGCGCGGGCGCAGGCCCCGAAGTGCGGACCGATGATACGGACGGCTGCCCCGCTTTCTACGCGCAGGGCGTCACCGGCCTCGTCAATGGCACCGCGCCCGAATGGATGCGCCGCCGCCTGACCGCGATCGGCCAGCGGTCGATCTCGACGCTGGTCGACATTACCAATTACGTGATGTTCGATCTCGGGCGTCCCTTGCACGTCTATGACCGCGCCAAGCTGTCGGGCGGGCTCGTTGCGCGCAAGGCGACCGCGGGCGAGCAGGTCCTCGCGCTCAACGGCAAGACCTATACGCTTGGCCAGACGATGACGGTGATCGCGGACGACGCGCATGTCCACGACATCGGCGGGATCATGGGCGGCGAGGATTCGGGCGTCACGCCCGAGACGACCGACGTCGTGATCGAATGTGCCTATTTCGACCCGGATTCGATCGCACGCACCGGCCAGGCACTGATGCTGACCTCGGATGCGCGCTCGCGGTTCGAGCGCGGCGTCGACCCGGCGTTCCTCGAAGACGGCCTCGCGATCGCGACGCGGCTGGTGCTCGACCTGTGCGGCGGCAGCGCAAGCGAGCCGACGTATTCTGGCACGCCGCCGACGACGCGCAAGCGCATCGCCTATGACCCCGCCCGCGCCGAAACGCTCGGTGGTCTTGCGGTTGCGCCAGAGCGCCAGCGCGAGATCCTGACCGCGCTCGGCTTCACGGTCGAGGACGACTGGACCGTCCTGCCGCCGCCCGCGCGGCGTGACGTGGATGGCCCGGCCGATCTGGTCGAGGAAGTGATCCGCATCGTGGGGATCGATTCGGTCCCGGCGACCCCGCTGCCGCGCGCTGCGGGGGTGGCGAAGCCGACCGCGACGCCTGCGCAGAAGATCGAGAGTCGTGTCCGCCGGGCTGCGGCTGCGCGCGGTCTCAACGAGACGATCACCTGGAGCTTCCTGTCGGACGCGCAGGCGACCGCGATCGGCGGTGCGTCCTGGACGCTCGCCAACCCGATCAGCGAGGAGCTCAAGGTGATGCGCCCGTCGCTTCTCCCCGGCCTGCTCGCTGCGGCGGAGCGCAACATGAAGCGCGGCGCCGGTGGCGTCCGGCTGTTCGAGCTCGGGCGACGCTATCTCGCCGATGGCGAACGGCCGACGCTGGGCGTGGTGCTTGCGGGCGAGGCGCGTGCGCGCGGTTGGCAGGACGGCAAGGCGACTCAGTTCACCGCTTATGACGCCAAGGTCGAAGCGCTCGCGCTGCTCGCGGCGGCAGGCGCACCGGTCGACAATCTGCAAGTGATGGGCGAGGCGGGCGATGCCTGGCATCCCGGCCAGTCGGGGACGCTGCGGCTCGGGCCGAAGACGGTGCTCGCGGCGTTCGGCATGGTCCACCCGCTGACGACGCGCGCGTTCGACGTGGATGGCCCGGTCGCGGCGGTCGAGCTGTATCTCGATGCGATCCCCGCCAAGCGCGCGTCGAGCTTCGCGCGTGCGGCCTATGCGCCGCCGGCGTTGCAGGCGGTACGGCGCGACTTTGCGTTCCTCGTGCCCGACAGCGTCTCGGGCGAGGCGCTGGTGCGCGCGGCGCGCGGGGCGGACAAGGCGGCGATCGTCGGGGCGCGCGTGTTCGACGTCTTCACTGGGACCGGCGTCGAGCCGGGGCACAAGAGCATCGCGGTCGAGGTCACGCTCCAGCCGGGCGACAAGAGCTTCACCGAGGCGGAGCTGAAGGCAGTCGCGGACAAGGTCGTCGCGGCGGCGGCGAAGCTCGGCGCGAGCTTGCGCGGGTAAATAGAAAAGGCCGACCGATCGCGTCGCGATCGATCGGCCTTTCCCTCAGATCAAGGCGATCCGATGCTTAGCGGCAACGGTTCTTCGCGGTGAGCGTGCGATCGACCGCGCGACCCGCGAATGCGCCACCGACGCCGCCAGCGATCGTGCCGAGCGCACCACCACCGAGCACCTTATTCCCGAGCAATGCACCGCCGACGCCGCCCGCGACGAGGCCGGTGGTTCCGCTCGAATGGCGGCAGGTGCGGACGTGGCGGCGCGACTTGGCGTAATAGCGCTTTTTGGCTTCAGCCTTGGTGGTCGGCATGGCCATGCTGACCGGAACGACGAGCGACGCGGCGGCGAGCGAGAGCAGGAGTTTACGCATCTGAATACCCTTGAATTTATTGTCGACCGTAACGGCGTAGGTTCGGTAACGTTGCAATAGAATGAACGTCGTCGGTCGATGACGGAGCTGTTTCGATCCAATGCGGTGCCGGGCGGATCAATGCCGCGCCAATAATCCAGAGCATTGCGCCCGCGCGGAACCCCGCCGCCAGCGCTATATCGGACAACGTTGCTGCAGGACGCTGGCCGTCGAGCCCGGCAAAATACCAGAATTCTGCGAAATAGGCCGCGACATCCGCCACCGCGAACCATGCGACCGGCCACAAGCGATAGCTCGTCAGCAGCAGCACCGGATAAAGCCACAGGTCGAATTGCGGCGAATAGACCTTGTTGGTCAGCAGGAACCACGCGAGCACCGGGGCGAACAGAATCCAGGGGCGAGCGCCGTGCCGCCTCCACCCTGCGGCGACGATCAGCGCCGCGCCACCGATGAACAGCGCCGCGGACCACAGGTTGCGTTCGGGGATCGTCGTCGCCCACCAGCCCGATTGCGCCAGGATTTCCCAGACCGATCCGGCCGTGCCTGCTCGCTCGGACGAGAAAGCGTAGAATTCGGACCAGTTGGTGAACGCCATCGCCGCGACCGGCAGGTTGACCAACGCCCAGCTCCCGACCGCAACCACGACCAGCACGCTCGACATCGCGACCCGTCGCGCCACGCTGCCGCCGCCGCGCGAGAACAAGGCACCCAGCCCGAGCAGCGGAAGCATTAGGACCGGGAACAGCTTCGCCGCACTTCCCAGTGCGGCAAGCGATGCCGCGCGCGGCGTATCCCCGGATCGCGCGGACAGCAGCGCCGCCACGGCGAAGGTCACCGCCAGCATGTCCCAATTGTGCCCGAGATACAGCACTAGCGGGGGTGCCGCCGCCCAAGCGTATTGCCGCGCACGATCGACCCCCGCGCGCCGGAGCATCCGCAGCACCAGGAAGGCAAGCGCGGCATTGACCGCCGCCACCACGAACAGGAAATGCGCGGCGGTCGCGCTTGCGCCGAAGACAGTTCGGGTGACGAACCCTTCGATCCAGATCAGCAGCCCCGTCAGAACCGGATATTCCATCCGCGCCTCGAGGTACGGGACTTGCCCCGCGGACACGCCGCGCAAACCCCAGAACGGCACCGCGTCGCTGTAGCAGCCGGTGACATATTGGATCGATCCGCCCCACGCCGCGCCGCAATGCCCTTTGAACGCCCAGCCCAGCAGGCAGGTGAGCGCAAGCACCCAGCGCGGATCGATCCGCTGCGTCCACCGTTCGGTCATAAGCGCCCCCAAATCCCGCAACGTCTTATCCCGGCGCAGCTATTTCGTCGACAGTGTGCGAAAAGAACGTATAAGGAACAGCATGGCGCAACTGGATGTTCAGAGCAAATTGGCGATCCTCGCGGATGCCGCGAAATATGATGCTTCCTGTGCGTCGTCGGGGTCGGTGAAACGCAGTTCGCGCGACAGCAAGGGTGTCGGGTCGACCGATGGCGGGATGGGCATTTGTCACGCTTATGCGCCCGATGGCCGGTGCATTTCGCTGCTCAAGATCCTGCTGACCAACAGCTGCATCTTCGACTGCCACTATTGCATCAACCGCAAAAGCTCGAACGTCCGCCGCGCGCGCTTCACCGCGCAGGAGGTCGTCCACCTCACCTTGTCCTTCTACAAACGCAATTATATCGAGGGGCTGTTCCTCTCCTCGGGGATCATCGGATCGTCCAACTATACGATGGAGCAGATGGTCGAGGTCGCGCGCAGCTTGCGCGAGGATCATGATTTCCGCGGCTATATCCATCTGAAGACGATCCCCGATGCCGACCCTGCGCTGGTCGAACAGGCGGGGCTCCATGCCGATCGCCTGTCGATCAACGTCGAGCTGCCGACCGTCTCCGGTTTGAAGCGGCTCGCCCCCGAAAAATCGGCGGTGCGGATTGAAGATGCGATGGCCGAGACGAAGTCCTCGATCATCGACGCGGCCGATGCGCGCAAGAAGTTCAAGTCCGCACCGCGCTTCGCCCCTGCGGGGCAATCGACGCAGATGATCGTCGGCGCGGATGCGGCGACCGATGGCGACATCGTGCTGCGCGCCTCGACGCTCTACGACAGCTTCGATCTGCGCCGCGTCTATTATTCGGCGTTCAGCCCGATCCCGGACGCAAGCACCGTGCTCCCGCTCCAGCGCCCGCCGCTGATGCGCGAGCATCGGCTGTACCAGTCGGACTGGCTGATGCGCTTCTACGGCTATACGTCGAAGGAAGTCGTGGCGGCGGCGGACGAGACGACGGGCATGCTCCCGCTCGATATCGACCCCAAGCTCGCCTGGGCGCTCAAGCATCGCGAGATCTTCCCGGTAGACGTCAACCGTGCGCCGCGCGAACGGCTGCTGCGCGTCCCGGGGCTGGGGGTGAAGGCGGTTACCTCGATCCTCGCGGCGCGGCGCTGGCGGCGTCTGCATCTGGCGGACGTCGCGCGGCTGACGGTGTCGATCACCAAGCTGCGTCCGTTCCTGATCGCGGAGGACTGGCGTCCGGTCGCGCTCAGCGACAAGGCGGAATTGCGCCCCGTGGTTGCACCCAAGGTCAAGCAACTGGAGTTGTTCGCCTGACGGTCATGCGACCGAACGGGAGAGAATGAGACGATGCACAGGGTCAAGCTCGCCGAGCCCGATGATTTCGACGGCTGGCGCGAGGCGGCGCGCGGGCTGGCGGTCGGCGGTGTCGCACCGGCGGACGTGACGTGGCAGGTCGGGGAGGCGGCGGTCGACCTGTTCGGCGAGGATCTGCCGGTGCCGCAGAGCGATGCGCCCGCCTTCTCGGTGTCGCGCGCTTTCGTGGATCTCGCGCGCAAGGCGGTGCTGCACAGGGACTCCGAACGCTTCGCCTTACTCTACACTTTGCTGGTGCGGTTGCGCGACCGGCCCGGCGCCGTCGAGGACAAGGCCGATCCGCTGGTGCGCAAGCTCGAAGGGTTTGCGCGCGAGGTGCGCAAGGACATCCACAAGATGCGCGCGTTCCTGCGCTTCCGCGAGGTCGAGGTCGATGGCCAGGCGCGCTTCGTAGCGTGGTTCGAGCCCGAGCATCATATCCTTCGGTACAATGCGGGCTTTTTCCTCGATCGCTTCGCCAGCATGCACTGGTCGATCCTGACGCCCGATCTGTCGATCCACTGGGACGGCGAGACGCTTGCCGAGGGGCCAGGCGCGGGCAAAAGCGATGCGCCCGCGGGCGACCCGATCGAGGACGTGTGGAAGACCTATTACGCCTCCATCTTCAACCCTGCGCGGGTCAAGATCGGCGCGATGCTCAAGGAAATGCCCAAGAAATACTGGAAGAACATGCCCGAGACCGCGCTGGTCCCGGGGTTGATCGCATCGGCACAGGCACGGGAGTCGGGAATGATCGCACGCGCGCGGGACGAAGTCGGGGGCAACAGCACGATCGCGTGGGACGCACTGCGCGACGAGGCATCGGCCTGCACGCGTTGCCCCTTATATGGTCCGGCAACGCAGACGGTGTTCGGCGAAGGGCCGGTCGACGCGCCGTTGATGTTCGTGGGCGAGCAGCCGGGCGATCAGGAGGATCTTGCCGGGCGGCCGTTCGTGGGGCCAGCGGGGCAGCTGTTCGACCGTGCGCTGGCGGCGGCGGGGGTGGATCGGACGCGGACGTACGTCACCAACGCGGTCAAGCACTTCAAATTCGAGCAGCGCGGCAAGCGGCGCATCCATTCCAAGCCGGGGGCGGGCGAGATCGATGCATGCCGCTGGTGGGTCGAGCAGGAGCGAATGCTGATCAAGCCGCAGGTGACGGTCGCGCTGGGGGCGACCGCGGCGCGGAGCTTGCTCGGGCGGGTGGTGACGATCGGCAAGGAGCGGGGGCGCCCGATTGCGCTCGCCGATGGCAGCACGTGCTGGATCACGGTACATCCGAGCTATCTTCTGCGCCTGCCTGATCCGGCGGCGGCGGAAGTGGAGTTCGGTCGGTTCGTGGAGGATCTGCGGATGGCGGGGGCGGGTGTGGCGAGGTTTGCCGCCTGACGTCTCCCCAACGGACATCGGAGTCGGGTCACGTTGCAGCCCGGCATCGGCTGGGCGCGAAGATGACTTTCGAAAGATGGGGAAAGGTGGGGAGCTTCTGTTGCTCGGTGCTCCCCGTACCGCCGGTGTCCGCTTCTGTTGCCCGGTGCGGCCCGAACCGCGCTTAGCTTAGTAACCTAGACCGTTAGGCCTTGAGTTACGCTGCAATCGCGAGTGCTTCGTTATCGTTTGCACTTGTGGTTTTGAGCCTTTTACAGGTTACTCAGCCCGGGAAAAAACAGCGCTTTTCGAAACACGTCGATCCTGCTTCGGCCCCGTCATGACCGGTCTGGCTGAAAGCCGTGGCCGGTTGTGGTGGAGCCGCCGGGTACTGCCCCCGGGTCCGTTGTATCTATTGCACGCCGCACTTTATCGCCATAGCCGGGCGAACCCGGCAAAACCGATATAGGTGCTCGGTCGGGAATGGGAAGCCTGCAATTTGCGGGATAAAATGGGACAGCGCCTTTGACTCGCCACAAAAGCGGTGCATGGGGTATAGTATCATGCTGACCCAACGTTCCCGCTATGCGCTGCGCGCGATGATGTTCCTTGCCGAAGCCCCCAAGGACAGCCCCCCGATCCCGATGAACCGGATTGCGTTGGAGGCCAACGTTCCCCGCAAGTTCCTCGAACTCATTCTCGCGGACTTGCGCGAGGCGGGGTTCCTCCACAGCTTTCGCGGCAAGATGGGCGGCTATTGCCTTGCGCGTCCGACCCACCTGATCTCGCTGGGCGAAATCATCCGCGTGATCGAGGGGCCCCTTGCGCTGGTCCCGTGCGTCAGCCGGACCGCCTATCGTTCGTGCAAGGATTGCAAGGACGAGGCGAGTTGCGCGATCCGCCATGCGATGATGCGCGTTCGCGACGAGACTGCGCGGATCCTCGACGGGACCAGCCTTGCCGATTCGGTATCGGAAGACCTGGTCGCCGCCTGAGGGGCCGCCGAACGCTCAGCTGCGGTCGAGGACGTCGGACGAGATCGGCCGCCGCTTCAGCTCGTCGCGAATTTCGCGCAGCAGCGTGACGTCGGCGGGCTCGACCGGCTCGCTCGGGGTCTCGGGCGGCTTGGGCATCAGGCGATGGACCCCGCGCACGATCAGGAAGATGATGAACGCAACGATCAGGAAATTGACCGCCGCCGTCAGGAACGCGCCATAGCCGAACAGCGGGACGCCCGCCTTCTTGAGCGCGGCATAGTCCGATGACCCCGCCAACGCCGCTGGCACCTTGCCAAGCACCAGGAAATAGCTCGAAAAGTCCAGGCCACCGAGGATCCGACCGATCACCGGCATGATCACGTCGTCGGTCAGGGACGAGACGATCTTGCCGAACGCCGCGCCGATGATGACCGCCACGGCGAGATCCAGCACGTTCCCTCGTGCGATGAACGCCTTGAACTCCTTGAACATACGCTAACCCCAACCGATTTTGTTTCGTGTCGCTATCGTACCCGGCTATCATGCCGGTGCAAGGTCTGGAGGGATCCCAAAAATGAAGTACCGCACGTTGTTCGTCGCCTCGGCTGGTCTCGCGCTGACGACGTCGTTGTCGGGCTGCGGCCTCAATAGCGTCCCGACGCAGGAGGAAAACGCCAAGGCCAAATGGGCCGATGTCGAAAATTACTATCAGCGTCGTGCCGACCTGATCCCCAATCTCGTCGCGACAGTGAAGGCCGCCGGCGCGCAGGAAAAGAGCATCCTTGTTGAAGTGACGCAGGCACGCGCCAGCGCAAACTCGGTCAAGCTATCGGCCGATCAGCTCAACGATCCGGCCAAGGTCGCGGCGTATGAGAAGGCGCAGTCGAACGTGACGCTATCGCTCCAGCGGCTCCAGGAAGCGTACCCTGAGCTCAAGAGCCAAGGGAATTACGCCACGTTGATGGATCAGCTCGAGGGCACCGAGAACCGCATCTCGACCGCACGGCACGATTACAACGGCGCGGTGCAGAGCTACAACACGACGATCCGTACCTTCCCCGACGCGATCGGCGCGAAGGTCATCTACGGCGCGAAGCCGCTCGTCCCGTTCAAGGCGACGACCCCGGGTTCGGACCAGGCGCCGACGGTGAATTTCGGCAACACCAACTGATCGGGGGGCTCAGGCCCGTTCCATGCACATCCTGAAATCGATCCTGGTCGCGGTAGCGGTGCTTCTCGGCACAGCTACCGCGGACGCGCAGGCCTATCCCAAGTTCACCGGGCTGGTGGTCGATGCGGCGAATGTCCTCCCGCCCGCGACCGAGGCGGATCTGACCGCAAAGCTCGAGGCGTTGCAGAAGGACACCAAGCGCCAACTGGTGGTCGCGACGATCCCAAATCTGGAGGGACGCGAGCTTGAGGAATATGGCGTCGGGCTCGGGCGCGCCTGGGGCGTCGGCCTGAAGGACGTCAATAACGGCGCGATCCTGTTCATCGCGCCCAACGAACCCAAAGGGCATCGCGGGCCGCGGATCGAGGTCGGCTATGGGCTCGAGCCGCTCCTGACCGACGCGTTCACGGGCCGCGTGATCCGGGAACAGATGATCCCCAAACTCTCGCAATCGGGGGATATCCCCGGTGCGATGGAGGCAGGCACCGACGCGCTGATCGCGCAATTGCGCGCATCGCCCGAGGAAGCGAAGGCGGAAGTCGACGCGGCGGCAAAGGAATTCGACAAGACACACCGGCGTTCAGGCAATGGCGGCGGGATTCCCTTCGGCCTCATTTTCTGGGGCATGGTGATCGGCTTTGTCCTGTTGTCCGTGCTCCGTCGCGGTGGCGGCGGTGGCGGCGGTGGTGGGGGCGGCGGCGGTGGCGGCGGCGGTCGTGAGTATCGCAGCGGCATCGCACCAGCGATCCTGTGGGGCGCGACCATGGGCGGCTGGGGCGGCGGCACGGGTGCAGGTTCCGGCGGCGGCTGGGGCGGTGGTGGTGGCGGCTCCGACGGCGGGTCGGACGGCAGCTGGGGCGGCGGTGGGTTCACCGGCGGTGGCGGCGGATCGTTCGGCGGCGGCGGCGCATCGGGGGATTGGTGATGACACGGACACCCCGGCTCGGCGCCGATGACCATGCCCTTGTGCTTGCCGCGGTAAAAAGCGCCGAGGAGGGCACCGACGGCGAGATCGTTACGATCGTAACCGATCGTTCGGATAACTATGACGACACGGCGCTATTGGTTGCCATACTGGCAATGCTGCTGGTCGTCGCCTTGGCGACGGTTGATCCGGCGTGGATCGAACGGTGGTTGAGTGGTTTCACGCAGGGCTGGGACGCCGAGCCTGATCCACGCCTGCTGGTCGGGCTGATCCTCGTTGCGCAGACGTTGGTGTTCCTGGTCGTGCGCCTCGCGTTGTCGCACATGCCGCTGCGGCTTGCGCTCGTGCCCAAGACGATCCGGCGGCGGCGGGTCCGGCGACGGGCGATCCGCTATTTCAAGGTCGGTGCTGAACGCCGTACCGCGACGCGTGTCGGCATCCTGCTGTATCTCTCGCGCGACGAGCGCATGGCCGAAATCGTTGCGGACGAGGCAATTCACCGCGCGGTGCCTGCCGAACGCTGGGGCGATGCGATGGCCGCGCTCGTCCACGAGACTCGCTCGGGCAATCCCGGGGCCGGGATGGCCGCCGCGGTCGAGCGGATTGGCGCGATCCTGTCCGAAAGCTTCCCCAAGACCGAAACCGACCGCAACGAACTTCCCGACAGGCTGATCGAGTTATGACCGCAGAGACCGTCTGGAGCGGCAAGTACATCAAGGTCATCAAGGACGGCACCTGGGAATATGTCGGCCGCGCGCACGGCATTCAGGCGGCGGTGATCCTTGCGATCGACGACGGCCATGTCCTGCTGGTCGAGCAGTTTCGCGTGCCGTTGGGCCGGGCGTGCCTCGAACTGCCAGCGGGTCTGGTCGGTGATGAGGATGCGGGCGAGAGCGTGGTCGACTCTGCCGGGCGCGAGCTTGAGGAAGAAACCGGTTACCAGGCCGATTCGATCGAATCGCTCGGCTTCTTCCATTCATCGCCGGGTATGGTGTCGGAAGGGTTCACGCTCGTTCGCGCGCGCGGCTTGCGCAAGGTAAGCGACGGTGGCGGGATTGAGGGCGAAGGTATCACCGTCCACCGCGTACCGGTTCCCGAGATCGCCGCATTCGTGGCCGCTAAACGGGCGGAGGGGCTGGCGATGGACGTCAAGCTTTTGCTGCTGCTCGGCGCTGGAATGCTCAGCGATTAAAGCGCGGCGCTTTCACCCTGATCCGTTTGCCCGGCGCAGAGTCGAGAACGCCACGCAGCGCAGGTTTCTCGACCACGCTCGAAACGAACGGGCAGGGCCCCTGGTAAACGCCGGGTCGCCCCGATTACCGGAAATTGTCGGCGTAGCTCTGCAGCTTCAGTGTGCGCTGGGGGGCGGGGACGATCGTGAAGGCGAGGCCCTCGCGCTCAGCATAGGCCACTGCCGCTTCCTGCGTCGGAAAGTCCAGGCGCACCTGGTCGCGCGTGTCGCCCGATCCCGCCCAGCCGGTCAGCGGATCGGGTTGCTTGGCTTCCGCAGGGGCGAAATCGAGCACCCAGGTCGAGGTGCGAGCCCGTCCGGAGGACATGGCGTTCTTGGGGCGCTGATAGATTCGGGCGATCGACATAAGGGTTCCTTATCGTGCTTCGCGCGCGCGCGCATCTGCGTTTTTCGTCCGAAGTGTCGCGGCGGCGGATGCAGGGTCGTCCGGCCACGGATGACGAGGATAGCGACCACGCATTTCGCGCGCGACATCCGCCCAGCTTCCCGCCCAGAAGCCAGCCAAGTCACGCGTTGTCTGGATCGGGCGTCCGGCGGGGGAGGTGAGGCTCAGCACCAGCGGCACGCGCCCGCCACCCACCATCGGATGCACCGCCAGTCCGAACAACGCCTGCGGTCGCAAGTCGACTCGCGGGCCGCCCTCGGCAGCGTAGTCGATCGCATGGCCGCTGCCCGCGGGACTGTGGAAATGCGTCGGTGCCAACCGGTCGATCGCGCTCAACGCATCCCAGCCGATCACCCCGCGCAGTGCATCGGTCAGCGCTGCTGAGTCGATCGCATCGAGCCGACGCTTGCCGTCGAGCAGGGGCAGGAGCCATTCGTCCGCCCGCGCCAGCAGCGCATCGTCATCAAGCGCCAGATCCGCACCGCCATGCGCCGCAGCGAAGGCCGCACGGTGGCGCAGCGCCTGCGCGGCGTCGCTCCACGGCAAGCGCGCAAGCCCGTGCGCCCGGAGCCCGTCGAGCAGCGCGCCGGCAATCGCCGCGGGGTCGGCGTTCGCGTCGGGGCCGCTCGACAGGCGCAGCGCGCCGAGCCTGCGTTCACGTTTCGCGGTCACGCCGCCGGTCGCGGGATCGAACGCCACGGTGCTGTGGGTCTCGATCCGGTCGCCGAACAAGGTCTCGATCGTCGTCGGATCGATCGCGGCGGCGGACAGGATCCGCGCGCCCGATGCGAGGCCCTGCGTCTCGGCGACGGCAAGCCATTCCGTGCGCGCGAGGCTGCTTGTCGCGTCGAGCTTGAATCCGCGCCCGCCGACCGAAGCCCATGTCTCGCCCGATGCGTCACGGCGGCGTGCGATCCGGTCGGGGAAGGCGAGTGCGATGGCGATCGCGGTTTCTCCCTCGCCCGGTGTCGGTGTCGGTGTTGGTGTGGAGCCCGGAGCGGCGGGAACAAGCGTCGTCCATCGCCGTGCCAGCTTGCGTCCGCCCTCGGCGCGCTGGCCACGTTCGCCGCGCCACCGCCGCCGCCGTGCGTCCAGATCGACGTCGTTGCCGCCAAGCCCCCGCTCGCCAAGCAGGACCGCGACCTCCGCCGCAGCGTTCGCCATCCCGAAGGCACCCGCCCGGACCAGCATGTGCCCGAGCCGCGGCGCAAGCGGCAGCCGCGCGATCGCCTTGCCGTGCGCGGTCGGTCGGCCGTCCGAGTCGATCGCATCGAGGGCCATCAGCCGTGCGCGCGCTTCCCGCACCGCCGCCTCGGTCGGCGGATCGAGCCATGCCAGCGATCGTGGATCGGCAACCCCCCATAAAGCGCAGTCGAGCGTCAGCGCGGACAGGTCCGCCTCGAGGATCTCGGGCGGGTCGAAGCGCGGGAGTCCGGCGGTGGCGGCTTCTTCCCACAAGCGATAGGCGACGCCGGGTGCCTGGCGTGCAGCGCGGCCCGCGCGTTGCGTGACCGCGGCTTGGCTCGCGCGTTCGGTGACGAGCCGCGTCATGCCCGCAGCCCGATCATAGCGCGGGCGCCGCGCGAGCCCTGAATCGACAACCACTCGGATGCCGTCGAGCGTGAGGCTGGTTTCCGCGATCGAGGTGGCGAGCACGACCTTGCGCGCGCCCGACGGATCGGGCGCGATGGCAGCGCGCTGGGCGGCGGGGTCGAGGCTGCCGTGGAGCCTGTGCAGCACGATTCCTGCGCCGAGCCCGTCGAGCCGTTCGGCGGTGCGCTCGATTTCCGCCACCCCCGGCAAGAATGCCAGCACACCGCCGGTTTCCTCCCGCAAAGCAAGCTTGATGGCAGCCGCGACCGAATCCTCGATCCGCGCCTCGCTTGCACGCCCGAGATGGCGCAGCGTCAGCGGATACATCCGCCCTTCGCTTTCCAGGATCGGCGCATCCCCCATCAGCCCCGAAAAACGCGCCCCATCCAGCGTCGCCGACATCGCCAGCAGGCGCAGGTCGGGACGCAGCCCGGCTTGCGCATCCAATGCCAAGGCGAGTCCGAAATCGCTGTCGAGGCTGCGTTCATGGACTTCGTCGAACAGCACCGCCGAAATGCCCGTGAGTTCGGGATCATCCTGGATCCGCGCGACGAAAATCCCCTCGGTCACGACCGTAACCCGGGTTGCGCCGGACCGTTTGGAATCCATCCGCGTGGCATAGCCGAACGTCTTGCCGACCGGTTCGCCCGCTTGTGCTGCCATCCGCTCGGCAGCCGCGCGGGCGGCAAGGCGGCGGGGGGAGAGCAGCAGGATCTCGCCGGAGCACCAGGCTTCGCCCAGCAGCGCGGGCGCGACCGCGGTGGTCTTGCCGGCCCCCGGCGGTGCGACCAGCACCGCGTTCGCCGTGGTGCGCAGCGCGTCGAGCAAAGCAGGCAGGACGGCGTGGATGGGCAGGACGGATGTCACCCGGCATCCCTACCGCAGGATTGCGCGGATGGAAGCGCGCCGTCGCGTTCTGCCCGCATTGCATCGCCCCTTAAGGACCGTCGAAATGACGGCTTTGTCATCGCGCACGTCCTAGTATCTCACGATAGCCCAATGCTACGCGCCTGAAATCGAAAGCGGAGACTCTGATGGCCGGGCACAGCCACTCGCACCACGGGCATGATCACAGCGGGCACGGGCACGGTCACGGCGGCCATGGCCACAGCCATGCGCCCGCCAGCGGTCACGACCGCGCCTTTGCGGTAGGAATTGCGCTCAACCTCAGCTTCATCGTGGGCGAGGTCGTGTTCGGGCTGATGGCGCATTCGGTGTCGCTGCTGGCTGACGCAGGGCATAACTTGTCGGACGTGCTCGGACTCGGCGCGGCGTGGGCGGCAATCGCGCTCGGGCGGCGCTCGCCGTCCAAGCGTTTTACTTACGGTCTGAAGGGATCGACGATCCTTGCCGCGTTGCTCAACGCGCTCTTGCTGCTCGTCGCGCTTGGCGCGATCATGCTCGAGGCAGTCCAGCGGTTGGCGGTTCCGGCGCCGGTCGACGGTCCGCTGGTCGCCTGGGTCGCGGGTGTCGGTATCCTGGTGAATGGCGCGACCGCGCTGATGTTCCTGCGCGGCAGTGCAAGCGATCTCAATATCCGCGGCGCCTATCTGCACATGGCGAGCGACGCGCTGGTTTCGGCGGGGGTGGTCGTGTCGGGATTGCTCATCTGGTGGACCGGGGCGATGTGGCTCGATCCGGTGGTGAGCATCGTGATCGCCGTGCTGATCTTCCTGCAGACCTGGGGACTGCTCCGCGAATCGGTGGAGATGTCGCTGGCAGCGGTTCCCCGCGGGATCGATTCGGATGCGGTACGGGAGGAACTGCGCCAGCTACCCGGAGTCGCGCAGGTTCATCATGTCCATATCTGGCCGATGAGCACGACAGAAACGGTGCTCACCGCGCATCTGGTCATGCCGCAAGGCCACCCCGGCGATGCGTTCCTGAATGACGCCCGCGCGATGTTGAAGGATCACTTCGGGATCGGTCATGCGACATTGCAGGTGGAGCTCGAAACCAATGCGCCGCTTCACGACCCCGATTGCAGAGTCCCCTGACCGGCCATTAGCCGCCCGGATGTACGGTGATCGGATAAGCAACGGGATCGATGACTACTGCTGGCGGCAGCCTCAGTAGGCGCGTGCTACCGCGAACTCGACCGCTTCGATCATCGCATTCTTCGCCTGTCCGTTGGCGAACACGCCGAGCGCATCGATCGCGCGCTGGCCATAATGCCGTGCGCGCGCCAGCGTATCCTCGACCGCGCGAGTCGAGCGCACCAGCGCAATCGCGCGCGCAAAGTCCTCGTCGCGATTGCGGTGGCCCTCGATCGCCGCTTTCCAGAAGACCCGGTCTTCGGGGTTGCCGCGCGCATACGCGAGAATGACGGGAAGCGTCGCCTTGCCCTCGCGGAAGTCGTCGCCCGCATCCTTGCCCATCGTTCCGGCGTCGGACACGTAATCGATCGCATCGTCGACCAGCTGGAACGCGATGCCGAGGTTGCGGCCGTAGGAGTCGAGCGCGAGTTCCTCGCTCTCGGGACGTTCGGCGACCACTGCCGATACGCGGCAGGCGGCGGCGAACAAGGCGGCGGTCTTCGCGCCGATGATGTCGAGATAGCGTTCCTCGGGCGTATCGACGCGGCGGGCGGCGGTCAGCTGATTGACCTCGCCTTCCGCGATGATCGCGCTGGCACCCGCGAGAATGCCGAGCACCTTGAGTGACCCGTCCTCGACCATCAGCTCGAACGACCGGCTGAACAGGAAATCGCCGACGAGCACGCTCGCCGGATTGCCCCAGATGAGGTTGGCTGTACGCTTGCCGCGCCGCAGGTCCGAGCCGTCGACGACATCGTCGTGGAGCAGCGTCGCGGTATGAATGAACTCGACCGCAGCGGCGAGCCGGTGGTGCCGCGTCCCCGAATAGCCAAGCAACCGCGCGCTCGCCAGCGTCAGCATCGGACGCATCCGCTTGCCGCCGCCGGCGATCAGGTGACCGGCGAGTTCGGGGATCAGCGGGATCTGCGATTGCATGCGCGACAGGATCACCGCGTTCACCATGTTCATGTCACCAGTGACAAGCTGAACCATGGGTTCGAGCGACGGGGCGGGCCGTGTATCGCCCAGGCGGTGGATCGTGGCGGTCATGTGGAGTGCGATGTGGCCGCGCGGCGTTGCAAACGCAACCCTTTGCGGGTTGCACAGCACGCTTGGGTCCCTCAAAAAGACGGATCACGGGATGGGAGTATGCTGGTGTCCGACGAAACGCTGAACGGATACCGCCAGAGTATCGACAATATCGATGCCGCGTTGGTGTTCATGCTGGCCGAACGCTTCAAGGTGACCAAGGCGGTCGGGCGCTACAAGGCGCAGACCGGGCTCCCCCCCGCCGACCCGGGCCGCGAGGAAGCGCAGATTGCGCGGCTGCGCGGGCTGGCGAACGATGCCCAGCTCGATGCGGATTTCAGCGAGAAGTTCCTGCGCTTCATCATCGACGAAGTGATCCGGCATCATGAGCGGGTGCGCGAGCCGGAGTAGGACCGGTGGCGTCGTAAGCGCGGATGATCGTTATCGCTCCAATGCCAGACGTGGTGCTACCCGACCTTCGGCACCCCGGGCTTGACCCGGGGTCCCGCTTCTCGGCCTAACTTATCGTTTCGAACAGATCCCGCCACTCGGGATTGCCACGTTCGATCAGCGCGAACTTCCACGCACGCCGCCAGTGTTTGAGGCGCTTCTCGTGCGCGATGGCATCGGTGATCGACGGTGTGTGATCGACCCAAACCAGACGACGCAGGCCATAGCGGCGGCAGAAGTCGGATCCGTCGCCGCTTCGGTGCTGCTGAATACGGGCGGGTAGGTCGGCGGTGACGCCGACATATATCGCGCCGCGATAACGATCGGCCATGATGTATACCCAGCCGCCACGATGCCTCATCGCGGCAGAAAATTGGAAGCGGGACCCCGGGTCAAGCCCGGGGTGACGATCAATGCGAACGGCAGCTCTCCACCAACTCCCGCTATCAGCAGTTCGCGAGTCACCGCACCACCATCCCCCCATCGCAAACCGGCTGTACCCGCGCACCAAGCGATGGCAGACGGCGCCGCATCTTTCGATCGGTGCGGCTGCGCATCGGTTCGCACCAGGAGTAGCTGATGGCCTTGAATCCCGGCGGATCGCCCGCCCATGCACCCGCCGCGGGGGATGCCGACAAGGGCGTTCATGCGCCCGATCTGCAGGTCTTCGTCTTCGCGCTGTTTTTCATCTTCGGCGGGATCACCAGTCTCAACGACGTGATCATCCCCAAGCTGAAGGACCTGTTCACGCTCAATTACGGGCAGGCGTTGCTGGTCCAGTCGGCGTTTTTCGCGGCCTATTTCGTTTTCTCGCTCCCCGCCGCGGCGATCGTGCGCCGGCTTGGGTACATGCAGACCGCCTCGGTCGGGCTGTTGCTGATGACGGTCGGCTGCGTGCTGTTCATTCCGGCGTCTTCGTCAGGGACCTTCGCCGTCTTCCTGATGGCGCTGTTCGTGCTCGCGATCGGTATTACCACGGTGCAGGTCGTCGCCAACCCGTTGATCAGCCTGCTCGGCGCGCCCAAGACCGCGTCAAGCCGCCTCACCTTCGCGCAATTCTTCAACTCGCTCGGCACCACGATCTTCCCGATCGTCGGGTCGATCCTGATCCTCGGTAATCTTGCAAAGGTCGATCCCGCCACGCTGACGGGGGCGGCGCTCGACGCGCACCGCACCGCGGAGACGCAAGTCGTCGTCCACACCTATCTCGGCCTCGCGATCGCGCTGGTGCTGGTCGCGGTGGTCGTGTGGTCGCGGCGCAAGCGCTTGCCGCATACGGTGGAGCAGCATGGCAGCATCTTCCAGGCGTTCGACCTGCTCAAGCGCCCGCGCTTCGCCTTCGGGACGGCATGCATCTTCCTGTATGTCGGGGCCGAAGTCGCGATCGGGTCGCTGATCGTCAGCTATCTCGAACAGTCCAACACGATGGGGTTCGACGCGGTCACCGCGGGTAAGCACGTCGCTTATTATTGGGGGGGCGCGATGGTCGGCCGGTTCATCGGCGCGTTCGTGCTGCGGGTCGTGTCGCCGGGCAAGGTGCTCGCGGCGGTCGCGACCGGTGCGGTCGTGCTGATCGCGGTGTCGACGCACAGCACCGGGGCGATCGCGGGCTGGTCGCTGCTGGCGATCGGGCTGATGAACTCGATCATGTTCCCGACGATCTTCAGCCTCGCGAGCGAAGGTCTGGGCGCGCGGGCGGCGGAAGGATCGGGGATCATCGCCACCGCGATCGTCGGCGGGGCGATCGTGCCGCCGCTGACGGGGGTTCTCGCGGATCAGTCGACGCTGCAGTTCGCGCTGATCATCCCGGCGCTCTGTTACCTTGTGATCGCAGGCTACGGCCTGTTCACGCGCAAGCCGGTGGTCGCCTGACCGATGGAGGCCGGACCGTTCCGCTAAGGAACGTCCGGCCTCGGGTAGCTTACGGCATCGAGATCTGAACGATCGCGTCGACTTCGACCGCTGCGCCCAGCGGCAAGGCGGTGACGCCGACCGCGCTGCGGGCATGCTTGCCGGCTTCCCCGAACAGCTCGACCATCAGGTTGGACGCGCCATTGGCGACCTTGGGCTGGTCGGTGAAGTCGGCGGTCGAATTGACGAACACGCCGAGCTTCACGATCCGCTCGACGCGGTGCAACCCGCCCAGCGCCGCCTTGATCTGCGCGACCAGCATCAGCGCGCACGCCTGTGCCGCTGCGGCGCCGTCTTCCAGGCTGACGTCTTCGCCAAGCCGGCCGGTGATGACCGCGCCATCCTTGAACGGCAGCTGGCCCGAGATGTGAAGCAGCCCGTTGACCTCGACGGTCGGCACATAGGCAGCCACGGGCGCGGCTGCGGCGGGAAGGCTAAGGCCGAGTTCGGCGAGCTTGTGATCGATACGGTCGGTCATGAACATTGCTCCTGGCAATAAGGGGTTTTTCAGGCGGGACGACCGGCGGCAAAGCGCTCGGCAATCCAGACGTGCGCGGCCTGCCAATCATCGATGCGGACATGCGCATCGGGGGCGGGGGGCATATGCACCGCAAGGTCGGGCTCGGAAACCATATGGACCCGGTGGACCTCCGGCGCGTGCTTGGCGACCGAGGCGTGGTGGACCGGAAGATCGTCAACGAACACCGTCACGGGATTGCCGAATTCCGCGACCAGCCGTGCGACGGGATCGCCTTTGCCACCCTGGTTGGTCTCTACGCGGTAATCCATGTCATGGCCGAGCAACTGCGCGATCCGCGGTTCGCGGTTGTGATCCCCCAAATTGGTGAGGATCACCACGTCCGCCACCTTGGACAGCGCGGCGAGTGCCTCGCGCGCGTGCGGAACGAGCGTCTGGCGGCCCATCTCATGCGGGAAGAACTGGTCGAGCAACCCCCACATTTCCTCGCGCGTCGGGGCCGGGGCACCGTTGCTGCGCGTCATGCTGTTGGCGAAGTCGCCGCCGTCCAGCGCGAACGTGATGTCGTGTGCTTCGCGCAACCATACGCCGAAGTGCCGCACCATGTGCAACAGCACCTCGTCGCAATCGCAAATCAACAGGCCCTTCAAGCAAAATCTCCAATGTCGTCTGAGCATTCGAGCTCTCGATGCGCCGATGCCAGATCCTCGGGGCGAACCTCCAGGGCTTCGGCGCAGGCAATCAGATCGGGCTCGTGTGCCTCCAGGAAGGCGAGCGTCGCTGCAAGCACCGCGGGGTCATCGGCACGCGCGCGCAGGTCCGTCGGCGTCAGGCCGGTCACGTCGAGCAAGCGCGTCGCGCGGTCTGGCTCGCCCAGCGTCCATACCAGCGCACGGAGCGCAAGCTGTGCTGGATCGTTGTTTGTCAGCGAGGCGCGCATTACGTAGTCGTGTGCCCATGAATGAGGAAAGCGCTGGCGTGGCAAAAAGGGTGCTCGTTGTCGAGGACAACGAACTCAACCTCAAACTTTTCTGCGACCTTCTGGAGGCGCATGAATATGTCACTGAGGGGGTGCGCGACGGCCGCGAGGCAGTGGTCAGTGCGCGGGCGTTCCAGCCCGACCTGATCGTGATGGACATCCAGCTGCCGCATGTCAGCGGCTATGATCTCATCCTGCAATTGAAGGCCGATTCGGCGCTGCGCGAGATACCGGTGATGGCGGTCACCGCTTATTCCGGGCGTGAGGATGAGGAACGGATCCGCACGGCGGGCGCGGACGCCTATGTCTCAAAACCGATCTCGCTGGTGCGTTTCGTGGATGCGGTTGCCGCCCTGCTGTGACGCCTCGCGCACGGGCGTTCGACCACGCAAAAAAGCCGCAAGGCTTTCGCCCGCGGCTTCTGGCCCGGAATCACCCGGGAGGATGTAAACCGCGAACGCGGTTTACTTGATCTTGGCTTCCTTGAACTCGACATGCTTGCGCACGACGGGATCATACTTGCTGAAGCTCAGCTTCTCGGTCTTGGTACGCGGGTTCTTCTTCGTCGTGTAGAAGAAGCCAGTGTCCGCCGTGCTGACGAGCTTGATCTTGACCGTGGTCGGCTTTGCCATGACCTGAATTCCTGTGATCTGAAAAATGCAAAAGCGGCGAACCGGTCGCCGCTCTCAAGCGCTGTCCGATGGCGGAAGCACTGGGGAATGTCAACCGGAACGTGACGGATCAACCGTGGCGAACCCGGATTTAACACACCCTTTACCGCGTCGACTGCAAGAGGTCGCGATAACGAAGGGCTTGCAATGACGTCACTAATGTCAATCGATCCGACCGGCCAGCCCGCCGTGAACGACCACACGCAAATACTGCCGCTCCCCGCGCAAGACGTACCGATTGCCGGGTTGGCGGAGGAAGTGGAAGCCGTTCGTGGTGTCGCGCTCGCGTGCGGCCTCTTCCCCGCCGTCGCGGTGTCCCGCGCGATATCGGCTGCGCTGGAGCGGGGCGAGCAGGGCCCGTTGATCACTGCATGGGTGGAAATGTTGCGCGCAACGGTATTGCGCGACCAGCGCGATGCGGATGCACGCGACTCGACCGCATCTGCCTTTCCGGTTCGGCGCATCGGCTGATTCGGGGGCGGCATCGCGGCGGCGGTGGCCACGCTGATCTAATCGGTCGATCGCGCCGAGCGAAATTAAGCGTCGCGGGAAGGGGAGCCATTCGAGTATTGGACCGTTGCCGCAACGAACCCAAAGGAGCCCGATCATGGTAACCGACGCGCTGAACACGCCAACCGACCTCAAGACCAACGCGACTCGCACCGTGGCCGAATCGCTCAACGGCATTCTCGCGGATTCGTTCGCGCTGTACATGAAGACCAAGAATTTCCACTGGCACGTGTCCGGCCCGCACTTTCGCGACTATCATCTCATGCTCGACGAGCAGGCCGCCGAAATCTTCGCGGGCACTGACGACATTGCCGAGCGGGTCCGCAAGACCGGGAACACCACGCTGCGCTCGATCGGCGACATCGCGCGCCACCAGACGATCGTCGACAATGACGCTGAGTTCGTTGGTCCCAAGGCGATGCTGAGCGAATTGCGCGACGACAATCTCGCGCTGGTCGAGGCACTGCGCGAAGCCAAGGACATCGCCGATGCCGCGAAGGACAATGCCACCAGCGCGATGATCGACGACTGGACCGATCAGGCAGAACGCCGCGCTTGGTTCCTGTTCGAGGCCGGCCGCGAGGGCTGATTTTCCCGCCTGTCAGCGCACCGCCGGGCCGATGGTCAACAGCCAGAGGTCTGGCGGCGCATTGACGCGGAACGGCACGAGACTTGTGCCAACCCCTGCGGTGGTCAACGTGATCAATCGGCCCGTTCGCGATATGCCGCAGGAATAATTCGTATGAGTTACCGGGTTCTTGATCCCGAACGCTTCGAGTTCGACCTGCCCGCAATGCGTGTGCCCGACCAGTTCGAGCGTGATGTCGCGAAGCTGATACCGGTTGACGCCGTCATGGCTCACCGCGATCGGAATGCCGCGCAATCGGCGCGCCGCAGCCAGTGTCTTGGGAAGGTCGTCGCGCCCGTGAAGCCGATCGTCGATCCCAGCGATCGTCAATGCGCCGCGAGCGACCGCCGCATTGTCCAGAATGCGGACCCCGGCAGCTTCCAGCGCGCGGCGAATGACCACGGGGTCCGTATCGTAATCGTGGTTTCCCATCACCGCGACGACCCCACGCGGTGCGCGAAGCGCCGCCAGCGGTGCCGTCAGTTGCGGCGCGAACTTCCGTGCGACTTTTGCGCGGTGCCCGGCAATATAATCCCCCGCCAGCAAGACCAGGTCAGGCTCGAGCGCATTCACCTGCCGCACGATCCGCGCAAGCCGCGCGGCATCCATCGATTCGTTGCCGATGTGAATGTCGCTCAACAGCGCGACGCGCACCGGGCGGGCGGTCGTGGGCCAGTCGCGAAACCCGATGCGCGCCGTGCGGACGATCGGATCGATCCGCGCATTGTGATGCGCCCAGGCAAACACCGCGACCACGATGATCATTCCAAGCAGGATGAAGGATCGAACGATGGCCATTCCGGCCCCCTAGCGTGGTGACGCTACCATCGCCAGCAATGATACCGCTGGCGGAACAACCCGGCGGCGGCCATGTTGTGGCACGATGCGCGCCTTTGCGGACCTTCTCGATCGATTGATCTACACGCGGTCGCGCAACGCCAAGCTTCGGCTGATCGTCGATTATCTCCGTATGACGCCCGATCCCGATCGAGGCTGGGCGATGGCGGCATTGACCGGAGAGCTCGACCTGCCGGGCGTGAAGCCCGCGATGATCCGCGCACTGATCGAGACACGCGTCGATCCGGTGCTGTTTCGGATGAGCCGCGATTATGTCGGCGATACCGCGGAAACCGTTGCGTTACTGTGGCCCACCCCGCCGGGAACCGTCGTCGAGGCGCCGCTCGGGATGGCGGACGCGGTCGATCGGCTGGCGAAACTGTCGCGCTCGGATACGCCGGCCGTTCTCGGCAAGATGCTCGACCAACTCGATTCGGACGAACGCTTCGCGCTGCTCAAGATGGCGACCGGCGCGTTGCGGATCGGCGTGTCGTCGCGGCTTGCCAAGACCGCGCTGGCGCAGGCGTTCGATCTCGACGTCGAAGCGGTCGAGGAAGTGTGGCACGGGATCGACCCACCCTACACCGCGCTGTTCGACTGGGCCGAGGGGCGCGGAGCGCAACCGACCGCGGCGGACATACCGGTGTTCCGCCCGTTCATGCTCGCACACCCGCTTGAGGACGGTCGCGTCGATCTGAAGGACTATGCCGCGGAATGGAAATGGGACGGGATCCGCGTCCAGATCGTCCATGTGGCAGGCGAGACGCGGCTGTACAGCCGAACCGGCGACGACATCACCGCCAGTTTCCCCGAAGTCGCGCGCGATTTCCAGACGATCGGCGCGGTCGACGGCGAGTTGATGGTCAAGGGCGATGCGCAGGGGCACGCGACGGAGGAAGGCGGCGCCGCAAGCTTCAACGCCTTGCAGCAGCGGTTGGGTCGCAAGGTCGTGTCCGCCAAGATGCTGGCCGAGGCACCCGCGTTCGTCCGGCTGTACGATATTCTGTTCGACGGCGACGAGGACCTTCGTCCGCTCGGATGGACCGAACGTCGCGCGCGGCTGGAAACTTTCTCGGCGCGGCTCGATCCCGAACGGTTCGATCTCTCCACCGTGATCGTCGCAGACGATTTCACCGCGCTCGAGGGCATACGCGCGGGCGCACGCGATGGTGCGATCGAAGGGGTGATGCTCAAGCGCCGCGATTCGCCCTACCTCGGCGGCCGCAAGACCGGGCTGTGGTACAAATGGAAGCGCGATCCGCTGACCGCGGATTGCGTGATGATGTATGCACAGCGCGGCAGCGGGCGGCGCTCGTCCTTCTACAGCGATTATACCTTCGGTTGCTGGACCGAGGACGGCACGCTGTTGCCCGTCGGCAAGGCGTATTCGGGCATCACCGACGAGGAACTCAAGAAGCTCGACAGCTTCGTGCGCAATCATACGGTTGGGCGGTTCGGCCCCGTGCGGGAAGTCGACAAGACGCTGGTGCTGGAGATCGCGTTCGATTCGATTCATGAATCGAAGCGGCACAAGTCGGGGGTCGCGATGCGCTTCCCGCGGATCGCGCGAATCCGGACCGACAAACCCGCCGCCGAGGCCGATACCGTGGTGGGGCTCAAGCGCCTGATCACGTGACCGCTCGACACGCCGGTTCGCGCTGATACTCTGCCCCGCAACAAGGGGGAGACGACGATGCGCAGGGTGATGATTGCGACGGTGGCCGCGTTGCTGGCGAGTACGACGGCAAGTGCCGAAACCTTTGCGATCCAGGCGGGCCATGTCATCGTCGATGCGTCAAAGCCCGCGCGCGGCGCGTCCACCGTGGTTGTGACCGACGGCAAGATCGTGCGGATCGAGGATGGCGCGACGACGCCGGCCGGGGCGACCGTTGTCGACCTGCGCGACAAGACCGTGATGCCGGGGATGATTGACGTCCACGTCCACCTCACCAGCAATTCGGGCGAGCCGTGGTATCAGGGGCTCACCCCGAAATATTCCGAACCCTATGCGGCCACCGTCGGCCTGCGCAACGCGCTGATCACGGCGCGGGCGGGGTTCACCACAGTGCGGGACCTGGGTGGGCCGCCGCTCGCGAGCATCGCGATGCGCGACGCGATCAAGGAAGGCGGCTTCCCGGGGCCGCGGATTCAGGTCGCCGGTCCTGCTCTGTCGATCATCGGCGGGCATGGCGATTCGACCGTGGGGCTTTCGCCCGACCTGCGCGCCGCGATCGACGCGACGGGGGAGCAGTTCTGGGTCTGCACCGGCCCGCTCGAATGCGAGAAAGCGGTGCGCAAGATCGCTTCCTACGGGGTGGACGCTATCAAGTTCCATGCGACCGGCGGGGTGCTCGACGACGGCAAGATCGGGCTGGAACAGCATTTCACCGACGAGGAAATGAAGGCGATCTGCGACACCGCGCATCAGCTCGGGCTCAAGGCAGCGGCGCACGCACATGGCGCAAAGGGGATCGGCGCGGCGGTGCGCGCAGGCGTCGACTCGATCGAGCATGGCACCTATGCCGATGACGCCGACGTCGCACTGATGAAGGCGCGCGGCACCTATTATGTCGGGACGCTGATGGCCTACAGCGGGCTGCAACTGTACCTCGGCAAGGGCATCTACACCCCCAACACCGAAGTGAAGGCGCGGCAGACGCTGCTCGTCTGGGGCAAGGCGCTCAACCGCGCGTACAAGGCCGGCGTCCCGATCGCGCTTGGCACCGATGCCGCGGTGTTCCCGCACGGACGCAATGGCGAGGAAGTCGGGCTGATGGTCAGCAAAGGCGGAATGACGCCGCGCGATGCGCTGATCGCCGCAACCAAGGGCGGGGCGGATCTGCTCGGCATCGCGCAGAAGACGGGGACGCTGGAACCCGGAAAATCGGCCGATCTGATCGCGGTGACGGGCGACCCACTGACCGATCCGGCGGCGGTGACGCACGTGGCCTATGTGATGGTCGAGGGGCGGGCCGTCCCGATGCGGTAGGGCTGCCTGGCACCGCGTGACAGCGTACGGGCCGATCGTTACCGTCCGCGCATGACCAACCTGCGCCAACTCTACCCCGAGATCGAACCCTATGCGACGGGGATGCTCGACGTTGGTGACGGGCATCGCGTCTATTATGAACGCTGCGGCACGCCCGGCGCGACTCCGGCGGTGTTCCTGCATGGCGGCCCTGGCGGCGGCATTTCGCCGAGCCATCGGCGGCTGTTCGATCCTGCGCGTTATGACGTGTTGCTGTTCGATCAGCGCGGCTGCGGTCGATCGACGCCGCATGCCGCGCTGGAGGCAAACACCACCTGGCATCTGGTCGCCGATATCGAACGGTTGCGCGCGATGATCGGGGTCGAGCGCTGGCTGGTGTTCGGGGGCTCGTGGGGATCGACGCTGTCGCTGGCCTATGCGCAGACCCATCCCGAGCATGTCAGTGCGTTGGTCCTGCGCGGAATCTACACCGCGACCCCGGCGGAGATCGCCTGGTATTATCAGTTCGGCGTGTCCGAGATGTTCCCCGACAAATGGGAAGGCTTCGTCGCGCCAATCTCGCCCGCGGAGCGGGGTGACATGCTGCGCGCCTATCATCGCCTGCTCACCGGGGACGATCCCGCGCGGCAACTGGAGGCGGCGAAGGCGTGGACGATCTGGGAGGGCGAGACGATCACGCTGCTGCCCGATCCGGCGATGTCGGACGCGTTCAGCGACGGCCATTTCGCGCTGGCGTTCGCGCGGATCGAAAATCACTATTTCGTCCACGATGCGTGGCTCGAGGATGGGCAATTGCTCCGCGATGCCGGAAGGCTTGCGGACATTCCTGGCGTGATCGTCCACGGCCGCTACGACATGCCATGTCCGGCACGCTATGCGTACGCGCTGCACAAGGCTTGGCCACGCGCGGAGTTCCACCTGATCGAAGGGGCGGGCCATGCCTATAGCGAACCCGGCATCCTCAATCAGTTGATCCGCGCGACCGATCGCTTCGCGGGCGGTTGACGGGGATGGTCCGTCCGCTGCCGCCATTCGCGCAATGCGCAGCGGTTCGAAAATATGGCGCCTCCCCGGCGAAGGCCGGGGCCCAGTAGAAGTGGCCGTGGTAACGAAGCGCTGGCCTCCCTTTTCGACCGTTCCTCGACTGGGCCCCGGCCTTCGCCGGGGAAGCGATTATGTGCAGGACTGCCTTGCGTCAGTCTCTGCCGAACGGCCAAGCGTTAAGTAGACCACAGCGGCAAGCGCAAAGCCCGCACCCACCGCCGACAAAGAAAAACCCGGCGGGCGCGGAGCCCACCGGGTTTTCTTACCGTGATCGATGCGTAGAGCTTACGCGATCGACGTCAGGTTGACCGCAGCCATCTTGCCGCGACGATCGACTTCGAGTTCGAACTCGAGCCGGTCGCCCTCGTTGAGCGAGGTCATGCCACCACGCTCAACGGCCGAGATGTGCACGAACGCATCGGGCTGTCCGTCGTCGCGCTGAATGAAGCCGAAGCCCTTCATCGCGTTGAAGAACTTGACCGTGCCGGTTGCCTTCTCGCCGGTCAGCGAGCGCTGCGGAGCGCCACCGGGAGCGGGGCGACCACCGGGGGCGGCTGCATCACGCTCACGCGGCGGACCGCGATCGGTGACGGCCATCGGCTCGCCGTCGATCTTGAGATCGGTCGCCGAGATACGACCACCGCGATCGACCAGGGTGAAGCCAAGCGGCTGACCCTCGGCCAGACCGGTCAGGCCAGCCTGCTCGACTGCCGAGATATGGACGAACACGTCTTCGCCGCCGTCATCGCGTACGACGAAGCCGAAACCCTTCTGGCCGTTAAAGAACTTAACGACGCCCGTGCCTTCGCCGACAACCTGCGGGGGCATCCCGCGGCCACCGCCGCCGCCGGCACCACCGCCGAAGCCGCCACCGCCGCCGCTGCGGAAACCGCCGCCGCCGCCGCCGCCGCCGCCGCCGCCGCCGAAGCGATCGCCGCCACCGCCACCGCCGCCGCCGAAGCGATCACCGCCGCCACCGAAGCGGTCGCCGCCACCGCCGAAGCGATCGCCGCCGCCACCGAAGCCGCTGTCAAAGCCGCCGCTGTCGCCGAAACCGTCGCGCTTGTCGCGCCCGCGCCCGCCACGATCGCCGCGGCGTCCTTTATCGAAACTCATGCCCTGTTCGTCTTCCCGCTTCGTCCGACATCATTATAACAACCATTGCACCGGACGAAAGACGCAAGGCTTTGTGCACCAAACCGCTCGTGACACAGATCCGTGTTAGCCTAAAAATACAACTGCTGCGAACAAATTCGTCCAAATTGGGGCACGGCTCGCAGCGATCTTGCGTCAGCGTTGCAAGCGCGGCACACGCTGCCCGCATATGTCGATCCTATCGCTCCTGTCAGACCCCGCCGCCTGGGCCGCTCTCGCCACGCTGATCGTGATGGAAGTCGTGCTCGGAATCGACAATCTCGTGTTCATCTCGCTGCTTTCAAACAAGTTGCCGGAAGACCAGCGGGTGCGGGTGCGGCGTGTCGGGATCAGTCTCGCGCTGGTTCTGCGACTCGTCCTGCTGTCGACGATCGCGTGGATCGCCGGTTTGACCGATCCGCTGTTCGACCTCGGGCTGGCCGGTGCGGTCAACGATCATGGCCAGCCGTCGTTCGAAACCGCCTTTTCAGTGCGTGATCTTATCCTGATCGCGGGCGGAGTCTTCCTGTTGTGGAAGGCGACCACCGAGATACACCAGACGATTGACCCGGACGACTCCGACGAGTCGCAGACGGATGTGATCGACCAGAAGGCACCCGCAACGCTTTCGTTCGGCTATGCGATCGTCCAGATTCTGCTGCTCGACATCGTCTTTTCGTTCGATTCGATCCTGACCGCGATCGGCATGACCGATCAACTGCCGATCATGATCGTCGCGGTGGTCGTCGCGGTCGGCGCGATGATGCTCGCGTCCACCCCGCTTGCCAATTTTATCGAGCGCAACCCGACCGTGGTGATGCTCGCGCTCGGGTTCCTGCTGATGATCGGCGCGGTGCTGATCGCGGATGGCTTCGGCGTGCATGTACCCAAGGGGTATATCTATGCGGCGATGGCGTTTTCCGGCGTGGTCGAAGGGCTCAACATCGCGGCACGCCGTGGCCGCGGGCACAAGACCGGCCATTGAGCGGCGGGCGATTCGCCGCTAGGGCCGGGCGATGAGCGTAACTCTCCACGAAGAAGACATTCCCGCTGACCTGTTCGCGCCCGGCGTCGACATTGCGGTGGATACCGAGACGATGGGTCTCATCACTCCGCGCGACCGGCTCTGCCTGGTGCAATTGTCCGACGGCGGCCCCGACGAGCATCTCGTCCGCTTCGGCCCGGACAGTGACTATGCGGCGCCCAATTTGCGCGCGTTGCTGGCAGACCCGGCGCGGACCAAGCTGTTCCACTTCGCCCGCTTCGATCTGGCGGCGATCAGCCATTACCTCGATGTCACCGCAGCGCCGGTCTATTGCACCAAGATCGCGTCGCGGCTGATCCGCACCTATACCGACCGGCACGGCCTCAAGGAGCTCGTCCGCGAATTGCTCGGGCAGGACATTTCCAAGGCGCAGCAATCGTCCGACTGGGGTGGCCCGGTGCTGAGCGAGGCACAGAAGGAATATGCCGCGTCCGACGTGCGCTATCTCCACGCGATGCGTGAGGAACTCGATCGCCGCCTGACGCGCGAGGGGCGGATGGAACTGGCGCAGGCCTGTTTCGACTTCCTGCCCGCCCGCGCCGAACTCGACCTGGCAGGCTGGCCCGAGACCGACATCTTCGCGCATGCCTGACGCCGGCGCGATCCGCAGCGCGCGTCAGCGCTGGGCCGCGCCCGGGAGCAGCCACGACCGGACGGTCGCGGTGTTGCGCGTCGTGCTGCCCGTCGCGATCGGGATCATGGCGGCGTTCGTCGTCGTGCTCCCGCTCTACGCGGGCGGCGACGTCAGTTTCCTGCTCGACAAGAAGAAGGTCGCGGTCGCGCAGGAGCGGATCCGGATCCAGTCCGCCACCTATCGTGGGCAGGACGACAAGGGCCAGCCGTTCGCGGTCAACGCCGGATCGGCGGTGCAGAAGAGTTCGGCCGAGCCGATCCTGCGCCTCCAGACGTTGTCGGCCGAAATCGGACTGACCGACGGCCCCGCCAATATCGTCGCGGACCGTGGACATTACGACATGGATACGCAGCAAGTGATGATCGACGGCCCGCTCAAGGTTGACAGCAGCGGCGGCTATCACCTCACCACGCGCGACGCGACGCTCGATCTCAAGAGCAAGACGATCCAGAGCGGCGGGGCGGTCTCGGGGATGGTTCCGCAGGGAACGTTCAGCGCCAATCAGATGAAAGCGGATCTTGAAAGCCATATCGTCAAGCTAGACGGTAATGCACGCTTGCGGATCGTGCCGCGAAGGACGAAGTAAGCCGCATGCGCCGCACCACGATCCTGCTGACCCTTTCGCTCGCCTGTGCGGCACCGGCCTTCGCGCAGGGGCGCAATTCGCAGGCGCCGATCAACCTCAACGCTGATCACATCGAACTTCAGGACAAGGCCAATCGCGCGCTGTTCTCGGGCAACGTCGTGGTCAAGCAGGCGGAAATGACGCTCAATGCACAGCGCATGACCGTCAGCTACGCCGGGCAGATCAGCACGGGCGCCTCCCCCGAGGCACAGCGGATCGATGCGTCGGGCGGCGTCACCGTCACGCGACCGACGCAGACAGCGCGCAGCAACTTCGCGGTCTATGACCTTAAGAAGGGTGTCATCACGATGCTCGGCGGGGTGACACTGATTCAGGCGGGGAATACCGTCAATGGCGGCCGGCTGACGATCAACCTCGATACCGGCCGTGCGATCATCGACGGTTCGTCGGTTGGCGGCGGCGGGTCCGCAAGCGCTCCCGGCACAACCACCTCCAGCAACGGTCGTGTGTCCGGCACCTTCTCGGTGCCCAAGCGCAACTAGTCCCGGCTTCGGGCGGACGTCCGAAGCGTCCCGCCGTGTCCCGCTTTTTTGTTGCGCGCGAATGGCGTAGGGCGGCGGGGCATGCCAAGATATGCACGAAGCTTGCCAGTTGCCGCGTGGTAATGCTTCGGTAAGACCGAAATGCGAGCAGGGACGGGCAATGACCGATACGCTGACTTCCACGCCGGGCCTTACGCTGGAAAGCACGCCACCGATCGCAGAGGCGCCGGTGATGAACGGCCTGTCGGTCGTTTCGATCGCCAAATCCTATGACAAGCGTCCGGTTCTTACCGATGTGTCGGTCTCGGTCGGCAAGGGTGAAGTGGTCGGTCTGCTCGGCCCCAACGGCGCGGGCAAGACGACCTGCTTCTACTCGGTGATGGGGTTGGTGAAGCCTGACTCAGGCCGCATCATGCTCGATTCGCAAGATATCACCGGCCTCCCGATGTACCGCCGCGCGATCCTGGGGCTGGGATATCTCCCGCAGGAAACCTCGATCTTCCGCGGGATGACGATCGAACAGAACATCCTGAGCGTGCTCGAGCTCGCCGTGCCTGATCCGGCCGAACGCAAGGTCCGGCTCGACACGCTGCTCGAAGAATTCGGACTGACGCGGTTGCGCGAGTCGCCGGCGATGGCGCTGTCGGGCGGCGAACGCCGCCGCGCCGAGATCGCGCGTGCACTCGCCGCCAATCCGTCGATCATGCTGCTCGACGAACCGTTCGCAGGCATTGATCCGCTGTCGATCGCCGACATTCGCGACCTGATCATCCAGCTCAAGCAGCGCGGGATCGGCGTGCTGATCACCGACCACAACGTCCGCGAAACGCTCGAGATCGTCGATCGCGCCTATATCATTTACGATGGTCGTGTGTTGTTCACCGGGTCGCCCGCCGAACTGGTGGCCGACGCCAATGTGCGGCGTCTGTATCTCGGCGAGGGCTTCTCGCTGTGATCTGCACGAGGGTTGCTCGCTAGCAATGTCACTCGCGCCACGCCTCGACCTGCGCCAGTCGCAATCGCTGGTGATGACGCCGCAGTTGCAGCAGGCGATTCGCCTGCTCGCGCTGTCCAACCTCGAGATCGAGGGGTTTCTCGCCGAGGAGATCGAGCGCAATCCGTTGCTCGAAACCGGCGATTCGCCCGACGATGGCCCGACGCAGGAACGCGAGGCCGACGTCGCCCCGCGCGACGAGCCTGCGCCCGCGGACGAATTGCTGATGCAGGGTGGCGACACGGGGGAGGCGTCGCTCGACGTCGATTTCACTGCGGAAAGCTTCCATCACGACAGCGTCGCGGATCAGCCGGGCAGCGCAGGGATGGACGGTACACTTGGGCTCAACGGTTCGGCCAGCGGTGGTGCCGGCAGCGAGGACGGCCCCGATCTCGACGCCTTCGCAACCACCGCGCTCAGCCTGTCGGACCATCTGCTCGCGCAGGCGGGGACCGCGGTGGACGGACCCGACCTGTTCATCGCGGCGCATCTGATCGATCAGATCGACGAATCGGGTTATGTCACCGCACCCCTGAGTGAGATCGCGATGCGGCTCGGCGTGTCAGTGGCGCAGGTCGAGGCGGTGCTCGCGACGATCCAGACCTTCGATCCGACCGGCGTCGGCGCGCGCGATCTGGCCGAATGCCTCGCACTCCAGGCGCGCGAAGCCGATCGCTACGATCCGTGCATGGAGAAGCTGCTCGATCACCTCGATCTGCTGGCGCGCGGTGATCTTTCGCGGCTGCGGCGGATCTGCCAGGTCGATGAGGAAGACCTTGCCGACATGATCCGCGAGTTGCGCGGTTATGATCCCAAGCCCGGGCTGCGCTTCGGGGGCGAACCGTCGCAGCCGGTCGTGCCCGACCTGTACGTCGCACGGCGCAAGGATGGCTGGGGGATCGAGATCAACGCGGCGACCTTGCCGCGCGTGCTGGTCAACCGGACCTATTACGTCGAGCTCTCCGCGGGCAAGAACGACAAGGCATCCAAGGCGTGGCTAGGCGACATGCTCGCGAGCGCGAACTGGCTGGTCAAGGCGCTCGACCAGCGTCAGCGCACGATCATCAAGGTCGCGACCGAGATCGTGAAGCAGCAGGAAGCATTCTTCCTCAACGGCGTCGCGCATCTTAAACCGATGACGCTGCGTCAGGTCGCCGAAGCGATCGAGATGCACGAATCAACCGTCAGCCGCGTGACGAGCAACAAATATCTGTCCTGTGCGCGTGGGCTGTACGAGCTGAAATACTTCTTCACGTCCGCGATCCAGTCCTCCGACGGGGGAGATGCGGTCTCGGCGCAGGCGGTGAAATCCGCGATCAAGGCGTTGATTGCGGGGGAGGGCGACGCGATCCTGTCGGACGACACGTTGGTCGAGCAACTCAAGGCGAAAGGGTTCGACATCGCGCGGCGCACCGTCGCCAAATATCGCGAGGCGCTGGGGATTGGCAGTTCGGTCCAGCGTCGACGAGCGCGGGCGCTGGGGGCGGGGTAGCGACCTTGGCTGCGTAACAACCGCGCTTCCACGCGCGCGAATCGGCATCCACATCGTCGCGGTATCGCCAGGGACGACGCCGGGATCGAACCCGCCCGTGTCGTAGCGCAATCATCCACGAAATGGGTCCGCGCGGTCCGGATCCGGATTGCAAAGCGACCGTCACCCTCTTAAGATCGGCTTGCAGATCGCTGTCGGAGACGTGTTTTTATACGGCTACGGTTGTGCGCCGGGTACGTTATGGTTAGCAAACCCGATGTCTGTTGCTGCGTATCTAGCCCGAACATCGCCCGCCGGAGGGCAGGGAGGCGACGCCGCCACCCTCGATATCATCGCCAAGGCGATCTATCCGGCCCGCGATCGAACCGTCGACCACGTCGATGTGATTCGCACCGAGTCCGGCGTTGCGGACGGTGCCGCGATCTTCCTGATCGATCGGCAATTCGTGCTGTTCGTCGCGCCCTTCGAGCATCCGGATGCAGCCGATGTGCAACGCACCGCCATGCTGCGGATCGCGGAATCGCTTCCCGCATCGCTGAGCCGAACACTGTTGCCGATCATCGGCAGTGGCCATTTCGAGGAGCGGTCCTTCCTCGTGCTGCCGCGATGCACGCCATTGTCTGCCGGGCGTCTGGGGCGCTTCCTCGACAAGAAGCGGGTCGCCGACGACATATTACCGTGGCTGCGCGACCTTGCCGCCTGGAAGGCACACGCGCCGGATGACCCCGGGCGGTTCATCGCGTCGCTGAATGCGCTGATCCGGATGGACGATCTGCCCGTTGCCGTGCGCGAAACGGCGCAACGGATCGAGCGGCAGTTGCGCGACGGGGCGATCCGACCGTGGCACGTCCCAATGCACGGCGACCTGTGGCGGAACAACGTCATGCGGCGCGACGACGGCAGTCTGGCCGTCATCGACTGGGCAGGCAGCGAAGTCGATGGCTACGGGATCTACGATCTCGTTCGCTTCAAGCAATCGTTCAACATCGCCGACGCGCGATACCGAAGCGAACTGCGCTGGTATGCGGAACTGATGGGTGGGGAGGATGCCGTCATGGCGCATCTGCTTGGGGCGCTCGGCCATTATGCCGATCGGCTCGGCGAGTTTCCCCGCGAACGCTTCGTCACGCTGGCGGCGGACTGTTATGCGCTTCTCAATTCGGGGTTAAGCGGGCGTCCGCACGGTTGAGCGACGCACTTCGGTAGCGCTGTCGGTGGGCGCGTTCGCCCATGACCGCAGTTTTGCGATTTCCCGACGGTGCTTCGCCTGAGCGAAGACAGCTTGCAACGAACCGAACATGCGATGCCAATCTCTTGTCTGTCGCAATCACTAGCCGAGGAAAGTTACCAATCCATGACGATGACACGATGAATCTGGTCGACGATCCCTCCGGCACCCGGCGCTTCCGCGTTCTCGTCAGCGCGCCGATCCCCGCGATCAGGCAGGGGTCGCAGTGGCTTACGCTCGACCTGTGGGCGCGCGACGTCAACGCGCAGGCGCAGGTCGCCGATGTGACCATCGTGTGCGACAGCGTCGAGACGATGCCGGGCACGATGATGCCGCTCGATCCGCGGATCGCGGTCGTGCCTGCGGTATCGGGTGCGATTTCCGACGCGACGTTGAGTGAACAGATCGCCGCCGCCGATTTTACCCAGATCACCGGCCAGGCCGGGTGGCGCGCGGCGGCGCTGTCGCGGCAAATCCTGCGGCTGGCGAAGCGGCAGGGGAAGCCCGTCTTTCTCGGCATATCAAGCAACCGGGCGCGTACCAACATCATCAACGCCCAGGGCAAGTCGCTGCAGCATCGCCTTCGCGCGCGCGCGCGCTCGCTTGACGTGTCGATGACCCAGCGCTGGCTCGCGCGGCGCTCGGCGGGGGTGTTCGTGGTGGGTGAGGGGCTGCGCAAGCTGATCGCACCGGTCGCGCGGACGATCCATGTCGGCGTCGCGAGCTGGATCGAACAAGCCGATATCGCCCCGCCGCGCCCGCGGCGGGGCGAACCAGCGCGGGTCTGCATGGCGGGGCGGCTCGAGGCAATGAAGGGGTTCCACATCGGCATCGCCGCGTTCGTCCAGGCCGGGCCGGAGCGGTTCGCCGGATTGACGATCATTGGCGAGGGGGCCGAGCGCGATCGCCTGGCGACGCAGGCGGCGGACGCCGGGCTGGGCGCGTTCCGCATGATGGGGGGCGTGCCCTATCCCGAAGGCTTCTTCGCGTTTCTCGACGCGCAGGACATCGTGCTGATGACCAACCTCAATGACGAACAGCCGCGATTGATCTTCGATGCGATCAGTCGCGGGTGCATCCCGCTATGCCCCGATACGCCGCCGTACCGCTCGCTCGGGCTCGATCCCCGCATCCTGTACGCACAAGGTTCTGCCGAGGCGTTGGCAGAACGGTTGCGCGCGCTCGCGGATCCGGACCTGCGCGTCGCACTGTCGGAGAGCATCGCCGAGCTGGCGCGGACCTATACCGTGTCCGCAATGCACCGGGCACGGTTGGCATGGATGGACGGCGCACGCTAGCGCCGACCGGGTGGCGTCAGGCTATTCGTCCTCGTCCTCATAGCCGACCAGCGCCAGCGCGCGCGCCTTCATCTGCCGGGTCGCGCACCAGTGGACCAACGCGTCCTCGCGGCCATGCGTGACCCATACTTCCTTGGGCGCGATCTCGGTCAGCGTGTCGGTCAGCTCGTCCCAATCGGCGTGATCGCTGAGGATCAGCGGCAGCTCGACCCCGCGCTGGACTGCGCGTTGCCGCACGCGCATCCAGCCCGAGGCCATTGCGGTAATCGGATCGGGCAGGCGGCGCGACCAGCGGTCCGCCATCGCGCCCGGCGGCGCGATCACGACATGCCCCATCATCTCGGCCTTGGCGGCGGTCGTCGCGGGGCGCAGCTCGCCCAGATCGACGCCATGCGCCTGATACAAAGCGCATAACCGTTCGAGCGCGCCGTGGATGTAGATCGGCGCGGCGTGACCGCGCAGTCGCAGTTCGGCGATCACACGTTGCGCCTTCCCCAGCGCATACGCCCCGACCAGTACGCAGCGATCTGGATTGGCGTGCAGCGCGGCGATCAGTTTGTCGATCTCGTCGCCCGTATCGGGGTGCCGGAACACTGGCAACCCGAAGGTCGCCTCGGTGATGAACACGTCGCACTTCACCGGCTCGAACGGCGCGCAGGTCGGATCGGGGCGACGTTTGTAGTCCCCCGAAACGACGATCCGCTCGCCGCGATATTCAAGCAGAATCTGCGCCGAGCCGAGCACATGTCCCGCGGGGACGAAGGTCGCGCGCACCTCGCCGAAATCGTGGGTCTCGCCGTAAGCGACCGGGTGCCCAGCTTGCTCACCATAACGCGCGTCCATGATCGCGAGCGTCTCGGGGGTCGCCCACACCGCACCGTGTCCGCCGCGCGCGTGGTCAGCATGGCCGTGCGTCACCAGCGCGCGCGGCGTCGGGCGCGACGGGTCGACCCACACGTCGGCGGGTTTGACGTGAATGCCATGGGGTTGCGGATCGATCCAGTCGCCGAGCTTTGCCATGAAGACCATGTGGGGGCGACGGTCGCCGAGCGCCATTGCCGGATCGTGCAAAAGGACGAGCGGCAACCAATCCGCGGGCCATGCATTCCCTCTGCGTAACGAACAGGAGAATTCCGATGCGCGCACTGACTCTGGGGTTGCTGGCGGCGTCCACGCTGGTTGCGGGCTGCGACGAATATGGCGGCGGTCGTCCGCGCGGCTACAGCGACAATCGCTACGCCCAATATGATTACGACCGGCCCGATCCGGCGTACAACGGCTATGACGCGTCGCGTTACTACCGCGATGATCGCCGCCGGTATCAGGAGCGGCGTCTGGCGAACAACGATCGCGTCTATCGTGGCAGCGACGGCCGCTATTATTGCCGCCGTAACGACGGCACGACCGGTCTTGTCGTCGGCGGCGTAGCTGGCGGTGCGTTGGGCGCGGCGATTGCCCCCGGCGGTTCGGGCCTGCTCGGCGCGCTGATCGGCGGCGTCGGTGGTGCGCTCGCGGGCAAGGCGATCGACAAGGATCGCGGCGACACGCGCTGCCGCTAAGCCACTGGAGGAACGCGACCCCGCACCTGGGGTCGCGTTCCACCGGATCGGAACGCTCCCGGCGATGAACCGTTGACCGGCCTCACAGTTTACAGAGGTTCATCATGAGCAAGACCCACAAGCATCATCCGAAAACGCCCCCGCAGCCGAAGGCCAAGCCGGCACCAAAGCCCAAGGCGAAGCCGATGAGCAGTGGTACCGCCTGGTCGATCGGGGCGGTTGCGCTGGCAGCAGGCGCGGGCATCGCGGCGTTCCTTTCGCGCGGACGGATCGCGGCGCTGCTCTCGGGCTCGCAGAGCGAAGGCCATGTCCCGACCGACTTGCTCGATCCCAACCGCAACGCCGATGACCGCGCGGTCGCCGACTTTCGCCCCGACATGTCCGCCAAGATGACTCCGGCGGAACGCGAAGCGCTGCGTCCGGCGACCGGCCCGGCGCCATCGCTCGTGTCGGACCGCGGGACGATGAATGCGCAGACGGGTGCAGCCAACTGACCGAAAGTTAGGTCCCCGGCCTGGCCGGGGACCTGTTTCTCAGGCGTTTTTCGTGAACGAACTCTTCCGCCCACCATCGTCGGCTGCGTCTTCCTGACCGCGGTCGAGCGTGTCGCTCGGGCGGCGCGCATCGCCTTCCTTTTGATGTTTGGTCGAGATGTTGGGGGCAGGCTGCGTCTCGGTCGGTTTGATAGCGTCGGGCATGATCGTCTCCTCTGTCGATAAAGACGCGGTATCCCCGCGAGATGTTCCGCCGCTGCGGCGGACCGATTGCACCGCGCACACCGCCGCCCCATATCGCGCTCCATGAGTGGAAACGAAACGGTGTGGCACGGCACCACGATCCTGTCCGTGCGTCGCAATGGTCGAGTCGTCATCGCCGGAGACGGTCAGGTGACTCAGGGCCAGACGGTCATGAAACCCAATGCCAAGAAGGTGCGGCGGCTCGGCGACGGCTCGGTCATCGCCGGGTTCGCGGGCGCGACCGCGGATGCCTTCACGCTGTTCGAGCGGCTGGAGCGCAAGCTCGAGCAGCATCATGGACAGCTGCTCCGCTCGGCGGTCGAACTCGCCAAGGACTGGCGGACCGACAAATATCTCCGCAATCTGGAAGCGATGATGATCGTCGCCGATAAGGAAGTGACGCTGATCCTGACCGGCAACGGTGACGTGCTCGAGCCCGAGGCGGGCGTCGCGGCGATCGGGTCGGGTGGCAATTACGCGCTCGCGGCCGCGCGCGCGCTGGTCGATTACGAAGCGGATGCCGAGACGATTTGCCGCAAGGCGATGGCGATCGCAGCGGAGGTCTGCGTCTACACCAACGACCGCTTGACGGTCGAAACCATCGAAACGCCCTGAGCCATAAAGCCCCTCCCCTTCAGGGGAGGGGTTGGGGTGGGGACGTGTGAAACATGCCCCCCCGCCTGATCACCCGGAACTGCCCCACCCCAACCCCTCCCCTGAAGGGGAGGGGCTTGAGAAAGACCCCCGACCCCTTCCCCTGAAGGGAAGGGGCTTGAGAGAGACAAATGAACGACTCCCTTACCCCCAAGGCCATCGTCCGCGCGCTCGACGCGCACATCATCGGGCAGGCGGACGCCAAGCGCGCGGTTGCGGTTGCAATGCGCAACCGCTGGCGGCGGCAGCGGCTCGGTGATGATCTGCGCGACGAGGTGTCCCCGAAGAACATTCTGATGATCGGGCCGACCGGTTGCGGCAAGACCGAGATCAGCCGCCGTCTCGCCAAGCTCGCCGACGCGCCGTTCATCAAGATCGAAGCGACCAAGTTCACCGAGGTCGGCTATGTCGGCCGCGACGTCGAGCAGATCGCGCGCGACTTGGTCGAGGAAGCGGTACGCCTCGAGAAGGAACGCCGCCGCAGCGCGGTCAAGGACAAGGCCGAGGAAGCCGCGCTCGCACGCCTGCTCGACGCGCTGACCGGCAAGGGCGCGAGCGAGGCGACGCGCGAGGCGTTCCGGCAGCGCCTCCACGACGGCCATCTCCGCGACACCGAGATCGAGATCGAGCTGGAAGCCGCGCCCAACATGCCGTTCGAAATGCCCGGCGGCGGCGCGCAGATGATCAACCTGTCCGAGATGATGGGCAAGGCGTTCGGCGGCGGCCAGATGAAGCGCCGCAAGCTAACCGTGCCGCAGGCGTGGGACAAATTGGTCGAGGAAGAGGCGGACAAGCGGCTCGACCAGGACGAGGTCAGCCGCGTCGCGCTGGCTGATGCCGAGGCGAACGGGATCGTCTTTCTGGACGAGATCGACAAGATCGCGGTGAGCGACGTGCGTGGCGGCTCGGTCAGCCGCGAGGGCGTTCAGCGCGATCTGCTCCCGCTGATCGAGGGCACCACGGTCGCGACCAAATACGGACCGATGAAGACCGACCACGTCCTCTTCATCGCGAGCGGTGCGTTCCATGTCGCCAAGCCGTCCGATCTGCTCCCCGAACTGCAGGGTCGCCTGCCGATCCGGGTCGAACTGAAGGCGCTGACCGAGGACGATTTCGTCGCGATCCTGAGCGACACCAAGGCGTCGCTGACGCAGCAATATGTCGCGCTGATCGCGACCGAGGGCGTGACGATCACCTTCACCGAGGACGGCATTCGCGCGATCGCCAAGATGGCGGCGCTGGTCAACGGCGACGTCGAGAACATCGGCGCGCGGCGGTTGCAGACGGTGATGGAGAAGCTGCTCGAGGACATCAGCTTCAACGCCGAGGACCGCGGCGGGGAGACGATCGCGATCGACGCGGCCTATGTCGAGACGCATCTCGCGGGGATTGCGCGCAATACCGACCTCAGCCGGTTCGTGCTGTAAGGGGCCTCCCGCCCCACACCCGTTCGGGCTGGGCGAAGTCGAAGCCGCGCTCAACCCGGGCGGTGTTCCTGGTGCAAGGGACCCTTCGACTTCGCTCAGGGCGAACGGAGCGTAGGGTTACCGCTCCCGCTTCACCTTGCTGTACGGCGTGAACATGCCGAGCCGGCACCGCGGCCCCGGTATCCCGATCCCACCGCGCTGCAGCGTATAGACCTGATCATTACGGCATAGCTGCCCGCTCCGCACCTCGGTCACCAGGATCGCATTGGGCTCCAGCCCCGGGCAGGCGGCGGGCAGATCGTTGCGCCAGATCCGGCTGCCGTCGGGATACAGCAGGATACGGTCGCTGATGATCTGCGGGTTCTGCGTCTGGCTGCCGAAACCGCGGAGGCATTGTTGCGGCGTACCCGGCGTCCGGTCCTTTAGCGCGGCGTCGAGATCGCGCGTGTCGGAGGTCGTGGCCGCCCCGAGTGCCAGCGCGGCGAGCGCGACAAGGGTCGGGCGGATCATGGCTTGCGATAGCGCGTGAACGCCCCGAACGTGCAGCTCCCGCTCGGGATTTGCGAGACGAGATCGACCGTCTGGAGGATGTCACCGCGGCACAATTGCCCGGTATAGGAACGGGTGATGATCGCGTCGCCACGGCGTAGCCCGAAGCAGCCGCCGTTGGTGTCGGTGCGGTACACATCGTTCCTCGTCGCGCTGTACAGAATCGTATCGCCGACCCGCGTCGAGTCGCGATACCGCGTCTGTTGCATGCATTGCTCGGGCTTGCCCGGCACGAGCCCGGCGAGACGCTTGTCGAGCTCAGCCTTGTCCTTCGCGGCCTGACGCTCCTGACTGGTAGTACGGGTGTCGGCGGACAAGGCCGCGCTGCCTACGGACAGCAGCAAGACGGGTAAGAACAGGCGAATCATCACGATCATCCTCCGGCTGGCGTATCCCCTGCCAGGGATGATCGTACACCGTTCACCCCCGGAAAGCATCCTTCGCCGCGCGTCGTTCGGCGAGTTGCTCCGTGGACGACGCACGAAGGAAGGGGTTGGTTGCCTGTTCCAGCGCGATCGTCGTGGGGACGGTCGGCCGCCCCGCCGCGCGGCTGGCGTCGACATCGCGCATCCGTTCGGCGACTGCGGCATTGTCAGGCTCGGCGACCGCCGCATAGCGACCGTTGGAGGCGGTATATTCGTGCGCGCAATAGACCGCCGTGTCACCGGGTAGATCCGCCAACCGCTGCATGTTGGTGAACATCTGGGCCGCAGTGCCTTCGAACAACCGCCCGCAGCCCATCGCGAACAGCGTGTCACCGCTGAACAGCAGCGCATCGTCCGCCATGTGGAACACGATATGCCCGGCGGTATGCCCCGGCGTCTCCATCACGCGCGCTACATGCGCGCCGATCTGCACGCTGTCGCCCTCGCGCAGGCCGGTGTCGAGTGTCGGTATCCGGTCGGCCTCGGCCAAAGGTCCGCTGACCTTCGCGCCGAGCGCCTTGATCGCGGCGTTGCCGCCGGTGTGATCGCCGTGCCAGTGGGTGTTCCAGATCTGCGAGATCGTCCAGCCGCGCTCATCGGCCGCAGCGAGGACCGGCGCGGCCTCGCTCGGGTCGACCACGACCGTCTCGTTCGAGACGGGGTCGTGGATCAGCCACACATAATTGTCGCTGAGCGCTGGGACGCAGACGATCTCGAGATCGGTGGCCATTACCAGACGCCGGTGTTGGGCATCGACGACCACGGCTCGGCGGGCGGGAGCGGGTCGCCTTCCTGGAGCAGTTCGATCGAGATGTTGTCGGGGGTGCGGACGAACGCCATGTTGCCGTCGCGCGGCGGGCGGTTGATCGTCACACCCGAGTCCATCAGGCGCTGGCAGCTCTCGTAGACATTCTCGACGCGGTACGCGAGGTGACCGAAGTTCCGGCCGCCCTCATAGGGTTCCGGATCCCAATTGTGGGTCAACTCGACCTGTGCGTCGTGGTCGCCGGGGGCGGCGAGGAAGATCAGCGAGAAGCGGCCCTTCTCATTGTCGATCCGGCGGACTTCCTCGAGGCCGAGGACCTTGAAGAAATCGATCGTCGCGACCGGGTCGGTGACGCGGATCATCGTGTGGAGGTACTTCATCGTTGGCTCCCATGCGGTTGCCCCGTGAGATAGGGGTGCGCCGGTTGGTCTGCCACCCCGGGAACGCGTTCAATTCCATCCCATTCGCTTCCCCGGCGAAGGCCGGGGCCCAGGAGCGAAACGGGCGTTAACGAAGGACTGCGCTCGGTTACCTCGGCCATTTCGACTGGGCCCCCGCCTTCGCCGGGGAAGAGAAAACAATCAAAAGCCTACCGCGCACCGCTGAACTGCTGCAATGCCGCCGCCGCAGCCTTGCCAGACACGCTGTCAGGCCGCAGGTCGACCGCCTGTTGCCACGCGGTCTTCGCGGCCTCGGCATCCCCCGCCTTGGCCGCGATGTTACCCGCTTCCAGCTGCACGTCGCTGTCGTCGCCGCCCAAGCGAAGCGCCTCGGCGATGTCCTTCTGCGCGCGGGGCATGTCGCCGGTGCGCCGCGCAAGCGTCGCCGACAGCAGCCAGGCGAGCGGATCCGCGGGAACTTCCCCGAGCGCACGGTCCAGGTCGTCGCGCGCGCCCTCCATGTCGTCCGCGCTGACCAGCGCACGCGCACGGTCGAGATGCGCTTCGCCCAAATCCATGCCGGTCAGCGTCCCGCTCGCGATCGCCGCATCGAGCGCCGCGCGCGCCTTGCTCGCGTCACCCGCAGCGAGAAAGGCGTTGCCCGCCTGTGCCCAATAGCCCGAACTGCGCGCGTCCTTGGCCTTTTCCGCAGCCGTCGCGGCGGTCTCGAACGCGACCGACGCGGCGGACCAGCGCTGCTCGCGGCTATACGCCATGCCAAGACACTGGCTCGCGAGGAATCCGCCCCCGGCGACGCGCCATGCACCTGCTTCGGCTTCCGCACCCGCCGGGTCGCTATTCGCCCGCGCGACGCAATGCTCGTAGCGCGTGCGCTCGGTCGAGGCGGGCCCGACTGGCGCAGGTCCCATCGGCGCGGGCGTAACGGCTTGGGCGAGGAGCAGCAGAATCATAAGGCGGGCGTCACATCCTCGATCGCCTGGATCAGCAGCGCGATATCGGAATCGCGCGACAGGCGGTGATCGCCGTCCTTGATCAGATGCACCTGCACATCGGCTGAACGAACCAGCTCGGCGAGCCGGACGGTGCGGTTGTAGGGGACGTCGGCGTCCTTCATCCCCTGCACGAAGCGCACCGGGCAATCGACCGCGATTCCGCCCGACATCAGCCGGTTGGCCTCGCCCGATTGCCAGAAGGCGCGGGTGTAGAGCGTCGGTTCGGGGCCATAAGGCGAGGGGCGTTCCATCCGCCCTTCGGAGAGCAACGCCAGTTTTTCCTCGGTGGTGAAGCCCCAGTCGGTGAAATCGGGCGCGGGCGCGACGCCGACGAGCGCCGCGACCTTCGTTGGATGGTCGCGCGCGACCAGCAGCATCAGCCAGCCGCCAAGCGACGACCCGACGAGGATCGCCGGGCCGGTGACAAGCTGGTCCAGCACGGTCAGCACGTCGTCGCGCCAGTCGGCGAGCGTCTGGTCCGCGAATGCGCCCTCGCTCTTGCCGCACCCGCCATAATCGAACCGCACGAACCCGCGGCCCTGCGCGACCGCCCATGCTTCGAGCGCGAGCGCCTTGCTGCCGGTCATGTCGGACGCGTAGCCGGGCAGGAACACGACCGTCGGGCCGGTCCCCTTGGTACGGTGGAACGCGAGCCGGGGGCGTTCGGCTTTGGTGGTGGTCATTGGGGTACTCACGGATGGGGGAAGGTGTGTTTGCGCTAACCGCTGTTCTCCCGCGCAGGCGGGAGTCCAGGGTTACGGGGGGCTGCGCTCGGCAACTCTGGGCCCCCGCCTGCGCGGGGGAACGAAGTGTTGTCGGGTAGGGGCCGTCAGATCACGTAATCGACGCTGCGCACTTGTGCGACCTCGCCGCGTTTCACCACCATCTGGCGGTGGAGCTTGGCAACCGTGCTGCTCCCGCTGGTCTTGCACCACGCCGGCACGAACGCATGCACCACCGCGCCCAGACCGCCGACGATCATCGTCACCCCGAACCGCGACGCGACGCCGAAATGCTCGGTATAGCTTTCGCCGACGGTGGCGGGATGATCGAGGAACAGGCGTCGAAACATGGGCGTCTCCTTCAAAGCGGCGTCAACCGCGCTGCGCGATCCGGGTCAGCACGTCGGCAGCGAGCTGGCTTAGCGTATCGTCGCGGGCCCCCATTATCACAATCCGGTCGCCGGGGCACGCCTGCTCGACCAGCCATGTCGCCGCCTCGGCGCGATCGGGGATATGCAGCGCGCGCGCGCCGATCCCGGCCACGATGTCCGCGCTGGTCACCTCGCGCGAGACGGTGCCGCCCTGATAGACCGGATCGGGCAGCACCAGCCGGTCGTCGTCGTGCAATTGCTCGCGGAATATCGCGATCAATTCGTCCCGCATTACCTTGAGCGGGCCATAGCCATGCGGCTGGAACAGCACGAGCAACCGGCCCGGGAAGGCGTGAAGCGTCGCCAGCGTCGCCGCGATCTTGTCGGGATTATGCCCGAAATCGTCGATCACCGTCACGCCGCCCGCTTCGCCGACCAGCTCGAACCGGCGCTTGAGCCCGGTGAACCCCGCAATCGCCTTGATCGCCGCCTTGAGCGGCACCCCCGCCGCGCGCGCCGCGCCGAGCGCCGCGAGCGCGTTGGAAACGTTGTGCGCGCCCGGCACAGACAGGCGGACGCGCTGCGTCTCGCCCTTCGCCACTAGGTCGAAGGTGATCGCGGAGGGTGCGGGGACGAGGTTGGTTGCGCGCAGGTCCGCGCTCTGGTCGATCGCGAAGGTCACCAGCCGCGCGGGATCGAGCGTTCGCGCCAAAGCCGCCGACTCGGCATCGCCAACGTTGAGGATCGTCGTCTCCGCCTTCCCCGCGAACGCGCCGAACAACGCGCGCAATTCCGCGAGCGACTTGTGGTCGAGGCTGACGTTGTTGAGCACCGCGATCCGCGGCTGGTACAAGGCGATCGAGCCGTCGCTTTCGTCGACCTCGCTGACGAACGCCTCGCCATCGCCGACCAGCGCGCTGGCGAAGGGCGTGTCGTCGGCGACGAAATTCTTCATCACCGCGCCGTTCATCACCGTCGGGTCGCGGTCGCAGGCGTGGAGGATCCAGCCGATCATGCCCGTGACGGTCGACTTGCCGCTCGTCCCCGCAACGCCGATCGGCAGCGCGCTCGCGTTAAACAGTGAGGCGAGCAGTTCGGGCCGGCTCAGCCGCGCCGCACCAACGCGTTCGGCGGCGACGATATCCGCAACGCTTGCTTCGACTGCCGCCGAGGCGACGACGATCTGCTCCGACGACGTCACGCCCGAGCCATCCTGCGCGAACAGGGTCACGCCCTTGGCGGCGAGGTCGTCGAACTTGGCGGGCAGCCGCCCGGCATCGAGCGTCCGGTCCGATCCCGCCACGGTCGCGCCGCGCCCGGCGAGGATCATCGCAAGCGGCATCATGCCGCTGCCACCGATGCCGACGAAGAAATAGCGTGGCGGGAAGTAGGGTTTGCCGTTGGTCATGATGCGGCGCTATCGCGGGGCAGCATAAATCGCCACAGGAAATGGTATGAAGATCGGAGTGGTGGCCCCCGCGCGCGGGATCGACGAAGCACTGGCGGCACGCGCGCAGGGGCTGGCGGCGATCATCGCGCCCGAGGTGGATCTGGTCGTCCATCCGCAATGTTTCCTGTCCAACGGGCATTTCGCGGGCACCGATGCCGAGCGCACCGCCGCCTTCGTCGACATGGCGAACGATCCGACGATCGACGCGCTGTGGTTCGCGCGCGGCGGCTATGGGTCGAACCGGATCCTGCAGGCGGCGATTCCGGCGCTGGGCGAGGCGGCGCGGCGCAAGACCTATATGGGCTTCTCCGATATGGGGTTCGTGCTCGGCGCGCTCTACGCAGCCCGGATCGGGCGGCCAGTGCATGGGCCGATGGTGTCGACCGCGGGCAGCGGCGACGGCGGTGTCGGCTTCAGCCGCGCGCTGCTGTGGCTGACGAAAAAGGACCGCACCGTGCTCGAACCCGGGCTCGACGGGCGACCGGCGGCGGCGTTCAACCTCGCGATCCTGACCGCGCTGATCGGGTCGCCATGGCTCCCCGACCTGACCGATCATGTGCTGATCGTCGAGGAAGTGTCCGAGCCGCTCTACCGGATCGACCGGATGCTGTTCACCATGGCGCACGCCACCCAGCTCAAGGGGATTGCCGGGGTGCGGCTGGGGCAGGTCACCGCGGTCCAGGCAAACGAACCTGAATGGGGCGAGACGATCGAGACGATGATCCAGCGCTGGTGTGGAGAGATGCGCGTGCCGTATCTGGGGCGCGCCGAGATCGGCCATTACCGCGGCAACCGTGTGGTGCCGTTCGGGGTCGCCTGACGCAAATACGCCACTGCGCGCCCGGAGATGTCCGCGGCATCCTAGAATGGCCCGAGGACGACCGCGGGCGTCGTCCCTGCCATACAGGGATCGTGGAAATGAACTGGTTCAAGGCCGACGCTCCCATCCGTTTGAAGCTGCTGGTCGCATTCGGTACATTCGTCGGCTTGCTGCTCGCGACCAACATCGCCAGCCTCGTCCTCAGCCCGACCCTGTTTCGCTGGGTCGGCATCGTCAGCACGGGCGTGGGGGTGGCGGCAGCGTATCTGTTCCGCGAAGCGATCTCGGTCCCGTATGTCACCACGGTCGTGCGGATGGAGGGGCTCGCCGCGGGCGATCTCGACAGTCCGATCGAGTTCACCGACTATAAGGACTGCGTCGGGCGGATGACCAAGGCGATGTATACGTTCCGCGCTGCCGCGCAGGAACAACATGCGCTGGCCGAACAGACAGAGGTCAATTCCCAGATCATCCGGCGCATGGCGGACAATTTCGGTCGCCTGTCGAATTGCGACCTGACCGCCGACATCGTCGAGGAATATCCGGCGATCTACGCACCGCTGAAGGCGAGCTTCAACGAGGCACTGAGCAACCTGCGCGCGCTGCTCGGCTCGGTGATGGCGAGCACCGGCAACATTCACACCGGATCGAGCGAGATCGCGCAGGCGTCCGACGACCTTGCGCGGCGCACCGAAAGCAACGCGGCAAGCCTGGAACAGACCGCCGCGGCGATCCAGCAGGTCGATTCCCGATTGAAGGCGACCGCGCGCGCCGCGACGCAGTCGGTCGAGACGAGCGAGAAGGCCAAGACCGCGGTGCTGGAAGGCCGCAGCCGTACTGACGTTGCGGTGCAGGCGATGACTCGCGTGATGGCCAGCGCGAAGGGCATCGACGACGTGATCGAGGGGCTCGACAAGATCGCGTTTCAGACGCGCGTGCTGGCGATGAACGCTGCGGTCGAGGCCGGACGCGCAGGCGATGCGGGACGCGGGTTCGCGGTCGTCGCGGATCTTGTCAGCGCGCTCGCAATGCGCGCCGAGGAGGAATCGAAACGCGCGCGCGACCAGTTGAGCGCAACGCGGATCGATATCGGCGCCGCGGTCGATGCGGTGCAGGAAGTCGACGACGCGTTCGGCGTGATCCTGAGTTCGGGCGAACAGGCCGCACAGCTCGCCGAGCAGATCGCCACCGACAATGCCGCGCAGGCGAGTGCGATCACCGAGGTCAGCACCGCGGTCCATGCAATGGATCAGTCCACGCAGCAGAATGCCGCGATGGTCGAACAGACGTCGGCGGCAGCGCGCAACCTGACCAACGAAGTGGTCCAGCTTGCTGCGCAGGCGGATCGTTTCCGGGTCGATCGGACGCATCGGACCGCTGCGGTTGCCGGGCATTGCTGATCCGTCAGACTTGCTGAACATCATGGGGCGGGCCGTTGGTCCGCCCCTTTTTCGTTCGACACGGGCGCAGGGTGCGCGACAGGGTGACGGATCGCGCGCGCTTGCCTATATCGGCGCACCCGGCTTAAGCCGCGGCTCCCATCCATCACGGAAAGACCTTGTCCTCATGTCCGCGCTGTTCCGCATCTCGCTACCCGACGGTTCCGTCCGCGAGGTAGCCCCGGGGACTACGCCTGCGGACATCGCCGCGGCGATCGGTCCGGGGCTCGCCAAGGCGGCGATCGCCGCGCGGGTCGATGGCGAGCTGCGCGACATCATGCGCCCGTTCGACGGCGACAGCGCGCTCGCGCTCGTGACCGCGCGCGACGAGGCGGATGCGCTGGAGTTGGCGCGCCACGATCTCGCGCACGTCATGGCGGAAGCGGTCCAGCACCTGTTCCCCGGCACGCAGATCACCTTCGGCCCGGCGACCGACGACGGTTTCTATTACGATTTCGCGCCGAAGGACCGCCCGTTCACCGACGACGATCTCCCCGCGATCGAGGCCGAGATGCGCGCCATCATCGGCCGCAACGAGCCGTTCGTCCGCGAAGTGTGGAGCCGCGAGCAGCTGATCGAGACGTGGCAGCAGCAGGGCGAGACGTTCAAGGCCGAATGGGCCGCCGAGCTGCCCGATGGCGAGGAACTGACGATCTATCGTCAGGGCAAGTGGCTCGACATGTGCCGCGGACCGCACATGGTCTCGACCGGCAAGCTCGATCCCAACGCGTTCAAGCTGACGCGCGTGTCGGGCGCTTACTGGCGCGGCGACCAGAAGAACGCGATGCTCAGCCGCATCTACGGCACCGGCTGGCTCAACAAGAAGCAGCTCGACGCGCATCTGACGATGCTCGAGGAAGCGGGCAAGCGCGACCATCGCAAGATCGGGCAGGAAATGGACCTGTTCCACTTGCAGTCCGAGGCGCAGGGTTCGGTGTTCTGGCACCCCAAGGGCTTCATCCTGTGGCGGCAGCTCGAGGCGTATATGCGCCGCCGGCTCGACGCGGCGGGCTATGCCGAGGTCAAGACCCCGCAGCTGATGGACGCGCGCCAGTGGGAACAGTCGGGCCATTGGGGCAAGTATCGCGAGAACATGTTCGTGGTGCCCGACGAGATCCCCAACACCGACGATGACGCCGCGATCGTCAGCAACAATGCCGACATGATGGCGCTGAAGCCGATGAACTGCCCGGCGCACGTGCTGATCTTCCGCCAGGGGATCAAATCGTATCGCGACCTGCCGATCCGCATGGCCGAATTCGGCTGCTGCCACCGCAACGAGCCGCACGGCGCGCTCCATGGCATCATGCGCGTCCGCCAGTTCACGCAGGACGACGCGCATATCTTCGTGCGCGAGGATCAGCTCGTTACCGAGGTGCAGCAGTTCTGCGAGCTGCTCGACAGCGTGTACCGCGACCTCGGGTTCGAGGACTATGCGGTCAAGCTCGCGCTGCGCCCTGAGAAGCGGTTCGGCACCGAGGAAATGTGGGACCAGTCCGAGGACGAGCTGCGCAAGGCAGTGCTCGGGTCCAAGCTCAGCGACTCGATCAAGGCGAAGTTCGAGGAACTGCCGGGCGAGGGGGCCTTCTATGCGCCCAAGCTCGAATTCCACCTGACCGACGCGATCGGCCGGACGTGGCAGGTCGGCACGATCCAGTCGGACCGCGTGCTGCCCGAGCGACTCGACGCTTCGTATGTCGGCGCCGACGGCGAACGCCATCGCCCGATCATGCTCCACCGCGCGATCCTGGGGACGTTCGAGCGCTTCATCGGCATCCTGATCGAGCACCACGCCGGGCGCTTCCCGCTGTGGTTGTCGCCGGTGCAGGCGGTGGTCGCGACGATCGTGTCGGATGCGGACGATTATGCGCGCGAGGTTGCCGAGAAGCTCAAGGCGGCGGGGATCCGCGTAGAGACCGATCTGCGCAACGAGAAGATCAACTACAAGGTGCGCGAGCATTCGCTGGCGAAGGTCCCGAACCTGCTCGTCGTCGGCAAGCGCGAGGCCGAGGAAGGCAAGGTCGCGCTGCGGCAATTGGGCAGCGACCGGCAGCAGTTCCTGACGCTGGACGACGCGATCGCGATGCTGACCGAAGCCGCCAAGGCCCCGGACCTGTAACGCCTGCTCGATAAGGGGGGGCGCTTCTTCTTAGCCCCTCCCCTTTAGGGGAGGGGTTGGGGTGGGGCAGTCACAAGCGCCACGCTCGGTGAGACACTTCCCCACCCCCAGCCCTCCCCTGAAGGGGAGGGGAGTCTTCCAACAAGAGACGCGCCTTCCCGGATCGTCACATCCTGCACGAGCGCATCTTTCGTTTTGCTCGAAAAACCCCTATATACACCTGTCAACGACCAGAGGAGCTACACCTATCCGACCCCCGATGAACCGCCAGGCGCCGCCGATGAATGGCCCTCGCTTCAATGAATTCATCCAGTCCGCCAAGGTCCGCGTGATCGACCAGGACGGCGAGAACCTTGGCGTGATGTACACGCGCGAGGCGATGGAGCAGGCGCGCGAGGTCGGTCTCGACCTGGTCGAGGTGTCGCCCAACGCCGATCCGCCCGTCGCCAAGTTCCTCGATGTCGGCAAGTTCAAGTACGAGGCGCAGAAAAAGGCGAACCTCGCACGCAAGTCGCAGAAGACGCAGGAGATCAAGGAGATCAAGATGCGTCCGAACATCGATGACCACGATTACGACACCAAGATGAAGAAGGTGCTCGAGTTCATCGACGAAGGTGACAAGGTCAAGATCACGCTCCGCTTCCGCGGCCGCGAGCTCAGCCACGGCCAGCTCGGCATGGCGCTGCTCCAGCGCGTCCAGGCTGACGTGACCGAGACCGCCAAGGTCGAGGCCTATCCGCGCATGGAAGGCCGTCAGATGCTGATGGTCCTCGCGCCGAAGTAACGACCGACCTGCTTCCTCGGCGAAGGGCGGGGCCCAGCGGGACAGGCGGGTGTTGGTGGCGCGGCGCGCATTACCAAAACCTGCGCGACCGGGCCTTGGCCTTCGCCGGGGGAAGCGAAGATGTGCGGTAAGCCGCCTAAACGAGCCACCGATCATCCTCGCGCCGAAGTCAGCAGACTTGCTTCCCCGGCGAAGGCCGGGGCCCAGCAGGACAGGCAGGTGTGGGGAGCGCAGCGCGCATTACCAAACCCTGCGCAACTGGGCCCCGGCCTTCGCCGGGGAAGCGCAGCGTTACAATCAGGCCGCCTCGACCATCCGTTCCCCCGCCGCCGCGCCCAGCAGGCGGCGTTCGATCGTGCGCAGCCGCCCGCTCGCGCCGATCTTCTCGCCGGTCAGGTCGGTCAGATAGAACGTATCCACCGCGCGCTCGCCATAGGTGGCGACATGCGCAGAGTGGATCGTCACCTTCGACTGGAACAAGGCGTGCGCCAGCTGATGCAATAACGCCGGCCGGTCGCGCGCATTGACTTCGATCACCGTGAACCGGTTCGACGCCTTGTTGTCGATCAACACGTTGGGCGCGATCGGGAAAGCTTCCGCGCGAGTCCGCGGCAGCGGCTTGGCCATCAGCCGGTCGACCAGTTTGACGCGATTCGCCAACGCATCCTCGATCGTGATCTTGAGCCGGGCAAGCTGCGCCGCTTCGTCGAACGGCCGTCCGACCGGATCCTGCACCAGGAAATTGTCGAGCGCCATGCCGTCGCGCGTCGTGTGGATTCGCGCATCGATGATGTTGCCACCCGCGAAGTTGATCGCCCCCGCAATCCGGTAGAACAGCCCGGGGTGATCCGCGGCATAGACCGTCACCAGCGTCGCGCCGCGTTCGGGATAGACTCGCGCCGCAATCGACAAGGGCGCGTCGCCCGCCTCGACGATCAGCGCGGCATTGTCTGCGATGACATCCTCGGGCTCCGCGACCCAGTAAGGTTCGGGTAGCTTGGCGACGAGTGCGTCGAACGTCGCATCGTCCCATTGCAACGTGCCGCACAGCGCAGCCTGCTTGGCCTTGATCCGTTCGGTCCGCCCCTTCTGCTTGTGCCCGAGCCGCAGCACTTCCTCGCCGGCATCGTACAGGTCGGCGAGCAACTGCCGCTTCCACCCGTTCCACACCCCCGGCCCGACCGCGCGAATGTCGACCACGGTCAGCACCAGCAGCAGCCGGAGCCGCTCGGGGCTTTGCACCACGTCGGTGAAATCGAGGATCGTCTTGAAGTCGGACAGGTCGCGCTTGAACGCGGTCGCCGACATCAGCAGATGCCAGCGCACCAGCCACGCGACCGTCTCGGTCTCCGCGGGGTTGAGCCCGAAGCGCGGCGCGAGCCGCTCGGCGACTTCCGCCCCCAGCACCGAATGATCCCCGCCGCGCCCCTTGGCGATATCGTGGAGCAGAACCGCGACATACAGCACCCGGCGCGACACGATCTGCGGGAACACGCCCGCGCACAGCGGATGGTCCGCGTCGAGTTCACCGCGCTCGATCCGCGCCAGCAACCCGATTGCGCGGATCGTATGCTCGTCGACGGTATAGTGATGGTACATGTCGAACTGCATCTGCGCGACGACGCGGCCGAAGTCGGGAACGAAGCGCCCGAAAACACCCGTCTCGTTCATCCACCGCAGCACCGCCTCGGGATCGCGCGGGGACGTCAGCACGTCGAGAAACAGCGCGTTGGCGGTCGGGTCCTGCCGGATCTCGTCCGCCAGTTTCGCATCCCGCGACGCCGCGCGCATCGCAAGGGGGTGGATTTCCAGCCCATGTTTGTCGGCCAGCGCGAACAGCTCGATCAGCCGCACGGGCTTCTCCGCAAGGAAGTCATCGGCCGGTAGCGCAAGCCGCCCGCGCACCAGCGTAAACCCGTTGAGCTTGCGCGGCGACCGGCGCAGCACCGGGAACCCGAAGCGCCGCCCGCGCGCCGCGAATTTCTCGTCGAGATGCGCGAGGAACACCCCCGTCAGATCGCCCGCAGTGCGCGCCTGGAGGAAGTAGAAATGCATGAACCGCTCGACCTTGGATTTGCCGGGCCGGTCGGCGAAGCGCATCCGCTCGGCGATCTCGCGTTGCAGGTCGAAGGTCAGCCGGTCCTCGGCACGGTTCGCGATCGCGTGGAGGTGGCAGCGCACTGCCCACAGAAAGTTCTCGGCGCGGTGGAACTGGCGATATTCGTCGCGGCTGAGCAGCCCCGCCTCGACCAGTTCGCCCGGCTCGGTGACGTTATACGCGTACTTCCCGATCCAGAAGAGCGTGTGCAGGTCGCGCAGGCCGCCCTTGGCTTCCTTGACGTTGGGCTCGACGACATAGCGCGTGTCGCCCATCTTCTTGTGCCGCACGTCGCGCTCGGCGAGCTTGTCCGCGATGAACTGGCGCGCGGTATCCGCCTGCACCTCGACCTTGAAGCGTTGCGCGGCTTCCTCATACAGCGCCTGGTCGCCCCAGACATAGCGCGCCTCGAGCAAAGCGGTGCGGATCGTCACGTCGTTCTTTGCCTGCCGCACCATCTCGTCGAGCGAGCGGCTGCTGTGGCCAATCTTCAGGCCCATGTCCCACAGCGTGTAGAGCATGCCCTCGATCACCTGCTCCGCCCAGGGCGGCTGTTTGCCGGGCGTCAGAAAGCCGACGTCGATGTCCGAATAGGGCGCCATCTCGCCGCGCCCATAGCCGCCGACCGCGATGATCGTGATGCGTTCCGCAGTGGTCGGGTTGGGATTGGGATAGATCCGCTGGACCATGAAGTCGTAGAGCAATCGCAGCAGCTGATCGACCAGGAACGCCTGCGCCGCCGCCGCTTCCAGCCCGCGCGACGGATGTTCGATCAGCCGTCGCCCGATTTCGGCGCGCCCGGCATCGAGTGCTTGCTTGAGCAAGCCGAACGCCCCGCCGCGGAGGGTATTGGCGTCCCCTTCCAGCGCGGCAATGGCATCGGCGAGGGTCCGCCGGTCGATGATCGCACGGCGCTGCGGAAGGGATTCGAAACGGGAGGGCATTTCCGGTAGATAGGGTGCGCGCGCGGGCGCGTCACGCGTGTTGACGCGGGGGACGTGCCGGCGGGGTGTTCCGCTTTGGTCGCAACCGATGGGAAGCGTCGCGTAACGCTTCGGGGCAAGGACACCGCGATGATCGAAACCGACACGATGATGCTCGACCGCCCGATCTGGCACAGCCTGATCGGACGCCATGCGGCGCTTGCGATCGGCGATCCGCGCGCGCTGCGCTTTCGCGCCGACGTCAACGCGCTCGGCGATGCCGCGGATGATTCGTTCGAGGCACTGGCGGCGCTCGCTGCGCTGGTCCCCGTCGGCACGACGCTCGGACGGTTCTCGGTCGGTCGCGCCGCGATGCTGCCGGAGACGGTCGTGGAGCAGGAGCGCGCTTTGCTCCAGATGGTCGCGACGCGGTTGCATCGTACCGCGCGGGCGCTCGACATCGTCACGCTGGGGGATTCGGATGCGCCCGAGATGCTGGCGCTCGCGACGCTCACCGCACCGGGGCCGTTCTTCGCCGCGACGCATCTGCAGGGCGGATATGTCGGCGTGCGGCGCGGCGGACGGCTGGTCGCGATGGCAGGCGAGCGGCTCAAACTGCCGGGGTTCAGCGAAATCAGCGCGGTCTGCACGCATCCCGACTTTCGCGGACACGGGTTCGCGCGGGCGTTGATGGAAACAGTAATGGCGCGATTCTTGTCGCGCGGGGAGGGGGTGATCCTCCACACCTTCCCCGACAATCCCGCGGTGACGCTCTATCGCGCGCTGGGGTTCGAGCCGCGGCGGGAGATGACCTATACGGTAGTGCGGCGGGAGTGATCGTCTAAACCATGCTTCCCCGGCGAAGGCCGGGGCCCAGGAGCGCAAGGCTGGTCGATCGATCGCTGCGCCTCGTTGGCAAAACGCCCGCACCTGGGCCCCGGCCTACGCCGGGTAAGAAAGGCTGAGTGTGCGCCAGCCGCTTACGAACGGCAGGAAAAGGCGGCGGCGTTTCTGAACTATCCTTCCCCGGCGAAGGCCGGGGCCCAGGAGCGCAAGGCCGGTTGATCGATCGCTGCGCTCCGTTATCAAAACGCCCGCAACTGGGCCCCGGCCTCCGCCGGGGAAGAAAGCTATGAGTGCGCCAGCCGCTTACGATCGGCTTGGAAAGCCCGCGACCTTTTTTAAACTATCCTTCCCCGGCGAAGGCCGGGGCCCAGGAGCGCAAGGCCGGTTGATCGATCGCTGCGCTTCGTTGCCAAGACGCCCGCAACTGGGCCCCGGCCTCCGCCGGGGAAGAAAGCTATGTGTGCGCCAGCCGCTTACGATCGGCTTGGGAAGGCCGCGACCTTTTCTAAACTATTCTTCCCCGGCGAAGGCCGGGGCCCAGGAGCGCAAGGCTGGTCGATCGATCGCTGCGCCCCGTTGGCAAAACGCTCGCACCTTTGCCCCGGCCTCCGCCGGGGAAGCGCCCACGGCAGGACGTTACCCCCGCGCCAACGCCTTCAACCGGTACAGCGTCTCCAAAGCCTCGCGCGGGGTCAGTGCATCGACGTCCAGCGCCTCGACCTCGGCACGGATCGCGTCGCATTCCTCCTCTTCCGCCTCGATCGCGGCGGCGAACAGCGGCAAGTCATCCAGCCCCGCCGCCAGCCCGCCGGTCTTGGCGCGCCCCGCCTCGAGCTTCGCCAGCACCGCCTTGGCGCGCGCGATCGTCACCGGCGGCAACCCCGCCAGTCGTGCGACCGCCAGCCCGTAGCTGCGATCCGCCGGCCCCTCGGACACTTCGTGCAACAGCACGAGCTCGCCCTTCCACTCGCGCGCGCGGACATGGTGGAGCGTCAACGCGTCGCAGCGTTCCGCCAGCCGCGTCAGCTCGTGATAATGCGTCGCGAACAGGCAGCGGCAGCGATTGTCGTCGTGGATCGCCTCGACCACCGCCCAGGCGATCGCAAGCCCGTCATAGGTGGAGGTCCCGCGCCCGACTTCATCGAGGATCACGAAGCTGCGCGGCGTCGCTTGCGCAAGGATCGCGGCGGTCTCGACCATCTCGACCATGAAGGTCGAGCGTCCGCGCGCCAGATTGTCCGACGCGCCGACCCGGCTGAACAACCGGTCGACGAGGCCGAGCGTCGCCGCGGTCGCGGGGACGAAGCTCCCCGCCTGCGCGAGCACCGCCATCGCCGCGTTCTGGCGCAGGAAGGTCGATTTGCCGCCCATATTCGGCCCGGTGACGAGCCACAGCCGCGAATCCTCGGACAACCGGCAGTCATTGGCGACGAAGCGTTCGCCGCGTTTCGCCAGCGCATCCTCGACCACCGGGTGCCGCCCGCCGGTGATGTCGAAACAGGCGTGATCGACCAGCTCCGGGCGCGTCCAGCCGCCTTCGCAGCCACGTTCGGCATGGCTGCCTGCGACATCTAGCCGCGCGAGCGCATCAGCGGTGGCGGCGACCGCCTCGCGCCGGTCGAGCGCAGCGGCGATCAAATCCTCGAGATGCGCCGCTTCCGCCGCGAGCGCATGCGCACCCGCCTGCGTCACCTTCTGCGCGACCTCGTGGAGTTCGGGCGCGTTGAAGCGCACCGCGCCCGCCATCGTCTGGCGGTGGGTGAAGCCGCTGTCCGCCTTCATCAGCGCATCCGCCGAGCGCGCCGGCACTTCGATATGATAGCCCAGTACGCCGTTGTGCCGGATCTTGAGCTGCACCACCCCGGTGCGGCTGCGGAAGTCCGCCTCGAGCGCGGCGATCGCACGCCGTCCGCCCGCGCCCGCATCGCGCAGGTCGTCGAGCGCCGCGTCATAGCCCGCCGCGATATAGCCGCCGTCCGATGCATCGATCGGCGGCGACGGGACCAGCGCGCGGGTCAGCAGGTCGATCAGCGCGCCATGCCCGCGCAGGCGTGGGGCGAGATCGGCGAGCAGCGTAGGCGGCGAAGCGATCCCGCCGAGCCGTTCCCCCAGTCGCCACGCGCCGTCGAGCCCGTCGCGCAATTGTCCGAGATCGCGCGGGGAGCCGCGCCCAGCCGCGAGCCGCCCGAGCGCCCGCCCGATATCGGCCATGCTGCGCAGCGTTCCGCGCAGACTTTCGCGCAACCCGCTGTCGTCGGACAACAACGCGACGAGGTCGAGCCGCGCCTCGATCGGCGCGCGCTCCATCAGTGGCGCACCGAGATCCGCGCCGAGCAGTCGTGCCCCTGCCGCGGTGACGGTGCGATCGACCGAGTCCAGCAAACTGCCCTTGCGCGCACCGGTCGTGGTCTGGGTGAGTTCCAGGCTTTCGCGCGTCGCCGCGTCGATCGCCATATGCTGCGTGCTCTGCCCGAGCCGAGGCGGGCGCAGGAACGGCATCGCGCCTTTGGCGGTATGGTCGAGATAGGCGACCAGCCCGCCCGCCGCGGACAGCGCCGCCCGGTCGAACTGCCCGAACCCGTCGAGCGTCGCGACTGCGTACAGCGCCTTCAACCGCGCCTCGCCACGCGCACTGTCGAATTCCGCGCGCGGGCGCAGCATCGTCGCGAGCTCAGCGAAGTCGCTGGCATCGCACGCGATCGTCTCCGCAGGCGCGAGCCGCGCCAGTTCAGCGGTCAGACCCGCTGCATCGCAAGCGATCAGTTCGAACCGCCCGGTCGAAATGTCCGCGGCAGCGATCGCCACCGCGCCGCCCGCCTCGCCGATCGCGACGCACCAATTGGCGCTGCGCGCATCGAGCAACGCTTCCTCGGTCAGCGTGCCCGCGGTCACGACCCGCACGATCGCGCGCGAGACGAGCGTCTTGCCGCTGCGCTTCTTGGCCTCGGCGGGGCTCTCGGTCTGCTCGGCGATCGCGACGCGGTGCCCCGCCTTGATCAGCCGTGCGAGATAGCCGTCCGCGGCATGGACCGGCACGCCGCACATCGGGATCGGCACACCGTGATGCTCGCCGCGTGCGGTCAGCGCGATGTCGAGGCAGGCGGCGGCGATCTTCGCATCATCGAAAAACAGTTCGAAGAAATCGCCCATCCGGTAGAACAACAGGCAATCCGCGGCCTCCGCCTTGAGCGCGAGATACTGCGCCATCATCGGGGTGGGCGCGGCGGCAGTCGGGGCAGGGGCGGGAGAAGCGGATGGCATCGCCGCTGGGTAGCGAAGATTCCGGCGCGCGTCATGTCGTTCGGAACACCGCCGGCTCCAAGGGCAATGGTGCGAACGCCGTTCGTCGAGCGAAGTCGCTAGTCCGCGAGGCGCTGAATCGCCGGGACACTGACGGTCCAGTCGGACGCCCCGGACGAAAACGCCCGGATCTCTAGTCTTTCGACATCTCGAGTCAGTTCGACCTGATAGCGAAGCAGGCGCACCTTGTTGCCGCCCGTGGCCCGTTCTCGCGTCCGGAACAGTTGCTCCGAGCCCGCGCCATGGATGATGTCCACCGTGAGATACCCGGACGTGCCAAAGCGCCAGCCCGGTCCGTCATCCTGTACGAGCAGCGACACTTCATATGTTCCGGCGCATGCGGCGGCGTAAGGGCCATAAACGAGGGCATCGTTGCCCTTGCGCACCTGACGAAACGCCGGTCGGCCGCAGAGCGCCGCAGCTTCGCCCAAGCCGCTGCGATACTGCTGGTCGGACCCCACCGTCCCGGCTTTCTGAACCTCGCCGAACCCCAGTTTCCGCGCCTGCGCAAGAACCGCCTGGCGCTTCCCTTCATTCCGGGTTGCGATCCCGATCTCGTCTCCGCCGTAACCGCCCGCAAGGAACGTCAGATGGAAGCCGCTTCTGGCGAAACAGTCCCGAATGAAGTCGTGCGACCAGCCGGATTCGAACCAGCCATCCCGGCGCGCAACAAACAGGGAAACCGGATCGAGGCGTATGCCCCAGTTCCGCCACCACATATTCTGGATCGGCTCGCCGACGAACGCGATGACGCCATCGGGCTTCAGTTTGGTAGCGAGGTCGGCAATCAGCTTCCACGGGCGAAGGCTGTGGTGCAGCGCCTGGAAGAAGAAGGCCGCGTCATAATGCGCGTCTGCCAGTGTCCCGAGATCGTCAAAATTGAGATCGAGGCGAGTAACGTCGAGGTTGCGTTCGGCACTGCGGTGTCGACTGAGCGCACCGAGGCCGGGATCGATATCGACCGCGTGCACCACGCAGCCGGTATAGGCGATGACTTCGGACCCGAGCCCGTGGCCCGCCCCCATGTCGAGCACGGTCGGTCGCCCATCGAGACACGCAAGCGCCTGCATTGAAGCAACGCAACGAACATATTCCGCCAGCACGGCAGCATCCTGAATCCCGGTAGGGTTCGGGGCATGCCGCAACGCCGTGTGATCACCCGAATGGAGTTCGCCCTGTTCCTGGTCCAGATCACGACCGGCAATTTCGCTGTACAGCGCCATCTGCTGCGCGAAATACGCGTCAGAATAAGGCGATAGGCTCTGGTCGACCGATGTATCGAAGACCAGATCGATCGGTTCATACTTCGCTACGATGGCGGGATCCTGATATCCCCCCGGGGCATTGACGGCATCTTCAACATATTGAGCAAGCGCGGACGTATGGAGAGCTGGCATCATTGCTCCGAATGATATGATCCCGTCACGCTATCTCAAAGAAAGAGTTACGCCACCATTATAATTGGGAATGCTCCATAATAACTGAGGGTCATGCTGTATATCGGTGAAGAACTCGTGGGGCAGGAAAGACAATTGCGCCGCCCCACGAACGCTACCGTCATCCCCCGTTGAGTACGCCATACACCGCATCATACCGTCCCTCGCGCTCGGCATTGCGCAGGAACTTGACGCGATCGACGGTATTCTCTGGCCCCTGTGGGTTCGCTTCCAGCAGCGCCATCGTCTCTGCGATATACGCGTCGAGCGGCATCGAATTGGGGTTCTCGGCATGACCCGGCATCAGGTCGGTCGCGACCGCGGGCGGGGCGATCTCGATCACGTCGATCCCCGTGGCGGCAAGCTGCGAACGCAGCGATTGCGACCAGCTGTGGATCGCCGCCTTGGTCGCCGAATAGGTCGGCGTCGCGACCAGTGGCACGAACGCCAGGCCCGACGACACCGTCAGGATCGCCGCACCCGACTGCTGGCGCAGATGCGGCAGCAGCGCGGCGGTCAGGCGGATCGGGCCGAGCAGGTTGGTCGCGACCATCGCCTCGGCATCGTGCAGGTCATAGCGATCCGCGGCAATGTCCTCCGCCTTCATGATCCCGGCATTGTGGAGCACGACGTTGAGTGCGGGGTGATCGCGCGTGACGCTGTCGGCGAACCGCGCGATATCGGCTGCGTCCGATACGTCGAGCAGCGCGGTCGCGATCCCGGGCACGTCGCGCGCCAGCGCCTCGAGCGGCTCGGCACGGCGGCCCGCGACGATCACGTGGTTCCCGCGAGCGTGGAATTGCTCGGCCAGCGCGCGGCCGATGCCCGTTCCGCCGCCGGTGATCAAGATCGTGTTGCCGGTCATCTTCATGCTGTGTCTCCTGTGCGAATGGCCAGACGCAGATATGAGGCTTAGGTTGCTTGCGTAAGAAGGCACCGAAATGTGCCATAGGCACCCCGGGGATACCGATGACGATCGCGCATGATTACCCGCAGGATCTCGACCCCCGCGTCGAGGCACTCGTTACCGAGGTGATCGGACGGGTCGCCGACAAATGGACGATGATCACGCTCGAAGTCCTGACCGAACACGGCGAATTGCGCTTCTCGCGGATCGCGCAACTGGTCGAGGGCGTCAGCCAGAAGATGCTGACCCAGACACTGCGCCAGATGGAACGCGATGGACTGGTGATCCGCACGGTGCATCCCGTCATCCCGCCAAAGGTCGAATATCGGCTGACCGATCTCGGCTTCACGCTGGCGGAGGCATTCTGTGGCGTATGGTCGTGGGCGGCGCACAATCTCGAACGGATCACCGCGGCGCGTGCCGCGTTTGATGGCCGTAGCGTCGACTAGGGGCGTTCCCATCCGGCCAAAGTCTGCTTAAGGCGGGACTATTAGGAGTGCGCCCCCCATGCCTGAAGAATCCAACGTCCAGTTTTCCGAGCGCGAAGCGCTGTTGTTCCACTCGGAAGGACGCCCCGGCAAGATCGAGATCATCGCATCCAAGCCAATGGCGACGCAGCGCGACCTCGCGCTCGCCTATTCGCCCGGCGTCGCGGTTCCCGTGCTGGCAATCGCCGCCGATCCCTCTTGCGCCTATGACTATACCGCCAAGGGCAATCTCGTCGCGGTGATCTCCAACGGCACCGCGATCCTCGGGCTTGGCAACCTCGGCGCGCTGGCGTCCAAGCCGGTGATGGAAGGCAAGGCGGTCCTGTTTAAACGCTTCGCCGACGTCGACGCGATCGACATCGAACTCAAGACCGAGGACCCCGACCGGCTGATCGACGCGATCGAGCTGATGGAGCCGAGCTTCGGCGGCATCAACCTCGAGGATATCAAGTCCCCCGAATGCTTCATCATCGAGCAGACGCTGCGCGCCAAGATGAACATTCCGGTGTTCCACGACGACCAGCACGGCACCGCGATCATCTGCGCGGCGGGCCTGATCAACGCGCTGTTTCTGACCGGCCGCGACATCAAGACCACCAAGGTCGTGATGAACGGCGCCGGTGCCGCCGCAATCGCCTGCGCCGAGCTGATCAAGACGATGGGCTTGCCGAACGACCATCTGACGATGATCGACCTGGGTGGGGTGATCTATCAGGGTCGCGAGGACATCAACCAGTGGCAGTCGGCGCATGCCGTCAACACCACCAAGCGGACGCGGGCCGAAGCGCTCGACGGTGCCGACGTGTTCATCGGGGTTTCGGCGGCCGGCGCGCTGCCCGCGCACGAATTGATGAAGATGGCGCCCAAGCCGATCATCTTCGCGATGGCCAATCCCACGCCCGAGATCACCCCGCCCGAAGCCAAGGCGGCGCGGCCCGATGCGATCATCGCCACCGGGCGTTCGGATTTCCCCAATCAGGTCAACAATGTCCTGTGCTTCCCGTTCATTTTCCGCGGCGCGCTCGACGTGCGCGCGACGACGATCAATGACGAGATGAAGCTCGCCGCCGCCCGCGCGCTGGCGGCACTCGCGCGCCAGCAGGTGCCCGAGGAGGTCGCGGTCGCTTACGGCGTGCAGCACACCTTCGGCCCCGAATATATCATCCCGACCCCGTTCGATCCGCGACTGATGGAGATCATCCCCGTCGCGGTCGCCAAGGCGGCGATGGATTCGGGCGTTGCGACCAAGCCGATCCTCGACCTCGAAGCGTATCGCGATAAACTGAGGGCGCGCCTCAACCCGACCACCTCGGTGCTGACGCTCGCCTACGAGGGCGCGAAGGCGCATCCGAAACGGGTGTTGTTCGCCGAAGGCGAAGAGGAAGTCGTGTTGCGCGCCGCGATCGCGTTCAAGGACGGCGGCTATGGCACGCCGGTGCTGGTCGGCCGCGACGACGTGCCCGACCGGTTGCGCTCGCTCGGCGTCGTGGATCCGGACGCTTACGAACTCCACAACAGCCGTAATTCCCCGCTCGTCCCGCAGATGGTCGATTTCCTGTATCAGCGGCTCCAGCGGCGCGGCTATCTGCGGCGCGATTGCGAGCGGATGATCAACCAGGATCGCAACATCTTCGGCGCAGTGCTGCTCCAGCTTGGCCATGCGGATGCGATGATCACCGGCATCACGCGCACCTATGCGCACACGATGCGCGAAATCCGCCGCGTGATCGATCCTGCCGAGGGGCAGACCCCGTTCGGCATCCACTTGATGGTCGGGCAGAGCCACACCGTGTTCATGGCGGACACGACGGTCAATGAGCGCCCGACCGCGGAAGAACTCGCCGATATCGCCGAGCAGACCGCACAGGTCGCGCGCCGGATGGGGCATGAACCGCGCGTCGCGTTCCTCAGCTATTCGACCTTCGGCAACCCCGAGGGTAATTGGCTCGACAACATCCGCGCCGCGGTCGGCGTGCTCGATGGCCGTCAGGTCGGGTTCGAATATGAGGGCGAAATGGCCCCCGACGTCGCGCTCAACCCCAAGCAGCTCGCGAACTACCCGTTTGCGCGGCTGTCCGGGCCGGCCAATGTGCTGATCATGCCGGGTCTGCAATCCGCCAACATTTCGGCCAAGTTGCTGCGCGAACTGGGCGGCGACGCGGTGATCGGGCCGATGCTGGTCGGCATGGAGAAATCGGTCCAGATCGCGCCAATGACCTCGACCGCGAGCGAACTGGTGACGCTCGCGGTGCTGGCAGCGGGCGGGATCGCGCGCTGAACCTGTGGGTCAGGTGGCGGACAGCGGTGCCGCTGTCCGCCGCGGCGGGAGCGGGGCGGTGTTGAAGTCGTCCAGCCCGGGCGCATAGCGCTCGGGCAGGTCCCGCGCGTTTTCAAGATACGCCTGCCGTACGTCCGGTCGATTCTCGATCCGCTGCAGCATGATCTCCTCGATCGAGGCAGCGGGTAGCTTGTTGGCCTTGGCATAGCGCGCAGCCGCGAGGCTGGTCAGCGTGGCGGTATGATCTTTCTCGCGCACCTTCTGCAACCACCATTGCGCTTGTTCGTCGATCGACCCGACGCACGCAATCGCGGCGCTTTGCGCTCCGGCGACCCCCGCATATTGGGTGCGGACACGGTTCAGTTCGGCAACGGCCTGCGCGTGTTTGGACAAGCCCTCCAGCGCACACGCCCGCAGCGACACGAAATAGCCCATCGCCGCCGGACTCTCCATGTGAGCGGCGTCTGGCGTACGGTGGTCGAGCAAATCCATTGCCCCGGCATAGTCCCGGGCAAGCAGCATCTGCCTGATGAGGTTGGGCACGATATTTTCGGTCCCTGCGTTGGCACCCGGTGGCCGTTCCAGCGCGGCACGCATGCGTTTGATGCCCTCGGCGCGTTGCCCCTGGCCAGCGAGCCATCGCCCCTGCTGCAGGATTGCCCGGTTGCGATCCCACGCTTCGTCGGGCGTATAGGAGGTGGATAGCCATTGGTCGATCAGGTCGATTGCGTCGTCCCGATGGCCGGTTTCGACCAGTGCGGCGGCGTAGCGGTTTCGCGCTGCCGCGCTACCGCTCGTCTCGAAGGCCGCACGCGCGGCGGAAACGAGGGCGCGGCGCTGGATCGACAGATCGTCCCCCGCCCATTGTTCGATCGCGGGCCAGATCGGCGCGAACTGACGATCGATCAGCATCCCGATCCCGACACCTGGGGACAGGATCGAAGGGAGCAATTGCGTCGCCCCTGCCGTATCGCCGGCGCGCAGGCGGGACAGGATCGCGATCCGTACGTAATCGGACAGGACAACGGGATTGTCCCGCGGATATCCCGCAGACACCAGGGTCGTCACCAGCTCGTTCGCGACGTCGTCCTGCTTTGCATAATAGAGTTGGCGAAGGATGGTCGCGATCAAATCGCTGTCGACGCCATCCAGTGCGGCGGCGCGCAGACTCGCGGCGCGAATGAGGAGGCGCGCCGCCTCGACCGGCCGCTGACGGCGTGATTCGTCGAAGGCGATCGGGAGCAAAACGTTAGGATCATTCGGGCGCAGCAGTCGGCATTGGTCGAACCCGGCACGTGCTTCCGTACTGCGGTCCATCTGCTCCAGCAAAGCGGCGCGGGCGCACAGGATCTGGCCCCGGAACGCCGTTGGTTGGACGAGGAGCACCAGCGCGCGATCCACCAATTCAAGGCGCGCCGTGTCGGTCGGGGCATTGGCGACTTGTTGCAGAATCGCCATTGCCGGCATTTCGCAGGCCGCAGGCGGCGTGTCGGTCACCTGCGCAGGCGAGACACTCGCGCTAGTCGCAGCGAGCAACGCAATACTTACCAAGATTCGTCGCATGAAATCCCCCGTGTGCCACCCAGCATGATGCACGGTGCCTCATTCAAAACCTGCCCGCAATCCATTCGCCACTACGCGGAGGGGGTAGACCGGCACCCGGAGAATGCTGTTCCAACAGGCACATGGCCGCAGTTCTCACGTGGGAGACGATTCCGCCCTCTGGTACGCCGCGACGAACGGCTGCAACCACGCTCGATACGGCTCCGCCACCCCCAGCCCGTCGCGGTTGATCGGGCGGCGGACCTGAAGCGCGCTGGCGGTGGCGACCGCGCGCTCGGTCTCGTGCGGCGCGAACACGCCGGGTTCTTCCGCCAGCCCGCAATGCTCCAGCAGCCGTCGCGTCCATTCCCCCGGCGCGTCCACCAGCGCACCGTACGGCACGACCAGCAGCCGATCCCCCAACCGCGTCTGCCAATAGGCGAGCAACCGGTCCTCCAGCTGCATGTGATGCGCGATGTCGGCGAGGTCGTAGCTCCACGCGAGGCCATGGATGAAGAAGGTGCGGAACGCGGACCAGGCGTTGTCGAGCGGATCGCGCCGCATCCAGATCAGCGGCGCATCGGGCAGAATCGTCGCGATCAGCCCGAGGCACCGGCTCGCGTCGATCGTCTTGTCGACGATCCGTCCGGTCGCGCCGAAGCGTTCGTCGAGGAGATGGAGATACAGACCGGCAAGCGCATCGCGTGTGCCGCCGCCTGCGAAATACCGCGCGAGCGCCTCGCCCGAATTGCCCCCCGCCGCGACCGCGACCTGTTGCAGCAGATTGAGTTCGCCACGGTCCGCGACCGCGCTGTGGCTCGCGAGGATGTGTTCGACCAATGTCGTGCCCGAGCGGGGCAGGCCGGTCACGAAGATCGGCCGCGCATCGCGGCGCGGGGCGTGTCGGGCGCGCCGATCATCGCTTCTGTGAAGCCGTGCATGGCCTGTTCGGCGTTGGCGGTGTTGCCGGCACGACTGTACGGCATCTCGCTGCGGAGCAAGGCTGCCCCCCGCGCGAACGCTGCGAAGCTGTTCGCGGGATCGCGCCGGTCGCTGTGATATTTGCCGAGCGCATAGCAATAGCGCGCAAGGTCGCCCGGATGCTGGCGTTCGGCCGCCGGACCATCGGCGATCAGCCGGGCGGCAAGCGGATCCTTTGCCAGATCGATGCTGGTCGCGAGCGACAGCCACGCGGGGCCCCAGCCGGGCCGCAGCGTGACCGCGGTTTCGAGATGCGCGCGCGCGGCGTCGCGGCGACCGAGCGTCATCGCGGTGTTGCCAAGGACATAGGCGTGACTGGCGGGGTCGGGAGTATCGGCAGGCAGGGATGCCAGCAGATCATGCGCCGCGCGCAACTGGCCGGTCTGTGTGAGCAGGACGACCTTGGCATACAGTGCCCCCGGCGCGTTGCCGGACGCCGCAACGAACGCATCGATCGCGCGATGGGCGAGCGTCGCCTCGCCGCTGACCTGCATCAATTGCGATATCGCCTTCCACTGCGGCCCCAATGCGGCGTCGCCGTCGAGCATCGCGCACACGCACCGGCTGGTGTCTTCCCGGTCCCGCCGCGCCAGCGCAGCCTTCAGTGCTGCGGCATAGTGCGAGATGGACGTGTTCGCGAGCGACGGCATGAAGAGTGCAGTCCGATCCTGTCTACCATCATATACTGTAAATTACTTACATCATTTGCTTGACGCCAAATCAAGGCATGTCAGTTTGGTTAATATCGAGTGAGCGGGGATATGATTCTTAATAAGCAGCGGGGGGCTACTATGAAGACACGGGCAGGACTATTTTGCGCAACGGTATTGATGGCGACCACCAGTGCCAATGCATCAGTGATCAACCTCATCGATCTTGGCGGTGTGGCGGGATCACCGGCGGAACAGGGGTTTAACATCGCCGCGAACTATTGGTCAAAGATGTTTACCAATGACGCGACAATCAATCTGGGCGTGAGCTTCGCGGCGCTTCCGCCGAATGTCATCGGGTCGACGCGGAGCTACGCCTTCGATTATTCCGTTCAGAACTGGGAAAACGGAATCAATGCGACCAAGAGCGGATCGGCGATCGACAGCAACATCGTCCTGCCGACGCTGAACGATGGTTCGGCCAGCTTCATCACCAACGGCACCGATGCCAGTGGCACGCAGAATATCAGTGACGCCTATAAATACGTCACCAGCGGCGATGTCTCGAGCACGACGCTCTATCTCAATTCGTCGGTGATCAAAGCGATCGGCGGGACGCTGGCCAATCCCGGCGCGCTCGACGGAGCGGTGCAGTTCAGCAGCAATTTCGGTTTTGATTTCAACCCGACCGACGGCGTCAGCGCCAATACGTTCGATTTCATCGGCGTCGCCATCCATGAGATCGGCCATGCGCTGGGGTTCGTGTCGGGTGTCGACGCGATCGATTATTTCGCTGACCCGAATGGGCCCGGGGCCGGGGCGCTCGGCTATAGTCTCAACGATACGTCGCTGTTCAGCTCGCTCGACATGTTCCGCTACAGCACCGATCCCACCAACCTCGTCGCCGGCAGCGATCCGGTGCTCGACCTGACCGTCGGCGGCACCAAATATTTCTCGATCGATGGCGGTGCGACCGCATTGTTCGGGAACACCTTTGCGACCGGATCCTACAATGGCGACGGGCGACAGGCATCGCACTGGAAGGATACCGCCAACTGCGAGGTCGGCAACGGAATCATGGACCCGACCTTCTGCTACGCACAGACCGGTGCGGTGACCGCGCTCGATCTCGCCGCATTCGATGCGATGGGCTGGAACCTCAGCGTCGATGCGCTGACCTATTCGACCGAAACCACGTCGCAGATCTACGCGCGCTATCTCGCGACGTCGGCGGTGCCCGAACCCGCGACGTGGGGCCTGATGCTCGTCGGTTTCGGCCTGATCGGCGGAGCCTCCCGGCGGAAGACGGAAGGGCGGCGCGTGCTGGCCTGACGGTTCACCGACGCGGGTGAACACCACCCGCGTCGCCACCACGATCCGCAACCCGGCGCAGCCTTTATATCGGAGGGTCGACGCCTTATCTCCCGGTCGTGAGTGCTCTTCCCGATCTCGGCGGTCATTCGTCGCTGTACCTGTTGATCGCCGCGGTGGTGGCGGTGATGCTGATCGCGCGGCGCGTGCCGTTCATCGGTCGCTTGCTGTCGTTCGGGCTGACGGCGGGTGCGATCGTGCTGATGCTGGTGATCCTGTCCGAACGCGCACAGTTCGACCCGATGTTCGCACGGATGGCGCAGCGGTTCCAGCTCGGCCAGCAACAGGCGGTCGGCGGGGAAACGCGAGTCCGCATGTCCCCTGACGGGCATTTCTGGGTCCGCGTGAAGATCGGCGATTACGAAAAGCGGATGCTGGTCGACAGCGGCGCGACGGTGACGGCGCTCAGCGCGGACACCGCCGCCGCCGCGGGGATCGAGCCGCGCGACGCGGTAATGCCGGTGATGATGCAGACCGCCAACGGCACGATCGCCGCGCAAACCGCGACCGTTCGCGAGATCCGCATCGGCAATGTCGTCGCGCGCGACGTGCCGGTGGTGGTGTCGCCCGCGTTCGGCAACATGAACGTGGTGGGGATGAATTTCCTGTCCCGCCTCAAATCATGGCGCGTCGAGGACGGCGTGCTGATCCTTCAGCCGCATCATCCGCAAGCGGTAAGCTAATCCTCCCCGGCACGGGGAGGGGGACCGTAAGCGTTCAGCGAACGGTGGAGGGGCCCTGTCGCGCGCGGAGCGTCTGCGGCACGCCCCCTCCGTCAGCCTGCGGCTGCCACCTCCCCGTGCCGGGGAGGATCGTCTAAGCGTCGATGCTCGTCCCCAGCGCGGCGTGGACCAGCCCGCCGTCGACCGTGATCGTGTCGCCGACCACATAATCCCCCGCGCGGCTCGCCAGATAGATCGCCGCGCCCGCCATGTCCTCGTCCACCCCGATCCGCTTCGCCGGAATCGACCGCGCGATCGCCTCGCCATGGTCGCGCGCGGCCTTGTTCATCTCGCTCGCGAACGCGCCCGGCGCGATCGAGGTGACGTTGATGTGATCGGTCACCAGCCGCGCCGCCATCCGCTTGGTCAGATAGATCAGCGCCGCCTTGGACGCCTGATAGCTGTACGTCTCCCACGGGTTGAGCCGCTGCCCGTCGATCGAGGTGATGTTGATCACCTTGGCCGGCCGCCCCGCGCTTGCGGCCGCCTTGAGCGGTGCGTGGAGCGCCTGCGTCAGGAAGAACGGCGATTTGACATTGAGGTCCATCACCTTGTCCCAGCCTTTTTCGGGGAACACCTCGAACGGCTCGCCCCACGCCGCACCTGCATTGTTGACGAGGATGTCGAGCCGGTCGGTGTGCTCGGCCAGTTGCGCGGCGAGTGCCTTGCACCCGGCGACGGTCGACACGTCCTGCGGCAACGCGATGCAGCGTTCGCCCAGTTCCTCGGCGGTCGCGAAGCAGGCGTCGGCCTTGCGCGCAGAGATATAGACGGTGGCACCTTGCGCAATGAAGCCAGCCGCGATCATCTTGCCGATCCCGCGCGAGCCCCCGGTGACGAGCGCGATGCGGCCGTCGAGCCGGAACAGGTTGGTCGTGTCCATATATCTTCCTTCTTCTCCCTCTCCCCTTCAGGGGAGAGGGCCGGGGAGAGGGGCCGTCCTGTGAACACGCCGCACTGCCCCTCTCCCGCGCGTCGCTTCGCTCGCTTGCCCTCTCCCCGCGAGCGGGGAGAGGGAGATCACGCTCATCCCCCCCGCTTGATCGTCTCGCGCGCGATGATGATCTGCTGGATCTGGCTGGTGCCTTCGTAGATGCGGAACAGCCGGACGTCGCGGTACAGCCGCTCGATCCCGTAATCGGCGATATACCCCGCACCCCCGAAGATCTGCACCGCGCGGTCGGCGACGCGCCCGACCATCTCGCTCGCATAATATTTGGCGGCGGCGGATTCCATCACCACGTCCTTGCCCGCATCCTTGGCCGCCGCCGTCTCCAGCACCATCGCGCGCGCGACCAGCGCCTCGGTCTTCGAATCCGCGAGCATCCCCTGGATCAACTGATGCTCAGAGATGCTCTTGCCGAACTGAGTCCGCGTCGTCGCATAGGCCACGCAATCCGCGATCAGCCGCTCGGCCACGCCAACACAGACCGCCGAGATATGCAGCCGCCCGCGATCGAGCACGCGCATCGCGATCTTGAAGCCTTCGCCCTCCGCGCCGAGCCGGTTCTCGGCGGGCACCACGACGTCGTCGAAATGCACGTCGGCGACCTTCGCGCCCTTCTGTCCCATCTTCTTCTCGGGCTCGCCGATGCTCACCCCCGCCAGGTCGCGCGGCACGAGGAAGGCGGATACGCCACGCGCGCCGGGATCCTCGCCAGTCCGTGCCATCACGGTGAACAGGTCGGCCTTGTCAGCATTGGTGATGTAGCGCTTGGTCCCCGACAGTCGATACGCCTGCCCGTCGAACGTCGCACGAGTCCGCACCGCGCCCGAATCGCTGCCAACCTCAGGCTCGGTGAGTGCAAAGCTGGTGATGATCTCGCCGCTCGCGATCCGCGGGAGCCATGCCGCCTTCTGCTCGGGCGTCCCCGCCATGACCAGCCCCTGGCTGCCGATCCCGACGTTGGTCCCGAAGGTCGATCGGAACGCGGGCGTGGTGCGCCCGAGTTCGATCGCGACCTTGGCTTCCTCGAGCATCGTCAGCCCGAGCCCGCCATAGTCCTCATCGATCGACAGGCCGAACAGTCCCATCTCGCGCATTTCCTGCACGACCGCGGCGGGGATCGCGTCGTCCGCCTCGACTTGCGCCTCGAGCGGGCGGAGGCGGTCGGTGACGAAACGGCGGACCGTATCGATCAGCGCATCGAAGGTTTCGGGGTCGAGTGCCATTCATCCTCTCGCATCGTCTCTGGGCGTCGCGGTGTTCGATGGCGATGCCCCAAACCATCGCGCGCCGCAAACCCGAAATTCCAAAACCATTATCAAACTGGCGCATTGACCGCCTAAACCCCCGTACTACTATGACCAAAAGTCAGGAGTGTAGTATGCGTTTTGCGGGCAAGCGGGCCGTCGTCACCGGCGCGGCATCGGGAATCGGGCGCGCAACCGCGCTCAGGCTGGCCCGCGAAGGCGCCGAAGTGTGGATCGGCGACATCGACGAAGCGGGGGGTGCGGAGGTTGCCGCCACGTCGAACGGTCGGATCCATTTCCTGCGCACCGACGTGCTGGAAGCGGGCGATATTGAAGCGCTGATGCAGGCCGCCGACGCAGCGGGCGGTCTGGACGTCGTGTTCAACAACGCGGGCGCAGGCGGATCACGCGACGCGATCGACGCGATCTCACCCGAGGACTGGGACCGCACCCAGGCGCTGCTGCTGCGCTCGGTCGCGCTCGGCATCCGCTATGCGGCCCCGCTGATGATCGCGCGCGGGCAGGGCGGGGCGATCGTCAACACCTCCTCGGTCGCCGCGCTTCAGACCGGGGCTGCCCCGACCGCCTATTCGGTGGCGAAGGCGGGGGTGCTCCACCTGACCACGATGGCGGCGGCGGATCTGGCGCAGCACCGGATTCGGGTGAATGCGGTGTGCCCCGGGTTCATCACCACCAACATCTTCACCTCCGCGCTCGGCATCCAGGGCGAGAAGCGCGACCTGGCGAACGGCATGATCGGCCAGGCGGCGGCGCAGGCGCAACCGCTCCAGCGCGCGGGCACATCGGACGATATCGCGGCGGCGGTGGCGTATCTCGCGAGCGACGATGCGTCGTTCGTCACGGGCACGCGGATCGTCGTCGACGGCGGGCTGACGATCGGGCCGCGGCACAGCTGGGACCCCAAGGCGCCGTCGATGTTCGCGGCATTGGAGGCGTTCGCCTCGTGACCCCCGGCTCGGTCGGGTCGCTGGTCGCGCCGCCCGCGCGGCGGTTGTCGTTCCGCAGTCGACTGTCCTTCGGGATCGGCTCGATCGCATACGGCGTGAAGGACAATGGCTTCGCGACCTTCCTGCTGCTGTTCTACAATCAGGTGATCGGTCTGCCTGCGGCATCGGTCGGGCTCGCGATCATGGCGGCGCTGGTGGTCGAGGCGTTCGTCGATCCGCTCGTCGGCTATCTGTCGGATCACACCCGCGGGCGCTGGGGGCGGCGGCATCCGTGGATGTATGCGTCGGCGTTGCCCGTCGCGATCGGCTGGCTGCTGCTGTGGAACCCACCCGAATGGGGGCAGGGCGCGCTGTTGCTCTACGTCTTCGGCAGCGCGCTCCTCGTTCGCGTCGCGCTGTCGATGTTCGAGATCCCGGGCGCCGCGCTCGGCCCCGAACTCAGCGCGGATTATGACGAACGCACGCGGCTGTTCTCGTACCGCTATCTGTTCGGCTGGGGCGGTGGGCTGGCGATGCTCGCGCTGGCGTACGGTGTGTTCCTCGTGCCCGATGCGACGCATCCGGTCGGTACGCTCAACGCGGACGGTTATGCGCGGATGGCGGCGGTCGCGGCGCTGGTGATGGCGACGTCGATCCTCGTCTCGGCGATCGGCCTGCATCCGGAGATCCCGAACCTCCCGCAGGTACCGCGGACCGACGAGACGCTGGTCGAGCATCTGCGCGACTTCGGGCGAACGGTGTGGAACCGCGCCTTTCTGTGGCTGATGGCGGCGGGGCTGTTCGCCTATACCGCGCAGGGGATCTCGTTCGCTCTGTCGCTATACATGTACCAGTTCGTCTGGGCGTTCGCAGGCGGGGACTATAATTTCCTGTCGATCGCGCTGATGGCGGGCGCGCTCGGTGCGTTCTTCCTCGCGCCCGCGCTGACGCGCGGCGGGGATAAGCCGCGCAGCGCGATGGCGCTGTCGGTGGGGGCGGGGGTGTTGCTGACCTTGCCCTATGTGCTGCGCTTTGTCGGGCTGTTCCCCGAGCCGGGATCGCCGATGCTGCTGCCGGTGTTGCTGACGATCTTCGCGTTTAATACCGCGTGCGGCGTGTCGGCCTTCATTCTGGGGGCAGCGATGCTGTCGGACGTGGTCGAGGATTCGGAAGTCCGCACCGGCAAACGGTCCGAAGGGGTGTTCTTTGCCGGCGGGTTCTTCGTGCAGAAACTGGTCGGCGGGCTTGGCATTTTCGTCGCGGGGCAGATCCTCGCCTTCGCGCACTTCCCCGACGGCGCGAAACCCGGCCAAGTGCCGGTCGCGGCGATCGACCGGCTGACCTTGGTGTTCGTCGTGCTCGAACTGCTGTTCTACACGCTTGCGGCGGTGTGTTACGCACGCTTCCCGTTCGGGCGCGCCGAGCATGACGCACGGTTGCGCGCGAGTTCGGCCGCTTAGTCCGTCACCCCCGGGCGTGCGCGAGACCCTTACGTCAGTCGGTTTACCGACCCTTCATGCGCGGTTTTCCCGCGAAGGCGGGAATCCAGAGCCAAGCAGAGCAACGGCTTACAGGTCTCGCGACGCCTGGACTCCCGCCTGCGCGGGAGAACACCTCTGGCTTTGCAGAGGTCTCGCCTCGTGCTGGGGATCCATTGTGCAGCGAATTCAACGGCTTAAGAGCGCAAACGGCGGTGGATCTCGGAACGCGCCGGGCGGACGGATCCTACCCCGCGATCGGCCGGATAAACCCCGTCAGCGCCCAGCCCGACTTGCACGGGCCCGCATAAGGCCGGGCGCTCGCGATCGGGGCGGCAACGCCGCAGTCGGTCGCATCGGCGGGGGCGACGACGATCCCCTGCCAGCGCTGGTCGAGCGAGCGCGTGCAGCGGAACACGCGCGTGCCCTCGCCAAGCCGGGCAACTTCGTCGGCCTCCGCGAACGGGGCGGCGCGCAAGGGGAGGTATGCCTCTCCGGCTGGCGACAGGTTGACGACCTCGCCGACCCCCGCACACGCCTGGAACGCCGAGCCGCCTTCGCCGATCTGGACCGGTAAGACCCCCGGTCGCGGCGCGGTGGTGTTGGTGTCGTACAGATTGTCATCGCTACCGAACCCACCGCCGCCGGAGCAGGCGGTAACGAGCAGGCAAAGCGCCAGTGCGGTTCGGTTCATGCCCCGATTCCTAGCGCCGATGCACTGCGTTGGCGAGCGCGATCGTGCATCACGGTGCCTCTGGCAGCGCGCAAGATGGCAGTCATCGCGCGGCCAACTCGCTTCATCGGAAAAGGTTCCGTTCATCCTGGGGCAAGGGTTTCCATGCCTGCGCAGACCTGCTTTGAGAGGCTCAACGACGAGTTGAACCTCTTCCGAGACCTTTGGGGGCTCCATGACTTTGAAGACTTTGACAGCGCGTTTTGCGCTGGTGGTGGCGTGTGCCCTGACGATGGCGACCCCCGCGATGGCGCAGTTCTGGCAGTGCGCCCCCTATGCACGGCAGATTTCGGGGATCGAGATCCGCGGCAACGCCAACACCTGGTGGTCGCAGGCAGCCGGACATTACGCACGCGGCCACGCCCCCAAGGTCGGCGCAGTGCTCGCTTTCTCCGCGACCAGCCGGATGCGCCTTGGCCATGTCGCGATGGTCAGCGAAGTCGTCAACGACCGCGAAGTCCTGCTGACCCACGCCAACTGGTCGCGCCGCGGTGGTGTCGAGCGCGATGTCCGCGCGGTCGACGTTTCGCCGAACGGCGACTGGAGCATGGTCAAGGTCTGGTACGGTCCGCAGGGCGACCTCGGCACCTCGGCCTATCCGACCAAGGGCTTCATCTATTCCGACCACGCACCGCTCAACGATACCGGCGACGATGCGGTCGAGCAGGGCGCGCGCGCCCCGATGGTGCTCGCTGCGCTGAGCGACACGACGACGGTCAGCTTCTGAAGTCGTAACCGTTCGCCCTGAGCGCAGTCGAAGGGCCCTTGCCCCACGAGCAAGGCTTCGACTTCGCTCAGCCCGAACGGGTAGGGAAATCCTACTTGGTTCGTAGCTCTGGCATCGTAGCGGTCCCCGGCAACGCCCCCGCCATCTCCGCCGACACCCGCTCCGCCGCCGCCATCACGCGCAGCACGTTCCCGCCCGCAAGCTTCGCGACATCGCGGTCGCTCCACCCGCGCCGCATCAATTCCGCCAGCAACGCCGGGTAGGTTGAGACATCGCCGAGCCCCTCGGGCAACACGCTCCCGACCCCGTCGAAGTCCGACCCGATCCCGACGTGATCGACCCCCGCTACCTTCGCGACATGCACGATATGGTCCGCCACCTGCGCCAGCGTCACGCGCGGTGCCGGATGCGCCACTAGCCAAGCCTGCATCGCCGCCGCCGCCTTATCGGGCTGCCCGATGTACAGTCCGCCGAACGGCGGCGCGTTGATCCGCGCTTGCTCGGCCGACCGGTCCGCGGACCAGCGGCGATAGGCGTCCGACACATAGACCGGCGCGAAGTCGGCCATCACCACCCCGCCGTTCGCCGCGACCAGCCGCAGCACGGCGTCCGACACGTTGCGCGGATGGTCGTTCACGCTGCGCGCGCCCGAATGCGAGAAGATCACCGGCGCCCGGGTCACGCGCAGCGCATCGCGCATCGTGTCCTCGCTGACGTGGCTCAGGTCGACCAACATCCCCAACCGGTTGAGTTCGCCCACCACCGCCTCGCCGAACGGGGTCAGCCCGCCGTGGCGCGGATCGTCGGTCGCGGAGTCCGCCCAGGCGATCGTCCGCGCATGCGTCAGCGTCAGATACCCCGCGCCCATCGCGTGATAGGCGCGCAACACCGACAGGCTCGCATCGATCTGCCCGCCGCCCTCGACCCCGATCAGCGACGCGATCCTGCCCGCGGCATGTGCGCGCCGCACGTCCGCGGCGGTCCGCGCGATCGCGAAGTCCTTGGGGTAGCGCGCGACGATCTGGTGGACGAGGTCGATCTGCTCGAGCGTCTGCTTGACCTGCTCGAGCCCGGGGAGGGCGGCATCGACATAGACCGACCAGAATTGCCCGCCGACCCTTCCCTTGCGCAACCGCGCGATATCGGTGTCGTAGCGCGGCGTGACGCGGTCGAGCCCCGCGGCGAGATCGATCGTCCAGCGCTTCTCGCCCTCGCGGTCGCGCAGTGTCTCGGGCCAGTCGTTGTGCCCGTCGATCAGCGGGGTGGTGCGCAGCACGTGCGCGACGCGGTCGTCGTAGCCGTCCGCTGCGGCGGGGGTCGCGACCGCGCAGAGCAGCGCGGCTAGCAAGATGTGGCGCGACATATGGTGCGATCCTCCCCCGGAAAGCTCCTTGGTAGCGGACGCCCGGCTGGTCGCAAGCATGGTGCTTTAGGCATGCGGCGGAGATCCCCCATGCCGACCCACCCCCGACCCCTCCCTTCCAGGGAGGGGAGAAGGGCGCGGCCCTCCTGGCTCCCCTCCCTGAAAGGGAGGGGTTGGGGGTGGGTCGGCCCGTTGGTCGTACAACGGATCAGACCATCCCAACCCCTACCGCAGCGAGGCCGTCGCCACCGGCGCAGCCTTCGCGCTCACCCGCCACACCGTATTCCCCAGATCATCCGCGATCAGCAGACCGCCGCGCGCATCCACCGCGAGCCCGACCGGCCGCCCGCGCGCCTTGCCGTTCGGGCCGATGAACCCGGTCACCACGTCCTGCGCCTTGCCATTGGGCTTGCCGCCGGCGAACGGAATATAGACCACCTTATACCCGTTGAGATTGCCGCGATCCCAGCTCCCATGCTCGGCCACGAACGCGCCGCCCTGATACGCAGCCGGCAAGCCCGCGCCCGCAAACACCATCCCCAACGGCGCGACATGCGAGCTCAGCCCATAATCGGGCCGGATCGCCGCCTTCACCAGATCGGGCCGCTGCGGCATCACGCGCGGGTCGACGTGCTGCCCCCAGTAACTGTACGGCCAGCCATAGAAGGCCCCGTCCCGAACCGACGTCATATAGTCGGGCACCAGATCCGGCCCGATCTCGTCGCGCTCGTTGACCACCGTCCACAATTGCCCGCTGGTCGGGTTGAAGGTCAGCCCGTTGGGGTTGCGCAACCCGGTCGCATACAGTCGCGAAGCGCCATTCGACCGATCGACTTCCCAGATCGCCGCGCGACCCTTCTCCGCCTCAATCCCGTTCTCGGTGATGTTGCTGTTCGATCCGACCCCGACATACAGCTTGCGGCCATCGGGGCTCGCGGTGAGGCTCTTGGTCCAGTGATGGTCGATCGGCCCGCCCGGCAGGTCGGTCAGCTTCACCCCCGGCGCGGTAATCCGCGTCTGTCCGGTGACATAGGGATAGCGCACGATCGCATCGGTATTGGCGACGTACAGATCCCCGCCCACCAACGTGATCCCGAACGGCGAATGCAGATGGTCGAGCAGCACGCTGCGCAGCTCAGGCGTGCCGTCGCCATTGGCGTCGCGCAGCAGCGTCACGCGGTTGCCGCCCTTGGCCCCCGCACCCGCATAGCCCATCACCCAGCCCATGATGATTTCCTTGGGCCGCTTGACCGGCTCGGTCCCCGGCCCACTCGATTCCACCACCAGCACGTCGCCATTGGGGAGGACATAGGGCTGGCGCGGATGCTGCAACCCGGTCGCGAGCGCGGTCACCTGCAAGCCGGGTGCGACCGTCGGCGCGGCCCCCGCCCAGCTGCCGACCGGCGCGACGTGCATCGGGGGCACGAGATACTGGTTGATCGCGGGCAGATGCGGATCGGCGCCGAGCTGCCGTTCGGTCGAACCCCCCGCACCACCGCACGCGGCCAGCGCGAGCGTCGTCGCACCCAGGAGAAGCATCGGGATCGTGCGCATCATGCGGCTCCAGTGGACAGGCGATGGGCGACCGTCGTGCCGGTCCAGCTCGACACGATCACCAGCACCGCGACGATGCCGGAAAGGATGATCCCGGTCGGCATCACCGACGTCCACGCATCGCGGCTGTGGACGAAGGCATTGACCAGCGCGAGCCCGAGCACCGCGACGTTGAGCACGCTGTGGAACCACGGCCGCGGCGCGCGCCGCACCTTGCGGCGGTTGCGCGCGAAATCGACGATCCCGGCAAGCGCTGCAAACCCGCCCATGATCAGCCCGCCGGTGATGAGCCACACCGAGAAATTGGCCCACTGCATCTCGGCGGTGTTGACGTAGGTGAGGTCGGTCAGGAACGCCGCAGTGAAGAAGGCGAGCGGAAACGCGGCGAGCAGCGTGTGGATCGGATGCGGGGGCGGCACCGTCTGGGTCGCGTGGAGGTCGTGTGGCGGCATGGTCTGCAATCCCCGGAAGTCTCGGGTGATACGTTCCGCAAGCGGGGGTGTTCCAGAGTGTTGCTATATTGTGAGTTTGAGTGGCTGTTGGGAGGTCACCACGTTTCCTGAAGCTGCTGCTTCCCCACGCAGGTAGAAGCTAAAACTGATGGGTTGCCTGTGGGGCAATTATGCCGTGCATGATGTCCGTTCCGACAAGGGCTCTCTGCTAGACCGAACGTTTAGGTGATCGGAAGCCACCATCGTTCTTTAGTCATCAACTACGATCGACCCATAATCCGCCACCTTGGCGGTCTTTAAAGGCAACTCACCCTTCATTTAAGCCGGGCGAATAGGTTGTGCCGCCATTCCGCTATGGGTGGGAGGAGGCGCGATAGTTCCAACTCTTGCCCGTCCAGTAGCGCAGCCAACAGATTGGCGCATGTGTAGTCTTCCCATGGTGTGACGCTTTCGATCTGCTGAAGCGTCTTCAAAGCGTTCCTATTCAAGTCGGAGTCGTCGGACTTGTTCAGGATCTCAAACCACTCTTCCACGTGCTTCCAATAGTTTGCAGCCGCATTAATCGCCGCGACAAGCGATAAGCCGCCGTGGAGCATCGGTGGCACGTTGAATGCGTCCGGCAAACTGACTCGAAGTCCTGTTCGTGCAGACGTGAGATAGCGCTGGATGGCAATAAAGCCATGTCCTATAAAATATTCCCCAGCGTCAAAGAGTCCGTCGGAATCGGGATCGCTAGACGACGTGATTGCCGCATTAATTCGAGAAACCTCCGAGTCCAGCAAGTTCAAGTGCCTGCAAAGTAGATCAAAGTCCGTATCAGCGTACTCGTTGCCAAATCTAATAATCGGCATGATGATCGTAACCTATCTCGGACCAATAGGCGGCTTCACGATCGGATTTGAGCTGGTCCAGCGAGACTGGAATCAGCTTAAAATCAAGGTTGTACATTGGCATTTGCCAACGGTCGTAAAACCAGCGTACGTGATCGTTATTCGCCGTTTCGCTTACTAATCCTTCAGCGTCGAGTCGCTTGGCTAACTGTCCCGTCAGATCCTGCACATGGCCAGAGTGCTCATTGGCGAGAAAATCGACGTTGCCCCATATTTTACTGGTCGCTTCTAATCCTGCCCGTGAGAAGACGCCGACCGCATCCAGCGCCTCGACTAGTGTTAGAGCGAAGGGTCGTGTGTGTATGCCCGCGCGTGAGAAGCGTGTCGGATCGCGCCATTGCGGTTCGCTATCCTCGTGTTGCTCGATATCGGCGTAGAGCATGCTTTCGCGGCTGTAGGTTGCCCAGTTTGGTAGAATATACTCGCTCATGCCGCCTTCGAGATTATGGCTCTGCCGCTTGCTATCGACATATTCCTGTAGTTGCGCGACGTTAACCGGCCTCCAGCTTTGAGCGTTGGCGTAAATTAGCCGGGCGAGATGGCTGTAGAAGTTTTTGATGATGCGCCCGATACGCTCATCGATCTTGGAAGGCGGACATCGCACCAAGTCGAGTAGGATCAGCGCTTTCGCAGATTCTTCCGTTGCGAAGCCTTCCAAAACAGAAGCTTCCCGAGGATTGTCAGGTAGCTTCTCCGCGGCATTCCAAAAACTACGCGCGCTCGACAAAATGATCGTCAAGCCCTCGGCGACAAAGTCGAGCCGAGCCGATTGCGACATATCGCGCATGGCTCCCGCCTTTCGTGCGCCGTAGGGAACAGAATTACGGTGCGTCGTCATGATTTGCTTTAGCTGGCAACATCGTCCCAATCAGTTCTGAAGGGTTTTCACACCTGCCTTTTGTGCGATGTCGGGGGCAGGATGTCGATATGAACAATCAAGCAAGAAATATGGCGGAAGAGGATCCGAAGGGTCTAGGTGTCTACGTGAAGCTGCAGCGTGGACAGCTCCGATGGAAGCGCGAACTACTCGCGTCCATGGCGGGGGTCTCGCTGTCTACCGTAGAACGGGTCGAGCGTGGCGATTCTGTTCGACCCGTAGCACTTGAGCGGATCGCGGTAGCGCTCGGCTTAGATAAAGACATCTTCACGCGTCCACGGATGCAGTTGACCGAGGTCGAGCAGCAGGCCTGGTTCGAACGCAGCTTCGGATGGCTCAACACCCATGTGCCCGTGAAGGTGGAGCAGCTCCGCCACGAGCGCCAGCTCCGTTCGCTCTCCGCGACGCAGTTCGTAGTGTTTGACAGCGACCTCGGGAGCGATGCGGCTGACGACTTCGCGCAGCTTAGGGAATGGCTTGACCTCACGGGCTTCATCCGCGGCACGGCGGATGGCACCTTTTCACCACCTCCTGAACCAGGATTTCGCATGCGGAGCCTTTACGCCGACGTGTTCAAACATGCCCGCAACATGGAGCGTCGCCATCGGGCGGTATGTCTCGTCGGCACCTACCTTGCCGACACCGATCTACCCCTTCTGCCGGAGGCCGAGATCGGTGTGCTGGCGCTTAGATCAAAAGAGCGTAACCCTGCGGCGGCCAAAATAGACGTGCTTTTCGCAGAACGCACGATCGCGCGGGAGTCCATCGCATGGGACATCTGAGGCCAAGGATAAAGCGATCAAACGTGAAGTTGGGAGAAGTGTTCGCGGGCGAGTTGGCACGCAGTCTTGCTCGTGGCATTTCAGCAACGGCTGGTGTGGTAGTGCTTGATATCGTACACCGGCTGCTTGCCGGGTAGAGACGCGTACTGCCAAGACATTGACGATGTCGAACGGCTGTTTTCGAGCGAAGCGGCCGTTTGATCAAAAGCTGGCGCATGACGTAGGTTGGTTGCTTGCCTGTACACCGGAACCAAAGCTGGCCGGAGGTTTCAGCCGATTGAATCGCAAAAACCGGCTCGGTCACAAACCAGCGTCTTCTGTCCTTATCACCCACCCCCTACCGAAACAGCCCCAACGGAATCGCCCCAGCCATCGCCCGATACCCCACCGGCGAAGGATGCAGCCCGTCCCCAGAATCATAATCCTTCCGCAACCGCGTCGGCGCAGCAGGATCGCGCATCAGCGCGTCGAAATCGATCACCGCGTCGAAATGCCCCGCCGCCCGGATCCACGCATTGACCGCCGCCCGGTCGGCCTCGTTCTGCGCGTCGGGGTGATAATAGCCGGAGCCACCATCCGGCAGGATCGTCGCGCCATACACCTTGATCCCCGCGGCATGCGCGCGCGCGATGACCTGGCGATACGCGCCGATCATCCGCGCGACAAGCGCCGCATGCGCCGCCGCCGACACCGGCGCTTCGCGGGTCAGCGTGCCGAGATCGTTGATCCCCTCGAGCACGATCAGATAGCGCACCCCCGGCTGCGCGAGCACGTCGCGGTCGAACCGCGCGAGCATGTTGGGGCCGAGCCCGTCCGCCAGCACGCGGTTGCCGCCGATCCCGTGGTTGAGCACGCCGACCGTCGCGGTCGCCGGGTTCGCCTGCAGCCGGTTGGCGAGCAGGTCGGGCCAGCGATCATTGCCGTCGGTGGTCGCGCCATGCCCGTCGGTGATCGAATCGCCCAACGTCACGACCGCGCGTGCCGCGGAAGACGCCGCAACCGCGACGCCTGCGATCTGGAACCAATGCTCTACATTCTGCGCGCCCTGCAGCGCCGCATCACCGACATGGTTGCCCGGCACGACATAGCTGGTGGCGCGCGATCCGGGGTGGCTGGTCTGCCCCTTGGGTGCTGTGGGCAAATGGAGCGAGATCGCGATCGACGACAGCGCCGGGACCGGGAGCGCGACCGGGTCCGACCAATAGCTCGCGCCCGCCGGGATCGTCACGCCCGTTTCCCCGTCGAAGGTCAGCGCCCGATCGGTGCCGGGCATCACCCCGGCACCACCCGCAGCGCCGCTCGCAGCGCGCGCAACGTGCGCGGCGTCGATCCGCAGCGGCTCGGTGCCGAACGCGTTGCTCATCAATATACGAAACCGATTTCCACCAGTGGACAGGCGAACCATTTGGCGTAGGGTCGCATCGGTCAGCGCGGCATCGGGGAGGGCATTGCGTGGTTCGGGAATCTGCTGCGACGTCGCCCAGCTACCGACCCAGCGTTCCGCGGGCGGCGGGCTCGCGCCGAGCAGCGCGAGCGTGGCACAGGCCAGACCAATCAGACGGATCTTCTTCATGTCCCGTTTCCTTCTCCACGCCACTATCTTGTGGCTGTCCCGCCCTTGACAGCGCGTCGACGCTGGTGTTGTTAACGCTATCAAAATAATATGTCGAGTGGAGCGGGTATGAAGGGCGAACGGGGCGACACAGCGTCAGCACTGCCAGTGGATTGGGCGAACGGAACCTTCGTCGGCAGGATCCTGACCGAGGCGGGACCCTCGCCGATCCTGGTGGTCAAGGGCCAGGCGTTCGACATGGCGCAGGTCGCACCGACCGTCGCGGCGTTGATCGACGGCGGCGATTTCAGCGGTGCCGGTGGCGCGCCGATCGCCGATTTCTCGCTTCAGTCCGTCGATCTCCTCAGCCCGGTCGATCTGCAATGCGTCAAGGCGTGCGGCGTGACCTTCGCGGTCTCCGCACTCGAACGCGTGATCGAGGAACGCGGCCGCGGTGATCCCGGCGCGGCAAGTGCCATTCGGGAGCGCCTCGAGGCGCGCGTCGGCGGTTCGATCCGTGGCGTCGTTCCCGGCACGCCCGAGGCGGCGGCGCTCAAGCAGGCGCTGATCGACGACGGCCTGTGGTCGCAATATCTCGAAGTCGCGATCGGCCCCGATGCCGAGGTGTTCACCAAGGCCCCCGTGCTGGCGACGGTCGGGGCGGACGCCGATATCGGGATCCGCTCGGATTCGACCTGGAACAATCCCGAGCCGGAGATTGCTTTACTCGTCGACAATCGGGGTAAAACCGTCGGCGCAATGCTTGGAAACGACGTCAATCTGCGTGATTTCGAGGGCAGATCGGCTCTATTATTGGGCAAAGCGAAGGATAATAACGCGTCCTGCTCGCTCGGGCCGCTGGTCCGCCTGTTCGACGACAGCTTCACGATCGACGACGTCCGCACCGCGCAAGTCGCGCTGCGGATCGCGGGCGAGGACGGCTATGTCCTTGAAGGCGCAAGCAACATGGCGGAGATCAGCCGCGACCCGCTCGATCTGGTGCGCCAGACGCTGAGCGAGCATCAATATCCCGACGGTTTTGCGTTGTTCCTCGGCACATTGTTCGCGCCGGTCCAGGATCGCGACGATCCCGGCCGTGGATTCACCCACAAGATCAACGACATCGTCTCGATCGAGAGCGCCAAGCTCGGGCGTCTGGTCAACCGCGTCGTCACCTCGCGCGACGCCGCGCCGTGGCAGACCGGGATCGGCGCGCTGATGACCAACCTGGCCCAACGCGGCCTGCTGGAGACCAAGAAGTGACGGCAATGCCGAAAATACGCGCGCAATATCATAGTCTTGCGGGGAAGCGCGTGCTGATCACGGGGGGCGCCACCGGGATCGGCGCAGGGCTGGTCGAGGCATTTGCCGAGCAAGGCGCGCACATCGCCTTCGTCGACGTCAACCACGAAGCGGGTGCCACGGTCGCCGAGCGGTTCGCCCCCGCCCGCTTCCACGCGTGCGACCTTCGCGACATTGCCGCGCTCCAGGCCACGATCGCCACCGTCGCCGAGCAGCTTGGCGGGATCGACATCCTGATCAACAACGCCGCCAACGACGATCGCCACAGCATCGCCGAAGTCACGCCCGACTATTGGGATGACCGGATGGCGGTGAATCTGCGCCATCTTTTCTTCGCAGCACAAGCGGTGGTGCCGTACATGCGGCAGGCGGGCGGCGGCGCGATCGTCAATTTCGGGTCGATCAGCTGGCATCTCGGCCTGCCCGACCTTGTCCTGTATCAAACGGCCAAGGCCGCAATCGAAGGCATGACGCGCAGCCTCGCGCGCGATCTGGGGCGCGACAATATCCGCGTCACGACGATCGTCCCCGGCAACGTCCAGACGCCGCGGCAGGAAAAATGGTACACCCCCGAAGGCGAAGCGGAGATCGTCTCGGCGCAATGCCTTGATGGGCGGATCCAGCCCGCGGACGTCGCAGCGCTTGCCTTGTTCCTCGCGTCCGACGATGCCCGCATGTGTACGGGGCACGACTATTTCGTCGATGCCGGCTGGCGCTGAGGAGAGGGTGACGATGGTTCAGTCGGTTTTCGCAGTCGGAGCAACGCTGGGCGAAGGGCCCGTCTGGATCGGCGGTGCGCTCTGGTTCGTCGATATCAAGGCGCACCGGCTGTACCGTTTCGACCCGGCAACCGGCCAGGCGCAGCACTGGACCGCGCCCGACCAGATCGGCTGGGTGCTCCCGACCGAAAGCGGCGACATGATCGCCGGGGTCAAGACCGGGCTGCATCGTTTCGATCCCGCGACCGGCACGTTCACGCTATTCCACGATCCCGAACCGCATCACCCCGACAACCGCCTCAACGACGCGACGACCGATTCGCGCGGGCGGATCTGGTTCGGCACGATGGACGACAATGAAGCGGGCGAGACCGGGCGGCTCCATCGCCTTGCGGACGGCACGACGCAGGACAGCGGCCTCCCGCCCGTCGCGATCACCAACGGTCCCGCGGTCAGCGCGGACGCGACCACGCTGTATCACACCGATACGTTGGGCAAGCGCATCTGGCGCGTGCCGATCAACGACGATGGCACGCTCGGCACGCCGGTGGTGCACATCGAGATCGAGGACGGTGCGGGTCACCCCGACGGCTGCGTGATCGATTCCGAGAATTGCCTGTGGACCGGGCTGTGGGGCGGCTGGCGCGTGCGCCGCTATGATCCCGCGGGCATCGCGATCAGCGAAGTGCGCTTCCCCGTATCCAATATCACCAAGATCGCCTTTGGCGGGCCCGATCTGCGCACCGCCTACGCGACGACCGCCAGCAAGGGGCTCGACCCCGCGGCGCTCGCGGAGCAGCCAGAGGCGGGTAATCTGTTCGCATTCGACCCCGGCGTAGCGGGCCTGCCCGTGACGCCGGCAAAACTATAAAATTGGGAAGAGGGAAAAACTGATGGCGACGGCATCGTTGCCCGGGCTGGGCCCGGATATGAGCAAGGTCAATTTCGGCTTCATTGCCGCCATCGTCGCGGTGGCGACGATCGGCGGTTTCATGTTCGGCTATGATTCGGGCGTGATCAACGGGACGCAGAAGGGGCTCGAGGCGGCATTCGATCTCGGCAAGCTCGGGATCGGGATCAACGTCGGCGCGATCCTCGTGGGCTCGTCGATCGGCGCGTTCACCGCCGGGCGGCTTGCCGACCGGATTGGGCGACGCAGCGTCATGATGCTGGCGGCGGTGCTGTTCCTCGTCAGCGCGCTTGCCGCGGGCGCTGCGGGATCGTCGATCGTCTTCATCATCGCGCGCATCATCGGCGGCCTTGGCGTCGGCGCGGCGAGCGTAATTTCGCCGGTCTACATTTCCGAAGTCACTCCCGCGGCGATCCGTGGGCGGTTGTCGAGTGTCCAGCAGGTGATGATCATCACCGGCCTGACCGGTGCGTTCGTCGCCAATTACGTGCTCGCGCATTACGCTGGCGGATCGACCGCGATCCTGTGGCTGGGCGAGCCGGCGTGGCGCTGGATGTTCTGGCTCCAGGCAATCCCCGCCGCGATCTATTTCTTCGCGCTGCTGATCATCCCGGAAAGCCCGCGCTACCTGATGGCCAAGGGGCATGACGAGCGCGCGCGCGCCGTGCTCGCCCGCCTGTTCGGCCAGGAAGAGGCGGATCGCAAGGTCACCGAAATCCGCTCCAGCTTCGCGGCCGATCACCACAAGCCGCGTTTGTCCGACTTGCTCGACAAGCGCACCGGCAAGATCCGTCCGATCCTGTGGGCGGGTATCGGTCTTGCGATCTTCCAGCAGCTCGTCGGCATCAACGTCGTCTTCTATTATGGCGCGACGCTGTGGGAGGCCGTCGGCTTTTCCGAGAACTACGCCCTGCAGATCAACATCCTGTCCGGCGCCCTTTCGATCGGCGCGTGCATCTTCACGATCGCCTTCGTCGACCGCATCGGCCGTAAGCCGCTGCTGCTGATCGGTTCTGCGGGCATGACGGTGACACTGGCGACGGTCGCCTATGCGTTCTCAACCGCGGTCACCGGCGCGGATGGCGCGGTGTCGCTGCCGGGCAACAACGGCGTGATCGCGCTCGTTGCCGCCAACCTGTACGTCGTGTTCTTCAACTTCAGCTGGGGCCCGATCATGTGGGTCATGCTGGGCGAGATGTTCCCCAACCAGATCCGCGGGTCGGGGCTTGCGGTCGCAGGCTTTGCGCAGTGGATCGCCAATGCCGCGATCTCGGTCAGCTTCCCGGCACTTGCTGTGTCACCCGGCTTGGCGGTCACCTACACCGGCTATGCGATCTTCGCGGCGCTGTCGTTCTTCTTCGTCAAGGCGATGATCAACGAGACGCGCGGACGCGAATTGGAAGACATGGAGGGGTAGGCTCCCTTCCATCGTTGACGGCAAAAGGGGCCGCATTCCATCGGGAATGCGGCCCCTTTTTATTGGAGCGGGCGCTCGGTGAAACGCCCAATCACCGGGCGTTTGCGATTGCCTCCCGCCTGGCCACGATGGTGTATTCGGTGATCTGCGCCGCTCGCGCCATCTTGGCCCGCGCGCGTGCACGGCGCAGCGCGTTTGCCCAATAAACGGCACCCATACCCGGCCAGATGGTCGGCCTGGCGTCGCCCAACGCGGTCGCGAGCGTAGCGATCAAGCGGCGTTCCTTCTTGTCAGCCCGGCGGGCGCGCAGCGGGAGGAACTTGATCGGGCCCGTATAGTGACGGATCGCGGCCTGGTCCCACAGATCGGTCTGCAGCGTGATCGACTGTACGTTCCATGTCAGCGGTAAAGGCGTCCAACGGTTCTCGAAGGTCATGTTGAACGCACATTGGTCGCTCAGGGCGCAGTTATCGTCATAGGGACACTGGAACTGATGGGTCTCACAATGCGCCTCGTAGATCGGCCCCAATGCTTCGAACTCGACATGCGCGCAATCGAGCAACATCAGGCCGGAATTGAAATAATCTCGCGCATATCCGCTACTGGAACATTGCGCTTCGACACCCTGCACGTCGTGGAGCAGGCACTCACCCAGATCATAAACCGCCCCGATCGGATTGCCGTGGAAATCGATCCCGGAGATATCGAGCGGTTGGTAAAAGAGCATGTCGGTATCGGCGTAAAGCGCTCGGTCAAATCGCTTGCTCAGATATTGCAGCGCGTCGAACTTGAGATAGGCCGCCAGGGAGACATGGGGTCTCGTCTTGTAACCCAATTGACCGAAGATGTTCTTATCGAACTTCACGACCTCGACGGGCCGGCCGATCGATCTTCCCAGCCGTAGAAGACCGTCCTCATCGGTCGGCCCGTCCCACCGGTCAACGAAAAGGAATGGGGTATAGTCGTGTGTCTGAGATAATAGAACCGAAGCCAATGCATAGCGCGCCAGCGCATATCCCTTCTGGTCGGTGATCATTGCAATGGCGACGCTCATCAAGGTCCCCTGTATGCCAATATTGCAGGGTGTATTACAGCAAACCTCGACGGTCAGTGATGATAATATTTTCGGTCTTTGCGTAAATTACGCAAGTCTTGGAATATCAAGCGGTATTTCTTCTTCAGTCCCGCCGTTGCACTGCGGGGCGGCGCCGGGGCGCGGCATCCGACTGGCGCCGGATCAGCGTGTAATCGGCCAGAACGTGCGGCTCGCCGATATCCCCCAGCCGCCCGGCCTTGCTCAACCGGATCGCATGGACGAGCAACTCGACCGCCATCCGGGACATTTCCACGACCGGCTGACGGATCGTCGTCAGTTCGGGCCAGATCGTCGTCGCCAGCGCGGTATCGTCGAACCCGCAGACAGTCAGGTCGCTCGGCACGTCCAGTCCACGCCGATGCGCAATCGCGACCGTTGCGGCGGCCATGTCGTCATTCGACGCGAAGATCGCGGAGGGTGCATCGTCGAGGTCAAGCAACCGGTCCGCCGCGTCGAGCCCCGAGCGATAGGTGAACAGCCCCTCCGTCACCAGCGCGGGGTCGTCCGGCAGCCGCATGTCGGCCAGCGCTGCGCGATAGCCGTCCAGCCGTTCGGCGCTCGCCGTTTGGTTGGGGTTGCCGGTAATGAAGCCGATCCGCACATGGCCGAGCGCACCCAGATGCCGCGTCATGTCATATGCCGCCTGACGATCGTCGATGCTGACCGAGAACGCCCATTCTGGCGCGCGCCCGGTGGCGACCGCGACGATCGGAACGCCGGCCGTCTTGAGCGCAGCAAGCACATCGGGAGAGTCGCTCAGCGGCGGCGGCAAGACGATCCCGTCGACCCGGCCGTTGAGCAGATGCGCAACCGCCGCTGCTTCCTGGCCGGGGTCATCGCACTTCTCGACGACAAGCTGGACGTTGCTGCGGCTCGCCTGATCGAGACTGCCGACCAGGAAAGCGCTGAGATAGGCGAAGCTCGGGTTGGAATGGAGCAGACCGATCCGCATTTCCTCGCCCCCCGCCAGCGTGCGGGCGGCGGCGTTGGGCGCGTAATTGAGTTCGGCGATCGCGGCTTCGACCCGCACGCGCGTTTGCTCGCGCACGGTGTGCTTGGCGTTGATGACGCGCGACACGGTCATCGGTGATACCCCGGCCTTGTGCGCGACATCGGTGATCGTCGGAACGTTGTGCTGGCGCCGAGAGGGTCGGGTATCCGTCATTCGGGTCCTTTCGTTGCAGAGACTATGACGCCAACGTCACGGTGTCGGCAAGTCAGGGGTTGCCGGGTGCGTAGGGGAAATGTTGCGCCTTGTACCAGTCGAGATCGTGCGCGGGTGATTTTGCGCCCGGTGGAAGCGCCAGACCGTTGACCGACATCCAATAGCTGAGGCTTGCGTCACGCCACCACTGCGCCTCGCGGTGCTGGATCGCCAGGAAGGTGTCGGTCTTGGCGAACCGTTCCGCATCGATCCGCGGGCGCAGTGCCGTCCAGGCGGATTGCAAGCCCGCGGTGTAGCCGACGCCGCGATCGTAATGCCCGACCATCCCCTGCCACAGGGTTCCGCCGGACCGCAGCTTGTACGTCCACGGCACGCGGTGGAACCACAACAGGTCGCGTTCGGGGGTGGTTGCGGGGTCCGCCAGCAGCCGCGCGAGCGCGGGCGCATATTGCGCGGTGGCGGCATTGCCCTTTGGCCCGCGCTCCACGCCGATCGCGTCCTTGGTCGCGCGGTGGTAGTAATAGGGATTCCATTCGGGACGCTTGAGATCCGAAATCCACGGTCCCGGGCCATAGTGATGCCCCGTCGCCATGACGTGGCCGAGCCCGAGCGGCGTCATATAGTCGACCACCGCCTCGCGCGAACCCGCCATCATCCGTACGACCGGCGTCACGGTCGCGGTCGTAGGGTCGAACGTCATCGCGGCCCAGTCGCGCGCGATGGCATCGGACGTGTCGTCGGGGTTCCACGCGAACCGTCCGAACGCGTACCAATTGGCTTGGTTGAAGGTCGATCCCGACCAGTCGCGGTCACGCCCGATGTTGGCGACCCCCGCCATGCCGGTCAGCGCGTGGTGATCGAGCGTCCCGTCGACGACGCGCGCGACGGTCGATCCGGTGCCGTGCGCCAGCGTATCGGCGCGCAGCGTCTCCTCGAACATCGGGCCGAGATAGGCGAGGTGGGTCGCCTGGCCGAGATATTCCTTGGTAATCTGGAATTCCATCATCAGCGGCGTCTTGGGCATTGTGCCGAACAGCGGATGGAACGGCTCGCGCGGCTGGAAATCGATCGCGCCGTTCTTGACCTGGACGATGACGTTCGAGGCAAACGTGCCGTCGAGCGGATGGAAGTCGTCATACGCCTGCTTGGCGCGGTCTTCTGCATTCTCCTGCGCGTAGACGAATGCACGCCACATCACGATGCCCTTGTGCGGCGCGACCGCGGCCGCAAGCATGTTCGCACCGTCGGCATGGGTGCGGTGGTAATCCTGCGGGCCGGGCTGGCCTTCCGAGTTTGCCTTGACCAGGAACCCGCCGAAGTCCGGGATCGCGCGATAGATTTCATCCGCCTTGGCGCGCCACCATGCCGCGACCTTGGGATCGAGCGGGTCGGCGGTCTTGAGCCCACCCAGTTCGATCGGCGCGGAGAAGCGCGCCGAGAGATAGACCTTGATCCCATACGGCCGGAAAATGTCTGCCAGTGCCGCGGCCTTGGCGATGTACGGCGCGGTCAGGCTGTCGGCCTTGGCGTTGACGTTGTTGAGCACGCTGCCGTTGATCCCGATCGAGGCGTTGGCGCGCGCATAATCGGTGTAGCGTGGGTCGCGATAATCGGGGAGCGTCCACCAGTCCCACAGCGACTGTCCCGAATAGCCGCGCTCGACCGTACCATCGAGATTGTCCCAATGGTCGAGCACGCGCAAAGCAACGTGCGGCATCGATGTGAGGTTTGCGCTGGAAAGCGAATGCCCGGTCTGGACCCAGCGCAGCAGCGCGAACGCGCCGTACAGGACCCCCCGGTCGGTATTGGCGGTAACGAGCGTGACCCGCTGCCCCTCCAGCGTAACCGAACGCACAAGATACCCTTCCTCACCCAGAGTTTGGGTTGCAAGCGTCAGCGACCGCAGCGCCGGCGTGTCAGCCCGTGCCAGTACGACTCCGCCCGGCCGCATCGCGACGCTGGTCTGTATCGGATGCGCCGACAGACCCGCGAGGCCGCGCTGCATTTCCTGCCCCGCCACCGTGAGCGTAGGCGTATCGCCCAGCACGGCGACGGTCGTTGCATCGGCAATGCCCGATGTCGTCAACGGATGATAGCGAAGCCACAGGTCATAACCGTCCTCGGCCAGCGCAGGGGTCGCGACACCGGCCAGCAGGCAGGCGAACAGGCCCCGTTTCAACGCGTTCGACATGACGATCCCCATCCTCCACTATTCCGCCGCCGGATTGGTCCGGTCGTCGGTCGGCGCGCAGTCGTTGACAGACAAGCGGACCCTAACGCATGATAACGTTAACACGATGACGGCATCCCGAGCAATGCCGCGTCGACGTTGGTGGGAGAGGACACGGATGCGTCACTTTGCAGACAACCCGCGCGTTGATGGCGCGGTCCCATCCGATGTCTGGCCGCGAAATGCGCAGACCCAACACCCTTTGGCGGTGAGAGCGAACGACGATCTGCTTCTGGGCAGGCCGCGATGAGCAAGTTCAGCGATCAACGCGCGCAAGCCCCCGAAACCGCGGAACATGCGGTGCCGCGACCGCGCGGGCGCGTTCGCTGGATCATCTGCGGGCTGCTGTTCGCCGCGGTGGTGCTGTCGTACATCGACCGCCTCGTGCTCGGCGTGCTCAAGCCCGAACTGTCGAGCCTCTACGGCTGGTCGAACACCGGATACGGCGACATCACCGGCTATTTCCAGGTCTGCTACGGGTTCGGCTTCCTGTTCTTCGGCTGGTTGATCGACCGGATCGGTGCGCGCGCGGGGTATCTGCTGGCGATGGCGACCTGGACGGTCGGGCATCTGGCGCAGGTGCTGGTGACGAGCACGACGGGCTTCGTCATCGCGCGCATCCCGCTCGCACTGGGGGAGGCGGGGACCTATCCGTCCGCGCTCGCCGCGGCTTCGCAGTGGTTCCCCAAGAAGGAACGCGCGCTCGCGATCGGCATCTTCAATGCGGGCGCCAATGTCGGCGCGGTGGTGACGCCGTTGCTGGTGTCGCTGCTCGTCGTGTCGTTTGCGCTCAACTGGCGCTGGGCGTTCATCGTTACGGGATCGTTCAATCTGGTCTGGCTCGGCTTGTGGTTCTGGCTGTATCGCAAACCGTCCGATCATCCGAAGCTGACGCAGGAGGAACGTGCCTGGATCGAAGCCGAACCAGCGGAGGATGTCGGCCGCGCGACCTTCCGCAGCGTGCTGCGCCACCGCGAAACCTGGGCCTATATGGCAGGGCGGTTCCTGATCGATCCGGTGTGGTGGACCTTCCTGTTCTGGCTCCCCGACTTTTTCAGCAAGCAATATGGCTATGACCTCAAGAGCTTCGGGCCGCCGCTTGTTGCGATCTACATCCTCGCGGATCTCGGTGCGATTTCGGGCGGGTGGTATTCGTCGCATCTGCTCAAGCGCGGGGTCACCACCGGGCGCGCGCGCAAACGGGCGATGTTCGCCTGCGCCTTGTTCGCGCTGCCGGTGATGTTCGCAGTGCAGGCGAGCAACATCTGGATCGCGGTCGCCTTCATCGGTCTGGCGTGCGCGGCCCACCAAGGTTTCTCGACCAACCTGTTCGCGCTGCCGGGGGATCTGTTCCCACGCTATGCGCAGGGCACGCTGGTCGGGCTCGGCGGGTTCGCGGGGGCCGCGGGCGGGTTCATCGCATCCAAGTCGCTCGGGCTGCTGCTCGATACGGTCGGGAGCTACCAGCCGTTCTTCATCGCGTGCGGGATGGCGTATCTGCTAGCACTGCTGGTGACGCACTTGCTTAACCCGAGGTACAAGGCGGTTACGATCGCAGTGTGATGGGCCGCGGGGCCGCCGTGTGCGGCCCCGGCGGGGTTATGCCTTGCCGGGCGTAAAGGTCATCGCAACGCCGTTCATGCAATAGCGCTTGCCGGTCGGCTTGGGACCGTCGTCGAAGACATGCCCGAGATGCCCGCCGCAGCGGCGGCAATGGACTTCTGTGCGCTCCATACCCAGCGATCCGTCGACTCGGTTGCGTACCGCATTGGGCAGGGGCGCCCAGAAGCTCGGCCAGCCGGTGCCGCTCTCGAACTTGGTCTTCGAGGAAAACGCCGGCAGCGCGCAGCCTGCACAGGCGAAGGTGCCAGCGCGATGCTCGCCGTTGAGCGGGCTGGTGTAAGGCGTCTCGGTGCCCTCATGCCGCAGCACGCGGTAGGCGGCGGGCGACAGCTTCTTCTTCCATGCGGCGTCGCTGAGGTTGACCTCGAACGTCTCGGGCGGCCCGGCGGTCGCGCTCTTGCAGCCGAACAGCGCAAAGGCGGCAACGCCTGATCCGGCGAGCGTCAGGAAATGGCGGCGGTCGTGCATCGGAAGAATATCCTAAACGGCAAAGGGTCTTGCCAACCCCATGTGGGAACTACGCGACACTTCGCCAAGCGGACGCACGCCCGTTGACGTTCAATAGCGACTGATCTCGACCGGCAGCTTGCGATAGCCGTGGACGAAGCACGCCGCGACGCGCTCGGGCGCACCGATCACGTTGACCCGCATTCGCCGCTTGGCCATCTCCTCGAGCAGCACCGACACCTGCAATTCCGCCAGCCGAGCGCCGACGCAGCGGTGGATGCCATGCCCGAACGCAAGATGCCGCCGCGCATTCGGCCGATCGACCAGGATCGTATCGGCATCCTCGAACACGCTCTCGTCGCGGTTGGCGGAGATATACCAGAGGATCAATTTGTCCCCCGCCGCGACCCATTGACCTTCCAGTTCGCTGTCCACGGTCGCGGTGCGTCGCATGTGCGCAAGCGGGGTCTGCCAGCGAACGATTTCCTGCACCGCATTGTGAATCAACCCCGGGTCCGCCTCCAGCTTCGCGCGAGAATCGGGAAACAGGTCGAGCCCGTAGGCAACCGCGCTCATCGTGTTGCGCGTGGTGTCGTTGCCCCCGACGATCAGCAAGATGAGGTTCCCGAGGAATTCCATCTGGTCCATTTCCGCCATCGCGTCGGAATGGATCATCATCGAGATCAGGTCGGGGGTGGGTTCCTTGCCGACCTTCTGGTTCCACAGATTCTGGAAATAGCCGCCGCAGTCATACATGTGCTGCAACCGTTGCGCGCGGAGCTCGGCGGTCTTGACCATCTCGATGTCGCCCGCCCAGTCCGACCAAAAGGTCAGCTTGCGCCGGTCCTCCCACGGAAAGTCGAACAGGATCGCGAGCATCTGCGTCGTCAGTTCGACCGACACTCGGTCGACCCAGTCGAACGGGGTGTTCCAGTCGAGCCCGTCGAGGATCTCCGAGGTCCGCATGCGGATATTCTCGGTCATCCGCACCATCTCGGATGGCGTGAAGGCAGGTGCGACGGTGCGGCGTTGCCCCGTGTGCTTGGGCCGGTCCATCGCGATGAACATCGGCATTTTCACATCGCCGCGATCCTCGACGAAATCGGCGATCGTGATCCCGCCCGCCTGGCTCGAATAGAGATCGGGCAGCGATTCGACCGCGACGATCGGCTTATAGCTGGAGATCGACCAATAAGGCCCAAAGTCGGAGTGTGCGACATAATGGACCGGACTGGTGGCGCGCAGCTCCCGGAAGGGGGCCTGCCACAGGTCGTCGCGGTAGAGTTCGGGACGGCTGACGTCGAATGGATCGACCGACGCGGTGCTGACGGATTCCGACTTGATCGCTGCGGTGGCCATGGCTCTCTCCCGATTTTTGGGAGAGAAAACGCTTAACTTACATCCGTGTCAACAAGCTTGTCGGACGAGGCCCGCCGCCGCTTCCAGCGGAACGTGCCGCTGCCCGATTGCAGCACCCCACGCCGGAACGCGCGCACGCCGACCGCGATGAAGATCGCGACCCACAGCGCCTGCCACGCCAGCGCGAGCAGATGAATGCCAAGGCTGCCCGACTGCGCCGCGCGTCCTGCCATGTAATAGGGCGAACTCAGCGGGAAGATCGCGGCGAAGGTGCTGATCCAGCTGTCGGGGCGGGACAGAGCGACCGCACCCAGGCCGAACATCGCGACCTGGATCAGCGTGATTGGCAGCGACAGCAGCTGGATCTCGCGCACGCTGGCTGCCTGCGCGCCGACCCCGAGGAACACTGCGCCGAGCAGCATGTACGCCGTGGTGAAATAGGCAAAGAACAGCAGCGTGAACACCGGCAGGCCCAGCGCAGGCGTCAGCCCCGCAAGCCCCGCGGCGAAGCTCGGCGGCATCAGCACCGTCGCCTGGCTGATCAGTGTCCCCCAGAAGACGAGGAACAGCACCGCCACCCCGAACGTCCCGAGCAACTTGCCGAAGAACACCGATTCGAGCGGCACCGCGGCGGCGAGCACCTCGATCACTTTGTTGCCGCGTTCCTCGGCGACTCCGCTGACGACCTGTCCCGCCAGCAGCAGCGTCAGGAAGAACAGCCCGAACACGGCGAAGAACCCCGATGCATTCGCGCCCCGCAGCGAGGGCGCGGTGCGTGACACGACCGTCCGTGTCGCGGTGCTCAGTGGCGCGATCCCGCTGCGGTCGGCGCGCAGCGCTTCCTCTGCCAGGAGCGCCAGATAGTCGCCCGAGCGTACGCTCATCGGCGTGGTGAGTACGTGCGGGGCCGCGAGCGGGCCATAGAGCACCGCGACGACGTCGACGCGCTTGTCATCGAACTGTGCGCGTCCCTGCGCGGCGGGATCGGCGGCGGGCGTGAGCGTCTGGAGCAACGGCGGCGCTTCGTCCGACTGGCGGTAGAGCCGCCGCAACCGCAGGTCGAGCGCAGCGATGTCCGTACTCCGGGCGGGCTCGACGATCGCGACGATCCGCGTCTTCGCGTCCGCGCCCTTCGACGCGGCGTTCGCTCCGAGTCCGCCGATCGCACCGAACGACCCCATCACGACCGGCGCGAGCAGGAAGATCAGGAAGGTCGGCGTGAACACCGTCGCGACGAAATCGCGCCGCGCGATCGTCCAGATCTGGCGGAGCAGGATACGGAAACGGCTCATTGCCTGTCCTCCTTAGCGGCATCCTCCAGCGCGGCACGGCCGACGACCTTGACGAACGCGTCGTGCAACGAGGGCCGCTCGATCGACAGGCCCGAAATGCCGTACCCGGCCGCGATCAGCGCACTCAGCACCCGCTCGACGCCGTCGTCGGGGACGGTGAAGCGCCAGCCGTCGCCGACATGCTCGGCATCGGGCGGCAGATGCGCCGCCACGCCGGGCTCGTCGCGCGTAGGCGTGTAGAGCGCGCGCATCGGCAGCAGCGCACGCGCCTCGCCGACCGTCCCCTCGAACCGGCGCTTGCCACCCGCGATGATCGCGAGCCGGTCGCACAGCCGTTCTGCGTGCGCCATCACATGCGTCGAGAACAGCACCGTCGCGCCGCGGTCGCGTTCGGCGAAGATCATTGCCTCGAGCCGTTCCTGGTTGACCGGGTCGAGCCCCGAAAAGGGCTCGTCGAGCACGAGCAGATCGGGTTGGTGCACCACCGATCCGAGCAACTGGACGAGCTGCGCCATGCCCTTCGACAGTTTACGGATCCTGGTGTCGACCGCGTGGCCGAGTCCCGCGGCTTCGAGCAGCACGACTGCGCGCTTGCGCCCGGTCTTGAGGTCGAGGCCGCGCAATGCGCCCAGGAACGCGATCGCATCCTTGGCGCGCATCGCGGGATACAGCCCGCGTTCCTCGGGCAGATAGCCGACTCGGTCGCTGACTTCGCGTGGCCGGTCATGCCCGAGCAGTGTCCGTGCACCCGCATCGGGTTCGATTATCCCCAGCAGCATCCGCAGCGTCGTCGTCTTGCCAGCACCATTGGGGCCGAGCACGCCGTAGATCGCACCCTTGGGCACCGAAATGTCGACGCCGTCGACGACGCGTCGCCCGCCGAACAGCTTGACCAGCCCATGTGCGTCGACCGCGAGTTCCTGCCGCAACGCCAATTCCCTCGATAGCCTTGGACGTGGTAGCGGGGCCGGGTGCAGGAAGACAAGACACTGTTGCAACGGCTTTCGGCCAAGGCGAGCGAATTGGGGTTCGTTGCCTGTGGCGTCGCGCGGGCGGATGCCGCGCCGCGCACGGCGGAACGGTTGCACGCGTGGCTCGCCGGCGGGATGCACGGCGGGATGATCTGGATGGAGGAGCGCGCGCACCAGCGCGAGAGCCCCGCCGCGCTGTGGCCCGAGGTCCGCAGCGTGATCGCGCTCGGAATGAGCTACGCCCCCGCGGTCGATCCGCTCGCGCTCGCGGACCACGGCGAGATCGGACGGATCTCGATCTATGCGCAGGGCGGCGATTATCACGACGTGGTCAAGCGCGCGCTCAAGGCGCTCGCGCGGTGGCTGGTCGCGGAAGTGCCGGGGACTGACCTCAAGGTGTTCGTCGATACCGCGCCGGTGATGGAAAAGCCGCTGGCGGCGGCGGCGGGGCTGGGGTGGCAGGGGAAGCATACCAATCTGGTGAGCCGCGAGCATGGCTCCTGGCTGTTCCTGGGGGCGATCTACACGACGCTGGAGGCGGGGGTGTTCGGGGATGTTGCGCTTTCTCCTTCCCCATCTCTTCCCTCCCCGGCGAAGGCCGGGGCCCAGTCGAGGAACGATCATGGCGAGGGACAGCGCCCGATTTCCATCGACAGCGCGACTGGGCCCCGGCCTTCGCCGGGGAAGCAGCAGATAGAAGAGGAAAGAGAAGTCCCCGTCATCGACCGTTGCGGTTCCTGCGATGCCTGCCAGCGCGCATGCCCGACAGATGCCTTCCCCACGCCCTACCGGCTCGATGCGCGGCGCTGCATTTCCTATCTCACGATCGAACACGCCGGGCCGATCCCGCACGAATTTCGCGAGAGCATCGGCAACCGCATCTATGGCTGCGACGATTGCCTGTCGGTCTGCCCGTGGAACAAGTTCGCGGAAAACGCCGCCGCCAACCGCGCCTTCCTGCCGCGCGCGGAAATGGTTGCGCCGCGGTTGGCGGATTTGCTTGCGCTGGATGATGCGAGTTTCCGCCAGGTCTTTGCGGGCTCGCCGATCAAGCGGATCGGGCGTAACAAGATGATGCGCAATTGCCTGATTGCTGCGGGGAATAGTGGGGATGCGGGGTTGGTCGACCGGGTGCGGGCGTTGCGCGAAGATCCGGACCCTGTCGTGGCAGAAGCCGCAGACTGGGCGCTGACGAAACTCATTTAATCTGAAGCCCCTCCCCTTCAGGGGAGGGGTTTGGGGTGGGGCAGTCCAGCAAAACATCGCTCTCTGCGAGGCACATCCCCACCCCAACCCCTCCCCTAAAGGGGAGGGGCTTTTAGAAGTGCTACTTCCGCCGCCCGATCTGCAACGCCCCCACGCAACTCGCGCGGTCGATCGGCGAGCCGTCATTCTGCCGCGTATCGAGATACGTCACGACCGGCTCGGCATTGCCCTTCGGATAAAGATACGTGTCGAGCACACACGTCGCATTGCTGAACTGCAGTTTGCGCGCGCTGCCCTCGCGAATGTCGGCGACAGGCGTGCCGAACATCCGGGTCAGGCTCGCCGCGGTCGCACCGACCACTTGCCCAAGCCCGGTGCCTTGCGGGATCGGGATGACCGGCGCGCGCGAGACCGGCACGATCGTCGCGGTCGATGCACACCCGCCGAGCAGCGAGAACAGCAGCGCGGATCCGGCCAGCTTCTTCATAGGGCCAGCTTTTTCATAGGGGGCGTCTTTCATGGAACAGATGCGTCGCCATCGCCGCGCCCAGGATCGGCGCGAAGAGGTTGAGCACCGGAACCATGAACAGCGCGGTCCCCGCAACCCCCATCGCGAACCGGTCGACCGCGCCGGTCTTGCGCCAGTCTCGCATCATCGCAGACGGTACGTGCCGCACCGCGACCATCGTGCCGAGGTCGAGCCCCAACAGCCAGCCGTTGACGAGGAAGAACAGCAGCCACGTCCCCACGCCCGTTACCAGCAACGCGACATAGACCGGTGCCAGCGCGAGATTGATGAGGATCGCGCGCCCCGCCGAGCGCAACCCAAGCCCGATCCCGCGCGCCATCGTCACGCTTCGCGCGGTGGCGAGCGCCTGCGGGTAGTGCCGTGCCTCGACCGCGACGACCACATCGTCCGCGAACACCCCCATCACCCCGATCGCGATCGCGCGGAACAGCAGCCAGCTCGCACCGAACGCCGCGAGCAATGCGACCGCGCCGAGCAACCCGCCCGAGAGAGAGTCCCACCCCCAGCGATCCGCCAGCCGCGTCGCACCGTACCACAGGCCAGCGCCGAGTGCGCCGATCAGCGCCACCGTCACCAGCATCGATTTGAGGAAGACCGCAAGAATGCGGCGGTCGCCGAGCTGGGCCAGCGAAAGAAGAAAGGCACGCACCATCGGGCGGTCCTAGAACAATTCGCGCGGCGCAGGAATCCTTCTCTTGTGCCCGCGTGCGCGCATCCGCCGAGGTTGCGCGCGTCGCACCCCCCCGGTACGGCCCGACAACGCTATTTGAACCGGAGATTACCCTGTGACCGAGCCCACCTATGACGTCGTCGCAATCGGCAATGCCATCGTCGACGTGCTGTCGCAGTCCGACGATGCCTTCCTCGCCGAAGCCGCGATGACCAAAGGCTCGATGCAGCTGATGTTCTCGCCGGAAGAAGCCGACGCGCTCTACGCCAAGATGGGCCCGGGGATCGAGGCGAGCGGCGGCTCGGCCGCGAACACCGTCGCCGGGATCGCGGCGATGGGCGGCAAGTGCGGCTTCATCGGTCAGGTCGCGAATGACGAGCTCGGCGACATCTTCGCGCATGACATTCGCGCGGTCGGGATCGACTTCACCACCGCCGCACGCGAGGGCGACCCGACCACCGCACGCTGCCTGATCTTCGTGACGCCCGACGGCCAGCGGACGATGAACACCTTCCTCGGTGCCTCGCAATTCCTCCCCGAGGCCGCGCTAGACCGCGAGCTGATTGCCAACGCCGCGATCCTGTATCTCGAGGGCTATCTGTGGGATCCCGAGGAACCGCGCCAGGCGATGCGCGCCGCGATCGACGTCGCGCGTGCAGCGGGGCGCAAGGTCGCGTTCACGCTCAGCGACGTGTTCTGCATTTCGCGTCATGGCGGCGATTTCCGCCGGCTGATGGCGGACGGTCTCATCGACATCATGTTCGCCAACAAGGCCGAGATCACCGCGCTGATGGACAACCAGGATTTCGACGCGGCGGTCGCCGCGGCGGCGGCGCAAGTGCCGATGCTGGTGGTCACGCGCAGCGAACACGGCGCGATCGCGGTGACCGGCGGTGAGACCGTCCACGTCCCCGCCGAGCCGATCGAGCGCGTCGTCGACACGACGGGTGCGGGCGACCTGTTCGCGGCGGGTTTTCTGCGCGGGCAGGCGCAGGGCAAGGACGTCGCGGCGTCGCTCAAGATGGGCGCGGTGTGCGCGGCGGAGATTATCTCGCACTATGGCGCTCGCGCGCAGGTGGACCTCAAGGCGCTGGTGGCGTCGAAGCTGGGGTAACACTCAACTTAAGCCCCTCCCCTTCAGGGGAGGGGTCGGGGGTGGGGCAGTCCAGCAGAACATCGCTCTCTGCGAGGCACGGCCCCCCCCCCACCCCCCCCCCCCAGGGGGGGGGGGGGGAAAAAAAAAAAAAACCGGGGGCGCGCCCCCGCCCTTAAAAAAAACCCAAACCCCCCCCAAAACCCCCGCCGCCGGCACCCCCCCCCGGCG
>NZ_JBEPST010000009.1:0-202633 GCF_040549155.1 Sphingomonas sp. PvP056
ACCACGAAATCTGCGTCGTGCTAGGTCTATCTTTGCCACAAGATGTTTGCAATCGAGCTACTGCGTGCGGACCGGGAACGCCCGCAAGTGGGCGTGAGCAGTCATTCGACCAGGTGGCCTCCGAGTCGAACCCGGTCACTCAGGCGACGCGGCGCGCGACATGCCACCGCCACCCAGCCCAACGACAAAGGCCTGCCGCATCGCTGCGGCAGGCCTTTTCGTGACCTAATCGGTCGAAGAGCGAAAATTCAGGCCGCGTTGACCGCTTTCTCGATGTCGGCAACCGAGTGACCGGTAAGGTCCTTCGAGACCTCCCCGACGAGCTTGGCGCTGAGCGTCTTGTGATAATGCTTGCGCAACTCCCCGAGCGTGCGCGGGGCCGCGATGATCACCAGTTCGTCGATCGATCCGCCCATCAGCTTCTTGTTGAGGATCTCTGCCACACCTGCGGCGAACGCGTCCTCGTCCTGCTGGCTGTCCGACGGATTGGCGGAGCTGCTCTGATGGCGTCCGCCCGAACCCATATTGTCGGTCGACACGTCGCCGGTCGGCTGTTCGGTCAGCTTCAGCGAGCCTGCGTCGCCGGTATTCTTGAACAGCTTGAGATGCTCGCCGTCGACCACCGCGACGAGCGCACCTTTTTTCAAATCGGCCATTATCTCTTCCAATCGGGTTGTGGGTTACCGAGCGCCAACTCCCACGTGCCCCGAACGGTTCATTTTGCGCTGCGACGGGATTCGTCGTTTACCGCACGCGCTTGGCTTTGGTCGCAACCGCAGGCGGCAGTGCCTGCACGCTGGGTGGGGCCGACGGAGCGACACTTGCCGTCGCCGGACGGCTGGCGGCGGGGTTCGCGGCGCGCCAGGCGTCATAGGCGGCGTAGAAATCGGTGAACGGCTTTTCGAGCAAGGGAAGGCGCTCGGCCGCGAAGGCGGTAAAGTCCATCTGTGTCGACGCCGCGCTGTCGGCGAGCGTCGTGATTGCGACGCGGCAGAAGGGGTCGCGCGCCTGGGATTGCGAGAAGAAATTATAGAGCCGCGTCATCTGGTCGTCGTAACGGTCCTGCCAGTCGCCGCCGCGTGCCTTATACTCGGCGGAAAGCCGCGTTTGTGCCGTGTTCAGCACCGCTTTGCGACTGGTCAGCAGCGCATTGTACGCCGCGATGATCCTGTCTTCGTCGGGACCGCGACACGCCAAGGCGGCGACGTTGAGCGCGGCGCGCAAATGCCAGACCGTGCCGTCGGTGGAGAGATTGCGATTGGGCGTGAGATACCGGCCATCGCTCATCACCGCAGGCGTCTTCATGCCGACATAGGCACCTGCGGGCATCGCCAGCGGCGCCGCGACTGGGACAGGCGGCGGCGGGATGGTCGTGACGATCGCGGGCTTGCGGGTGCAGGCCGACAGCAGCGCGAGGCTGATCGTGGTCAAAGCTATACTCTTGCGCATCGCACCCTCGTTTTTCCCCTCGGCATCGTTCGCGCGCAAAATCACGATCCGGCACGGTCGGGGGAACCCCATTATCAGAATCGCGGTCGGCTATAATCGGGTTTGGGCAGCCGCGGTTCGTCATATTGATCGGTTCGCCGCTTCGGACGCGCTACCCGTCCGGTTCGGGTGGTGCCGGGGCGATCCTGTTGCTTGCGGCTACTCGCTTTTGCGCTTCCCCGGCGCAGGCCGGGGCCCAGGAGAAATGGCGGAGGTAACTGTGCGCAGTCGCTCGCAATTTCTTGTTCCTCAACTGGGCCCCGGCCTTCCCCGGGGAAGCGCGGGATTGGGTGAGCGCGCGACCCCGTCAGCCGGGCATCCCCACCACCGTCTTCACTTCCATGAAATCGGTCAGCCCGAACTTGCCGTTCTCGCGGCCATTGCCGGATTGCTTGTACCCGCCGAACGGCGCGTTGCCGTCGGGGCTCCAAGAGTTGATTGTCACCAACCCGGCGCGCAGCCGCGGCGCGACCCGGGCGGCGGCGGCGGGGTCGCCCGAGATCGTCGCGGACAGGCCGAACGGCGTGCCGTTGGCGATCTTTACCGCCTCGTCCTCGCTGTCGTAGCGCGTGATCGTCGCCACGGGGCCGAACACCTCTTCCTGCGCGATCCGCATCTCGGGGGTGACGTCGGCGAACAGCGTCGGCTTGATGAAATAGCCTGCGTTGCGGCCATCGGGACGCCCGGTGCCACCGGTGACGAGCGTCGCGCCTTCGTCGATCGCGGACTGGATCAGCCCCTGGATCTTGTCGAACTGCGCCTTGTTGACGACCGGGCCGATGTGCGCGCCCATCTCGGCGGGATCGCCTACCTCGGTCCGCTCCATCATCGCCTTGACGATCGCGGTCGCCTCCTCGACCTGGCTCGCGTGGACGAGCAGGCGAGTCGGGGCAATGCAGCTTTGCCCGGAATTGGCGAGCACGCCCTGCACCGTCGGCGGGAGGACAGCGCCCAGATCCGCGCCTTCGAGCACGAGGTTCGCGGCCTTGCCGCCAAGCTCCTGATGGACTCGCTTTACCGTCGCAGCGGCGGCCTGCGCGACCGCGATCCCCGCACGGGTCGATCCGGTGAAACTCACCATGTCGACGTCCTTGTGGCTTGATAATGCGGAGCCGACGCCCGCGCCATCGCCGTTGACGAGGTTGAAGACACCCTTCGGCACGCCCGCGGCGTCCATGATCTCGGCGAGGATTACCGCGCAGCCGGGGGATTCCTCGCTGGGCTTGAGGATCATCGTGTCGCCAGCCGCGAGCGCGGGGGCGACCTTGGCGGTGATCTGGTTGAGCGGCCAGTTCCACGGCGTGATCATCGCAACGACGCCCAATGGCTCGTGCACGACGGTCGAGCGACCGAGCCGTTCCTCGAATTGGAACGCGTTCAACGCCTTGAGCGTCGACAGGAAATGCCCGAGCCCCGCAGGGACCTGCGCCGCCATCGCGAAGCCGATTGGCGCGCCCATCTCGCTGCTGACCGCCTGCGCGAGATCGGGGATGCGCTTCTTATATTCCTCGATGATCCGCTCAAGCAGTGCAGCGCGCTCGGCGACGCTGGTCTGCGAATAAGTCTCGAACGCGGTGCGCGCGGCGGCGACCGCGGCGTCAACATCGGCGAAGGTGCCGAGCGTGATCTCGGTGCACGGCTGCTCGGTCGCGGGGTCGATCACGGCATGGCGCACGCCGCCCTGGCTCGCGACCCAGGCACCATCGATATAGTGCTCGAGATAGCTCTTCATCCTCAGCCTCCGCGGTTTTTGAACTTGGGGTACGTTGGCATGGTTCTGGCGCGGAGGAACACGCGTTGCAACCTGAAACCCGTCCGGTACGTTGGCGCGCGACACAGGAAGGTACCAAGGTATGACGCGCACCGCACGGATCGAACGCACGGGGGGACCCGAGGTGATCGAATGGATCGACGTGGATCTCCCCGATCCAGGCCCCGGAGAAATCCGAATGCGCAACACCGTCGTCGGGCTCAACTTCATCGACATCTATTTCCGCAGCGGCGTCTATCCCGCCAGCCTGCCGACGGGGCTCGGGTCCGAAGCGGCGGGCGTGGTCGAGGCGGTGGGCGAGGGCGTTACCGGGCTCATGGTCGGCGACCGGGTCGGCACCTTCGGTCCGACGCCGGGGGCCTATGCCCAGGCGCGCAACCTCCCCGCGAAGACGGTGTTCAAGCTGCCCGACGACATCGACGACCGTACTGCCGCCGCGGTCCTGCTCAAGGGCTGCACGACCGAATTCCTCGTCGAACGCTGTGCGAAGGTTGAGACCGGGCAGACCGTGCTGGTCCATGCGGCGGCGGGCGGGGTCGGGCATCTGCTCGTTGGCTGGCTGAAGGCGGTCGGCGCGACCGTAATCGGGACGGTCGGGAGCACGGAGAAGGCCGAGCAGGCGCGCGCGGCGGGGGCGGATCACGTCATCTTGCACAAGCAGGAGGATGTCGTCGCGCGCGTGCGCGAGATTACCGGCGGGGCGCTGGTGCCGATCGTGCTCGACGGGGTCGGGATGGCGACATGGGAAACGTCGCTGGCGTGCACCGCGCGGCGCGGGCTGATCGTCAGCTATGGCAATGCGGGCGGCAAGGTAACCGGGGTCGATCTCGGAACGCTGTCGACGCGCGGGTCGCTGTTCGTCACGCGGCCGACGTTGTTCAGTTATTATGTCACGCCCGAGGAACGGCAGGCGGGGATCGACCGGCTGTTCACGATGTTGCGGTCGGGCGCGATCACGCCCGTGATCGGCCAGACCTTTGCACTGGAGGATGCGGCGGACGCGCACCGCGCGCTTGCGGCGGGGGAGACATCGGGGGCGACGCTGTTGACCGTCTGACCAACGAAAAGGACCGATGCGGCGGGAACGGAACGCGGGCAAGGCACCGGCGTTTTTTCGATCTCCCGCGTAACTGGGAGGTGTAAAAGCGTTATCGAGAGGTGCTTATGAAGAAGCTTCTTGCCGCGGTGTGCGCCGCGGGCATTGCCTTGGCTGCAGTCGGTCCTGCCGAAGCGGCGGGCGGATGCGGTCGCGGCTTCCATCCCGGGCCGCCGGGGATCTGCCGTCCGAATGGACCGCCCGTTTATGCGCATCGCGGACCACCGCGCGCCGGCTATTATTACCGCGGGCGTGGCTATTGGAACAACGGGCGATATTGGCAGAGCCGGTATCGCTATCGCAACGGCTGGCGTTATCGCTGATCCTTTCTAGCCCCTCCCCTTCAGGGGAGGGGTTGGGGGTGGGGCGGTGCCTCGCAGAGAGGTCAACGTGCTGGACAGCCCCACCCCAACCCCTCCCCTTAAGGGGAGGGGCTAAGTAGTCCGCATCCTAACCGCCACCGGGCTTTGCCACGCCCGCATTTCCCGCTATCCGCGCGGTCATGATCAAACGCGCACTTCCCGTCACCCGCGAGGCCGATTTTTCCGCCTGGTACCAGTCCGTCATCACCGAGGCCGACCTCGCCGAGGAATCCGGCGTGCGGGGCTGCATGGTCATCCGGCCGTGGGGCTATGGCATCTGGGAGCGGATCCAGCGTCTGCTCGACGACCGGATCAAGGCGACAGGCCACGAGAATTGCTATTTCCCGCTGTTCATCCCGCTCTCCTATTTCGAGAAGGAAGCCGAGCATGTCGAAGGCTTCGCCAAGGAAATGGCGGTCGTCACGCATCACCGTCTGAAGGCGGACGGTCTCGGACGGTTGATTCCCGATCCCGAGGCAAAGCTCGAAGAGCCGCTCGTCGTGCGGCCGACGTCGGAAATGGTGATCGGCGCGGCATTCGCGCGCTGGGTTCAGTCGTGGCGCGATCTGCCCGTCCTCATCAACCAATGGGCGAACGTCGTCCGTTGGGAGATGCGCACGCGGATGTTCCTGCGCACCAGCGAGTTCCTGTGGCAGGAAGGCCATACCGCGCACGCCAGTGCGGACGAGGCGCGCGAAGAGACGCTCAAGATGCTCGAAGTCTACCGCGAATTCTCCGAAACCTGTCTCGCGCTGCCGGTGGTGGCTGGCGAGAAGCCCGAAAACGAACGTTTCCCCGGCGCGGTCGCGACTTACAGCATCGAGGCGATGATGCAGGACGGCAAGGCGCTCCAGGCGGGTACCTCGCATTTCCTCGGCACCAACTTCGCACACGCGCAGGACATCAAGTTCCAGAATGCCGAAGGGGTGTTCGAGCTCGCCAATACGACGAGCTGGGGCGTGTCGACGCGGATGATCGGCGGCGTGATCATGGTTCACGGCGACGACGATGGCTTGCGCGTCCCGCCGCGGATCGCGCCGTGGCAGATCGTGATCGTGCCGATGCTGCGCGAAAGCCCCGAGGACGCCGCGATTGTCGACTATTGCAAGGCGTTGCAGGCGGAGCTCGCGCAGCAAACCGCGCTGGGTGAACCCGTACGCGCGCTGCTCGACCTCAAGTTCGGCAAGACCGCCACGAAGCGCTGGGGCTGGGTCAAGAAGGGCGCACCGATCGTGATCGAGGTTGGTGGGCGCGACGTGTCCGGTGGCAACGTTTCGGTGATCCGCCGCGATCGGCTGTACCGCGAGGACGGCAAGCTCGACAGCGCCGTCATCGCGCGGGGTGACTTCGTTGTTGCGGCGGCTGCGATGCTCGAGGACATTCAGGCATCGCTCCACACCGAGGCGCGGGCGCGGCTCGACGCGAGCATTACGCAGGCGGCGGACTTTGCGGCCGTGGAAACGCACTTTGCAGACGGCGTGAAAAACCCCGGCTGGCTAGAGGTACAGTGGTCGCGCCCGACCGGCGCCGCACTCGACGCGGTGGTTGCGCGCCTGAAGGGCCTCAAGCTGACGATCCGCAACGCGCCGATGGAGCAAAACGCGCCGGTAGGAACGTGCATCTTCACGGATGAGCCTGCGGTCGAACGCGTGCTGATTGGTCGCGCCTACTGATCACCGGTGAACCTTGCAGGGGGAATGTATCTCTCCGAAACGGCGAATCGGGTGGTGATCATCCGGTCGTCGTGACTGCGGGGCACTTCATCACATTCTCCCCCAACCGACGCCATGATCGTGCCGCATTTTGTTCAGGCTTTTGAAAGAAAGCGTTGCACAAATGTGACAGATCCGCGTTTCGCGATTTTAATTCCGCCGCGATGCAACAACCTGCGGACAATTAAGTTCAACCCGCTACGGGACACCCGACGCATCCCCCGGGTGCGATCCAACTGCCAAATCATGAGGCCATTACAAATGCGTACACTCAAGCTTGCCGCCGCAGCCGCTGGCGTCCTCTTCGCAGCCCCGGTCTTCGCACAGGACATGGCACCTGCCGCTCCTGCCGACACCGCGATGGCAGCACCTGCTGACACCGCGCCGCAGGCACCCGACGGCACGCGCGCATTCGGCATTGAGCCTTATGTCGGCGTGATGGGCGGCTGGGAGCAGTTCGACAACGAACCGAACCACGGCATCCCGCAGGCGATCAACTCGAACGGTACGCTGCGCAACAACTACCGTCTCGCAGGCGCGCTGGTTCAGGGCGTCGTTGGCTTCAACGTTCCGCTCGGCCCGGTCTTCGTCGGTGCAGAAGGTAACGTCGCTAAGGGCGTGTCCGGCAACATCGATTGGGAATATGGCGCAGCAGGCCGTTTCGGCGTTCGCGCTGGCGATAGCGGCATGTTCTACGGCAAGGTCGGGTATCAGTGGGTCGATTTCGACAACTACCCCGCCTTCGTCAGCGGCGACCGCAACAACAAGAAGGTCGACGGCATCACCTACGGCATCGGCACCGAGTTCGGTCCGAAGGATATCGGCCTTCAGGGCATCACCGGCAACGCCGGCTTCCGCATCCGTGCAGAAGTCAACACGTTCGGTGACTTCCACAGCTTCCGTCCGATGCTGGGCGTGATCACGCACTTCTAATATTTTCCGAATAGTCGGACAGCCTTGAGGGGGCGGGGGATGGCAACATCCTCCGCCCTTTCTTGTTGTGGCGACGATCGCACGGTGCTGTCAGCGTGCGCCCGTTCGGAACACACGGACGGTTAGAGCGTCAGCGCCGCTTTCAGCCCAAGTACGGTCACGTTACCGCGCGTTCGCACGCCACCCGGTTGGTAGATCCACTGGACGTTGGGCTGAAGCTCCAGCCACGCGACCGGTGTCAGGCTGTAATAGAGTTCGGCGGCATATTCGGCATCGCGCACTGGCGTTCCCGGGATCAAGCGGTCCTCTTCGGCGGCGCGGCCGTTGACGTTGGTACGCCCGATGGCGACGCCCAGCACGTCCCCTTCGAGCCCGGGCAGCAAACCCTTGTAGAAAATCCCGAGCGTTGCCTGATTGTCGGTCACGCTGGTAGCGCGGTCCGCCTGCGTCACATTGGCAAAGACCCCGAGCCCGGTCAGCGCCTTGCCGTCCTTGGACGTTCCGCTGATCTGCTGTTGGATGGTAGCGTAGACGCCGTACCGCCCGGAGCGCTGCAATGGCGCGAGGCCGGTAATCGCAGTCGGACGGCGGTTGCGGTCGAGCAGCACGTCGTCGCCATCGGCGGTCGAATACCAGGCACCCACCTTGTACGATCCCACATGCCCGGTATCGCCGAGCCGGGTCCAGCCGGCCTCTACCGGAATGAGCGCGCCGGTCGCGCCATGCCAACGCGCGACGAAGAAGTTGTTCTGCAGGTTGAGCGGGTTGACCTCATACGCGCCGAGCTGGACATAGGCTCCGCCGCCGACGTCGACATGCAGCCGCCCGCCCCACTGGCTGACCGGCCAGTTGTACCAATAATCGCCGACGAGATTGCCGGGCTGCGCGCCGCAGAAGGACAGGTTCTGGAAATGGCAGGAGAAGCCTGCGAAATCGGCGCCCGGATTGGTCCGGCCGACCTTCACCTCGATCGTCTCGCCGATCTTCTGTTCATACCATAATTCCGTGACGCGGACGGTCTGGCCGCGGCCGAACACTTCCTGCACCTGCTGCAAGGTGCCGAGCCCGGCATCGTCCGACAGGTTGCGCCCGCGGCGCCACGTGAAGGTCGCTTGCAGCGTGCCGCCATCGATCCCGGCGATCTTGGCCATGTCGATCTTTGCGCCGAAATCGACCTGACCGGTTTCGGTCAGCTTCCTGCGCTGGCCGCCGGTGACGTTATACCCGCTTTCCGACGCATAGCGCGCGGAGACATCGAAGCCACGATCCCCCAGCCAGGTCCGCGCATGCCGCCAGTCGGCGAACAGCCCCGGCGGGGCGCTGGTCTGCGTATCGCCGATCTGCGGATTGAACAGCGTGTTGCGCGGACGCTGGATGCGGCCGGGCACGCGCCGCCTGGCGGGCGCGGTGGTTTCGCTGGGTGTGTTCGGGCCGGATGGGCCGGCGGGTTCGGTTGCGGGTTTCTGGCTGTCGTTGGCGGGCGGTTGCGCGGCCGGGGCATCTGCGGCTGGCGGCGGGGCAGGGGCACCGATGTCGACCTGTTGCGCGAAGGAGGGCTGCGCGAAGCACAAGGCGGTCGCGGACGTCGCCACGGCAAGGCGACCAACGGTGGACGGAATCATCGGAACTCTCACGTACAAAGCGGCCGAACATTGCCGCGCGCTGCACAAGCCATGTGCGCGGGATTTACGCTAGTCCCGACGCGGGAGGAAACGCGTCATTCTTCCGGGTTAACGGGCGAACCATCGCGTTTCGGGGCGACGGCCCCGACATGCGCGCGCCCCTGCTGCTGTGCCAGCCCCACTTGCCGATGCCGTTCGGCATAGGCTGCGCGTCTTGCCTCATCGCGCGTGCCTACGCAGGCGGGGCAAGCGACCCCTTCCTCGAACAGCGGCGAAGCGCGCTCTTCGGGCGATACGGGCATCCGGCACGCCCGGCACAGGCCATGCGTTCCCGGTGCCAGCCCGTGCCCGACCGCGACGCGCTCGTCGAACACGAAGCATTCGCCTTCCCACCGGCTTTGTGCCTGCGGGACTTCCTCAAGATACTTCAGAATGCCGCCTTCGAGGTGGAAGACGTCGGTCAGCCCCTCGGCCTTGAGGAACGCGGTCGATTTCTCGCAGCGGATCCCGCCGGTGCAGAACATCGCGATCCGCTTGCCCTCCAGCTCGGTGCGATGCGCGCGGGCCCAGGCGGGGAAGTCGCTAAAACTGTCGGTCTTGGGGTCGATCGCCTGCGCGAAGGTCCCGACCTTGACTTCATAGGCGTTGCGCGTGTCGATCACGACCGTGTCGGGATCGTCGATCAACGCGTTCCAGTCGGCGGGCTTCACATAGGTGCCCGTACCGCCCAGCGGATCGATCGCGGGTTCGCCCATCGTGACGATCTCGCGCTTGATGCGGACCTTCATGCGGTGGAACGGCATCGTCTCGGCGTGGCTATGCTTGACCGTGATGTCCGCGCAGTCGGGGAGGGTTCGGATATGTGCGAGCACGGTTTCGATCGCGGCGTCGATGCCCGCGATCGTTCCGTTGATCCCTTCGTGCGCGAGGAGCAGCGTGCCCCTGATGCCCTGCTCGGTGCAAAGGTCGAGCAACGGCTGGCGCAGTGCGTGCGGGTCGGGGAAGCGGGCGAAACGGTAGAGAGCAGCGACGTGGATCATGGCGGCGGCTTTACGGGGTTTCGGGCGGGTTTGGAATGTGGGTTGGTTCGGGGGCAATTGATAGAGAAAGGGCGCCCGGATCGCTCCGGACGCCCTTTCTAAAGTTGCGTCGTGGCAAAGCCACGCCGTCGGTCCTCGCTCTGGCGAGGCCGGCCGACAGCTCCTGTGCGGACTTGGCTTCGCCTTGTCCGCACCGGCGCGTGCCGCGCCTCAGTAGCTGTAGTACATATCGAACTCGACCGGGCTCGGGGTCATTTCCCAGCGCAGCACGTCGTGCATCTTCAGCTCGATGTACGATTCGATCTGGTCCTTGGAGAACACGTCGCCCTTGAGTAGGAAATCGTGATCTGCCGCGAGCGAGTCGAGTGCCTCGCGGAGCGAACCACAGACGGTCGGAACCTCGGCGAGCTCTGCCGGGGGCAGGTCGTACAGGTTCTTGTCCATCGCCTCACCAGGGTGGATGCGGTTCTGGATCCCGTCCATGCCCGCCATGAACAAGGCGGCATAGCAGAGATACGGGTTCGCCATCGCGTCGGGGAAGCGCACTTCGACGCGCTTCGCCTTGGGGCCGGTGCCGTACGGGATGCGGCACGAGGCCGAACGGTTGCGCGCCGAGTAAGCGAGCAGCACCGGTGCTTCATAGCCCGGGACCAGACGCTTGTAGCTGTTGGTCGTCGGGTTGGTGAAGGCATTCACCGCCTTGGCATGCTTGATGATACCGCCGATGAAGAACAGGCACGTCTCCGACAGACCCGCATAGCCGTTGCCGGCGAACAGCGGATTGCCCTTGTCCCAGATCGACAGATGCGTGTGCATCCCCGAGCCGTTATCTTCCTTGATCGGCTTGGGCATGAACGTGACCGTCTTGCCGTAGGCCTGCGCGACGTTGTGGCAAACATACTTGTAGATCTGCATGCGATCCGCAGTCAGCGTCATCGTGCCGAAGGTCAGGCCCAGCTCATGCTGGCCAGCCGCGACTTCGTGGTGATGCTTGTCGCACGGCAGGCCCATTTCGAGCATCGTCGAGACCATCTCGCCACGGATGTCGACCGCGCTGTCGATCGGCGCGCAGGGGAAATAGCCGCCCTTGGCACGCGGACGGTGACCAAGGTTGCCGCCTTCATATTCGCGGCCGGTGTTGGTCGGCAGCTCTATGTCGTCGATCTTGTAATAGCTGGTCGCGTAGCTGTTCTCGAACTGGACGTTGTCGAACATGAAGAACTCGGCTTCCGGCCCGATGAAGATTGTGTCGCCGATGCCCGTGGTCTTGAGATACGCCTCGGCGCGCTTGGCGGTCGAGCGCGGATCGCGCGCGTACAGCTCGCCGGTCGACGGCTCGACGATGTCGCACACCAGGATCAGCATCGGGGTCGCCGAGAACGGGTCGGTCCACACTGCGTCCAGATCCGGCATGAGGATCATGTCCGACTCGTTGATCGCCTTCCAGCCCTCGATCGAGGAACCGTCGAACATGAAGCCGTCGGTCAGCTCGTCTTCGCCGACGACGCCCGCGACCATCGTCAGATGCTGCCACTTGCCCTTGGGATCGGTGAACCGCAGATCGACCCACTCGATCTCCTGGTCCTTGATCATCTTCAGCACGTCGTTTGCGCTGTTGCCCGTCTTAGCCATGTCCCCACGCCCTTTCTAAATACTGAAAAATTGCCCGCGCCAAAATTCGACCGCGGGACTCGTATAGGATCGTCCTATTACGCTGTCACAAGATGTTGCGTTGCGTCAAACGCGCATTCCGATCATTGCGCGGTCAGATCGCGTCTTCGTCGCGTTCGCCCGTGCGAATCCGCAGGACGGTTTCGACCGGAATGACGAAAATCTTCCCATCGCCGATGCGGCCGGTCTGCGCGGCGGCGGCAATCGCCTCGACGACGCGATCGGCGAGGCCATCTTCGACGACCACTTCGAGTTTCACCTTCGGCAGAAAATCGACCACATATTCCGCACCGCGGTACAGTTCTGTATGGCCCTTCTGGCGTCCGAAGCCCTTGGCTTCCGTCACCGTGATCCCGCTGACTCCGACTTCGTGCAGCGCTTCCTTCACCTCATCGAGCTTGAACGGCTTGATGATCGCTTCGATCTTTTTCACGCTGGTACGCCTCCCGGAATGTCCGTTCACCTTACAATAACCATGCCAGGAGCGCGAGGGGCGGAATTGCGTGGGTTTCGCGTGGGGAGCGGGGGGGGCAGTGCCTAGCTGGCGCGCAGGTGGCGGGGGTGTGCCTGATTTTGCGGCATTGTGCTCGTCGTAGCGGAGCGTGCCGAACAAACCCACCACCCCGGCGAAGGCCGGGGCCCAATAGCGAAGGTGGAAATAACGATGCACAGCGCCACAAACATCTACCATCGCGATTGGGCCCCGGCCTTCGCCGGGGTGGTGGTGCTTGGCGCTTCGGGGAGTGCGCTACCCAACCCCTCAATAGGGCGGCTTGTCGAACCCGCCCGGGCTGAGCGTGAAAATTTCGCAGCCCTCTTCGGTGATGCCGATCGAATGCTCGAATTGCGCGGAGAGCGACCGGTCGCGCGTCACCGCGGTCCAGCCGTCGTCGAGCAGCTTCACGTCCGCACGCCCGGTGTTAATCATCGGTTCGATCGTGAAGATCATCCCCGGCTTCAATTCTGGTCCGGTGCCAGGACGTCCGGCATGGACGACCTCAGGCGCATCATGGAACAGCCGCCCAAGCCCGTGCCCACAGAAATCGCGCACTACGCCGTAGCGATGCTTCTCCGCATGGCGTTGGATCGCGTGGCCGATGTCGCCGAGATGGTTGCCTGGCTTGGCGTGCTCGATCCCGATCATCAGGCACTCATAGGTCACGTCGACCAGCCGCTTCGCCTTGATTGGCACGTCGCCGACCAGATACATACGGCTGCTGTCACCGTGCCAGCCGTCGAGGATCGGCGTCACGTCGACATTGACGATGTCGCCATTCTTGAGCGTCTTGTCGCTCGGGATGCCGTGGCACACGACGTGGTTGGTCGAGATGCAGCTCGAATGCGTATAGCCGCGATAGCCGAGCGTCGCGGGGATGCCGCCGCGGTCCGCGATGAAGCGGCGAATCATGTCGTCGAGATCGGCGGTCGCCATGCCGGGCACCATGTGCGGCACGATCATGTCGAGCGTTTCGGCGGCGAGTTTGCCTGCGGCGTGCATCCCGTCGAACGCATCGCGGCCGTGGAGCTTGATCGCGCCGGTCCGGCCCATCGGGGCGTCGGCGGTTACGGTTACATATTCGGTCATGACAATCGATATAGCGGCACGCTCCGGGCTTTGCGAGGGGGCGGCGCGGGGCTATGCGGGCGGGATGACCAACCGCATCTGGACAGCCGCGCTCGCGGTGATCGGCGACGAGATCCTCTCGGGTCGCACGCAGGATAAGAACGTCGCGCAAATCGCGGCCTGGCTCAACGTGCAGGGCATTCGCCTGGCCGAGGTGCGGATCGTCGCGGACCGGACCGAGGCGATCGTCGAGGCGGTCAACATCCTGCGCGAGCGGAACGACTATCTGTTCACCACCGGCGGGATCGGGCCGACGCACGATGATATCACGGTCGACGCGATCGCTGAGGCGCTGGGCGTGCCGGTCGTGTTCCATCCACAGGCGGTGGCGGTGCTCGAAACCTATTATGCGAATCGCGGCGGTCTGAATGATGCGCGCAAGCGAATGGCGCGCGTGCCCGAGGGCGCCGACCTGATCGAGAACCGCATGTCCGGCGCGCCCGGCATCAAGATCGACAACATCTTCATCATGGCGGGCGTCCCGCACATCACCGCCGGGATGCTCGATGCGCTGACCGGCACGCTGGAAGGCGGGCTGCCCGTCATCTCGCGCACGATCGGGTGCTGGGTCGGCGAAAGCGAAGTCGCGGACATATTGCGCGAAGCCGAGAAAACGCATGAGGGCGTTGCGATCGGCAGCTATCCGTTCTTCCGCGACGGCCGTGTCGGTGCAAACTTCGTCGTCCGCGCGACCGATGCCGCACTGGCCGACCGTTGTATTGCGGATTTGACCGCGGCACTGGAGCAATCCGGTCGCAATGTCGTTAGCGACGGTATCTGATCGGGAGCGCTGTGATGAAGAACGTCCTACCCCTCATCGTCCTGCTTTCGGGCCCGCTCGTCGGATTGTCAGCTTGTGACCCCGCCACCAATGCGGGCAACACGACCGCTGCGACAGCGAAGCCCGATCCGATGGAAGCCAAGATCGACGCGCTGCCCAAGAGCTTGCAGGAAACCACCTTCTTCCGCGCTATTCGCGACGGGGGCTACACCTGCCAGAAGATCGTCCGGTTCGAGAAGCACGCGCCGATCGACGGGGAGGCGGTATGGATCGCGGAATGCGATGATCGCGGGCAATATGTCATCACGCTGAAGCCGGACGGGGTGTTCTGGGTCAGCGGTGTTCCCCAGACCAAGAAACTCTGACGGACGTGAAATTCTGGACATTGGCGCTCGCGGTAGCGGGCGTCCCCGCTGGCCTGTCCGCACAACAGGCGACCCTGGCCGAACCGGAAACCGACGGCCCCGACATCGTCGTGCTCGGGTCCCCGTTGCCGCTGCCGCCGGGAGTACCCGCCTATGGATCGGTCTCGATCGATCGGGATCGACTGACCAATGACGCGTCGGGCCGGGTCGAGAACGTCCTGTCCGACGTCGCGGGCTTCCAGCAGTTTCGGCGGAGCGACAGCCGTTCGGCCAACCCGTCGGCGCAAGGCGTGACGTTGCGAGCGCTCGGCGGGAACGCGTCGTCACGCGCGCTGGTGCTGCTCGATGGCGTACCGCTGGCGGATCCGTTCTTCGGCTATATTCCGTTCAACGCGCTGTCGCCCGATCGGCTGTCGAGCGTGCGCATCACGCGCGGCGGCGGGGCAGGGGCGTTCGGTGCCGGGGCGGTCGCCGGCACGATCGAACTGGCGAGCGCGACCCGTGCCGATTTGCCGAGGGTCGCCGGCAGCGCATTCTACGGCAGCAACAATGCGGTCGAGACGAGCGCTAGCGTGTCGCCAGACGTCGGCGCGGGCTATCTGTCGGTCGCAGGACGGTTCGAGCGCGGCGATGGTTTCTTCACCACCCCGGTCGACCAGCGCACCGCCGCGACCGTGCGTGCGCGTTATCGCGACTGGTCGGGGCAAGCGCGCGCGGTCGTCCCGATCGACGCGCAGACCGAGCTACAGGCGCGCGCGGTCGTGTTCCGCGACAATCGCACGCTGCGGTTCGCCGGGGCCGACAGCAGTTCCTCGGGCGAGGATGCGAGCGTCCGGCTGATCCATCGCGGAACCTGGGCGGTGGATGCGCTCGCCTATGTCCAGGCGCGCAACTTTACCAATCGCGTCATCAGCGCGACCACGTCGCGGCTGACGCTCGACCAGCGCAACACGCCCGCGACCGGGATCGGCGGAAAGATCGAGCTGCGCCCGCCGGTCGGGCCCGACCATGTGCTGCGCATCGGCGCGGACGTCCGGCTGGGCGAGGGAACGCTGTACGAAGACGCCTATGCCGCAACCGGCGCGGTGACGACGCGGCGGACCGCAGGCGGCAACACCAGCACCGCCGGGCTGTTCGCCGAGGATGACTGGACGCTCGGGAAGCTGGTGCTGACGGCGGGGGTGCGCGGCGATCGTTGGACGATCACCGACGGGTTCTTCCGCGAGCGGACCCGCACGGGGGCGATCACCACCGACCGGCGGTTTGCAAACCGCGACGGGGTCGAGGCGACTGGCCGCGCAGGTGCGCTGTTCCACGCGAGCAATGCGGTCGCGCTCCGGGCGGCGGGCTATACTGGATTCCGGCTACCGACACTCAACGAACTGTATCGCCCGTTCGTCGTCTTCCCGATCACCACGCAAGCCAACGCCGCCTTAGGGCTCGAACGGTTGCGCGGAGTCGAGGGCGGGTTCGATCTGACCCCGGCGCGTGGCATTTCGGTCGGGGTGACCGGGTTCTATAACCGGCTGGGAGGAGCGATCGCGAACGTGACGATCGCGCCGAATGTTCGGCAACGTCAGAATGTCGATGCGATCGTCGCGCGCGGGGTCGAGGTCACTGCGCGGGCGACGCAGGGGCAGCTGTCGCTCGACGGGTCCTATGCGTTCAGCGACAGCAAGGTGCGTGCGTCCGGCGCTTCGGCGCAGCTCGACGGCTATATCCCCGCGCAGAGCCCGCGGCATACCGCGAGCGCCACGCTCGCCTGGCAAGATCGCCGCGGTTTCGGGCTGTCGCTCACAGGGCGGCACGTCGGGAAGCAGTATGAGGACGATCTGCAGACTGACGTGCTCCCCGCCTTCACGACGCTCGACGGCGTGGTGAGCGTGCCCGTGGCGGCGCACTGGACCGTGGTCGCGCGCGGGGAGAACCTGACCGACACGACCATCATCACCCGCAATGCCGGTGGTTCGATCGACCTCGGCACGCCGCGCCGGTTGTGGATCGGGGTGCGGCTGGGCGGCCCAGCGCGGTAGGGCATCTACCGCAAGCTTGCGTCTTGCCGGCGGCTACGCCGGTTTTGCCGCAAGCACCTTACCGGGGGCGATATCGTCGACCCGCCCGGCAAGATCGATCATGTCGCGGTGCAATCGCCCAGCCGCGAACGCGAGTCCGAACACCCGCCCCGACGCTTCGAAATCGAGCGTTGCCGCGGCGTCGCTCGTCCGGAACAGATCCAGCGCGGCTCCGAACTTGCGGTAGCAGGCGGACGCATCCATGCGGTCGACCGACGTTCCGGCGGACAGTGCGACGGCGCAACGGGTCGCAAGTGCGGCATGGGCATCAAGCATAGCGGCGGCGGGTGTCGCCAGCGCGGCCAATGCAACGGGCGGCAGCACTTCGTCCAGCGCACGGCCGATCAGCACCAGATCGTTGCGGACGCGCCATAATGTGCGCGGCACCGATGCGGGAATCTGATGGTCCGCCAGCCGGGTGGCGCGTTCGCGGTCTGCATCCTTCATTGCGGCTTCGACGTTGCCCAGCGCCTGACGCAAGGCGACATGGTCGGGGGAGGAGGGAAGCGGCGCTCCCGCCTCCAGCGCGCGGGCTTGTTCCGCCAGCATCCGCGCGATCTGGCGCAGCACCGTGGCGGTGCGCGCGATGACGACTGCGTGCGAGCGCGCGGGAAACACCAGCATTGCGGCGAGCACGCCGATGACGCCGCCGATCCCGATCTCGATGATCCGATCCCGTACGAAGTCCTGCACTGGCGCGCCCGGCGGCGCGCTGAGCAGCATGATGGCAGCGGTGACGGGCGCGACCCGCAAGCGTGGGCGGATCGCCGCGACGAGCGCCGCCAGACCCGTGACGATCACGAGCACCAAGCCAACCTCGATCGTCGTGGTTCGCTGCAACGCTGCGCCCAATCCGCCGAGGACTGCTCCGATCAGGGTGCCAAGCAGACGATCGGTCGCTGCGGTGAGCGTGCCGCCGATCGACGCCTGCATGACGATCAGCACGGTGAAGACCGACCAATAGCCTTCGTGCAGCCCGAGCATCCGATACGTCGCAAACGCCGCGACCGTCCCGACCATCACCCGAGCAACTTGGCGCAGGTTGGCGGCGTTGCCGGCGAGCGTGGTACGGATGTGAGAAACGACGGTCAGTGTTTTGTCCCGGAGCCTGAGAATCGCCCGGTCAGGACGGAGCGGCAACCGCCTGAGACCGTGCCGAAGCAGGCGAGGGAGAGATGCTCCACGATCTGCGTGCGCCTGACCCTGCGAACTGCGCGGTTGGTGGTTTGTCCGGGCTGGCGTGTGCTACATTTTGGGGCGCAATTCAACGCGCATCACGGTGTGATGCGCGGGATCCAAGTTACCGTCCGGTGGTGCCGACCGCATAAAGGCGGCGCGGCGCGACGATGGGCTCGGTCATTCCGTAGATCTGCCCCGTGCCCCGCTGGCGCCGTTTGGCCTCGTATAATGCGAGATCTGCGCGGTGCGTCAGTTCGGCGGGCGAGACCAGCGTATCCTCCAGAAAGGCGGCGCCGATCGTTGCAGAGACCGGGCGGCATTGGCCCTCGCGCTCGACGTTGTGGCGTAACGTTTCCAGGATCATCGTGATTTGCGCCTCGGCCCGCGCGCAGTCCCGGGGCCGGGTCAGCAACAGGACGAATTCGTCGCCCCCCAGCCGCGCGACGAAGCTCATCGGCGGGGCGATCTGCCGCAGGCGGTCGGCCATCATGCGCAGGACATCGTCGCCGGCGGCGTGACCGAACGTATCGTTCACCGCCTTGAATCCGTCGAGGTCTAGCAGGATGAGGCAAAGCGGCGCGTTCGCGCCCTTTCGACGATCGAGAATCCCGGCAAGATGCCGCTCGTAGCAGGCACGATTGGCGAGGCCGGTCAGCGCATCGGTGTTAGCCGAATGGAGCAAAACTTGATCGTTCGCATGGCGATCCGTCACATCCTGAAAAACGCCGGTCAGCGCGACAGGCCGTCCATCCGCGACCTGCACTTCGCCCATGCTGCGCACGCGCCGCTCCCGTCCGTCCGCCGTCGTGAAATTGCTTTCGAAATCGAAGGACTCTCCGTTCGTCACCGCGCGGTCCAACAGACGCGCAATTTCGGGGCGTCGTTCGCGTGGATAGAAGCTCAGCCCTTCCTCGACAGAGGGCATCTGCCCGAGCGGGAGGCCGTAGATCGCATAGACTTGATCCGACCAGTGAAGTGATCCGTCAATAAGATCGTACCGCCACGACCCGATCCCGACCATCCGTTCAGCCTGGCGAAGCTGGAGATGCTGCACCTCGAGCGTGGAGGCGTGCTCCTGAAGCGTGCCCGTCAGCGTCCGCAGCGAGGCCGCGGCGGACCGGGCTTCGATCAGACCGGCGACCAGATGCGCGAGATCGCGCAGCGTGCGCTTGTCGGCGGTCGAAAACGCCCGCGGTTTCGTGTCGAGAATGCACAGCGTACCAATCCCGGGGAGATCGGGCGAGAAGCCGGCGGCTGCGGGCCGCAACGGCACGCCCGCATAGAAACGAATGCCCGCGTCGCCGGTCACCAGCGGATTGTCGACGAACCGCTCGTCGAGGGTTGCATCCTCGACGACCATCACGTCTTCCACATGCATCGCATGCGCGCAGAAAGCGTCACCGCGCGGACCTTCGGTCATAGTCAGGCCACAGCGTGCCTTGAACCACTGCCGGTGATCGTCAACCAGCGAGACGAGTGCGATCGGCACATCGAACAGGCGTTGCGCGAGCAAGACGATGATGTCGAATTCGCGCTCTGGAGCAGAGTCCAGAAGCGCGAGGCTTCCAAGTTTTTCTAGCCGTTCGCTTTCGCGAATAGAATGGAACTGGTGTGTGTCCGACATTCAAGCATTGTGCGTATGGTGCGGTTAACATTGGATAAATGCCGCATTAGTCTAGCGTCGTCCGGGCTTTTGCCTATATCGTTGCAGGTCATCAGGCGGCAAGCGCATAGCGGCGGCAGTGATCGAGATAACCGGCCTCGTGACTGCCCGCGAGCGACACGACGCTTTCCCACAACCATGACGGCGCATCGATCATGCCCCTGCGGTCTGCCTCGAGGACGCTCAACCATTCGGTGCGGCTAGCGGCGTCCATTTGGCGCGCATGCGCCTTGCCCACGACAAACGCGAGGTAGCGTGCCGCCTTGACTGCCTGCGCATGGTTGAACTGGTCGACTTCGAGCTTGAGATCCTGCGGGGCCAGTTCGCGAATGAACAGCGAGCGGCCCAACAACCGGATGGGCATCATGCGCGTGCCCAGGTGCGGGGAGAGTGCGCGTGCAGCGGCGACGACGCGCTCGCCATTGTCGGTCGGCATCACCGCACCGCGCGCGGCAGGGGCGATCGGTGCGACGGCTTCCTTCAGGTCGACCAGCGCGTGATCGGAGCGGCCCTTGGCATTCTTCAATCCCACGATCGCCGCAAAGCGCAGTAAGCCCAGGGAACTGCAGCCCTTCATCCAATAAGCGGCATCCACCAGTTTGACCGTACGATGCTTGTCCTTGTGGTCGAGGGCGAGGATCATCCGGCTGACCTTAGGGTCGGTAAACACCGCCTCGAGCGCATCGCGCTCCGCCGTCGCGAGCGCCCAGAATTTCTTGCCGATCGGCAGTCGCGGATCGACCGCCTCCAGGCGTTCCTTCGCCAGATGTTTCCAGCTCCGGCTGGTTGCCGCGCGCTGGACGCTGCGTACCACGTCGGGTTCGACGCCGGCGTTGCCGCTGGTGGGATCTTCCATCGCGGCGGCATAGCCTTCGACCATTTCCTCCACCATCCGCGCGGTGGTGACGCCGGGCAGGTCGGACCCCCGCGCCGCGGTCGCGAGCGACAGGCCCAGGCGGATGAGGTCATGCGCGGGATTGCCGATGACGGCCTGATCGAGATCCCGGATCTGGATCTCGACCCGGCCGTCCCCATTCGTCAGCGGTCCGAGATTGCCGAGGTGGCAATCCCCGCAAATCCACACCTTCGGACCGGCGGGCACCCGTTTTGCCACCGGCGACGCCTCCAGCCATTCGTAGAATTTGACAGTATTTCCGCGAACATAGGCATGGGCGGAACGCGCCATCTTGCGCATGCGATTGGCTTCCAGGATGGCAGGGCGTTCGGTCGAACTGGGCATTGATGGGTCACCTAGGTTGGACGAATATGCCTAACGCACGCCCCGCCAGAATGTAACGGAACATTGCCGCTGGGGTCGTTTGGCGGCCTGGGGGCCCGTCCCCTGACGTGCCAGGTTGGCGTGCGGACCCGACCAAAAACCGATTATTTGCGGGACCCCAACACCGTTGGGTGGGTTCTACCGTGATGATTACGTCGACCAGCCCTTGCATGAAGACGGTCGAAGGCGACCTGGTCCTCCCCGTAAATCGCACCGGGCACTGGTCCGATGGCAGCACATTTCAGCGGGCGAGACCCATCATTTAGACGCGTATCGACCTGTTTTGACGTTCGTATCAGCTTGGCATCGCCATCTTTCATGCCGTTTTATCCCCCTTTTGGAAGTATGCCTGCCTTGGATCGACAGCCTCTCCCGCCCGCCCCGCTCAAACCGTATGATGCGCCACCCGAAGTGCGATCGGCGATCGATGCGTTTGTCGGGAGGCTCGATCCAAACGATCCGATCGTTGCCGCCTTCGACGGGGCGATCGTGCCGATGGTCGTCACCGACCCGACGCTGCCCGACAATCCGCTGATCTACGTCAATCCGGCGTTCGAGCGGCTGACGGGCTTTGCCGCGGAAGAGGCGATCGGTCGCAACTGTCGGTTCATGCAGGGGCCGCTGACCGAGGAAGCCGACGTCAAGCGGCTCCGTGAGGCGATCGCGAAGCGCGAGCGGATCGAGATCGACCTGCTCAATCACCATCGCGACGGTACGCCGTTCTGGAACCGATTGATCGTATCACCGGTGTTCGATGCGGCGGGACAGGTCCGGTACTTCGTCGCGTCGCAGCTGGATGTGACGCTCGAGCGGCATCGCATGATCCAGCTGGAGCAGGATCGCGAAACGCTGGCGGCGGCAGTGGCGGCGCGCGAGGTGGATCTTGCCGAGCGCGAGGCGCGATTGAAGCTTGCGCTCAGGGCAGGGGGGCTGGGAACCTGGACGCTCGATCCTGTAACGCAGGAGCTGACCGCATCGAGGAGTTGCAAGGCGAACTTCGGCTGTGACCCGAACGCACCGCTGACCTATGCCGATATCCTGCAGATGATCCACCCGGCCGATCTGGCTGGCCAGCAGGCGGCGGTCACGTCGACGGTCGAGACGGGGGTGCCGCTGGCGATCGAATACCGGATTCTAACGCCCGCAGGCGATCAGCGCTGGATCGCGATCCGGGGCGAGATGCAATATCGCGCCGACGGCACACCGCTGCTGATGTCGGGCTTTTCGACGGACATCTCGGAACGCAAGTTTGCCGAGGAACACCGCACGATCCTCGCGCGCGAACTGACGCACCGCGTCAAGAACACGTTGGCGACGGTCGGCGCGGTCGTCAGCCAGACGTTGCGTGATGCGGCGTCGCTGGCGGACGCGCGTGTCACCGTGGCCGGACGGATCGCCAGCCTGGGCGCGGCGCATGAACTGCTGGTCCGCGACGAAGTCGATGGCGCGGTGATCGGCGATATCGTCGAGCGGGTCCTGGCACCGTTCGTCGACCGGAACGGCAAACGGATCGTCGTCGGTGGCCCATCGATCCGGTTGTCGCCCGAGGTGACGCTGGCCTTGTCGATGGCGCTGCATGAATTGGCGACCAACGCGATCAAATATGGCGCGCTGTCGAACGCCGACGGGTCGGTGGACGTGCGCTGGGCGCTGCAGGGATCGGACGGCGATCGCCATTTCCGCTTTGCCTGGGTCGAGCATGGGGGACCGTGCGTGACGGCGCCAACCCGTACGGGGTTCGGGTCGCGCATGATCGAGCGGGTGCTGTCGCGGCATGTTCGCGGTGAGGCCAAGCTGTCTTATTTGCCAGCGGGCGTGCGTTTCGAGATCGAGGCGCCGATCTGACGCGACGTGGCGGGCATGGCCGGGCACCCCGGTAATGGTCCCGCACGCCCGCATGTGTTCCGTGCAGATCATGCCCGAGCGGGCCATAATAACGATCGACCGATCAAACACGCGAGCCCGAAACCGATCCTGATGCATTAACATGCTGTACGATCTGGAAACCATCATGTGTCATGTTCTGATTATCGAAGATGACTGGCTCCTGTCGGATCATATCGCGCAGTTGATCGAGACCGCTGGTGCCACATCGGTCGACATTGCAGGGACTGAAGACGAGGCGGTAACGGTCGCGCTGGATCATCCGCCCGCGATCATCATTTCCGACGTGAACTTGCCGCAGGGGACCGGCCCGCTTGCGGTTCAGCGGATCCTCGCGACGCTCGGCACGATCCCTGTCCTGTTCGTCACCGGGTCGCCCGACGTATGCGAACCACGCTCTGATGCGATGCGGATGCTCGTCAAACCCGTCGATGATCGGCTGCTCGTTTCCACTTTCCAGACGATCGCGCCCGCCTGCTGACCCTTACGCCACGGGTCATTCCTTCACCACGCGCAGCGTCGCTTCGGTCGGGTCGACCGGATCCATCATGAAAGCGCCGGCATCGCGGTTGGCGACAAGCCACGCGACGTGCGCCGCGGTGATCCGCTGACCCGGAACCAGGCGCGGCACGCCGGGCGGAGCGGGGGCGATCATCTCGGCCGCAATCCGTCCGGCGGCTGATTCATACCGCACCATCTCCGCAGGACCGTTCAGCGCGGCAGGTCCTGGCATTACCATGTCGACGGAGAGGGTATCGATGCCGGGTGGAACCGCCGTCTTCGGCAGGATCGAGGAATCGGCGGCAAGACGCGCTACCAGATCGCGTAATCCACGGACCAGCGCCTTCTGATCCGCTCGGGTCGTGCCCACCGATACGACCGCGAGAATATGGCGGGCATCGGACAGCCCCATGCTGATGCGGTGGTTTTCGTACAGCCAGTCATCGACCGCATATCCCGATACGCCGAGCGGCGAGACATCGATCAGGATCTTGGTAACATCCAGATCGGCGTCGCCCGGAATGTCGGCACGGGTCAAAACGCGCAGCGGCGTAATTTCCGCGACCTTCGTCCGCATCTTTTCAGCCAGTGCGATGACGGCGGCCCAGATTCGCTCGCCATCCACGGCATGGTCGCGGCGGGTCGCGTCGAGGGAGGCAAGGATCGGTACCGAGGGGCTGGTCGTCTCGAACAACTCATAGGCCATCCAGAGCCGTTGAAGATCGACCTGTTTGCCCTTGGCAACGATGACCGACCCCTGCGCCAACGCACCCATCGTCTTGTGCGCGCTATAGACCGCGACATCCGCGCCCTTGGCGAGCGGATCGTCTGGTAGCTCTGTACAGAAGGCGAAGGCACCGCCCCAGGCGGCGTCGACGATGAGCGGGATCCCGTGGTCGTGGCAAATGGCGGAAAGCGAGGCCACGTCGCTGGTGACGCCGTAATAGGTCGGGCTGACCACGATGAATGCCTTGGCGTTGGGATGCGCCGCCAGAGTTTTGCGCAGGGCCTGCGGCGTGACACCATGTTCGATGTCCCAGGTCGCGTCGGTCTGTACGGGGACGACGACGTCATCGAGCCCTGTCGCCAGCGCGTAGGTGCGCTCGGCCTTGTGCGCATTCGCAGCGATGAGGATCGTGTCGCCCGGGGCGGCAACTGCCGCCATCACCGTATGCAGGCTTTGCGTCGAGCCGCCCGTCACGAAGCGACAGAAGTCGGCACCCCACGCTTCCGCCGCGATCTCGTGCGCGCGTTGCAGGACAAGTTTGCCCTCCGTCCGATCGTCCAGACCCTTGGGGGTGAGCACGTCGGCCCGGAAAACTCGCTTGCCAAGCAAGGCCCGCATTCCGCCCGGCATGGCGGCGCCCTGGTTATGACCGGGAGCGCCGAAGCCGATCACCGGCCTGCGTTCGATCCTCGCCAGCGCCTCTACCAACGGTGCGATCTTCTGGTCCATGCCACGCCCACTCCTTGTCGGACGACCAAACGCACAGGGGATGAAAAGCCCCCGCTGCGGCAAAAATTTCGTTTTCAATGAGGTGCTTGTTTGAATTCGATGCCTTTCGCCACCGGCACGTCCCGGCGCTACCTGCCAATTTGCAGGGATATGGTTTGCCTTGGCGGCGTTTGGTTCTTCTCCGCACCGAGCGTTCAACGTCGGCCAGCAGGTCGTGCGGTCAAAACCAATATCATGGAGCAGACATGGCCAAGACGATTGTCGTTACCGGTGGCAGCGCGGGCATTGGCCTTGCGATCGCACAACGGTTTGCCGGAACGGGCTGGCAGGTCGCGATCATCGCGCGGGATGCCGATCGACTTGAAGACGCCCGCAAGATGCTGTCGGGCGGCGGCGCGAAGGTGCTCGCGATCAGCGCCGATGTGGCAGACGCAGATGCCGTCGACCGCGCCGCCGATCGGGTCGCGGCGGAACTCGGGTCGATCGACGCGTGGGTCAACAACGCGATGTCGACCGTGGTCGCGCCGGCCGATCGGATTACCGCAGCAGAATATGCGCGCGTGACGGCGACGACGTACCTCAGCCAGGTGCACGGCACGCTGGCGGCGTTGCGGCACATGAAACCTCGCAACCGTGGCGCGATCGTGCAGATTTCGTCGGGACTCGCGATCCGCGCCGCGCCGTTGCAGGCGGCGTATTGCGCGGCCAAATCCGCGGTGACGGGATTTACCGATTCGCTGCGCGCCGAACTGATCGCGGATCGCAGCGCGGTGTCGCTGTCGATCGTCTATCTGCCCGCCGTCAACACGCCGCAGCCGACCTGGGCGCGCAATCATAGCGGGCGCGAGCAGATCCTGCCCGATCCGCTGTTCGACCCACGCCTGTGTGCCGAAGCGGTGTTCACCGCGGTGACCAAGCCGCAGCGCGAGTTCTGGGTGGGGCGCTCTACCGCGATGATGGCAATCGGACAGTCGCTTGCGCCCGAACGAGCCGACCAGCAGGCCGCTACGATGATTGCGGACATGACGGGCGAGCCCGTGCCGGATCGTGCGGGCAATCTCGATCAGGCAGTGCCGGGCCCCGCGCAGATCGACGGCCCCTGGCCGGAGCGGGCCAAGTCGACGCGCACCGAGATCTTCTCGAGCCGACAGCGCGATTTGCTCAAGGCGGGAACGGCCGGGGCATTGGTCAGCGTCGGTCTTGCAGCGGGCTATGGAGTGTCGCGCTTGCTGCCACGGACGCGTTCGTGACGGGGTTACTCGACGCGGTGCGACCGCGCCCGGTGCAGCCCGTTGAGGGAGGAACCCGGGTCGACGGGTATCTGGCACTCGAGGATTATGGGGCGCTCGGCGATGGCCGTTCGGTAGCCTTGTCCGGGGCGGATGGGTCGATCGACTGGTGGTGCGTTCCCAATCTCGATTCCCCGCCATTGTTCGACCGCTTGCTCGACCCGGAGGAGGGGGGGCGCTTCACGATCACGCCGGTTGACCCGTTCGAGGTCGAGCGTCGGTACTTGCCCGACAGCAACGTTCTGGAGACGATCTTCACGACTGGCCGCGGGCGGGCCCGTCTGATCGAATCGATGAACAGCGGCACTGCCGGCCGGTTGCCCTGGGCGGAACTGGCGCGGCGAGTCGAGGGGCTCGACGGCACGGTTGCGTTCACGGTCGAAATGCGCCCGGGACGCCGGGCCAACGGCGCCAGTCCGTACCAGTCGACGATCGGTCGGCATTCGGTGTTTCATGTGGGATCGGTGCTGGGCCTGTTCCTCCACACCGACGGCTTCACCGCAGAGCGTGCCGACGAAGCAGTCAAGGGAACGCTGACCGTGACGCAGGGACGGCGCGAGGTCCTTGCGATCGTCGCCGGCGAGGGCGAGCCGCTGGTCGTGCCGAAGCTGGCCGATATCGACGATCGGATCGACGTGTCCGATGCGGAATGGCGAACCTGGTCATCGCGCGTCGCCTATACGGGCGAGCAGCGGCCTGCCTTTATTCGCAGCGTCCTCGCGTTGAAGCTGTTGCTGTTCTCGCCGTCGGGTGCGATCGCGGCAGCGGCGACGACGTCGCTTCCCGAGGGGATCGGGGGCACGAAGAACTATGACTATCGCTACGCCTGGATCCGCGATGCCGGATACACGATCAAGGCGTTTCTCGCCGCCGGCGCGCAGGCGGAGGCCAAGGCGGCGTTCACCTGGCTCCTGAAGCGGCTGGCGGAGAAGGACGCGCGCGTCTGCTACACGCTTGGCGGGGAATTGGTGCCGGATCTCACCGAGATCGAAGTCCCCGGCTATCGACGGTCGCAACCGGTGCGGATCGGCAATGCGGCGACCGACCAGCACCAGCACGGCATCTACGGCGACATCTTCGAAACCGCGTCGTGCTTCGTCGGGTGCGGCAATATTCTCGATCCTTCGAGCGCGGAGCTTCTCTCGCATCTCGCCGACCAGTGCGCGGATGCCTGGCGCAAGAAGGATGCCGGGATCTGGGAGCTGGAAGAGCCGCAGCATTACACGATGTCGAAGGTGAGCTGCTGGCAGGCGCTGGCCCGTGCGGTCGAGCTGGCGGACGAAGGGCAACTGCCGACGACATGCCGCGACCGCTGGGAGCGCGAACGCGACCGGATCGCGGACTGGATCGAGGAGCATTGCTGGTCCGAGAAGAAGCAGGCGTTCGTCTTCTACCCCGGCAGCGACAAGCTCGACGCATCGCTCGCGCTTGCGGTCCGGTTCGGGTTCGACGGTCATGACAAGCTCGCCCGGACGCTCGACGCGATCGATGCCGAACTGGGCGCCGGACCCTATCACTATCGCTACAGCGGCGTGGACGCGGAGGAGGGATGCTTCCTCGCCTGTACGTTCTGGATCGTGGAGGCGCGTGCGTTGCTCGGCCAGCGCGACCGCGCGCAGGCGGCGCTACAGGCGATCACCACGGCGCTCGATCGGGGTGTCGGCATCCTGACCGAGATGGCCGATCCGAAGACGGGGGCCTTCCTCGGCAATCTTCCGCAGGGCCTTTCGCATCTGGCGCATGTCATGGCGCTGGACGTGCTGGCGCAGCAGGACGCGTGCTGACCGCGCGGTCCAATTTGACCCTTTCCCAATCACCCTCAGGAGACGTCTCATGACCGATCGTTTGATTATGCAGGACCCGCGCACCCAATATCCGCGCCCGCCCTTCCCACGCCAGCCGCAGCCTACGCCGGGGTTGGCCGCCGAAATGAACCCGAAACCCGATCATGGCGAGACGAGCTATGTCGGGTCGGGCAAGCTCAAGGGGCGCAAGGCGCTCATCACTGGCGGGGATAGCGGCGTCGGTCGTGCGGCGGCGATCGCCTTCGCGCGTGAGGGGGCCGATGTGGCGATCTCGTATCTCGAGAGCGAGCAGTCCGACGCCGCCGAGGTCATCGCGCTGATCGAGGCGGAAGGCCGAACGGCGCTCGCGCTTCCCGGCGACATTACCGACGAGAACTGGTGCCGCGAGATGGTGGCCAAGACGGTCGACGCGCTGGGCGGCATCGACATTCTGGTCATCAATGCCGCACGGCAGAAGTACCGCGAGGACGTCTCGCAGGTCACGTCGGACGATTTCGACCAGACGATGAAGACCAATCTCTATGCGATGCACTGGATCGCGCAGGCCACCGTGCCGCATCTGCCCGCGGGTGCCAGCGTCATCACGACGGCGTCTGTGCAGGCATACGATCCCTCGGCGATCCTGCTCGACTATGCGACGTCGAAGGCGGGCATCGTCGCCTATACGAAGGCGCTGGCCAAGCAGTTGCTCGAGAAGGGGATCCGCGCGAATGTCGTGGCGCCGGGACCGTTCTGGACCGCGTTGCAGCCGTCCGGTGGGCAGCCGGCCGAGGCGGTCGAACAGTTCGGCGCCAAGAGCGCGTTCGGGCGTCCCGGTCAACCGGTCGAGCTGTCGGCGGTCTACGTGTTGCTCGCCAGCCAGGAAGCAAGCTTCATCAGTGGCGAGGTTTACGGCGTCACCGGCGGTGCGGGGGTCGCCTGAACTCGGGCCGACCGGCGTTGTCGCCAATGTCGGTCGGCTTTTTTACCCGCTGCCGGCGGGATGGAGCGAAAGCGTCGCACGTGAGCGCAACGTTGCAGGGTCGGCGAGGAATTGGAGCGGGTGAAGGGAATCGAACCCTCGTCACTTGCTTGGGAAGCAAAAGCTCTACCATTGAGCTACACCCGCATATCGAACTGCGTCATTCGGATCCGACGTGAAACCACGTGGGAAGGCGACCGAGCCATCGATGTGCGGGCATTGGCACATTCTGCGGGCGGAGGTCAACGCCTACTGCGCAGTTCGCGGCACGCTAGATCAGTCCGCCAACCCGACCCGATAGACCGCATGATGTGTCAGCACGTACAACGTCCGCCCGTCCGCTCCGCCGACGAGCAACTGCAAGGGACGCGCGGGGATGTCGATCCGCCCGAGCGCCGAACCGTCCGCGCCGTAGACGAATACCTGGCCGTTCGCGACGTACACTCGGCCCCGGGCATCGACCGCGACGCTCTCGCCACCGCGGTCTGCGAAGGGCTTCAGGTCAACGACCGCACCCTGCGCAGCGACGCGACCGCGGTAGGTCCTGTTTTGCGATCCGTTGGTGACGAACACCGGCGCGCCCACCGCCGCGGTGGTGAAACCATAAGCATCGAGCGAGTCCGAAAAGCGCCATCCGCGGAAGGTCGCCGGGCCTTGCTGGAACGTGCGGTAGGCCGGCAGTGCCAGACTGCCGTCGGGGGACACGTATTCCAGCGGTTTGGCGGCCCCCATGTCGCGCGCGTACATGTCGGCGAGCGTCGGATAGCTATAGTCGGCGAGATCGAGCTGATCCCTGAACTCGCCATTGGCCCAGGTGTTGACCGGTAGCACGCTCGCCGCTTTCGAGTGCGGGACTGTCGGCGTGGCGGCAATCGGCGTGATCGCGCCATCGCGCGCTTCGGGGTTCAGGCTGAACACCGTTCCGTTGCGTCCCGTCGAGGACAGCACGAGCAGATGGCCCGATGCGTCGACCGCAAGGTTGACCGCATCGAGCGCGGCATCGCTGACGATCGTCAGCCCCGTGTCGGGTGCCCAATGATGGATGCGCTGTGCGTGATGGTCGACGAAATACAGCGATCCATCCCGCCCGACCGCGCCACCGGATGCGGAATAGAAGCCGTCCGCGATACGGTCGACCTTGGCGTTGGCATATGGTTGCCCTGTCGGAAATGCGCTCACGGCGTCGGTCACGTCGAGCATGGCGAATTCGCGTTCGCGGACCTCCAGCCCGCTGGCGCTGTCCTGGATTGCATTGTCATACGGAAACTTGCTGACGCGGAGGTAGGTCGCACAACCGTTCTCGTCGCAGGTGCCCAGACCGCTCTCCGCATTCACATGGACGTTGCGAAAGCGGACCGTATTGCGGCCGTACAGCCTGACGGCGGTGGGGGCGGGCTTGAGCGAGCGCGTGACGCGATACGCGTGGTAATTCGCGATCAGGACATTGTGGGAATCGCGGATCTCGAAGGAGGTCGCGTCCTGGCTTTCGCCCGCTTCCTCCTCGGTCTGCGGCGCGAGGAACTCCCAGTTGGCGGCATGGTCTAGCACGAATTCGCTGCGGCCGTGATGCTCGCTCGACATCTGGTAGACGTGGCCCGGCGTGCTGGTGTCCGATACCAGCATCCCCGCGGTCGCATAGGTGCTGGGGGTCCACACGTTGGCGAACGTCCCGCCGCCGCCGCGTGTCACCCACAGGCTCGGATATTGCGCGTCCCAGCGTTTGGCGGGGTCCGCATCGCCGGTGTGGTTGGCGTTATAGGGATCGAAGCGCGTGCCGTCGGCAAGGTTGGTGCCGTGGCCGCCCTGCAACTTGACGTCCTCGACCAGCGATTGTTCGCCCGCCATCCATAGCAGGGCGGTTGCACGCGGATTGATCCCGCCGGTGGCAAGGCCAAGCCCCGAGACGATCGCATCGCCGCCGCGTGCGCTTTCGATCAGTGCCCTGGGTGCGCCGATCCCCTGGAAAGCAGCGGTGCCGTCGGGGAGGATGATCTGCGTCAGGCTCGGGTGAAGTGCGACCAATACGGTGTCGGGTTTGAGCCGCAGCGTATCGGTGACGACATAGCGGCCCGCCGGGAAATAAATGGTGCGATGCGTATCGATCGCGCGCTGGATCGCCTTGGTGTCGTCGGTCCGGTCATCGCCCTTGGCACCGAGCGTGCAGACGTTGTTCCACGCGGTGGTCGGCGGCAACGCGCGGATTGCGGGCGGCGGCGGCGCAGGGAGCCGCGGGATCGCGCTTGCCTTCAGGACGGTCTGGTAGCTGCCGCTCGTGCCAAGCCCGGGGACGCTCAGCCCGTAATTGAACGAGGCGACCCGGTATGTCCTGCCCGTGCCCGCGACAGTCTTTCCGCTGTCGCGAAACCGCGCGAAGACGGGCGTCGCGCGGGCGACGGCATTTTCGAAGCCGATCTGCGTGAAGACATTGCCCTCGTTGCTAATGACGACCGCGGCGTTGCGAACGCCGTCGAAGTGGACATTCTTGCCCCACAGCCAGTCGCCATAGCCGCGGTCGATGTCGATCGCGGTCGGCATGTCGCGGAAGGACACGTTGACGAGCGTGAGGTTCGCCTCATGCTCCCGGATGGCGGCTTCGCGTTGGCCGTCGAAGCTCGAGTCGAGCAGCGTGAACTGCCAGGCGGGTGAGGGCTTTTCGGTCAGAATGCCATAACGACCGCCGTGGAAATGCAGGTCCTCGGCCTGATTGGCGACCTGGTAGATCCCCGCCAGACCCGACCCGATGTGGAAATCGATATGCGCGAGATAGGCGTGCTGTGCGGCGTGGAAGCGGATTGCGGTGGCGGCGGGGTTCCCCTTGCCGATGACGAAATCCACGTTCGACAGCGCGGGGTAGAAGGTGCCCGGGTTGGCATCTGCGATCCGCGGGTTGAAGGGCACGCTGCCGGGGGGCGGGAAGGGCGTGCGATAGGTTGCCGCCGTATCGACCGCGCCGGGCTTGGCGCCGGCGAAGATTACCATGTTGGCGAGGCCCTTCTGGAACCCCGGCGTGGCGTTGCCGAGCGTGATCGCCGGGCGAGTCTTGCCGACCCCGAAGACGCGGACGCCCGGCCAGACGAAGATCGTCCGGCTGATGCGATACCGCCCCGAGGGCACGAACACGATCCCGCCGCCGCCCTTGTCCGCGGCGGCATCGATCGCGCCCTGCAGCGCGGCCGTATCGTCGGCGTGTCCGTCGCCGACACCCGCCACCGTCACCGCGCGCGGATCGTCCGGCGCGGTCGTATAGACCGATGGGGATGCCACTGCCGGCGCTGCGACGCACGTTAGCCCGGCCAGCAGGAATGCGCGGAACGGAAGCGATCGGCGGGGCATGGCCTATCCTCGAACGAAAATGTCCCGGCCGACGGCCGGGACGAAGCTACGCCGCGACCACCGGCCGCGGCGCGGGGAACGGAGGCTAGAAGTTGTAGCGGGCACCGACCCGGAACAGGCGGCCGAGCGTGTCGTACAGGCCCTGATTGACGTCGATGCCGGTGTTGGTCTGCGGCGACGGGGTCGGATCGCGATCGAGCACGTTCGAGATCTTGAAGTAGACGTTCAGCTTCTTGGTGATGTCGAACGCGCCGCCGAGATCGAGATAGAATGCGCCGCGCATCGTGTTGTTGTCGATCGTCGGATGCTGCGTGTTCTGGAGTGCGGTGCGACCGACCGGGCAGGTGCCGGTGCTACACACGACATATTCGTTGCTGTAGACACCGTCGCTGAACCAGCGTTGCTGCAGGTTGAAGCTGAACCGGTCGGTCGACCAGGTCTCGATCGCGAGCAGCTTCCACGATGGTGTATTGCCCGCGTTCACGCCCGCGCCCTGAGTGGGGATCGTGCCCGGCACGCCCGGATCGGTGATGAAGTTGCGGACATTGGTGGCCAGCCCCCGCAGCTCGATCTGGCCGGGGATGCTGAGCTTGTCGAGCCGGGTCCGGTAGCTCGCCTCGATGTCGAAGCCATCGGTGAAGATCGACGCGAGGTTGAACGCCTGGAGATTGACGTACGGCGTGCCGGTCGCGGGGGCGAGATCGAACGCGCTGCACAGCGAGGTCACCCCGTCACGGCAGAGGTTCACCTCCTGCTGCGCGTTGAGCGTAGAGATCACGCCGTTGAGCTTGATCCGGTAGTAATCGAACGATGCGCTGAATCCGGGAAGGAACGCCGCGCGCGACAGCACGATGCCCGCCGTGGTGTTGCGCGCGATCTCGGGCTTGAGCGCGGTGTTGCCGATTGCGTTCTGCAGGATGGTCAGCGCGGTCCCGGTAAACGGGTTGGTGAAATTGGGGATCGTCGTGGTGATCGGCGCGGCGAAGAGTTCGGACAAATTGGGCGCGCGCACGTCGCGGGAGGTCACCGCGCGCAGGCGGATGCCATCGATCGGTGTGTCCCAGGTGCCGCCGACCTTCCACGTATAGACCGTGCCCGACGTGCTGTAATTGGTCACGCGACCGGCAACGTTGAGGTTGGCGCTGCCAAGCTGTTCCGACTTGAGGAACGGCAGGTTCACCTCGAGGAAGCCCTCGGCGACGTGATAGCTGCCGCGGCCATTGTGGTAATTGCCCGCGTACCAGTTCGCCCCATTGGTCGAGAGCAACGGATCTGCGGGGTAATCCGCGCTGTACGGGCTCTCGTCCGACACGCCGTTGCCATAGGGATCGCCGACGACGTGGTAGAATTCGTTGCGATATTCCGCACCCGCAGCGAATGACACCGGGCCGGCCCAGAGTTCCAGCGGGGAACCGTTGAAGGCGAAGGTGAACGCGTCCTGCGTCTGGCGGGTATGCTGCATCGGGCCGTTGGCAGGGGTGATATAGGCGAGCGCTGCCGCGCTCGGCGTGGCACCGCCGATGATGTTGATCGGCACGCACCCGTTGGCCCGCGCCGTCGCGCTTGCGCAGACGATCTCGCCGTTGAGACGGATCGCCTGGATCGCGGCATTGTAGCGCGGGGTCAGCGTGATGTTCTCGACGTTGATGTCGGTGATGTTCTCACCGTGCTCATACGACACGTCATACGACCAGTCGGTCCCGAACACCGGCAGCTTGCCCGCCGCGCCACCGACGAAGCGATACTGCTTGCGCGAGGGGTAGACGGTGATGTTGCGCGGCAACTGACCGTTGCTGGTGCCGAACTGGAATTGCGTGATCCCCGCGGTGGCACAGGCCGCCTGAATCGAGGCGGGAACATACGGGTTGGAACATTGCAGCGTCAGCCCGGACTTTGTTGCGCCGGGGTTTGGCTGGTTCATCGTATCGACCTGCGCGATGTTGACGGTCGCGTAGATCTCGTTGTTGGCATCGACGTCGAAACCGATACGCCCATAGCCGTTGTAGCGATCGAGGCGCGACTGGAGCGTCGTGCCGATCCCGACGTTGCCGGACAGATCGCCCCCGAGGCAGAACCCGCCCGCCGAGAAGCAGCCCGAGACGGTGCCGGCCGCATTCTTCGCGGGCACGCCGTTCGAACCGTATTGGAACTGGAACGGATTGCCGTTGACGTCGAACGCCGTGCCTTGCAGCGGTCCGGCGCTGATCAGGCCGTATTTGGTGTATTGATACGCCTGCGCATGATCGCGGACCAGATATTGCGGCGACCCGTCGTTGGTGACGTTGCGATTGACGAAGGTCGTCGTGCGATACCACTGCCGCCCGTTCGGGGCTGCTTCGCCAAAGCCGCCGGCGGGGACCCCGTCTTCGTGATCATACTCACCACTGAGCTGTACGTGCAGGCGATCGTTGAAGAAACTCTTGCCGATGGCGGCCTGGAACAGGCCCTGCTTGTTGTCGCCGTACGTCGTGATGCCGCCCTGCACGTTCGCGCGAAAACCGACGAAGCGCTTGTCGGTTATGAAGTTGACGACGCCGCCGACCGCATCCGAGCCATAAGACGCGGACGCACCGCCGGTCACCACGTCGACGCGCTTGATCAGCAGTTGCGGGAACAGGCTGATGTCGGGAACGCCGGTGACGTTCGCGCCGACGACTCGTTGGCCATCGAGCAAAGTCAGCGTGCGGATCGTCCCCAGACCGCGCAGCGAGAAGGAGCTCAGCCCCTGCTGGCCGCTCGACGTGCTGTTGGTGCCGGTGGTGACGCCGCTCGATCCCTGTAGCGAGGGCAATTGCGCGATCGTCGTGAACACGTTGGGTTCCGCGTTGCGCGCGATGTCGGCGGCCCCGATCATCGTCGTCGGCGTCGGCGCGGTGAAGCCGCTTGCGGTGATGCGCGAGCCCGTGACGACGATGTCGTCGCTCGCCTGCGTCGCGGCGGCGGCGGTGTCGCTGGGCAGCGATGCCGAGGGTGACGGCGTTTCGGCCGGCGTTGTCTGTTCGCTCGGCACCGTTTGCGCGGTGGCTGGCACCGCGAGTGCGACCGCGATCAGGGATGCAAGGCTTGCGCCCAGGAGCATGCCGCGGCGGCGTGCGGCGGAAGGAATGTCCTTTGCGATGATCTTCATGTTAGTCCCCACCCCGTTGTTTTTGTTGCTAATTGTTATGTTTGATAGACCCGTCGTTCATATGCGCACCGAGTACAGCGAATGGTGCGTCAGGATGAACAGGGTCCGCCCGTCCGCCCCGCCGAAGATCAGTTGCAGCGGCCGCTCGGGCACGTCGATCATGCCGATCGCGCTGCCGTCCGCAGCGTGGACGAAGACCTGTCCGTTCGCGATGAACACGCGGCCGTCCTTCGCGACCGCGACGCTCTCGCCGCCGCGTTCGGCGAACATCTTGAGGTCGGTCAGCGTACCACCCGCGCCGACCAGCCCGCTGAGCGTGCGCCCTTCGGATTCGTTGCTGACGAACACCCGCTCGCCGACCTTGCCGCGGACGAAGCCGTAGCTGTCAAGCGTATCGGAGAAGCGCCAGCCGACGTGGTCGGGCGCGCCCTGCTGCCACACGCGGAACGCGGGCAGGACGAGGCTTCCGTCGGGCGAGACATATTCGCGCGTCTTGGCCGTTCCGGCATCGCGCGCGAACATTTCGCCGAGGGTGGTGAAATGGTCGGTCGCGGCGTCATACTGGTCGCGGAACTCGCCGTTGTCCCACCAATTGACCGGGAGCAGCGTGTCCGCCGCCGGATGCGACGCGGTGGGCGTGGTCGGGATCAGCTGGACGTCGGTCTTGGGGCCGCGCGGATCGAACGCATAGACCGTCGCCTCCGCGCCCAGTGACGACAGCACGAGCAGCTTGCCCGAGGCATCGACGGCCAGATTGACCGGGTCGAGCGGAACGTCACGGACGGTTTCGAGCCCGGCGCCTTCGCTCCAGCGCAGGATCCGCTGGAAGCGGTGCTCGACGAAGTAGAGCGCGCCCTTGGCGTCGACCGCCGCGCCCGAGATCGAGAAGAACCCGTCCTCCAGCTTGCGCACCGCGCCGATGCCGGGGATCGCGGATGTCGCTGCCGCCACGACCGGGGTTGCGGGCAGGTCGAGCCTGGCGAACTCGCGTTCGCGCAACGCGACGTGGCGGGTTTTGTCGACGATCGCATTCTCGAACGGGAATTTGCTGGCGCGGACATAGGTGCCGCAGCCCGCCGCCTCGCAACTGGCGAACGCGCTTTCGGCGTTGATGTGGACGTTGCGGAAGCGGATATCGCTGCTGTTGGTCAGCTGGACCGCGGTCGTTGCGGGATGGTAGGTCCGCGTGACGCGATAGGCATGATAGTTGGCGAACATCAGGTTGCGCGAATTGCGGATGTCGAGCGACACCGCGTCCATGCCTTCGCCGACTTCCTGTTCGGTCTGCGGGGCGTGGAATTCCCAATTCTCCACACCGTCCAGGACGATCTCGTTGCGTACGTGATGTTCTGCCGACAATTCAAAGACATAACCGGGTGTCTTCGTATCGGATACGTAGAAGCCGGCCTGTGCAAACGTGTTGGGGGTCCACACGTCGGCGAACGTCCCACCGCCGCCATCGGTGACCCAGATGCTCGGATATTGCGCGTCCCAGCGATTGTCGGCGACCGGGTCGCCGCTGCGCGCGGCCTTGGCACCGAGCGATAGTCCGTCGGCTGTCGGAGATCCGCCCCCGCCCATGATCTTGACGTCGTCGACCAGCGAGGTCGCGCCCGACTTCCACAGCAGTGCGATGGCGCGCGGGTTGATCCGTCCGGTGAACAGTCCGAGCCCCGACACAATGTTGTTGCCGCCACGTGGCGTTTCGAGCAGCGGGACGACGCTGCCGGGACCGGCATGGGCGGGGTTGCTGTCGGGGAGCACCAATTGCGTCAGCGCCGGGTGGAGCCCGAGCAGGACGCTGTCGGGACGCAGCTTGATCGTTCCTGTCACGCGGTAGAAGCCGATCGGGAGATAGACGACGCGGTGGGTGTCAATTGCGCGCTGCAGCGCGGCGGTGTCGTCGGTCTTGCCATCGCCGATGACACCGAGCGTCTTGGCATCGGTCCATTCGCTGACCGCCGGGATTGCACGAATGGCGGCGGGTCCGGGCCGGGGCATTGCGCGCAACGGTTCGATCCGTGCGTCGGTGGCGATCGTGCCGGTGGTGCCGAGCGCAGGGACCGCGACGCCGTGACTGAATGCGGCGACCCGGTAGGTGCGCCCCTTGCCGGGGATCGTCTTGCCGCTCTCACGGAACTGCGCGAACACCGGCGTGTCGGTCGCGACCGCGTTGTCGAAGCCGATCTGCGTGAAGACGCTGTTCTCGCGGCTGATGACGACGCCCGCGCGCGATACGCGTTCGAACCGGACGTTCTTGCCCCACAAAGAGTCGCTGTAGCCGGGGTCGATCTCGATCCCGACGGGTGTGTCGCGGATCGCCACGTTGATGAGGGTGAGATCGACCTCATGTTCGCGGATCGCGGCGTCGCGTTGCCCGTCGAAGCTGGAATCGAGCAGCGTGAACTGCCACGCAGGCGAGGTCTTTTCGGTGACGATGCCGTATCGCCCGCCGTGGAAGTGGACGTCTTCCATCACGTTGCCCGCCTGATAGACCCCGGCGAACCCCGACCCGAGGCGGAAGTCCATGTGCGTCAGGAACGCATGTTGCGCGACGTGGAAGCGCACTGCAGTCGCCGCCGGATTGCCCGCGCCGATCTCGACATCGACGTTGCTCATCGCCGAATAGAAGGTCGCGGAATTGGCATCGCGAACGTCGTCGCGCGGCGGGACGATGGTGGGGACGGGAACGGGGACCTTGCCGACGTTATACTGGTCGCCACCGGTGAAGACGACCATCGTCCCCACGCCCTGCTGGAACCCGGGCGTTGCGTCGGCGAGCACGAGTACCGGACGCGTGCGGCCTACCCCGAAGATGCGGACGCCCGGGGGAACGAGGATGCTGCGCGTGATGCGATACCGCCCCGAGGGGAGGAACACGATCCCTGCACCCTGGCCGCTCGCGCGACGTGAAGCGTCGATCGCTTGCTGAATCGCGGCGGTTGCGTCGGTCTTGCCGTCGGTCGGGGCATTGACCGTGATGGCGTTGGCGTCCTTTGGCGCCGACGCAAGCGTCGACCGGGATGAAGGCGTGGCCTGGGGAGGCGCGGCAAACGCGGTGCACGGCAGCAGCACTGCCGCGGTCGTCACCAGCCAGCGTCCGGTATGTCTCATCACGTCGCCGCTCTCCTCGACCAGCGCCTGCGTGGCCGGTTTCGTGCGGGATAGGCCGGGGATTGGCGCGTGACATCCGCGACCAAGGTCGTAGTTCCCGGAACCGACGGGAGCACCGTAGAAGACCTGCGAGATGGCCCCAGGTACAAGGATCAAGAGTGCAGCGGCCATATTGCAACAGCACGATCGCGCCGATGGCGGTGATCATCATGGGGGTCAGCGGGAGCGGCAAGTCCACGCTCGGCGAACGGCTGGCAGACGCGCTGGGCGCACCGTTTCTCGAGGGCGACAGCTATCACGACGCCGCCGCCGTCGCCAAGATGCGCAGCGGTCACCCGCTCGATGACGCGGATCGCTGGCCGTGGCTGGACAGGCTGGGGGCGGCGTTGGGGACCGCGGTGCGCCGCGACGGTATCGCGGTGGCCGCCTGTTCCGCGCTGCGGCGGCGGTATCGCACACGGCTGATCGATGCGATCGTCGAACCGACGCGGTTCATCCTGCTCGACAACAGTCCGGCGGAGCTGCAGCGGCGGATGGCGGCACGGGTGGGGCATTACATGCCGCCGAGCCTGCTCGACAGCCAGATCGCCACGCTGGAGCGTCCTACGGCGGACGAGCCCGCGATGATCCTCGATGCCGGAGCAACGCCTGAGGCATCGTGTGCCGCGTCGGTTGAATGGCTTGTCAGCGAGGCGTCACGGTTGCGCGCGCGGGATACGGTACAGCGCTGAGGGTCATCGAGCACTGTGCTACGACAAGAACAGGCTTCGACTTCGCTCAGCCCGAACGGAGTTGGGGGCGGGACGGTGAGGGACGGGCGGGCGGCGAAGGGCGGGGAAGCCTTACGGCATCAATCGCTTGCGGCCTTCCGACAGATGCCAGCGCATCGCCAGCGCCGCGCCGTCCGCGTCCTGCGCACGGATCGCGGCGACGATCATCTCGTGTTCGCGCAGCATCGCGCCGATCACTTCGGGCGGGCGCGAGCGCGAGATGTCGACGCCGGCGCGCATGATCCGGTCGACATCGGCAAACAGCGCCTCGAACGTCACCAGGAACGCAGGGTTGGCGGTCGCGAGCATGATGCGGCGGTGAAACTCCATGTCCTCGTCATGCGCCGGCGCGCTCGACAACAGCGCGGTGCGAAGCTGGTCGAGGCCATCCTCGATCTGCGCCATCTCATCCTCCGACCGGCGCGTCGCCGCGAGCCGGGCCGCCTCGGATTCGAGCACGAAACGCACTTCGTAAGTGCCGAGCGTCGCGGACATGTGGTCCATCGGCATGAAGGCGATCAGCTGGTTCGACGGACGGTTCTTGACGAACGAGCCCGCGCCGCGCCGCGCCTCGGTGATCCCGTCGGACGCCAACCGCACCAGTGCCTCGCGCACGATCGTGCGCGACATGCCGAACATCTCGGCAAGGCGCGCCTCTGACGGCAGCCGATCCCCGACGGACAAATCGTCGGTGTTGATGATCTCGACGATGCCGGCATAGGCACGGTCCGCCAGGCGCCCTTCGCTCATCGCTTCTTTTCCTCGTCCGCGCTCGATGCAGGTTAGCGGACGCATCGAATGACTGGCAACGCCATCGCACCCGTTCATCCGCATGACCGACCTGTCCGACAACGTTTGCGTTAAATCTGCAACGATTGCTACCAATCGTGCGGCAAAATGCGATTGTAGGTTGAATCTGTCCAACCAATTTGCCTAGACTGACCCACGAAGGATCCGAAAACGGGACTCGAACGGCGGTTGGGGCCGACCGTGCACTGCCTGCAGCGTCGGGCAGATCATCAGGGAGAGGTTGTGTGAAAACCAATCGACAAGAAGCACCGGCGACCGAAGCCGCGACCGCGTCGTCGCCACCGCTCGCCTTATTGACGCCGACGCAGCGGAAGGTGCTCGACGGGGTCTATTCCGGGCAGCTCAACAAGCAGATCGCGTTCGACCTCGGGATCGCCGAGGCGACCGTAAAGGCGCACATGACCGCATTGATGCGCAAGTTGCAGGTGCGCAATCGCACGCAGCTTGCAATAACCGCCCAGTCGCTCGGCTGGAACGGGCGAACGCTCGCGCACTGAGCGAATAACGGTTTTGGGAAGGATGCGCATGGATATCGGACGTCGCGACGTTTTGCTCGGCTCGGCCGCCCTGTTGCTCGCGCCCGCGGGGTCGGCATGCGCGGCGACGGAGCGTCCGCTCGGCTATGCGATCGTCGGCCTTGGCTATTACGGGCTCGACGTCATCATTCCGCAATTCGTCAATTGCGAGCACAGTCGGCTCGTGGCGCTGGTCAGCGGGGACCGCGCCAAGGCGCAGCGCGTCGCGCGCGCGCATGGCGTGCCCGAGCGGGCGATCTATTCCTACGCCGATTTCGACAAGATCCGCGACAATCCCGAAATCGACATCGTCTATGTCTGCCTGCCCAACGGGATGCATGCCGAATACACGATCCGCGCGGCGCGTGCGGGCAAGCATGTGCTGTGCGAGAAGCCGATGGCGATCTCGGTCGCCGAATGCGAGGCGATGATCACGGCATGCCGCAAGGCGGATCGCAAGCTGATGATCGGCTATCGCTGCCATTTCGAGGCGCATAACCTCGAGGCGATGCGGCTGGCGCGGAGCGGGGCGGCGGGCAAGATCCGCTATGTTCGGTCCGAGCATGGCTTCGTCCAGGGTGATCCGTCGAAATGGCGGCTCAAGCGCGCGCTGTCGGGGGGCGGGTCGCTGATGGACATGGGCATCTACAGCTTGCAGGCGGCACGCTACATGACGGGCGAAGAGCCGGTCGCGGTGACTGCGCGTGAATCCACCGACCGGCGCGATCCCCGCTTCAGCGAAGTCGAGGACATGATCGAGTGGACGCTCGAATTTCCGTCGGGGGCGATCGCCGGGTGCCAGTCGATGTATAGCGCGAACCAGAACCACATCCTGCTGATGGGCGACGCCGGGCGGATCGAGCTCGAACCCGCGACGCGCTATGACGGCAACCAGATGTGGGTCGGCAAGGACGGTCGCGAACGCAAGATCACGCCGCCACCCGGTCCGGCCAAGACGCAGTTTGCGGGACAGCTCGACCATATGGCGCAAAGCGTGATGACGGGTCGGCAGCCGATCGTCTCGGGCGAGGAGGGGCTGCGCGATATGCGGATCGTGGAAGCGATCTATCGTTCCGCACGCGAGGGGCGGACGATCAAGCTCTGAACGTCGCGCTCCCCCCTCGTATGCTGCTGCGTTTCGTGGCAGCACCTTGCGTATGTCCAGCGTTCCCCCTCCCGGTCTACCGTCCCCCGCCGCCCTGAACGGCATCAAGGTCCTCGATCTTTCGCGCGTGCTCGCTGGTCCGTGGGCGACGCAGATGCTGGGGGATCTGGGTGCCGAAGTGCTCAAGATCGAGCAGCCGGGGCAGGGGGATGACACGCGCCGGTGGGGCGGTCCTGCACTCGCTGACGGATCGGGGGACTCCGCTTATTTCCTGTGCGCCAACCGCAACAAGCGGTCGCTCGCGATCGATCTCGCCAAGCCCGAGGGGGCGGACCTGATCCGTCGCCTGGCGCAGCAGAGCGACGTGCTGGTCGAGAACTTTCGCGTTGGCGGGCTTGCCAAATACGGGCTCGATTACGCGAGCCTGTCCGCACTCAACCCGCGGTTGGTCTATTGCTCGATCACCGGGTTCGGCCAGACCGGGCCCTATGCCGACAAAGGCGGCTATGATTTCCTGATCCAGGCGATGGGCGGGCTGATGAGCATCACCGGCCTGCCCGACGGCGTCCCCGGCGGCGGGCCGATGAAGGTCGGCGTGCCGATCGTCGACCTGTTCACGGGGACGTATGCCACGGTCGCGATTCTCGCGGCGCTGCGCCACCGCGATGCGACCGGCGAGGGGCAGCATATCGATTGCGCGCTGCTCGACACGCAGCTCAGCCTGTTGTCGAACCAGGCGTCGCGCTATCTCAATGGGGGCGCGGTGCCGGGGCGGTTGGGCAACGACCATCCCGACATCGTGCCGTATCGCGATTATGCGTGTGCCGACGGCGACATCGTCGTCGCATTGGGCAACGACCGGCAGTTTCGGGATTTCGCCGCAATCCTAGGCCTCGCCTCGCTGGTCGAGGACGCGCGCTTTGCCACCGTGGCGCTACGCAGCGTCAACCGCGAGGCGCTGCAGGCGGTGATCGGCCCGATTGTCGCGCGGTGGCGGGTCGACGATCTGGTGGCTGCGATGGAAGCCGCCAAGCTTCCGGCAGGCAAGGTGCAGAGCGTGCCCGAAATCATCGGCGACCCGCATGTCGTGGAGCGCGCCAGCGTCCAGACGATGCACCGGGAGGACGGCACGCCGCTCCGGGTCGTGGGCTTTCCTGCGAAGCTGTCCGCGACCCCTGCACGGTACGACCACGCGCCGCCGCGCGCCGGGGCGGATACGCGGGATGCGCTCCGCGAGGCGCTGGGGTTGTCGGGGGATGCGCTCGATGTACTGGCGGCGGCGGGGGTCATTCCGGGGTAGGAGCGCGCGCCCATATACGTGCGCTTCCCCGGCGAAGGCCGGGGCCCAGTCGCGCTGGCGGACGTAACGAAGCGCAGCCGCCAGCAATCTTCTGTTCCGCGACTGGGCCCCGGCCTTCGCCGGGGAAGCGAAGGAGATCGAGAGCGAAGGGAGAACATCCGCCGCCGGACTGACTTCTGCGCGTCATCCAACTGACGCCGTCCCGTCGTATATCCCGCCTAAGCGCCCGTGTGTTGCAGTGCGACAGGGGGATTTTACATGACGTTCCGGATGGTTTCTTGGGGTGCGCTCGCGCTCGGCATGATGGGTGGACTGCCCACGATGGCAGCAGCTGCGCCCGAAACCCCGCCAGTCGCGGTTCCCGCCGACCCCGTCGCCACGCCCGTCGAGGATGCCACCGAAACCGGGCAGATCGTCGTGACCGGCCGTCGCAGCACGCGGTCGGTGACGCAGCTTGAGGGTGTCGAGATGCAGAAGATCCTGCCGGGGATCAACCCGCTGAAGGCGATCCAGACGCTGCCGGGCGTGACCTTCCTGACCGCGGATCCGTGGGGGAACAACGAACAGAACATCTCGCTGTTCATCCACGGCTTCAACCAGCAGCAGCTTGGCTATACCCTCGACGGGATCCCGCTCGGTGACCAGAATTACGGCAATTACAACGGGTTGTCGCCGCAACGTGCGATCATCTCGGAGAATGTCGGGCGTGTCACGCTCGCGAGTGGCGCGGGGGATCTGGGGACCGCGTCGACCAGCAATCTCGGCGGAACGATCGATACCTTCTCTAGCGACCCCAAGCGCGAGCGCGGCGCCACGATCGCGCAGACGGTCGGCAGCTATGACTCCTTCCGCACCTTCGCGCGCGTCGACAGCGGCGATCTTGGCGGCGGCAATGCCTTCTATGTCTCGGGCGTGCGGCAGGATGCGCGCGCCTGGGACTTCAACGGCAAGCAGGGCGGGTATCAGGCGAACGGCAAGTTCGTCCATGACAGCGGCGCACTGCGGCTGACCGGATATTTCGCCTATTCGGACAAGACCGAGCCGAACGAGGACGCGACCGTCGTCAACATCTCGAAGGGTGAGACGCCGGGCAACGTGCCCTATGTCCGCCCGTTCCTCTACCCGGATTTCAAGAGCGCGGTCGCGTATCTGACGTCGCCTGCCTACACCGCGGCCAAGGACAATTACCGCAATTATTACAGCGACGCGCAGCGGACCGACTATCTCGGCTATCTCGCGATGACCGCTCGGTTGAGCGACAAGGTCAGCTACGACGCCAAGGTCTATTATCATCACAATGACGGCGTCGGCGTTGTCGCCGGGCCGATCACCGTGGCGGGGCTGCCGCAGCTGTTCTCGGTCTATTACCCCGGGCGGAACCTCTCGAGCGTGTTCGGCGGCTCGGGCTTCGCGACGCGGACGACCGAGTATCGGATCGATCGCGGCGGGATCGTTCAGACGATGAAGCTGGCGCTCGGCAACCATGATATCGAGTTCGGCGGCTGGTTCGAGCATCAGAGTTCGTCGGCATTCCGTCGCTGGTATGCGCTCGACGTCAACAACCCCTCGACGCCGTATCAGCGTCCGCGCGACACGCTGACGCCGCTGATCACGCAATATTACAGCGAAGTCCGCGTCGACGAACTGCAGAGCCATATCCAGGACGCGTGGCACGTGCTGCCGACGGTGACGATCCTCGCGGGGTTCAAGTCAACCTACCAGTTCGCGACCCAGCGGGTGAAGGTGCAGCCGTTGCCGGGGTCCTTCGCCGGCTCGATCGCGCTGCCCAACGGTGCGCTGGAAACGACCGAGGTGTTCCTGCCGCAGGTCGGCGCAGTGTGGGACGTGACGCCGAACGACCAGCTGTTCGCCAATGCGCAGAAGAACATTCGCCAGTTCCAGACGAGTGCGGCGGCGGGGCTGTCGCCGTTCGCGCTTGGCAGCCAGGGCGCGTTCGACCTGTTCGCGGCGAACGTCCAGCCGGAGACGAGCTGGACCTATGAGGGCGGCCTGCGATCGCATCACCGGCTGGGCGGCATCTTCTCGATCGAGGGACAGGTGAGCGTCTATCATGTCGATTTCTCGAACCGGCTGCTCGGCATCTCGCCCAACCCGACCGTCAATGCGATCACCAGCGGCGCGGCGATCCTGCAGAACGTCGGTGGGGTGAAGACGACGGGGGCGGATGTGGCGTTCACGCTCCATGCCGGGCCGCGCGTGTCGCTGTACAATGCGCTGTCGTACAATACGTCGAAATATCGGCAGGATTACGTCAGCGGAACGACGACCGTGCCGACGCGCGACAAGAACGTGCCCGGGTCGCCGGACTGGCTCAACAAGACGGTGCTTTCGGTCGGGCACGGCATCCTGGATGCGCAGCTGATCGGCGATTATATCGGCCGCCGCTATGCGACCTATACCAACGATCTGTCGGTGGCGGGCTACTTCACGCTGGCTGGGCAAGTTGGGGCGACGATCCCGCTCGACCAGCGGATGCTCGCGAAGGCGCTGCATGTCAGCGTCAACGTGACCAACATCACCGATCGCAAGGCGGCGTCGTCGCTGAGCATCGGGTCGCCGACCAACACGTATAGCGTCTTCCCGCTGGCACCGCGACAGGTGTTCGGAACGGTAAGCGTGAGCTTCTGATCGGTATACCGGGGCCGTCCGCCAGTGATGGCGGTACGGCCCCGGACCTGGCATTAATACTGCGCAATCCGAACAGGCGATGCGCGGATGTGGCTTACTCCGGGATCGTGCCTTCGTCGGCGATGCCCGCTTCGAACGATGCACTCGAATTGCTGCCGTCGGCCTGATGCGCGCGCTTGTCGCGGTTGGGTTTGTCGGTAACCGGCGTGCTTCCGCGCAGCGCGAACAGCGCAGCGGCGGTGGCACCGACGGCAGCCAGTCCGCCAACGACGGCCGCTGCCGAGCCCCAGCGCTTCCGGGTCGCGGACGTGGGGGCGGCGGGGGGTGCCGGCTTCACGATCGGCTTGCCCGGATTGACCGGACGCCCCGAACCCGCGCTGCGCGGCTTGGCGGGCTTGCGCGGCGCAGGGGCCTTGCCGGCGGATGCGGATTTTGCCCGTGCGGGCTTTTCCGCCTTGGGGGGCTTGGGCGGCTTCGCTGGGCTGGGCGGTGCGGCCGCCTCGGTCGGGGTTTCGGTATCGGTCGGCTTTTTCGGTGGCGTGGCCATCGGTTCATCCTTGAATTGGTCGCAACCCCAACGCGCAACGCGACGCTGGTTTCCCGTCTCTTACCGGAACGGCGGCTCGTTGAAGGCGCGGAGTTTGCGGGAATGGAGCTTATTGCCTTCGCGGCGCAGTTCCTCGCAAGCTTCGATGCCGATCCGCATATGCTCGCTGATGGCGCGTTCGTAGAAGCGGTTGGCCTGGCCGGGGAGCTTCAACTCGCCGTGGAGCGGCTTGTCCGAGACGCACAGCAGCGTGCCATAGGGCACGCGGAATCGGTAGCCTTGCGCCGCGATTGTGGCCGATTCCATGTCGATTCCAACCGCGCGCGACAGCGAGAAGCGCAGGGCAGAGCGCGAATATTGCAGTTCCCAGTTGCGGTCGTCGGTCGTCACGATCGTGCCGGTGCGCAGGCGGCGCTTGAGCTCGTCGCCGGTCTGGCCCGAGACCGTCTCGGCCGCGCGCGCCAGCGCCAACTGGACTTCAGCGATCGCCGGAACCGGGATTTCGGGCGGCAGCACGTCATCGAGAATATGGTCGTCGCGCAGATAGGCGTGCGCCAAGACATAGTCGCCGATCCGCTGGCTCGGGCGCAGGCCGCCGCAATGGCCGATCATCAGCCAGGCCTCGGGGCGCAGCACCGCGAGATGGTCGCAGATCGTCTTGGCGTTGGACGGGCCGACGCCGATGTTGACCAGAGTGATCCCAGTGCCGTCCGCCGCCATCAAATGATAGGCGGGCATCTGGTGCCGCCGCCACGCGCTGGTGTCGGCGAGCATCGCCTCGACGTCGTCGCCCGCGCGCATCATCACGCCGCCTGCGCCCGACACACCGATGTAGCGGCTTGGCGTGCCGTCCGCGTGTGGCTCGAGCTGCGCACAAGCCCAGCGGACGAATTCGTCGACGTAGCGGTGGTAGTTGGTGAACAGCACGTAGCGCTGGACGTGCTCGGGGGGCGTGCCGGTGTAATGCCGCAACCGCGCCAACGAAAAATCGGTGCGCAACCCGTCGAACAGCGCCAGTGGACGCGCCCCGCCGGCGAGCACGGCATAGCGCCCGTCCGCGATCTCGTCACCGATATGCGCGAGTTCGGTCGCGGGGAAATGCCGCGACAGGTCGGTCGCGGTCACCGCGTCGAGGCTCAGCGCATGGCCGGGATCGATCACATAGGGGAAGGGGATTTCCTGCCGTCCGGGGACCGCTTCGACGGTTACGTCGTAATCCTCGATCAGCAGCGTCAACTGTTCGGTCAGATAGTCGGCGAAGATCGCGGGCTTGGTGACGCTGATCGCATAGGCGCCTTCGCTGACGAGACGGCCGAACGAACGGGGGGGCACCGGACGATCCTCGCCGCCGCGATAGTGCAGTCGGATTTCGGGGTAGGCAAAGCTGCCGTCGCTGCGGCTTTCGCGCGCGGGCGGCTGGCCGGTGGTGATGTAGGTGGTGAGGGCCGCCTGGAGGCGTTCGACCGACGCGCGGTACAGGCGGTCGAGCTCGGCGACGATGTCGGATGCTTGCGTCATGCACAGCGGCTAATGCGGTATCGTTACACGCGCAAGACCGGCTATGGTTTGGGGCACGCACCGGAGAGGCGCGTGCCCGATCGCGTTACTTCTTGAGGGGCGGAATCACGTCTTCGCCTTCGCGAAGCTTCTTCACGCCATATACCGTGCCCGCCACTGCGGCGGCCGCGCCGGTTGCGATTGCGGCTGCCGCGACCGGATGTTCCTTGACCGCCTCGACGGTCGCGTTGAACGCGTCGGTGACGGCTTCCTGCGCCTGCGTCAGGATCGACGGATCGACCACCTTCTTGACCTCGGTCGCGGCCTTGTTGCCAAGATCCTGCGCGGTGTCGGTGGCCTGCTTGATCGTATCCGTCATGATGATCTCCCTTCGCATAAAGACGTGTTCCGGATGAGAAACGAAGTGCGGCGAGCGGAGGTTCCGTCGCCACACTCGTTTCGTCGTACGTTAGATTTCGCTCAGCAGATGTTCTGCCGACGAAACCTTGAATTCACCCGGTGCCTCGACGTTGAGCTGTTCGACGACGCCGTCGTTGATCAGCATCGAATAGCGCTGGCTGCGCTCGCCCATGCCGAACTTGGAGCCATCGAAGGTCAGGCCGACAGCCTTGGCGAATTCAGCGTTGCCGTCGGCGAGCATCGTGATGTCGCCCGCGTCGCTGGCCTTGCCCCATGCGCCCATGACGAAGGCGTCGTTGACCGAGGTGAAGGCGATCTCGTCGATGCCCTTGGCCTTCAGGTCCGCCGCCTTGTCGACGAAGCCGGGGAGGTGGCGCGCCGAGCAGGTCGGCGTGAAGGCCCCTGGAACTGCGACGAGCGCGACCTTGCGGCCCTTGAAGAATTCGTCCGAGCTGACCTGATCCGGGCCATCGGGCGTGACTTTGGTGAGCATGGTGGTGGGGACGCGGTCGCCGACGTTGATCGTCATGAGAATCTCCTGATGCGGCCGCTCCGACCTGAAATGGGGAAACGGCTGGGCGGTACGTCGGCCAGCGGCAGCCAAATTTCAAGCATGGCGAGCGCTCGCCCGCATGCCTATGATGCGGGATGATGGACTCGACGACATATCTGACCGGCCAGTTCCTGCTCGCGATGCCCGGCATCGGCGACCCGCGGTTCGAGCGCGCGATCATTGCGATGTGCGCGCACGACGCGGAAGGCGCGCTCGGGATCGGGATCGGCGACACGCTTCCCGGCATCGGTCTCCACGCGGTGCTGGGGCAGCTCGACATCGATCCGGGCGTGGCACCGGATGCCCCGGTCCATATCGGGGGACCGGTCGAGCCGCAGCGCGGGTTCGTTGTGCATAGCCAAGACTGGGGCGGGCAGGACACGGTTAGCGTTGCCAACCGCTGGGCGCTGTCGGGCACGACCGACGTGCTCCGCGCGATTGCCGCCGGAACCGGGCCGTCGCGCTGGATCGTCGCGCTGGGCTATGCCGGATGGGGGGCGGGGCAGCTCGATGCGGAGATGAGCCGGCATGGCTGGTTCAGCACGCCCGGCGACCTGGCGATCCTCTATGATACGCAAGCGGAGCGCCGGTGGGAGCAGGCGTTCGGCGGGGCCGGGATCGACTCGCGGTTGCTCGTCAGCGGGGCGGGGAACGCCTGAGGCAAACGTCGCGATCGTCGCACAGACAGCGATCGAGCGCATGACGGCGCCCCTTCGGACCGACATATAAAGACATCTTTATATTTGATCCGACGGCTATTCGGCAGTAAGGGCGCGGGCATCAACTCAATCGGAGATGCCCCGTGGCCACCGTTCTCGACAAGCCGACCGACTATGTCGTCGCAGACATTACCCTCGCCGATTTCGGTCGCGCGGAAATCAACATCGCCGAGACCGAGATGCCCGGCCTGATGGCACTCCGCGACGAATTCGGTACTGCCAAGCCGCTGAAGGGCGCGCGTATCACCGGTTCGCTCCACATGACGATCCAGACCGCGGTGCTGATCGAGACGCTGACCGCGCTCGGTGCCGACGTTCGCTGGGCGACGTGCAACATCTACTCGACGCAGGACCATGCCGCTGCCGCGATCGCAGCGTCGGGCGTGCCCGTGTTCGCGATCAAGGGCGAGAGCCTCGCGGACTATTGGGATTACGTCGGCAACATCTTCGACTGGGACAATGGCGACGGCCAGACCTGCAACATGATCCTCGACGACGGTGGCGATGCCACCGCGTTCGCCCTCTGGGGTGCCAAGCTCGAAGCCGGCCATTCGTTCGGCGAGCCCGAGAATGAGGAAGAAGTCGAGATGCAGCGCGCCGTAAAGGCGTTCATCGCGAAGAAGCCCGGCTACCTCACTGAGACGGTCAAGAACATCAAGGGCGTGTCGGAAGAGACCACGACCGGCGTTCACCGCCTGTACGCAATCGCCAAGAAGGGCGAGCTGCCGTTCCCCGCGATCAACGTCAACGACAGCGTGACCAAGTCGAAGTTCGACAACCTGTACGGCTGCAAGGAATCGCTGGTCGACGCGATCCGTCGCGGCACCGACGTGATGCTCGCGGGCAAGGTCGCGACCGTTGCCGGCTTCGGTGACGTTGGCAAGGGTTCGGCCCAGTCGCTCCGCAACGGCGGCGCACGCGTGCTCGTGACCGAAGTCGATCCGATCTGCGCACTGCAGGCGGCGATGGAGGGCTTCGAGGTCGTGACGATGGAAGAGGCGGTTACCCGCGCCGACATCTTCGTGACCGCGACCGGCAACGCCGACGTCATCACCGCCGACCACATGCGCGGCATGAAGAACATGGCGATCGTCTGCAACATCGGCCACTTCGACTCCGAGATCCAGATTTCGGCGCTGTCGAACTACAAGTGGACCGAAGTGAAGCCGCAGGTCGATCTCGTCGAGTTCGACGACGGCAAGCAGATCATCATCCTATCCAAGGGCCGTCTGGTGAACCTCGGCAACGCGACCGGTCACCCGTCGTTCGTGATGTCGGCAAGCTTCACCAACCAGACGCTCGCGCAGATCGAACTGTTCACCAACCCTGAGCAGTATAAGAACGACGTCTACGTCCTGCCGAAGCACCTCGACGAGAAGGTCGCAGCGCTTCACCTCGAAAAGCTCGGTGTGAAGATGACCCAGCTGACCAAGAAGCAGGCCGATTACATCGGCGTGCCGGTCGAGGGTCCGTTCAAGCCGGATCACTATCGCTACTGATCGCCGACCACGGCAATCCATGTCGAAGGAAGGCGGCGAGCACTGGCTCGCCGCCTTTTTTCTTGATCTATGCGGTGGATCCGCCGCACGCTCTGTCAACGCGGTGGTACCGGTGGTAGCGCAGCGGGTACGCGAAGGAACGGGCAATGCGCCGTCGTAAAGGGGCGGGATGATCGGTTTGGTGCAGAGCTCGCTGCTGCTGAGCGGGGTTGGGCTGGCAGTTCTGCTGACGGGCGCTTCGGTGATCCTGTACGGCGGTCTGCGCGCGCGTCGCGAGGCGGCCGCGACCTTTGCCGAGAATGCGCGGCTTTCCGCGATGCTCGCGTCCGCGCCTGCGCTCGCGATGATCGTGCATGCCGACGGGCGGGTGGACTGTTCCGAACGACTCGCCGACTGGTTCGGCCTGACGACCCCGCCGCGCTATCTGAACGACCTGTCGGTGCACGGCGCGGGGATCGCGCCCGAGGATTTTACCGCACTGTCGGCGGATGTCGCCGCCGCGCAGAAGTCGGGGCGTGCCTTCGCCCGCGCGATCCGGGCGCTGGGATCGTCCCGCGCGCTGATGATCCGGGGCAGTCGCGCGGCGCGCGACGTGCGGATTTCGGGCGGTGTGGTGGTGTGGGTGTTCGACGCGACCGACAGCGAAGCCGAGATCGTGCAGTTGCGTGCTGCGGTCGACGAGGCGACGACGCATTATGACGAATTGAGCGGGATCATCCAGGCCGCTCCGATGCCGATGTGGTATCGCGGACCGGACTTGCGGCTGGCGATGGTCAATTCGCATTATGTCGATGCGGTCGAGGGGATCTCGCCGCAGGATGTGGTTCAGCGCGGACTCGAACTGGTCGAGGGGTCGGGGGTCGGCGGACCGCTGGCGAGCGCGGTGATGGCGCGCGATGCCAAGGCGATCCAGACACAGACGCTTCCCGCGACGATCCGCGGCGAACGGCGGATGCTGCGCGTGTATGACGCGCCGCTGTCGGCGGGCGGCGTCGCGGGCTTCGCGATCGATATCGAAGATCTCGAACAGGCGCGCGCGCAGCTCAAGCGGTTCGACGATGCGCAGCGCGCGATGCTCGATCGCGTCTCGGCGGCGGTGGTGCAGTTCGGTCCGGACCGCGCGCTGGTGTTCTGCAACCAGCCGTTCCGCCGGATCTTTGCGATGAAGCCCGAGTGGCTCGCCGATCGTCCCGAATTCGATCGCGTGCTGGAGCGGATGCGCGAGGCATCGCGTCTGCCCGAAGTCCGCGATTTTCCGGGCTGGAAGAATGAACGGCGCGAATGGTTTCTCGCGGCGGGCGGTGCGATCGAGGAAGAATGGCATCTGCCGGGCGGGGTGCATCTCCGCGTCGTGGCGCAGCCGTTGCCCGATGGCGGGTTGCTGCTGATCTTCGAGGATCGCACCGAGCAGGTCCAGCTCGCCAGCGCGCGCGACACGCTGCTGCGGGTGCGGACCGCGACGTTCGAGAATCTGTACGAGGCGCTCGGCGTGTTCGCGGCGGACGGTCGGCTGCAATTGTGGAACCACAAGTTCCGCACGCTCTGGGGGTTCGAGGAAGAGTTCCTCGCGACCCATCCGCGCGTCGACGTGCTGGCGGAGGCGGCTGCCAAGCAGCTCGCCAACCCGGCGCGGGCTGGGCTGATCGGCGATCTGGTCCGCGCGGCGACGGTCGAGCGCCAGCAGCGCGCCGGGCGGGTCGCCTTTGCGGACGGCCGGCATTACGAATTCGCCGCGGTGCCGCTGCCCGATGGCAACGGGCTGTTCACGATGCTCGACATTTCCGACAGCCGACGGATCGAGCGCGCGCTGCGCGACCGCAACGAGGCGCTGGAAGCGGCGGACCGGATCAAGACTGCCTTCGTCGCGACGATGAGCTATGAATTGCGCACCCCGCTGACGTCGATCAGCGGGTTCGCCGAGATGCTCAACGAAGGTTATGCGGGCAAGCTGAGCAAGGCGGCGGAAGGCTATGTCGAAGCGATCCTCGAATCGGTCGAGCGGCTCGGGATGCTGGTCGACGAAGTCCTTGATCTGACCCAGGCGGAGGGCGGTACGGTCACGCTCGACAAGCGCGAGGTCGATCTCGTCGTCACGTCGCAGGCGGCGGCGGCTTCGGTCGCGGGGCTTGCGAGCAAGCGCAAGCTAGACTTCGTGACGGACCTGCAACCCTCGACCGGGCACGTGTTCGGCGATGCGCGGCGCCTGCAGCAGATGGTCGAGCATCTGCTCCGCCACGCGATCGCGGGGACGCGCGAGGGTGGGCGGATCCTGTTGCGAGTCGACGGCACGGCTGCGGCGGTGCGGATGATCGTGTCGGACGACGGGATTGGCATGACCCCGCAAATGGTCGAGCGCGCATTCGATCGCTTCGGGCAGCCCGGCATCACCCGCAATGGCGAACGTGCGCTCGGGCTCGGCTTGCCGCTCGCACGGCAGTTCGTCGAGGCGCATGGCGGGACGATCCAGCTCGTGTCCGAACCGGGGCGGGGCACGCTCATTACGGTCCGCTTGCCGCGGCGTTGACTTGTACCGGCGCGGCTATGCGCATAGGTTGTGCGCATAGCGGGAGGACGCAATGGCGCGGGTTCGGGAAGATCGTACGGCCTTTCGTCGCCCCACCAACGTGACGCTGGACGAGCAGCTCGTCGCGTCGGCGAAAGAGCTCGGCATCAACGTATCGCGCGCGTGCGAACAGGGCCTGAGCGACGCGGTCAGCGCCGAGCGGATTCGCCGGTGGCAGGAAGACAATCGCGAGGCCACCGAAGCCTATACCGAATATCTCGCGACCTACGGCCTGCCGCTCGAACGATACAGCCAGTTCTGATGGCGCGGTTCGAGGCGTATCGGATGCGCGACTCCACCGACATCGTGCTGGACTGCCAGGCCGATCTGCTGACCAATCTACCGACGCGGTTCGTCGTGCCCTTGGTCCCGGCGGTCCGGTTTCGGGCTTTATATGCGAGGTTGAACCCTATTTTTCGTATCGCGGACGCGGAGTATGTCTTGGCGACGCAAATGGCGGGAACCGTGCCCTGCAATCGCATGGGAGAAAGGATTGCGGGGTTCGTCGATGAGCAGACGGCGATCATGAACGCGCTCAACATGCTGCTGACAGGATATTGAGATGATCCTTGACGATCCCGCCGCGACCGAGGCGCTGGGCGCGCGGCTGGCGGTTCTTGTCCGCCCCGGCGACGTCATCACGCTGGAGGGGCCGCTCGGCGCGGGCAAGACGAGCATTGCGCGCGGGCTGCTCGCGGCGCTGGGGCTGGAGGGCGAGGCCCCGTCGCCGAGCTTCGCGATCGTCCAGCCTTATGCGCCGCCCGAGGTGCGCTTTCCGGTGCTGCACGTCGATCTCTACCGGATCGACGACGCGGACGAGATCGCCGAACTCGGGCTCGACGAAGCCGAAAGCGATTCGCTGCTGCTGATCGAATGGCCCGAACGCGCGCCCGGTTACTGGCCCGATGCGCTGATGCTGACGCTGGCGATCGAAGAAGACGGGCAGCGTCGCTTGACAGCCGCCGTCCCGCCGGGCTGGAGAGAGCGATGGCAGCAGATATGACCCCACCCGCCGCCGCCGCGGCGTTCCTCGCGGCGCACGGCTGGTCCGACGCGACGATCGATCCGGTTGCGGGCGATGCGTCGTTCCGGCGATATTTCCGTGTGCGCGCGGGGGATCGCAGCGCGATCCTGATGGATGCGCCGCCGCCCGAGGAGGATCCGCAGCCGTTCATCGACATCGCACGCTGGCTGACCGAGCGCGGGTTCGCCGCCCCCGCGATTCATGCGACCGATCTGGCGACGGGGCTGGTGCTGCTGGAGGATTTCGGCGACGTGCGAATGCGCGAGACGATCGATGCCGACCCCGCGCGCGAAATGGGGCTGTACCGGTCGGCGATTGACACGCTGGTCCGGTTGCAGCGCGAGGAAGCAGCCCCCGTGCCGCGCTACGATCTGGCGGTGCTCCACCGCGAGGCCAATCTGCTGACCGAATGGTATTGCCCCGCGATCGGCGTCACGCCGGACCAGGCGGCGTATGACCAGGCGTGGGATGCGGTGCTGGGCACGACGCTCCACGGCACGATGGTGACGGTGCTGCGCGATTACCACGCCGAAAACCTGATGCTGCTGGGGGAGGGCGATGCGCTCGGCCTGCTCGACTTCCAGGACGCGCTGGCGGGGCATCCGGCCTATGATCTGGTGTCGTTGCTCCAGGATGCGCGCCGCGATGTCGCGGAAGCGGTCGAGACCGAGATGCTCGCTTATTACCGCGCCGCGTCCGGCGCTGGCGCGGATTTCGATACCGCCTATGCCGTGCTCGGCGCGCAGCGGAACGCCAAGATCGTCGGCATCTTCACGCGGCTGTGGCAGCGCGACGGCAAGCCGCGCTACGCCGCTTTGTGTCCGCGGGTGTGGGGCTATCTCGACCGCGATCTCGCGCATCCCGCGCTCGCGCCGGTCAGGGAATGGTTCGACGCGACGATCCCGCCCGAACTGCGCGGCAACCCGATGGAGCTGTCGGCGTGATCGGACCCAAGCGGACGTTGCACATCCGGCCCGATCCGGGGGGCACGGTGCCGAAGACCGCGATGGTGATGGCGGCGGGACTGGGTAAGCGGATGCGCCCGCTCACCGCGACGCGGCCCAAGCCGCTGGTGGTGGTCAACGGGCGTGCGCTGATCGATCATGTGTTCGACCGGCTCCGCGCGGGCGGGGTCGAGCGCGCCGTCGTCAACGTGCATTATCTCGCGGACACGCTGGAAGCGCATCTCCACAACCGCGTCGCGGGGATCGACGTGGTCGTCTCCGACGAACGCAAGCAGTTGATGGAGACGGGCGGCGGGATCGTTCAGGCGCGCGCGCTGATCGGCGACGATCCGTTCCTCGTCGTCAACAGCGACAATCTGTGGGTCGATGGCCCGAGCGACGCGATCCGGATGCTCGCCGCGCGGTGGGACGACGAGAAGATGGACGCGCTGCTGCTGATGGTGCCGCTCGCGCGCGCCAATCATCATGCCGGGCAGGGCGATTTTCGGCTTGCCGCCGACGGCAAGATCATCGGGCGGCGGCAACCCGGCAAGCTCGCGCCCTTCGTCTATACCGGCGTCCAGATCCTGTCGCCGCGCGTGATCGCGGACTGGCCCGAGGGGCCGTTCTCGACGATGCTGTTCTGGGAACGCGCGATCGCCGCAGGGCGTGCGTACGGGCTGGTGCACCAGGGCCTGTGGTTCGACGTCGGCACGCCCGCGGCGGTCGGCAAGACCGAGGTCATGCTCGCGGATGGCTGAGCCCGTCCGGCCCAAGATCTTCACGATCCCCGCGCACCGCGCCTTTGCCGATGCGCTGGCGGCGGGGTTGATCCGGCAGTTCGGGCCGAATGCCAAGGGCGACGATCTCGGGCTCGCGCGCGGGCTGGTGCTGCTCCCCAACAATCGCGCCAAGCGTGCGCTGACCGAGGCGTTCGTCCGCGCGAGCGACAACGGTTTGCTGCTCCCGCGGATGGTCGCGATCGGCGATCCGGCGCTCGACGAAGGCGTCGGCGCGGCGCTCGATCCGGCGGATAGCGCGGAGCCGATCCCGCCAGCGGTCGAACCGCTCGAACGGCGGTTGATCCTCGCGCGGCTGATCGGCGAGGAACGCCAGCGCGGCGGGCAGCCGATCGATGCGGCGGAAGCGGTGCGGCTCGCGGGCGATCTCGCGCGGACGCTCGATCAGTTGCTGGTCGAGGATGTCGCGCCGATCCGGTTGCGCCAGATCGAGCTCAACGAAGCGATGTCGGCGCATTGGGAACGCGCGCTCGCGCTTTTCGAGATCGTGCTCGACCGCTGGCCGGGCGAACTCGCGCGGATCGGGCGGATCGATCTGGCGGACCGGCGCGCGCGGCTGCTGCGGCGGCTGGCGGAGCGGTGGGATGCAACGCCGCCACCGGGGTTCGTCTGTGCGGCGGGGATCACCGACAGCGCGCCCGCGGTGGCGCGGTTGCTGCGCTGCGTGGCGGACAGCCCGCGCGGGATGGTCGTGATGGCGGATCTCGCGATCGGGATGGACGAGGGCGAGTGGCAGGCGCTCGGGCCGCACCGGTTCGACCCCGACACCGGCAGCACGCGGCGCTCGATCGAGACGCATCCGCAATTCCATTTGAAGCTGCTGCTCGAGCGGATGAGCGTCAACCGCACCGAAGTCCGCCAGTGGCGCGACGGCAGCGACCATGACGCGACGGTCGCGCGCGGCAAGGCGGTGGCGAATGCGCTGGCGGCGGCGGAGGCGACTGCCAAATGGACGACGCTTCCCGCCGAGGAGCGCAGGCTGAGCGGGATCACCGCCGCCGAACTCGCGACGCCGGGGGGGGAAGCGCAGGCGATTGCGCTAGCGTTGCGCGAAGTGGTGGAGATGCCAGGACGGACCGCTGCGCTGGTGACGCCCGATCGTGGGCTCGCGCGGCGCGTGGCGGCGCATTGCAAGCGGTGGAACATCATTGTGGACGATTCGGCGGGGCGACCGCTGTCGATCCTGCCGCCGGGGACGTTGCTCACCGCATTGGCGGAGGCGGCAACCCAGCGGTTCGCGCCGCTCGCTTTGCTGACGTTGCTCAAGCATCCGCTGGTACGCTCGGGGCCGGAGCGGACGGCGTGGCTGGACGGGGTGCGCGCGCTCGACCGAGTGTTGCGCGGGCCGCGTCCGGCGGCGGGGCTGTCGGGGATCGACGCGCATTTGCGGCTCGCGCGGCGTGCGGGCGATGCGACCGCGTGGTGGCCCGAGGCGCGCGCTTTGCTGGAGCCGCTCGAGCCGTTGTTCTCGCGCGCGGCGCCGCTGGCGGCGCTGGTCGCTGGGTTGCGCGAGACGGCGCAGATCCTGTGTGGCGATGCGCTCTGGGCTGGCCCCAACGGCCGTGCTGCCGCGGAATTGCTCCGCGGGATCGAGGATCATGCGGGGCAGGGGCCGGCGATGGTCGACCCGGCGAGCCTTGCGCCGTTGCTTGCGACGTTGATGGACGAAGTCGCGGTGCGGGCGCAACAGGGCGGGCACCCACGTATCGCGATCTATGGATTGATCGAGGCGCGGTTGCAGACCGCCGACGTGATGATCCTTGGTGGGCTGAATGAGGGCACTTGGCCGGGCCTGCCTGCGCCCGACCCCTGGCTCGCGCCGCGGATCCGGATCGAACTGGGGTTGCCCGGATTAGATCGTGGCGTCGGGATGGCGGCGCATGATCTTGCGCAGGCGTTGGGCGCGCCGAGCGCGCTCATCACGCGCGCGCGGCGCGGGGGCACGCAACCCGCGATCGCGTCGCGCTTCTGGTTGCGGTTGCAGGCGCTGGCGGGCGAGCGGTTCGAGCGGGCTTCCGCGCTGGAGGGTTGGGCGCGCGCGCTGGATGATCCGCGTGAACATCTGCCCGCCACGCGCCCGGTGCCCGTGCCGCCTGCGGAGCGCCGCCCGACGACGATCGCGGTGACCGATGTCGACCGGCTCAAGGCCGACCCTTATGCCTTTTACGCCAAGCGCATCCTCGGGCTGGTGCCGTTCGATCCGGTCGATGCCGATCCGAGTGCGGCGTGGCGCGGGACCGCGGTGCATGCGATCCTCGAACGATGGGCGCGCGAGGATGCGTGCGCGCTCGATACGCTGCATGGCCGTGCGCTCGCGATGTTCGACGGCGCGCATCCGATGCAGCGCGCTTTGTGGCGACCGCGGCTGATGGAGGCGATCAACTGGATCGTCGCGGAAATGGGCAAGCAGGCGGATGCGGGGCGGAGCGTGCTTGCGGTCGAGCAGTCGGGCAAGGTCGCTATTGCGGGCGTGACGCTGACGGGCAAGTTCGACCGGATCGATCGGAACCCGGACGGGACGCTGGCGATCATCGATTACAAGACCGGTAAGGCGCCCTCGGCGGCGGCGGTGCGTGAGGGGTTCAGCTTGCAGCTCGGACTGCTCGGGCTGATCGCGGAGCGCGGCGGGTTCGAGGATATCGCCGGGATCGCGCGCGGGTTCGAATATTGGTCGCTGACCAAGAATGGCGATGCGTTCGGCAAGGTATCGTCCCCGGTCGACCCGGCGGGGAAGCTCGACAAGGTGCTGCCCGAGGATTTCGTGACGCTCGCCGCGCGGCATTTCAGCGATGCGGCGGGGGAGTGGCTGACGGGGATGCGGGGGTTCGAGGCAAAGCTGCACCCGGATTATGCGCCGTTTGCGGAGTACGATCAGTTGATGCGCCGGGATGAATGGTATGGGCGTGAGTAGCGGCGTGGGGCATTACAGCAGCTTCTCAACTTTGGCCGCTTCCCCGGCGAAGGCCGGGGCCCAGTCGCGCTGGCCCAGGTTTGGCAATGCTGCGCTCTCCAACGACCGGCTCACTACTGGGCCCCGGCCTTCGCCGGGGAAGCGAGTAGGGGAGACATGTAGGGGTCGCGTGAGGGGGCATTCCCGATGAGTGAACCCAAGGGCCACCGCCCGCTCCCGATCCTCAAGGACGCGCAGGCGCGCGCGAGTGATCCCGGCGGGCACGTCTGGCTGTCCGCCTCGGCGGGCACGGGCAAGACGCAGGTGCTCACCGCGCGCGTCTATCGCTTGCTCCTGCGCGGGGTCGATCCGGCGGCAATCCTGTGCCTGACCTTCACCAAGGCGGGCGCGGCCGAAATGGCGGGGCGGATCGGCGAGCGGCTCGCGGCGTGGGTACGGATGGCCGAGCCCGATCTCGCGCGCGATCTCCATGCGCTGGGCGAGGATCCGTCGCCCGAGCTCAAGCAACGCGCGCGGACGTTGTTCGCGCGTGTGCTCGATTCGCCCGGCGGCGGGATCCGGATCCAGACGATCCACGGTTTCTGCCAGAGCCTGTTGTCGGGCTTCCCGGTCGAGGCAGGCCTCGTCCCCGGCTTCCGTCCGATCGAGGCGCGCGAGGAAGCGGTGATGGCACGCGATGCGCTCGCCGAAATGCTCGTCGCCGCCGAGACCGAAGGCCGCGAGAAACCGATCACCACCGTCGGCGCGCTGAGCCTTCGGCTCGGCGAGGGCGAGGCGGAACGGTATCTGCTCGCCTGCGCGCGCGCGCCTGCCGCGATGGCGGAACTGCCGATGGGCGATGGCGTCCAGCCCTTCATCCGCCGCGCGCTCGACTTGCCGACCGGCGATATCGAGGCGGTGTTGTGCGAGGCGTGCGACGATAGCGAGTTCGACGTCGACAGCGTCGCGCGGCTCGCGGCGGCGAACCGCGCGTGGGGGACCGCGACCGGCGGCAACCATGCCGACATCGCCGAGTGCTGGGTCGAGGCGACGCCCGAAATGCGCGTTCGGATGCTCGGCGACCTGATCGGCGTGCCGTTCACCGCCAAGCGCGAACCGCGCAAATATTCGCCCAAGCTGATCGCGGCGGACGAGGATTATGCCGGCATCGCGATCGAGGTTGGCGAAGCGTGTGCGACGCTTCTGGGCCTGCGCGAGCGTGCGGCTTATGCCGATCTGCTGGCCGATGCGCTGATGGTCGGGCGGGATTATGCGGCGACCTATGACCGCGCCAAGCACCGGCTCGGTGCAGTCGATTTCGACGATCTGATCCGCGCGACGATCGCGTTGCTGCAACAGCCCGGCATGGGCGAATGGGTCCGCTACAAGCTCGACCAGGCGACCGAGCATGTCCTGATCGACGAGGCGCAGGACACCAACCCCGAGCAATGGGCGATCATCCGCGCGCTCGCCGAGGAATTCTTCGCGGGCGACGGCAGTCACGGCGAGCGCGTCCGCACCTTGTTCACGGTCGGCGATTTCAAACAGGCGATCTTCGGCTTCCAGGGGACCGACCCGCGCTATTTCGGTGCGGCCGAACTGAGTTTCGGGCGGCTCGCGGAGGCCGCGTGGGATTCGGACAGCGCGGAACGCGCGCGGACCGGCGAAATGCGCGCGCGGCCGTGGCACCGGCTGTCGCTGACGCAATCGTTCCGCTCGACCCGGCCGGTGCTCGAATTCGTTGATTCCGCGCTCGAACTGCTGCCCGAGCCCGGCATGGGGCTGATCGCGGACCGCGAGCGTCACGCTAGCGAAGTTCCGGGGCCGGGGACGGTCAGCCTGTGGCCGCTGGTGATCGCAGGCGCTGGCGACGAGGACGAAGAGGGCTGGATCGGCGACGCGACTCGTGCGCTTGCCGGGCAGATCGCGCGGACGATCAAGGGCTGGGTCGGCACGCTGATGCTCGAGAGCAAGGGGCGCACGCTCCAGCCCGAGGACATCATGATCCTCGTCAAGCGGCGTGGCGACCTCGCGTCGCTGATCGTCGCGCGGTTGTATGCGGAGGGCGTGCCCGTCGCGGGGGTCGACCGGTTGCGGCTCAACGCGCCGCTGTCGGTGCAGGATCTGCTGTCCGCGATCCGCTTCGTGCTCCAGCCGGAGGACGATCTGTCGCTGGCGTCGCTGCTGGTCTCGCCGCTGATCGGGTGGAGCCAGGAGCAATTGATGCATGCCGCGCCCAAGCGCGCGGTCAGCCTGTGGCGGCATATCAGCAAGACGCTGCCGCGCGCCGATCTCGCGCCGGTCTATGCGATGCTCGATCGCGCCGATTTCGCGACGCCCTATCAGTTCCTCGAGGAACTGCTGTCCGGGCCGCTCGGCGGGCGGCGCAAGTTGCTCCGGCGGCTGGGGCAGGAAGCGCGCGATCCGATTGAGGAATTGCTCAGCGCGGCGCTCGATTTCGAATCGCTCGGCACGCCGTCGCTGCAACGCTTCCTCGACTGGTTCGATCGCGGCGAGGTCGAGATCAAGCGCGATCCCTCCACGCCGCATGATTCGGTGCGCGTGATGACCGCGCATGGCGCCAAGGGATTGCAGGCCCCGCTGGTGATCCTCGCGGATGCGGCGGTCGACCCGACGCGCTCGCCGCGCTCGACGCTCAAATGGACCGCGGGCGACATGGCGGCGGCGATCCCGATTATCCGTCCGCGCAAGGGCGAGGCGACCGGGCCGCTCGCCGAGCTCGTCGACGACGCCGCCGCGCGCGATCTGGAGGAGCATTGGCGGCTGTTCTATGTCGCGGCGACCCGCGCCGAGGAACGGCTGGTGATCGCCGGATCGGTCGGGCCAAGTGCCAAGGGCGTCGCGCCCGAGGCGAGCTGGTACGCCGCCGCCGACCGCGCGATGGCCGCGCTCGGGTTGCCGGTGGAGGCCGCACCGCGCGATTTCGTCGGCCATGCGCCGCAAAAGCCGGTGCCGCTGGTGCGCGCGAAAAGCGGCGAGGGGCGCGATCCGGTCACGGTGCCCGACTGGGCGCTCCGCGACGCGCCGGTCGAATCGCGCCCGCCGCGACCGCTCGCGCCGTCGTCGCTGGGCGATGACGTCGTGTCAGACGCGCCGCCGACGCCGGCGATGCGCGATGCCGCTGAGCGCGGGCGGCTGATCCACGCGCTGTTCGAGCGATTGCCGCCGGTTGCGCCCGAGGATCGTGCGGTGGCGGCGGATCGCTGGCTCGAGCGGAGCGGCGCGGTGGCCGGTCCTGCCGTGCGCGCGGCGATTGCCGACCCGGTGTTGTCGGTGCTGGCCGATCCGCGCTTTGCCGAGGCGTTCGGGGAGCGGTCGCTCGCCGAGGCACCGATCGCGGCGGTGCTGCCCGACGGGTTCGTCGTGTCGGGAACGGTCGATCGCCTGCTGGTCGAGCCCGAGCGGATCCGGATCGTCGATTTCAAGACCGGGCGCAGCGTGCCCGGCAGCGAAGCCGAGATCCCGCCCTATCATATCAAGCAGATGGCGGCCTATGCCGCGGCGCTGCGAGTGATCTTCCCGGGGCGGCTGGTGGAGGCGGCGTTGCTCTATACCAGCGGGCCGACGCTGTACCTGCTGTCGCCCGAGACGCTCGCCACGCACAAGCCCGGCTTTGCGAGTGCGGAGCAAAGCTAGGCTTCGTGCGCTTGAGGTGCGAGGGCGACGACCTTACGTTCAGCCCAACACAAGGAGACAGACATGCCGACCAAGAAGATCACCGACGCAAGCTGGGATGCCGACGTCACCAATGCGCAGGGCGCGGTGCTGGTCGATTTCTGGGCGGAATGGTGTGGCCCGTGCAAGATGATCGGGCCGAGCCTCGAGGAGATTTCCGAGGAACTGGGTGAGCAGGTGACGATCGCCAAGCTCAACATCGACGAGAATCCCGACGCGCCGGGCAAGTATGGCGTGCGCGGGATTCCGACGATGATCCTGTTCAAGAACGGGCAGCCGGCGGCTACCAAGGTCGGGGCCGAGCCGAAGAGCAAGTTGAAGTCTTGGCTTGAGGGTGAGCTGGCGTAAGGGTTTGGGCCTCCGGATCTGGTGATCCGGGGGCCTTTTTCATTCATACCCCACATATCCGCTTCCCCGGCGAAGGCCGGGGCCCAGGAGTGAAGCCTGAGTTATTGAGCGCCGTGCCCAGTTGGAGAAACCTCCGCTACTGGGCCCCGGCCTTCGCCGGGGAAGAATCTACTTGGGAGTTGGAGAAACTCAGCTCCGATAATCCGCGTTGATCGAGATATACCCGTGCGTCAGATCGCAGGTCCACACCGTCGCTGCGCCGTCGCCGAGCCCGAGATCGACCCCGATCTCGATGTCCCGGCCCTTGAGATGCGCCGCGACCGGCGTCTCGTCATAACCCGTCACCGCCAGCCCCTCGCGCGCGACCTGCGTGTCGCCGAAGCGGATAGCGAGCAGGTCGCGCTCGGCGGGTTCGCCCGCCTTGCCGACCGCCATCACGACGCGGCCCCAGTTGGCATCCTCGCCCGCGATCGCGGTCTTGACGAGCGGGGAGTTGGCGATGCTCAGCGCGATCCGGTGCGCGCTGCGGTCGCTCTCCGCGCCGGTCACCGCGACTTCGATGAACTTGGTCGCGCCTTCGCCATCACGCACCACCAGATGCGCGAGCTGGCGGCACAGGTCGCCGAGTGCCGCGCGGAACGCGTCGGCGCCGTCGTCCTCGGCGGCGGTGAGCGGCGTGTTGCCCGCCTTGCCGGTCGCGAAGGCGAGCACGCTGTCGCTGGTCGAGGTGTCGCTGTCGACCGTGATGCACGAGAAGGTCGCACGATTGGCTTCGCCGAGCGTCACCTGGAGGAACTCCGCCGAGACCGCGGCGTCGGTGAAGATATAGCCGAGCATCGTCGCCATGTCGGGCGCGATCATCCCCGAGCCCTTGATGATCCCGACCAGCGTGACCGTGCGCCCGCCGACCACCGCCGTCGTCATTGCACCCTTGGCGAAGGTGTCGGTCGTGCCGATCGTATTGGTCGCATCCTCCCACGAACAAGGCGCAGCCGCGAAGACCGCGTCGAGCCCGGCCTCGGCCTTGTCGATCGGTAACGGCACGCCGATTACCCCGGTCGAGGAGACGAACACATCCGACGGCCGGCACGCGAGCGCCCCCGCGACCTTGGCGGCGATCGCCTCGACCGCGGCGCGCCCGCGTGCCCCGGTGAAGGCATTCGCGTTGCCCGCATTGACGACGACCGCGCGCGCTTCTCCGAGGATCAGCGCGGCGCGGCACCATTCGACTTCGGGCGAGGGGCATTTGCTTTGCGTCAGCACGCCCGCGACGGTCGTGCCGGGGTCGAGCGTGATGAAGGTGAGGTCGTTGCGCTCCCACGGCTTGTACCCGGCGCGCGCGACACGCGGCGTGACGCCGGCGATCGCAGGCAGGGCGGGGAAGGGGCGAGCGAGCGGGGAGCGGTCCATGTGCGCGGCTTTAGCAGATCGCTACCGCGTCTCAAGCGGTGCTGCCTGCACTCCGTCCGTCTCCCCTCCCTGGAAGGGAGGGGGCGGGGTGGGTCGGTGTGAAGGGCGCGCAGTACCTGCCTTAGGCTTACCCACCTCCCTTCCAGGAAGGGGAGGGCGCGGTTTCGGGCGTTTCGCTTGGGGCGGTGCTTCGACTTCGCTCAGCACGAACGGAATATTTTGCTCAGCACAAACGGACCATATCGCTCAGCACCAGCGGAATTCAGCGCAGTTCCTTCTTTCAACCATTCGGGCGCGGGTGGCTCGTCGAAACCATCCTCCGTTCGCCCTGAGCGCAGTCGAAGGGCCCTCTCCACACGAACAGCCCCCACGACGAGCAGTGTTTGCCGATAGACGAAGTGCGTCGCAGCCATTACATGCCCAGATACCCATGGAATGGCTGCTGTTCTTTTCTGCGATCCTCTCCGCGCTGACCGGCGTGGTGACGGGCGTTCGCGCGCCGGACGTGCAGGTTGAATGCCAGTCGGTCGCGGCGGCTCGTGCGCAGGTCGCGCTCCCCGCGCGGGTGCTGCGTGTGGCGGGCCATCTGCATCTCGCCGGTGGCTTCATGGAAACGCCGGTCTTCTCGGTCAGCAGTCTTACCCTGCCGGTGATCGCAGCGCCGCGCCTGTACCTGGATCGCCCGCGGGCTTGATCCGGTGGCGCCTGCCGCGCTGCCCTTCTTAACGACATCTTTCGGTGGCCGCGTGTAGCGCGCCGCTCATCCTCTTTGAAAATACAGGAATTGCCCATGTTCGGCGGCATTGCCAAATCGCTCTTCGGCTCGTCCAACGACCGTTACGTCAAGTCGCTCGGCGCGGTCGTTGCGAAGATCAACGGGTTCGAACCGACCATCTCCGCCATGTCCGACGAGGAACTGTCAGGCCAGACCGCGCGCTTTCGCGAACGGCTGACGGCGGGCGAAGACCTCGACGCGTTGCTCCCGGAAGCGTTCGCTACCGTCCGCGAAGCCGCCAAGCGCGCGCTCGGGCAGCGGCATTATGATGTTCAGCTGATCGGCGGCATCGTGCTCCACCGCGGCGAGATCGCCGAGATGCGCACCGGCGAGGGCAAGACGCTCGTCGCGACGCTTGCGACCTATCTCAACGCGCTGCCGGGCAAGGGCGTCCACGTCATCACCGTCAACGACTATCTGGCGGCGCGCGACGCGGGCTGGATGGCGCAGGTCTACAACTTCCTCGGGATGACGGTCGGCGTGATCATCCCCAACCTGTCGGACCAGCAGCGCCTCGACGCCTATGCGGCCGACATCACCTACGGCACGAACAACGAATTCGGGTTCGATTACCTGCGCGACAACATGAAGTATGAGCGCGAATCGATGGTCCAGCGCCCGTTCGCGATGGCGATCGTCGACGAAGTCGACTCGGTGCTGATCGACGAGGCACGCACGCCGCTGATCATCTCCGGCCCGACCGACGACAAGTCTGACCTGTATCGTTCGGTCGACCTGATCGTAAAGCAGCTCCAGCCGACTGACTACGAGAAGGACGAGAAGCAGAAGTCGATCATCCTGACCGAGGACGGCACCGAGAATATCGAGCGGCTGCTCGAGACCGCCGGGCTGCTCGAGGGCGCGAACCTGTACGATTTCGAGAACACGCAGGTGGTGCACCACACCAACCAGGCGCTGCGCGCGAACATGATGTTCCGGGCGGACATCGATTACATCGTCAAGGACGGCAAGGTCATCATCATCGATGAGTTCACCGGCCGCATGATGGACGGGCGGCGTTGGTCGGACGGTCTGCACCAGGCGATCGAGGCCAAGGAAGGCGTCGAGATCGAGCCCGAGAACCAGACGATGGCGTCGATCACCTTCCAGAACTATTTCCGCATGTATCCGAAGCTTGCCGGCATGACCGGGACGGCGGCGACCGAGGCGGCGGAATTCTACGACATCTACAAGATGAACGTGGTGACGATCCCGACGCACGTGCCGGTCCAGCGCGTCGACGAGGAAGACGAATTCTACAAGGACACCGCGGACAAATTCCGTGCGATCGCCAAGAAGATCAAGCATCACGCCGATCTCGGCCAGCCGGTGCTGGTCGGCACCGTATCGATCGAGAAGTCCGAATTGCTCAGCGAATTCCTGGTGCAGGAAGGCGTCAAGCATGAGGTGCTCAACGCACGCCAGCATGAGCGCGAGGCGCATATCGTCGCGCAGGCAGGGCGCAAGAGCGTGGTGACGATCGCGACCAACATGGCGGGCCGCGGCACCGACATTCAGCTCGGCGGCAACCTCGAGTTCCGCGTCAACGACGAGCTGTCGGCGATGGCCGAGGGTCCCGAGCGCGAGGCGGCGATCGCGCGGATCAAGCAGGAAATCGCGGTCGAGAAGGCCGAAGTGCTCGCGGCGGGCGGGCTGTTCGTGCTCGGCACCGAGCGGCACGAGAGCCGTCGGATCGACAACCAGCTGCGCGGCCGCTCGGGCCGTCAGGGCGATCCGGGTCTCTCGCGCTTCTACCTCAGCCTCGACGACGATCTGCTGCGCATCTTCGGGCCGGACACGTTGTTCGCCAAGATGATGCGCTCGAACATCGGCGACGGCGAGGCGATCGGCAGCAAGTGGCTGTCCAAGGCAATCGAGACCGCGCAGAAGAAGGTCGAGGCGCGCAACTACGACATCCGCAAGCAGGTCGTCGAATATGACGACGTGATGAACGACCAGCGCAAGGTCATCTACGAGCAGCGCAGCGACATCATGGACGCATCGACCGTCGGCGACGTGGTCGAGGACATGCGGTCTGAGACGGTCAACGGCATCGTCGGCGCGGCATGCCCTCCCGGCACCTATCCCGAGCAGTGGGATATCGCGGGGATGAAGGAGCAGCTCGCGACGACGCTCAACCTCGAACCGCAGATCGAGGCATGGCTCGAGGAAGAGGCGATCGACCCCGAGATCATCGAGGAACGCGTCCGCACGCAGGCCGACGATCTGGTCCGTGAAAAGGCCGAGTCGCTCGATCCCGAGACGTGGGTGCGGGTCGAGAAGTCAATTCTGCTGCAGAACCTCGATCATCACTGGAAGGAGCATCTGGCCACGCTCGACGCTCTGCGTCAGGTCGTCCACCTGCGTGCCTATGCGCAGAAGACGCCGATCAACGAGTATAAGCAGGAGGCGTTCTCGCTGTTCGAGCGGATGCTGACCAACATCCGCGAGGACGTGACTCGCACGATCGCTTTCGCTGAGTTCAACGTCGAGCCGACCCCGTCGCTGCCGACCTTGCCGGACTTTATCACCAGCCATTTCGACCCGTTCACCGGGGACGACGATACCTACGACCAGGATGGTGCCAGCGGCCTGATCACCACGCGCCTGCCGCCGCTGTCGATCCCGCGGCCGGAGGGCAAGGAACTCGGCCAAGATCCGTCGGAGTGGGCCGGCAACGTCAGCCGCAATGCGCCGTGCCCGTGCGGGTCGGGGAACAAATACAAGCACTGCCACGGCGCGGTGTGATCCCCCGCCGCTAACGTCATCCCCGCGGAGGCGACCTCTGCGGACGATGGGTTACGGAGTGGTCATTTCTGTTTTCCCGCGAAGGCGGGAATCCAGAGTCATTCAGACCAACGGTTTGCAGTTCTTGTGACTCCTGGACCCCCGCTTTCGCGGGAGAACAGCATTGGTTTCGCTGAGGCCATGCCTTCGCCGGAATAACGGAATGTGGGGGCGGGGGCCTCCACCACCGCGTCCGCAGAAACCGCAGACGCAAAAAAAGCCCCCCTTCCGGCCTGCGGAAGGGGGGCTTTTTCATGCCGCTGACCGGCAGCCGTTACTTCGGCGTGACGATGCTCGGCCCGAGGTTGCGGAGCACCTCGCGCGCGTCGAACGCACGGATGTTGTCCTTGGGCTTGGGGCCCTTGCCGACGACGATCTCGGCGTTCGCTTCGTACTTGTCGATCGTGTTAATATCGATCCCGCGGTCGAAGAACGGATCGCCGATGAACGGATCCCACGAGCGCCAGCCGAAGCCGCGACCGCGGTAGCGCCAGCTCGGACCCCAATAGCCGCCGCCGAAGCCGCCGCCATAGCCGAACCCGCCACCAAACCCGCCGCCGTAGCCGAGGCCGCCATACCCGCCGCCGAAGCCGCCGATGCCCGGCGTGGCGTAGGTCCGCGTGCTCTTGTCGACGTTACGGTCGGCGAAGACGAAATAGTCGAAACCGCGCTGGACGGTCAGCTCGGCGGCGCGGAACAGCAGGTACTTCTCGACCGTGTCGCGCGAGGTGTAGCTGTTGCCCGAGAAGCTGACCTGGAAGCGGTTGTCCTCGATCTGGCGGTCGGTGTAGCCAGACCGGGCAAAACCGCGGCCAACCGCCGGACGATAGGTCGATTCGGATGCGCAGGCCGTCAGCAGGGTGGATGCCGCAAGCGCCACGATGAGCGCGGATCGGCGGAATTTGGGCGGGAACTTGGGCATTTCGGTCTCCAGTGATCTGGTCTGTGCGGCGAGCCGTGCCGTCGAGGCCATGAAGCGCAGAACGATCGACCCGATGCAAGGCTCCGGGTTCTCGGTCCGATCTTGCTGCGCATAAGCGCCTGTAGATGAACGGAGACTGACGCGCGACGAATTGCTCCGCAGGCGTCAACGAATGTATTACCGTTTTGGGCCTATGTACGACATTATGTAATCGCGCGAACGTCTGACATGCGCTTATGTTGCGAAGTGGGCGTTGGCGAAGCGTATTGGGGGTTTCGATGCGAATCGTGGCATTGACGGCAGCGAGCTTGATCGTCGGGGCGACTCTGGCGCGGGCGGCGCATGCCGATCCCGGGGCGATGTTGCCCGACCCGGTTCCGTCGGCGCTCGGCAAGCTGACCCCGGTCGAAGCCAAGGTGACCCCCGATTTCCGCGTCAGGCTGGCGATGGTGACGTCTGCGGCGGTGACCGATACGCTGCTCGGCCCGGACGGCGCGATGCAGCACCGGTTCGCGAGTTCGATGATCGACTATTACCCGTTCCACGGCAGCGGGCTGCACCTGTCGGGCGGGATGAAGTTCTTCTCGGTCGCCAACTTCGTCCGTGACGCCGAGAAGGCGACCGGCGGTCTGCTCTATATACCGCGTCTGCCGGGCACCAGCAGCGGCGTGCGCACCGGGTTCAACCGTCGCACGCCTGCCGCGACGGTGGGGTATAGCGGCAAATACAAGAACGCGCTGTTCGGGGTCGAGATGGGGACACTGGTCGGTGCGGCCAATGCCGACCTCCCGCGCTCCTATCGTGCTCTGGGCGAACGGCGCGGGGGGCTCAACCCGATCGCCAACCTCGTGGTGGGCATGAAGTTCTGAACCGACGCAACGATTCGGTCGCGCAGCGATCGCCCGATTAGAAAACGGCAGAAATCCGCCGTTTTTTCAGTAATCTAAAAAACCTGCGTCACGGCGCTTGCATTGCCGCGCAACCCGTTGCTATAGGCGCGCCTCCGCGATGTTCCCTGATAGCTCAGCGGTAGAGCTCTCGACTGTTAATCGAGCGGCCGTAGGTTCGAATCCTACTCAGGGAGCCACTTCTCGCCGGACGATCCGACCGTTGCACAGCGTGCAAGGTCGGACCCCAATCCAGCCGCACAGTTTAACGATCGACTTGCCTCAGCAGGCGGCGACCGCGCCCAGGAATGCGGTGATCTTCGTAACGTCCTTGATCCCCGGCGCGCTTTCCAGCCCCGACGACACGTCCACCAGCGTCGCACCCGTCGTCCGCACCGCATCGGCGACGTTGACCGCGTCCAGGCCGCCAGAGAGCGCCCAGGGCTGCGCGTGGCGGAACCCGTGCAGCAACGTCCAGTCGAAGCGTACGCCCATCCCACCGGGCAGGGCGGCGCCGGGGGGCGTCTTTGCGTCGTACAGGATGCGGTCCGCGACACCCTGATAGGGCAGCGCCTCGGCGAGATCGGCGCGCGTCCGCACCGCCACCGCCGCCCATAGCTCGATCCCGGTGCGTGCCTTGATCGCGGCGGCGCGTTCGGGCGAGGTCTGGTGGAGTTGAAGGACTTGCAGACGACCGACGTCGATCGCTGCGTCGAGCATCGCATCATCAGGGTTCACGAACACGCCGACGCGTGCAACGTGCGACGGAACGCGCGCTGCAAGCTGCGCGGCACGGTCGCGCCCGACATGGCGGGGGGAGGGCGGGAAGAACACCAGCCCGACATGGCTCGCGCCCCCGGCGATCGCACAGTCGAGTGTTTCGGGCGTGGATAGCCCGCAGATTTTGGCGGTAACAGGCATGCAGGAGTCCTCGGCGCTCGTCGTTAGGCACGCAAGCGTTATCACGAAGGACTTAACTCTCGACGAACGACCGATCGGTCGCTCGGCTGCTCACGCTAAAGTGTGGCCTCGATCGCGCGAGCCGCGTGGTCGGGGTTTTCGGCCTGGGTGATCGGACGACCGACGACGAGCACCGACGCCCCCGCGTCGATCGCGGCGCGCGGCGTCACGACACGCTTCTGGTCGCCCAGCGCGCCGTCGAGCGGACGGACCCCCGGCACGACGAAGAAACCCTTGGGCCACAAGGCGTGCGCCGCCGCCACTTCGGCACCCGAACACACGACCCCGTCGATCCCCGACTCGCGCGCAAGTTCGGTCAGCCGCAGGACCTGGTCGTGCGGCGTGCCGGGAACCCCGATCGTGGCGAGATCGGCGGCATCAAGGCTGGTCAACGTGGTCACCGCGACGACCTTGGTCCCGACCGGCGCGGCTGCCTTGGCATCCTCCAGCATCGCGCGGCCGCCCGCGGCGTGCACCGTCAGGATCGATGGCTCGATCCCGTGCAACGCCATGATCGCCTTGGCGACGGTATTGGGAATGTCGTGCAGCTTGAGGTCGAGGAAGATCGGCAATCCGACCCCCGCCATGCTGCGCACCCCCGCCTGACCGTTGGCGAGGAAGAATTCTAGCCCGAGCTTGATCCCGCCGACGTGATGGCGAACCCGCTCCGCCATCGCATGGGCCTTGGTGAGATCGGGGGTGTCGAGGGCGACGTACAGGCGGTTACTCACAACAACGCTCCGCTGGCGGGGGTGGTCTGAACGGGTTCGGCGGGCATCGGCGGCGAATCCGGCAGCAAATTGGGGGCAGGGGTAGGCGGCACGGGTGGCGCCATCGCCGCGCGCATGTCGGCGAGCGTGCGTTCCGCGGTCGCCAGTCGCGTACGGAGCCGCCAGCGCAGCGTCGAATGCCAGGCCAGCGTCGGCAGCAACCCGGCGAGGAAGGTGATGAGCAGCAGCAGCGGCAGATTGACCAGCGCCTCCATCCCGCCCCACAGGCGAATCGCGACGCTGGTCCAGTTGGCGACGGTGAACACCGCCGCGATGAACGCGAGCAGGCACCAGAACAGGATCTTGAGGAATTGCATGGGGGCAAGGCTACTCAAAACCGTGCGGCTTGGCCAGCGTCAGCCGATTTCGCGGCGAAGTGTCTCGAACAGGCCCGGAATTGCGGTCTGCCGATTGGCCTCCTCGTCGAGGATCGCGAGGAAGGCGGCGCGTTTGATCGCTGCGGTACGACCGGGCTTGAGCCGCTGGTCGGTGTCGAGTGTAGACAGCACGATGTCGATCATCCGTTCGGCCCCATGCAGCCGCCCCCACAGATAGTCGTTTTCACGGTAGGCGCGGCTGAAGAACGCGCCGAAGCTGTTGAACTGGATGCCCTTCAACGTCGCCTCAGCACCCCCCGACCGGATCGTCGTCGCGTCGTCGGGGGCGATCCGGTCGACCTTGATCGGGTCGAACTCGTCGAGGCCTTCTCCCTGCAACAGCGGCAGGGTGGCGACGTCATAATAAGGGAAGCCGAGATACGTCAGCAGGATCGGCCGCTTCACCTCCCGCGACAGGCTTGCAAAGGCCGCCGCCAGCCTTGTGTCGGTCGCGGTGTCGAGGTCGCGCAGGCGCATTGCCGTGCCCAGTCGCTCGAGCAACGCCGCGGCGTCGCCGTCCACCGCGCTGACGTCCGGCAGGAGCGCGGCATATCGGTCGGACCGCTTGCATTCGAGATAATCGGACAAGCTCGCATAGACCGCCTCCCGGATCGGGCCGAGTTCGGTTTCGGGATGATTGCCCTCAAGCTCGGTGATCCGCCGCGCCAGCAACCGCAGACGGCGTAACCGGAACCCGAGATCGAAGGTGCGCAGGAAGACGATGGTGGTCTGGCCGACCCCGCCTGCGAAGCCTCCCTTGGGATCGTCGAACCCCTGCGCCGCGACCGCGCTTTCGATACGATTGCGGACGTGCGCGCTCGTATGCGGCTTTGCCTCGGCGCCCACGCCGTCGAGTAATGCAGTGATCGCCTCGACCACGCCCGTCAGCTTCAGATGCCCGTAGGCAGCATAGGCATAGCCCGAGCTTTTCGCCGCCGCATTCTGCGCGCGCTGCCGCCATGCCGCGAGGCGTGCCGGGGTCGGCGAATCCAGGAACAGCGTATAGCCGAACAGTCCCTCGACCTGTTTCTCGACCTCTGGCCGGATCCCGGCGATGATCGTCCGCATCCGCTCGATCCGGCGCGAGCGGTCCGCGATGTCTTCGAGATTGTCGCGGATCGGTTGCTGGCGCGGCAGTTCCGACATTGCGCCGATAATAGTCTGGAAGAAGCCGGGGGACTTGTCGCCACCGGTGCCGAACCCGAAGCTGCCACGTGGGTGCGGATCGATATAGACGAACCGGCGGTCGATCTGGCGTTGGGCGGGGCGTTCGCGCAAAGCCTCGATCGCGGGGCGGAAGGGGGCGTTGTTGAGCACCGACCCGTCGATCAACACCGCGGTCTCAGCGGCATTGGCGGCATATTGGCGCGGCAGGATACGCTTGAGGAACGCCTCGCGCTCGGGCCACGTCGTCGCGCGATCTTTGAGCACGCGATCGAGTTCGCCGACCATGAAGGGCGGGAATGCGCCGGGAAAGCAGGACGTCGCGCGCGCCGCGAACGCCAGCTCCGCCGGATCGGCAAGCGTCTCGCACGCAATGCCGTGGTCGGAGAAGGGCACCACCACGCGGTGTTCGGTCTCCACCACTTCGGGGGGCGAGTGCAGCGTGAGGCGTTCGGGGTGGCCGCGGAAATCGGTGACGGTGACGAACAGGTCGAGCGGCTGGCCCGGCGGCAGCAGCCGCGGCGCGCGGGGTGCCGCCGCCATTGCTTCCAGCGCGTCGAGGATCAAACCGGTGAACCGCTCGCCCCCAAAGGGTGGCTCGAACCAGCGCGAGCGAATGAAGTGCGACAGCTTCGCGCGCACCTCGTCGCGCGCGCCCGATTCGACCGTGGCCTCGACCCCGTCGGCGCTCCGCGCGGCGACCCAGGCAAGCGGTAGCGCCCAGGCCTTGGAGAATCGCGTCGTCGGGGCCTGTCGTTCATCGATCAACGCCTCGACATCCGCCGAATCGAGCCACAGTTGCGTCAGTGGTTCGAGGCTTTGCCCCGTGCTGATCGCCTGCCCGAGGAAGACGCCGTTGATGCCGCCCGCGCTCGCGCCCGCGATGATGTCGACCAGCACGCGCAACCGAACGCCGGTTTCGGCTTCGATCTCGTCGAGCAGCGCGCGGTAGATGCCTGCGCTTCCGGTGTGCGCATCGGGTGGCGACGCCCCGGCGTGGAACGCCTGGCTCGCGCGCGCCAGCCGCCAGATCTCCTTGGTGATCCCATGCATATAGACCGCGAGGCTGATGCCGCCGTAGCAAACCAGGGCTAAACGCAGCTCCTTATCGCGGGTCATTGCCGCTCGATCAGTGCCCAGATCGGGAGGTGGTCGGACGCCTTGCGCGCCAGCGGGCTGGTGTGCACCCCGCACGCCTCCACCCGGAAGCCGCGGGTCATGATCCGGTCGAGCCGCCCGATCGCACGGCGCGCGTGGAAGCTGGGTCCGGTCGGCGCGATATCGAACGAATGGCGGAAATCATGCAGGCACCCGCCATTGGGGGTCCATTCGTTGAGATCCCCCATCATCACCGTCGGCATCGGCGGTGCACAATCCTCGACATGCGTCAGGATCGCGCGCGCCTGACGCCGTCGCCACAGGCCCGACAGGTCGAGATGCATGCCGAGGACGCGGATCGGGTTCGAATCGACCGTCAGATCCACACAGATCGCGCCGCGCGGTTCCAGCGTCGGAATATGCAACTGGGTTGGCCGGAGGACCGTGCATTCCTTGCGGACGAGCAACGCGTTGCCGTGCCACCCCATGCTCAGGCGATCGTGCAGGCGGACTGCACGCCAGGGGGAATGGTCCTCGAGCAGCCGGTGCGGAATGATCGCCGCGCGAGTGCCGTGGCGCAAATCCGCCTCCTGCAACGCGATGACGTCCCCGTCGATTTCGCACAGCACGTCGAGAATGCGACGCGGGTCGCGGCGTCGGTCCAGCCCGACTCCCTTGTGCATGTTGTAGCTGACAACCTTGATCACCCGATCGCTATCGGGCGGATCGCGTCGTCATGCAATCGAGAGTGGTCGATCGTACGGGTCATCGCGACGGAATGCGCGACGAACGGAGCGGCAAAGGGGGGCAAGCCGCCGCGTTGCGCGTGGGGGACAACGCGACGCCCATATCGCAACAAACTGCCGTGGGTCTTGTGGCGTAAGTAAAGTCTGCGAGACGCGGCGTAATACGCACGTAAAATGGTGAGACACGAACAGAATGGATAGTCAAACGGCGGCATAACTGCCAAAAGCGACCGTCAAGCGAATGACACGAGCGCCCGATATGATATAAGGCGAATCCAAGGCGCGGGGGCGGATCATGGCTATTCTACAATGGGTAAAGTGCAGGTTTGGTTTCCACAGTCGCAATGGACACCGCGTGCGATGGCAAGGTGGCAAGCGCTATAGCGTTTGCAAGGGCTGCAACCGTCGCATGGTCCGCGAACAGGAAGGGTGGCAGTTGCTGATCGTCCGGGACGAGGCGAAGGGGTGACTGCGCCGCGGTCGGACGGGGACAATCTGGCTTCGGCAGAGCGTGCAGCCACCGTGGACGTCCCCGGGATTACCAGTTCGGCCGGTCGTCGCGCCTGACATAGCGCTACCATCGACAATGACTTGATGGAGAACAACTATCTTTCTTTCGACGCGGATTGCGCGATGGTAACGTTACCGTTAATCTAGTCAGACAATAACAAAAGCTTGGGAGAGCGATCATGAGTCTTGCGTCACGGAACCGTGCGTCGAATTGGGCCGTCAAACCTGTTCGAGCCTGCCTCACCCGCTGCGGCATCGCCGCCGCCTTTGTCCTTGCCGCGCCGTTGCAGGCGCAGAGCGACAAGATGGCGCCGATCGCGATCCCACCCCAGCCATCCGCGATCGAGCTTGGTACGGGCCCGCTGCCGAATGCCAAGGCGCCGGAAGCATGGCACAGCCAATATGGCAGCGTCTTCGCCCGCAACGTGACCGTCGCGACTCTCACTCCCTTCCTGCCCGATCCCGCCAAGGCGACCGGTGCTGCGGTGATCGTCGCGCCCGGCGGTGGCTTCCAGACGCTGTCGATGGAAAACGAGGGCTGGGACGTCGCCCGCGCGCTTGCCGCCAAGGGTGTGGCCGCGTTCGTGCTCAAATATCGTCTCAATCAGACCCCTGAGGACATGGCGGCGTTTCAGAAGGGCTCCGGGCCCGGCGCGGGCCCACGCCCGCCGCGCCCCAGCGCCGAAGCGATGATGGCGAACCTCGCGCCGCAGATCGCGGATGCGCGTGCGGCGTTTGCGCTGGTGCGCAAGCGCGCCGGGGAATGGCATGTCGATCGTGACCGGATCGGGATGGTCGGCTTCTCGGCCGGCGCGATGCTGACGATGGCCACGACGATGGCGGGCCAGGACGCAAAACCCGCGTTCATTGGCGACATCTACGGGCCGGTCAGCCCGATGACCGTGCCTGCGGACGCGCCGCCGTTGTTCGTGGCGCTGGCGGCCGACGACCCGTTGTTCGGGGGCACGGGCTTCGGGCTGATCGACAGCTGGCGCGCCGCGAAGCGGCCGGTCGAATTCCACCTGTTCGAACAGGGCGGCCACGGCTTCGGCATGTACCAGAAGACCACGACGAGCACTGGCTGGTTCGATGCGTTCGCGCGCTGGCTCGACATGCACGGTTATCTCAAGCGCGCCGCCTGACCGCCGCTTGACCACCCCGCGCCGCCGCCCGGGCGGCGCGGCTTGCCGATCGAATGCCCTGTCGCGCCGTCCGTCGGACAGGTTCCGGACATGAGGAAGACTGTATGAAGCGGGTTGTTGTCGCGTTGCTTACGAGTGCGAGTTTGATGGCGGGAATCACCGCAGTGTCGGGTCAGTCCCGGACCGCCCCGGCCAAGGGGCCGGCGCTGATCGTCACGCCCGCCGAGACGCTGGAGGCGCAGGGCCTGTCGGTCATCATCGACCAGAACAAGTTCAGCCCGATCTTCTTCGACGAGAAGAACGCGGGCATCCAGCTCGTCCTGCATGGCAACCGGATCGCGACCGACGGCGCGGTGCGGCTCGACCGCACGCCCGAGCAGTGGGCACCGGTGCCTGCCTTCATCAGCCGCACGCGCGGCACCGAGCCAAATCAGATCGTCGTCCGGTCGGACTATAAAGCGGTCGACCTGGCGTATAGCGTCAAGGTCACCGCGGAGGCGGGCGGCTTCCGCATCGCGGTCGATCTCGATCGGCCGCTTCCCGCGGCGCTCGCGGGCAAGGCGGGGTTCAACCTCGATTTCCTGCCGACCGCCTATTTCGGCAAGAGCTATTTGATGGACGCTGCCCCCGGCCTGTTCCCGCGGCATCCGACCGGGCCGATGGCCAAGGACGGCTCGGGGGATCCGCTGCCGATGGCAACGGGCGGCAAGTCGGTCACGCTTGCGCCCGAGGACCCGCTGACCCGCGTCAGCATCACCTCGGACGCGGGGACGCTGTCGCTCTATGACGCGCGCAATCGGGCGCAGAACGGCTGGTTTGTCGTCCGGTCGGAGATCCCGGCGGGGGCGAAGGAGAATGCGGTCGTCTGGCATGTCCGCCCCAACGTCATCAAGAACTGGGTGCGCGAGCCCGTCGTGTCGTTCAACCAGGCAGGCTATACGCCCGGGCGCAGCAAGGTCGCGCTGATCGAGCTCGACCCCAATTTCACCGCCCCCACCGAGGCCGAACTCGTCAAGCTCGGGCCGGACGGCAGCAAGCAGTCGGTGTTCCGCGCCAAAACCAAACCGCGCGGTCGATGGACGCGCTATGCCTATGCCGCGTTCGATTTCTCGAGCGTGCGTGAGCCGGGCGTCTATGCGATCTCCTACGCCGGGCAGACGACCAACCCGTTCCGGATCGCCGCCGATGCCTATGGCCGGATCTGGCAGACATCCCTCGACACCTTCATCGCGGAACAGATGGATCATGTCGGGATCCGCGAACAGTATCGCGTCTGGTCCGCCCCGTCGCACTTGGACGATGCACGCCAGGCCCCGCCGAACATCACCCATTTCGACGGTTACAAGATGGGCCCCAATCTCGATTCCCCGTTCAAGGCGGGCGAGCATATTCCGGGCCTCGCGGTCGGCGGGTTCCAGGATGCGGGCGATTACGACATCCAGACGCCCGAAAACGCCTCGGTCGTGCGCGATCTGGTGTGGGCGCGGGAGCTTTTCGGGCTCGATTGGGACGAAACCAGCGTCGATGAGTCGGCGCGTGCGGTCGAGATCCGCAAGCCCGACGGGGTCGAGGATGCGGTCCAGCAGATCCGCCACGGCACGCTGCAATTGCTCGCGCAGTACAAGGTGTTCGGCCATGCGATCGTCGGGATCGTCGATCCGGCGCTGCGGCAATATGCGCATCTTGGCGACGCCGGGTCGCAGACCGACAATCTGGTCTACAATCCCAAGCTGAAGGCGACCGAGCGGAAGGGCGACGGGTCGGGCGCGCAGGACGATCGCTGGGCGTTCACCACCAACTTCCCCGCGAACAATCTTGTGGTCGCAGGGGCGCTCGCAGGCGCAAGCCGCGCGTTGCGCGAGAGCGATCCCGCGATGGCGGCGGAGTCGCTTGCAGCGGCCAAGGCGCTGTGGACCAAGGAACAGGCCGGGGTGAAGGACGGCGGCGACGGGCGTGACGATTCGTCCTCGCGTCGATCGCCCGAAATGGCGAACGTGGTCGCGACGGTCGAGCTGCTGATCACGAGCAAGGGCGACAAGGTCTATGCCGACCGGCTCCGCACGCTGATGCCGGTGATCCAGCAACACTTCGAATGGGTCGGCAGCGCGGCGGTCCGGGCGATCCCGCTGATGGATCCGGCGTATCGCGCGCAGCTCCTGCCGCTGGTGCAGGCGCTCAAGACCAAGGTCGATCAGGACATGACCAAGAACCCGTTCGGCGTGCCGATCAGCGACGGGTCATGGGCGGGGTCCAATCAGGTCGTCAGCTTCGGTACGACGATGTACCTGATGCACAAGGCGTTCCCCGAACTGATCGGGACCGAGCACACGCTGGCCGCGCTCGATTATGTGCTGGGGCGGCATCCGGCGAACAACCTGTCGCTGGTGTCCACCGTCGGCACCGCCTCCAAGCTAATCGGCTATGGCCACAATCGCGCCGACTACAGCTTCATCCCGGGCGGGATGGTGCCAGGCGTGCTGATCGTCAAACCCGACTTCCCCGAGGCGAAGCCCGACTGGCCGTTCCTGTGGTTCGAGAACGAATATACGGTCAGTACGACCTCGGCGTATATTCTGGCGGCGCGGGCGGCGATGGCGACGGCGGCGGAAACGCCCTGACGGGGCCCGGGGCTTGCCGCGCGCTGGCTGCGCGCGGCGGCACCGCCGGGCAGGGTGCGAGACCTCTCCTTCCGTTCGTTTCGAGCCTAGTCGAGAAACCTGGCACAGCGATCGTGGCGGCTTCTCGACTGCGCTCGAAGCGAACGGAAGGGGGGATGGGCTCGTTAAGGCCCCCGAGGGGATGGGGGACTAACGCGGACCGCTCTCCTGCTATTGCATGGCGCGCCCAATCGGGCATGACCGGCGGCGACCTATCCGGAGATCCCGCATGCGCCTGACCCTCGCCATAGCCCTCGCGACATCGCTTGGGGTTGCCACGCCGGTCGCGAGCATCGCGCAGCAACAGCCGAATGCAGCACCCGCCGAGGGGCCGCCGCGTGCGTTCACCGGCGCGGACCTGTTCGGGCTGTCGATCGCGGCGGACCCGCAGATCAGCCCGGACGGGCACACGATCGTCTACGTTCGCCGCAGTGCAGACGTGATGACCGACCGGATGCAGTCCTCGCTCTGGCTGATCGACGTCGCTTCCGGGCGGCAGACGCCGTTCGCGGCACAAGGGTCGACCCCGCGCTGGTCGCCCGACGGTACGCGCGTTGCCTATGCCGCCGCTGACGGCGATCGCTCGCAACTGTTCGTCCGCTGGCTGTCCTCCGGGACAAGTGCGCGCGTGACGAGCTTCCCCGGCGATCCGCAGGCACTGGCGTGGTCGCCTGATGGACGACAGCTTGCCTATGTCGCGACGGTCGCGGGTGAGGCGACGACGCTGGGCAAGGCTCCGCCCAAGCCCGAGGGCGCGAAATGGGCCGAGCCGCTGACGGTGATCGACCGGATCAACTATCGCAACGACGGGCCGGGATACGTCAAGCCGGGGCGCGATCATCTGTTCGTCGTCGCGGCAGAAGGCGGTGCCGCGCGCCAGCTGACGTTCGGTGCGTTCGATGACGGTGGCCCGCTTTCCTGGACGCCCGATGGGCGCTCGATCGTCTTCGCGGCGATCCGCGGCCCCGAGGCCGATCGGCAAGTGATGAACTCCGACGTCATCGCGGTCGACGTGACCAGCGGTGCGCTCCGGACGCTGACGAGCCGCGACGGCCCCGACGCCAAGCCGCTCGTATCCCCGGACGGCAGCCGGATCGCGTGGCTCGGGTTCGACGACAAGCGCCGCAGCTACGAGAACACGCAACTCTACATCGGCGACCGCAACGCCGGCGGTGCGAAGTCGCTCACCGAGCCGCTCGATCGCGGGATCGAGGATGCGGTGTGGGCCGCGGACGGGCGTAGCTTGTTCGCGAGCTACGACGATCGCGGGCGGCGCAAGGTCGCGCGGATCGGCCTTGATGGCCGCGTCACGCCGATCATCGACAATGTCGGCGGCGACGGGCTCGACCGACCGTATACTGGCGGTGCCTTCTCGGTCTCGCGCAACGGCACGATCGCCTATACCGGCGGCGATGCGTCCGCGCCTGCGGACGTGTGGGTGTCGAGCGGGGGCAAGCCGCGCCGCCTGACGCAGCTCAACGCGGTGATGACCGCGTCGAAGGCGTTGGCACCCATCCGCAAGATCGCGGTGACCGCACCCGATGGACGGTCGATCGACGCGTGGCTCGCAACCCCTCCCGGCCAGCCTGCCGGGAAACGCGCACCGTTGATCCTCGAGATCCACGGCGGTCCCAACAGCGCATACGGCCCGAGTTTTGCGACCGACGTGCAGCTCTATGCGGGGGCGGGCTATGCGGTGCTGTGGACCAATCCGCGCGGATCGACGTCCTATGGCGCGGAGTTCGCCAATCTGATCGACAAGAAATATCCCTCCGCCGATTACGACGACCTGATCGCCGCGGTCGATGCCGCGATCGCGGACGGCACCGCCGACCCCGACAATCTCTTCGTCACCGGCGGGTCGGGCGGCGGCGTGCTGACCGCGTGGATCGTCGGCAAGACCGACCGGTTCAAGGCAGCGGCAACGCAGAAGCCCGTGATCAACTGGGCGAGCGAAGCGCTGACGATGGACAACACGCTGTTCACCTCGCGCTACTGGTTCACCAAGCTGCCGTGGGAAGACCCGATGAGCTACTGGAACCGTTCGCCGTTGAGCCTCGTCGGCAACGTCAAGACGCCGACCTTAGTCGTCGTGGGCAGCGACGATTACCGCACGCCGGTATCCGAGTCGGAGCAATATTACGCCGCGCTCCAGATCCGCGGCGTGCCGACCGCGCTGGTCAAGGTGCCGGGGGCGAGCCACGGCGGCTTCACGTCGCGCCCGTCGCAATCGGCGGCCAAGGCGTCCGCGATCCTCGCATGGTTCGATCGCTATCGGGTCGGGGCTGGGGGCAACGCCGCTCCCAAGCCATGACCGGCGCGGCAGGCGATGCGCAAAGATGGGGGGATGGTGCCGGTTGCAGGAATCGAACCCGCGACATCCAGTTTACAAAACTGGCGCTCTACCAACTGAGCTAAACCGGCGTGGAGGATGCTGTCCTCGTGCGCATTCCATGCGTCAAGACACGCCGAAGGTCCAGCCCTCCGTGCGCGCGATCTGGCGCGTCATCGCGGGCGGATGCCATAAATCGTCGCGTCGCGCGTTCGTGCGGAGCCATGCCGCGGTGAGGATCGCATCGGTCGCATGATCGGTATAGCGCGGCATCGGCAGATGCGGTTCGCTCCCCATCGCGGCGAGCGCCAGGTCGAGCGCCTCGCCATCGCGCAGCTTGCTCAGGCCCTTGCGGATCCCCGCCGCGCGGGCGGCGATCGTCGTGTAGATTTCGACGACGCAGGCACCACGCCGGGGCGGGGGGTCGATCGGCCAGACCGGAATTGCGGGATCGAGATGATGCAGCAGGCGCATCCCTGCGAAGCTTGCCTTGGCGACCTGTGCCGCGCCGATCGCGTCGTAGACGGTCGATGCCTTGCCGCCGCCGTTCGCGTTAAAATGCTGTTCGCAGCGGCGATAGTGCATGAAGTGCGCCTTCACCCCGTCGGCCGCGCCCAGATAGAAATGCCGCCCCCGCCGCGTCTCCAGGAACGATGCCGCGCCAAGATCGGCATCGCTGCTGTGCCGGTCGACATAGGCCCATAATGCGCGCGGATCGGTCGCGTCGGTTTCGCCCGGCAGATAGGCGCCGCGATCGAGGAACGGCGCCGAGAAGCTGAAGTCGAACCCGACCAGCAAGGAGTCATCCGCGCGGTCGTGCAACCAGTGCAGGATATCGCTGCGTGACCAGACGCCACGCGGCGGCTCGACCAGCAGTGGTGCTGTGCGCCCCTCGTCGCAGATCGCCAGCGCGATACCGGGATGCCGCGCACCCTTCGCGCCTGACCAATCGATCGCCGCGAAGCGTGTAAAGTGCTTCGGAACTAGGTTCGTTTCCGGACTGGTGGTCGGCGTGGCGCATTCCGCCGACGGGGCTGTGTCACCGTCCATTGTCGACCGCATGTCCGTCCGCGATCAGCCGGCGATATTCCTGCTCCGGGTGGCCGTAGGTATCCCCGGCCAGTTGCAGCAACTTGTCACGGCAGCGCACGACAACCTTTGCTCGTAATCCCCGAATGGCCTGTTCCTCTTCCAGCCGGTGCAGGGCATCGGTGATGCTGCTGCGGCGCACGCCCAGCATGAGGCGAAACTCCTCGTGGGTCATGCAGATTTCGTCGGACTGCACGCGGTCGTGATACAACAGGATCCAGCGCGCCATCCGCCGCTCGATCGGGTGGGCGAGCGACGATACGATGGTGCGGCTCATCTGCAGCATGAAGATGTGGACGAACCGTAGCAGCGTCCGGTGGAGGGTCGGGCTCGCCGCGATCGCGGACAGCAACGCGTCCGCCGGGATGCGCAATGCGCGGCCATGTTCGGCCCGCATCGTCACGTCATAGGGGGACCGCCCATCCCCCAGGAGCAGGGGCCAGCCGATGAAGCCCTCGGCACCGATCAGGCCGACCGCGTAGCGCCGGTCGTCCTCGAGCGAATCCAGGATCCCCGCGATCCCCTGCTCGAAGAAGCACAGGCTGTCGATCGGGTCGCCTGCGCGGGTGATGAAGTCCCCCACCGCGAACGATACCGGGGTCAGATGCGGCACCAGTAATGCGAGGTCCGCGGTCGACAGACTGGCGAGCAGCAGGTTGCCGCCGGCCGCAACGGTATCGGGCTGCGCGTGCGAGATACTCGCAGAGATCGGGGTGACATTGCTCATGAAGGCTGGGGACATGGAAGGCTGGCCTGCTCGCTGGACAGGCCGCTTGGCCCGGAACCGTACAGAAACGTTCATGCCGTCGGGTTGTTCACCTTTTGATACAAGCAGGAGCGACCATGACTTTCACCCCCAAGCACCTTCCCGCCCGCGCGATACTCGTCGCTGCGCTGCTCTCGGCGTCGTCCGGCGTTTACGCGCAGTCCGCGCCGTCGGCCGATGCGCCGCCCCCGCCGCCGCCGCCCGCCACTGCAACCCAGCCGCCCAAGGCGGCGCCCGACATGCAGATGGTGCTCGATGCGCTGGCCGGCCTCGGCGGCAAGCCGATCGAGACGTTGACCCCGGCGCAGGCGCGTCAGCAGCCGTCCGCCGCCGATGGCGCAAAGGCGGCCATGGCCAAGAAGGGCATGCCCACGACGCCCGACGCGTCGGTCACGACGCAGGACGTGCGCTATGGCACCGACGCCCAGCAGTTCGCGCGCATCTACAAGCCAGCGGGCGCGCCGGCGGGCAAGCCGATGCCGATCGTCGTCTATTATCACGGCGGTGGCTGGGTGATCGCCGACGTCGCCACCTATGACGCCGCACCCCGCGCGATGGCCAAGGCGCTCAACGCGATCGTCGTGTCGGTCGAATATCGGCATGCGCCCGAGTTCAAGTTCCCGGCGCAGCATGACGATGCCGCGGCAGCCTATCGCTGGACGCTGCAGAATGCCGCGAGCTGGGGTGGTGATCCGGCCAAGATCGCGGTCGCAGGCGAGAGCGCTGGCGGCAATCTGGCGGTCGCCACCGCCATCTACGCACGGGATAACCGCCTGATCGCGCCGCTCCACATCGTGTCGGTCTATCCGATCGCGAACAGCAGCATGACGCTGCCGTCGCGCAAGGATTCGGCGAATGCCAAGCCGCTCAACACCGCGATGCTCGGCTGGTTCGGCCATTACTATCAGACCAGCAAGGCGGATGCGCAGGACCCGCGGCTGAACCTCGTCGCGGCCAACCTGCGTGGCCTGCCGCCGACGACGATCATCAACGCGCAGATCGATCCGCTGCGCTCAGACGGTGAAACGCTGGCGACTGCGATGCGGGCGGCAGGGGACAAGGTGGAGCAGCGCACCTTCCCCGGCGTGACGCACGAGTTCTTCGGCATGGCCAAGGTCGTCCGCGGCGCGAAGGACGCCAACGATCTCGCGGTCGCGCGGTTGAAGGCAGCGTTCGCGGCGGCACCGCGCCAGCGTTAAGCGACACGGGGGCGGCAGGTCGCCGCCCCCGCATATGTGTGGGGAAGGGTCAGCGGCGAAGCGCGCGACATGGCTTTTCCCAACCTTTCGAGGAAATTTTGCCATGACGCATCTACCGTATCGCGACGATATCGAGACGCTCGAACCCAATGAGCAGGACAGTATCGACGGCATCATCGAGGGCATGACCCAGGAGGCCCAGACGGTCGAGAAGCGCGACGGTCATGCCGTCCGGGCAAGCCACGCCAAGAGCACCGCCTGCGTCATCGGCAAGATGACCGTGTCCGACGGTCTGCCGCCGGAACTGGCGCAAGGCTTGTTCGGCGCGCCGGGCACGTTTGATGTCGCGGTCCGCTTTGCGCAGGGGCCGGGCGAGAAGCTCAACGACCGTGTGTCGACCCATCGCGGGATGGCGATCAAGGTGTTCGGGGTCGAAGGCGAGACGCTTCCCAGCCATGATGCGCCGACGCAGGATTTCGTGCTGGCGAGCGGCACCACCTTCCCGGCGGGGACAGCGGACGGTTTTCTGCAGCAGGCGAAGAAGATCGGCGCGACGGTGCCGATGCCGGAGGGCGTGAAGAGTGCGGCGGCATCGGTTGCGCGCACGATGAACACGCTGCTCAACGCCGTCGGTGCGGGGCCGAATGCCGCGCTCGACTTCTACGGGCATCCCTTCAGCCATCCGCTCCACGAAGACTATTACAGCCAGTGCCCGATCCGCTTTGGCGATTACGTCGCGAAGATCGGTGCGTTCGCGGTCGCGCCCGAGCAACGGGCGCTCGCGGACTGGCGGCTCGATCCGCATCAGGACGAGGACGGCTTTCGTCACGCGGCGATCGACTATTTCGACCGCAACGATGCGGTGTTCGAGCTGCGCGCGCAAATCTGGACCAACGCCGAAACCCAGCCGATCGAGGACACGTCGGTCGAATGGCCCGAAGAGGATAGTGCATACCGCACGATCGCCACGATCCGCCTGCCGCGCCAGGCCGCCTATGGCGCGGAGCGGGTTCGCTATTTCGATGAGGTGATGACGTTCCGGCCGGCCCACAGTCTGGCCGCACACCGCCCGCTCGGCGGCGTGATGCGCGCGCGCATGCAGGTATATCGCGCGCTGAGCGACTTCCGCCACCGGGAAACGGGCATCCCGGCCGCAAACACCGCGCGTATCGACGACATTCCTGCCTGACCGGCGGATCGGCGGCGCACAGCCACCTCCCACCACACCGACACTGATGGAGATGACCATGAAACTCGACGGCAAGAAGATCGCGATCCTGATCGCACCCCGCGGCACCGAGGAGCCCGAATTCGCGCAACCCAAATCCGCGGTCGAACAGGCTGGCGGCACGGTGACGGTGATCAGCCTCGAAGCGGGGGAGGCGCAGACCGTCAACAACGACCTCGACCCCGGCACAACCTTCCCGATCGACGCAGCGATATCGGATGTATCGGCATCCGAATTCGATGGCTTGGTGATCCCAGGGGGCTGCGTCGGCGCGGACAAACTGCGGTCGTCGGACGCGGTGATCGCATTCGTGCGCGCGTTCTTTACCGCCGGCAAACCCGTTGCCGCAATCTGCCATGCGCCCTGGACACTGATCGAGGCCGATCAGGTGCGCGGTCGTACGCTGACCTCCTATCCGACGCTCGAAACGGATATCCGCAACGCGGGCGGCCATTGGGTCGACCAGGACGTCGTCGTCGATCAGGGGCTCGTCACCAGCCGCACGCCCGATGACTTGCCCGCCTTCTGTGCAAAGCTGATCGAGGAATTCTGCGAGGGCCGTCATGCGGCGCAGGCGGAGAACGCGTAATGGCGCGATTCTCCGACACGGTGGTCGTGATCACTGGCGCCGCCTCAGGAATCGGTGAGGGCGTGGCGCGCCGGTTTGCCGCGGAAGGCGCAAGCCTGATGCTCGGCGACATTGACGCGGACGGCCTCGACCGCCTGGCGCAGTCGCTCGGCGGCGCGGTCGCGATCTTGCCGACCGACGTTTCCGATCGCGCGGCGTGCGCGGCGCTCGTGCAGGCGGCGGTCGATCGCTTCGGGCGTATCGACGTCCTCGTCAACAATGCGGGCGTCGATCATCTCGGCAAGCTCGACGAGGGCGCCTTCTCTGAATTCACCAAGGTGATCGAGACCGACCTCTACGGCGTCGTTCATATGAGCCGCGCGGCGATCGCGCACCTGCGAGAAGCGAAGGGGTGCATCGTCAACGTCTCGTCGGTGTCGGGTCTTGGCGGGGACTGGAACCACAGCTTTTACTGTGCAGCGAAGGGTGCCGTCACCAACTTCACCCGCGCGCTGGCGATGGACGAGGCGCGGAACGGCGTGCGCGTCAATGCGGTGAACCCGTCGCTGACCTATACCGCGCTGACCGCGGGAATGAAGGAACAGCCCGACCTGATCGCCAAGTTCGAGGAGCGTATCCCGCTCGGTCGCGGTGCGGAGCCCGACGATATTGCGGGCGTGGTCGCTTTCCTCGCGAGTGACGATGCGCGGTTCGTCACCGGGGTGAACCTGCCGGTCGACGGCGGGCTGACGGCGTCCAACGGGCAACCGCCGCTGTCTTGAACGACTGGGGGGCAGGGACGCTGTCCCCCGGATCGTTTGCCGATGCCGTATTATTGTTCGCGGGAAGGATCGATCCGGCGGTTGGACCAGAAGTCGACGCGCTTCTTGATCTCGCGTTCATAGCCCCGCTCGTTCGGCTGGTAGAAGACCGGGCGGCCTTTCTGCGACAGTTCGTCCGGGAAGAAATTCTGCCCCGAAAAGGCATCGGCGTGATCGTGATCATACTGATAGCCCTCGTGATATCCCAGTTCCTTCATCAGCTTGGTCGGCGCGTTCAGGATTCGCTTCGGGGGGGCGACCGAGCCGGTCGCTTTCGCCAGTGCCCGCGCGCGGTCGAACGCCAGATAGGCGGCATTCGATTTGGGCGCGGTCGCGACATAGGCGATCGCCTGGGCCATGAAGAGCCGTCCTTCGGGTAGCCCGACACGCTCGAACGCCTGCCATGCGGTCAGAACCTGGATCATCGCATTGGGGTCGGCCATCCCCACGTCCTCCGATGCCGCGCAACTGAGACGGCGGAATATCACCGAGGCGTCCTCACCACCCTCCATCATCCGCGCCGCCCAGTACATCGCGGCGTCGACGTCGCTCCCGCGCAGGCTCTTATGGAAGCAGCTCAGCAGGTTGAAATGTTCTTCCTGCCCCTTGTCGTAGAGCGGCGCGCGCGACTGCACGATCGTCGCGAGCTGTTCCACGGTGAGCGGCTCGGAGACGGCCCCGGCGAAGATGTCTTCGCACAGGCCGATCAAATAGCGCGCGTCGCCATCAGCCATGCCGATCAGCGCGCTGCGCGCACGCGGATCGAGCGGTAGCGGGCGCTGCTGGTGTTCTTCGACGCGACCGATCACGCGACCGAGGTCTTCGCTATCGAGCCTGCTCAGCGTGTAGACCTTGGCGCGCGAGAGCAACGCGGAGACCAGACTGAAGCTCGGGTTTTCGGTCGTCGCCCCGATCAGCACGAACGTCCCGTCCTCGATCGCAGGGAGCATCGCGTCCTGGACCGGACGCGAGAAGCGATGAAGCTCGTCGATGAACACCACGGTCGTGCGGCCCGCGCTTGCCCGCAGCGACGCCGCGGTGGCGATCGCCTTGCGGAGATCGACGATGCCCGTCGAAACCGCCGACAGCTGGATGAACTCGTAATCGGTCGCCTGTGCCATCAACCGCGCGATGGTCGTCTTGCCGACGCCCGGTGGTCCCCACAGCACGAACGATGACAGGCGCTTGCGCTGAATCATGCGACTGAGCGGCGCGTCGGGGCCCAATAACTGCTCCTGACCGATGACGTCCGAGATTTTGCTGGGCCGCAAAAGCTCGGCGAGCGGCTGCTTGGCGAGGGACGAGAAGAGCGAGTCGGTCATTGGGCTGCCTTATGCGCACGGATGGCGTGGTCGAGTGGGAAAGGGTCACCTGGCGCTTTGAAACACAGCCAGCCTCCGGATGCGTCGGGGAGGATGACCATCGCGGGAAAGATAAGGTCCCGAACGAAAATTTGCACGTCACCCTTGCACGCGCTGTTCAAAGATATATCTTAGTGCCATCATGAATAGGAAGAGACAGTATGTTTGGATTTCATCAACACGGTAGTCGCGGCTGCGATCGGCACGGGCATCGCTTTGGCGATCGGCACGGCGAAGGCGCGTCGCGGATGGGCATGATGCGGGGCGGGGGTGGTCGCGGTTTCGGTGGCGGCGATCATTCCGAGGGACGTTCCGGCGGCAGGGGCGGTCCGCGCGGCCGTCGGATGTTCGACGGTGGCGAGCTGCGGCTGGTGCTGCTCAAGCTGATCGCGGACGAGCCCCGCCACGGCTATGACCTGATCCGCAGCATCGAGGACCTGACCGGTGGTGCCTATGCGCCGAGCCCCGGCGTGGTCTATCCGACGCTGACGTTGCTCGACGACATGGATCTGATCGCAGCGCGACAGGCGGACGGTGCCAAGAAGCTGTTCGAGGCGACCGCGACGGGGACGCAGCATCTCGTCGACAATGCTGAACTGGTCGAGGCGCTGTTTGCGCGGCTTGCCGGCGTTGGGGCGGAACGCGCGCGCACCGATGGCGCGTCGGTACGCCGTGCGATGGGCAATTTGCGCGAGGTGCTTATCAACAAGCTGCGCAGCGAGGACGTGGCGATCGAGACGATCCATGCCGCCGTCGCGCTGATCGACGATGCGGCGCAGAAGATCGAGCGTCTGTGATGGAGCATGTCGCAACCGCCCGCGTGCCCACTGCGCACGCCAGCAAATATTTGCAGCAGACGTGCAAGCATTGGGAGCACAATCTGACGGTCGCCTATACCGCGACTCACGGCACGATCGTTTTCCCGCGGGATGCCCGCGGCGCGGATTATCCGGGCGATGCGACCGTCACGTTCGATGCCGAACCGGACGCGCTCGTGGTGCGGATCGACGCGACCTCGCCCGAGCAACTCGAGGGACTGAAGGGGGCGGTTGCACGGCACGTTGACCGGTTTGCATTCCGGGAGGCACCGCTGGTGTACGACTGGGGGTGAGAATGGCGCGGGCCGTACCCTGATCTTGCGGGGATTCGGGCGTACGGCGTCCTTTCCCTACTCCTGGCGTCACCCTGAACTCGTTTCAGGGTCCACCGCGCCACTGAGGCAGGCCTCGGTAGCACGGTGGATGCTGAAACAAGTTCAGCATGACGCCAGAAACGAGGTTGAGGCCGCCGCCGTACGCCGTCCGACCGTCCTGCCTATCGCCCAGAACGCCGCTCGATCACGCGCAGATAGGTGTCGAGCACGGTCTGGTTGATCGTGTCCCACTTATACCCCCCCGCCTTGGCATGACCCGCCGCGCCCGCCGCGCGGCGAAAGGCGTGGTCTTCGCAGAACCGTTGCAGCGCATCGGCATAGCCCTGGATGTCGGTCGGCGGGACGATCAACCCGGTCACGCCGTCGTCGATCAGCCCGACCGCACCCGAGGCGCGCGCCGCGACGACGGGGACGCCTGCCGCCATCGCCTCGAGCGTGACGTTGCCGAACGTCTCGGTAATGCTCGGGTTGAAGAACACGTCCATCGACGCGACCGCGCGACCGAGGTCATCGCCCGACTGGAACCCGGCGAACACCGCGTCGGGCACTTCCTTGGCGAACCAGTCGCGCGCGGGGCCTTCGCCGATTACCAGCGTCTTGTGGCGCACCCCGCGGCGGTCGAGCGCGTGCATCGCGTCAGCGAACACATCGAGGCCCTTTTCCTTGACCAGCCGGCCGAGGAACCCGACCGCGATCTCGTCATCCGCGATGCCTAGGCTTCGACGCCACTGTAGATCGCGGCGGCCGGGGCTGAAGCGATCATGGTTGACCCCGCGCGACCAGCGGCTGACGGGGGTCGGCACGCCCCATTCGCGCAGGATCTCGCCCATCATCTGGCTCGGTGCGAGGACTTCGTCGACCCGCGAGTAGAATTTGGCCTGGAGCCGGACCAGCGTGCGGACCAGAAAGCCGAGCCCGTAATAGCTCATGTAGGTCTCGAAGCGGGTATGGTAGGATGCGACGACCGGAATGCCGTGGTCTTCTCCGTACTTAACCGCGCTGTGGCCCAGGACGTCGGGGGCGGAGACGTGGATGAGATTGGGGGCGAACGCTTTTAGGTCGGCCCGCAATTGCGCGTTGAGTCCAAGCGACACCTTGTATTCGGCGCGTCCCGGAAATTTGAAGGACGGCGCGCTGACCAGATCGCCGGTCGGCGCGAACGCTGGGCGTCGGCTCGTCGGCGCATAGACGCGTACCTGTGCGCCTTGTTGCAGCAGATGCCCGACAAGCAGGTTTAACGCCTGATTCGCACCATCGCGCGTATAATTATAGTTGCCGCTGAACAGGGCCACGCGGAGATCGGATGCGTCCATTGGCAGGGGCCATAGCGAAGCGCAGGGGGGATGACTATCTCCCTCGGTGCCGCCATTTTGTCAGGAGTCCCGCCATGGTCGATCTTTCGCGTTTTCCGATCACGCAGCGTTGGCCAGCGGCGCATCCCGACCGGTTGCAACTGTATTCGCTGCCGACCCCCAACGGCGTGAAAGTCTCGATCATGCTGGAGGAAACCGGCCTCGCTTATGAGCCGCATCTGATCGACTTTGCGAACGATGATCAGAAGTCGCCTGCGTTCGTTTCGCTCAACCCGAATGGCAAGATCCCTGCGATCATCGATCCGGACGGTCCCGGCGGCGTTCCGTTGGGGTTGTTCGAATCCGGCGCGATCCTGCTGTATCTCGCCGAGAAGACGGGCAAGTTCCTGCCCGCGGATCCGGCCGAGCGGCTTCAGGCGATCCAGTGGGTGATGTTCCAGATGGGCGGCGTCGGTCCGATGTTCGGGCAGCTCGGCTTCTTCGTGAAGTTTGCGGGCAAGGATTACGAGGACAAGCGTCCACGTGACCGATACGTCGCGGAGGCAAAGCGGTTGCTCGGCGTGATGGACGCGGCGCTGGCGGGGAAACAGTGGTTCCTGGGGGACAGCTATACGATCGCCGATATTGCGATGATCGGCTGGGTTCGCGCGCTCGTCGATTTCTACGGCGCGGGCGATCTGGTCGGGTTCGACGCCTTCGGCAATGTGCGGGCCTGGCTCGATCGGGGCCTTGCCCGTCCGGCGGTCCAGCGCGGGTTGGAGATTCCCGCGCGCGGCTAGCCGAGGCTGTCGCGCGAGGGCGCATCCAGGATCGCGGCGATCTCCGCGGCAAACCCGCGGATCGTTGCGATCAGTTCGGGCATGTCGATCTTGGCGGGACCAGGATCGATCGCACAGAGCGTTCCGAAAAACCGGCCGTCGGACAAAGTTATCGGCAGCGAAATGTAACTTTCGAAACCGTAGAGGATAGGTGTCGGATGGGTCCGCCAATAGGCGTCTCCCGACACGCTATCGATCACGACCGGTTGCCCATGTTCGCGGATCTCGTTGCAGATTGTCGTCTTCAAATCGAGTTCGTCACCCGGATCTAGCCCGAACTCGATCTGATCGAGCACATGACACGCCGTCCACGTCTGCTCTGTGACCTGTGCGACCGCGGCAAATCCCATTCCGGTAAGATCGCAGACGCGCGCAAGAATTTCGGCAACGCGCGGGTTCCCGGCCAGAGTAACGCAACCTGTAGCTTTACTCTGCATCGGAATGTTCCCCAGGCGCATCTATACCGCGTCTGGCGAGACGGGCAAGCTACACTGTGCGAAGGGGAAATTCGCTGATGCGGGGATGTCAGGCGGCTGCGTGCAGCGTCGCGAACTCGGTGAATTCCGCGCGCAGCATGGGGTCGTCGATCGGCGCGACCAGTTGCTCGACGATCGCTCGCAAATCGCGCTTCTGTCCGTTGCGGTCGACCACCCGTGCGGAACGATACCCCATCGCCCATTCGCCGAACGCCCGTGTCTCGATCGTCTTGTTCGACAGTCGGACGACCGCGAAATGCCGTGGATCGCGCGAGATTCGCTCGAACACGCTCGCGACTGCTTCTTCCGGACCCTCGAGCACTTGCAGGAATCGGCGTCCACCGACGACCAGCAATCCGGTTACCCCGACGGCGGCATTGTTCCGGCGCGAGCTCCGCAGGATACCGTCTAGCGCAGCCTCGTCGAAGCCGTCGCGGGCGGTGCTGATGTAGAGGATACGCTGCATGAGGGAACTCCGTTGAACGCCCCTAGAATTGCCGCGAAAGCCGAACGTTTCGTTAATTTGATGGTCAGTACTATACTGACCCATGTTATCGTGTGCCGCCGACGCGGCCGTTCGTCGACAAGCCCTGTTCCCTTAACGTTCCAGTTGGGCTAGGCTGTCCCGATGGCAAAACCCCAGAAGCGCTACGTCTGCCAATCCTGCGGCTCAGTCTCGCATCGCTGGGCGGGGCAGTGCGGCGATTGCTCCGAATGGAACACGATGGTCGAGGATACGGCGGGTGCCAACGTCACCCCGTTCCAGGCCAAGCACAATCTGATGGGGGGCGGGCGATCGATCCAGCTCGTCGGGTTGGATGCCGAGATCACGCTCCCCGAACGGATGCAATCGGGCATCGCGGAACTCGACCGCGCGCTGGGTGGCGGGTTCGTCGAGGGGTCGGCGACGCTGATCGGCGGCGATCCGGGGATCGGCAAGTCGACGCTGCTGCTGCAAGCCGCCGCCAAGATGGCGATGACTGGATTGCCTGTGGCCTATGTCTCGGGCGAGGAAGCCGCGGATCAGGTGCGTCTGCGCGCGCGGCGGCTTGGGCTTGGCAGTGCACCGGTGATGCTCGCGGCGGCGACCTCGGTGCGCGATATCCTGACGACGCTGTCGCAGGCGACCCCGCCCGCGTTGCTCGTGATCGATTCGATCCAGACGATGCATTCCGACCTGATCGAGGGCGCGCCGGGCACCGTCAGCCAGGTCCGCGCCTCGGCGCAGGAGCTGATCCGCTTCGCCAAGGAACGCGGCACCGCGGTGGTGCTGGTCGGCCATGTCACCAAGGACGGCAGCATCGCGGGGCCGCGCGTGCTGGAACATATGGTCGACACGGTGCTGAGCTTCGAGGGCGAACGCAGCCATCAATATCGCATCCTCCGCGCGATCAAGAACCGCTTCGGCGGGACCGACGAGATCGGCGTGTTCGCGATGGTCGCCGAAGGGCTGACCGAAATCGCCAACCCCTCCGCCTTGTTCCTGACCCAGCGTGAAGAGGGGGTGACGGGCACCACCGTCTTCCCCGCGCTGGAGGGCACGCGGCCGGTCCTCGTGGAAATCCAGGCGCTGGTCGTCCGCCTCGCGAGCGGCGCGACGCCGCGGCGCGCGGTGGTCGGGTGGGACAGCGGCCGGATGGCGATGATCCTCGCGGTGCTCGAGGCGCGCTGCGGCCTCAGCTTCTCGGCGTGCGAGGTCTATCTCAACATCGCTGGCGGCTATAAAGTGCAGGATCCCGCGGCGGATCTCGCGGTGGCGGCGGCGCTGGTTTCGGCGCTGAGCGAACGGCCGGTCCCGGTCGATGCGGTGGCGTTCGGCGAGATCGCTTTGTCGGGCGAGATCCGCCCGGTCGCACACGCGCCGCTCCGGTTGAAGGAAGCGGGCAAGCTCGGGTTCGAGCGCGCGTTGCTCCCCTCCGCGATCACCGACGACAAGAGCGGGCTGAAGCTGACCGGGTTTCGGACGCTTGCCGACTTCGTCGGGCATATGCTGGGGAAGTAGCGGGGCACTCGCGGGTATGACTCCCCTTAGCCCGTCCCCTTCAGGGGAGGGGTTGGGGTGGGGCCGTGCCGCGCGTTCGGCCGAGGTCTCTGCGAGGCGTTCCCCACCCCCACCCCTCCCCTAGAGGGGAGGGGCTTGCTTGTTGCACGGGCCTCGAAACAAACGGAGGGGGGGGACCAAGTCGCACCCTTACGAGGGACGAGCCTGCCTCCCCAGCTGCAACGCCCTCGACTCCCCCGGCCCGCTCCGGATAGAGCAACCCCATGAACCTCACTGCGCTCGACATCATCGTCCTCATCGCCGTCGGCGGCGCGGCCATGCTCGGCGTGGCGCGCGGGTTCGTCACTGAATTCCTGTCGCTGTTCGCCTGGGTCGCGATCGTCTTTGCGCTCAAGCTGTTTCACGTTCCGCTGACGCACGCGCTGACCGGCGTGGTCGGGACCACCGCGGGCGCGGCGGTGCTGGCGTTCGCGCTGCTGGCGGGGGGGACCTATTTCGTCGGGCGGATGATCGCCAATGCGGTCGGTGCGCGGACTCGCGATTCGGTCATCGGCCCGATCGACCGGGCACTGGGGTTCGGTTTCGGCGCGCTCAAGGGGCTGATTCTCGTAAGCCTCGGCTTTCTGCTGGTCGTGCTGGTCACCGACACGATGGGCGGCGGCCCAACCCAGCGACCAATCTGGCTCAAGTCGGCGCGCGTCTATCCTTTGCTCAACGTCACCAGCGCAGGGATCGCGGATTTTGTCGACCGCCGGCGCAAGGGCCTGCCGCTGTTCGAACCGACGCTTGGCAAGACCACGCCCGCGCAACCGATCAAAGATCCCAAACGGGGTGACTGAGACGATCGGGCTGCCTACATAAGGGGCATGAACGCCCCGCTCTACAATACCGAGATCCTGCGCCTCGCCGCGTCCATCCCCAATCATGCGCGTCTGCCCGATCCGATGGGGAGCGCGGAGAAGCGATCGCCGATCTGCGGCAGCCGCGTAACGGTCGACGTCGCGGTCGATGCCGAGGGCCGCGTTTCGGAGCTCGGGATGCTCGTGCGGGCGTGCGCGCTGGGGCAGGCTTCCGCATCGCTGATGGGGGCGACCGTGATCGGCAAATCGGCGGAGGAGCTCGCGACGGCGCGCGATGCGGTCGCGGCCTGGCTCGCGGGTGAGGGGCCGGTACCCGAATGGCCCGGGGTCGACGTGCTGACCCCGGCCTTGCCACACAGCGCGCGCCATGCCTCGATCCGGCTCGCGTTCGAGGCCGCGGCGGAGGCGGCGCACGCAGCCGCCGCAAAGGCGCCGGCATGAGCGAATCGCTGCTGTTCGACGGTGTCGTCCTCGGCGGTTTCGCTCTCGTTTTCGTTCTCATCTTCCGTCGCCTCGGGCTCGGTGCGACGCTGGGTTTCCTTGTTGCCGGTGCCGTGGCGGGGCCGCAGGTGCTTCACCTCGTCGGCAACGCGCAGTCCAAGATCGGTGTCGCTGAACTCGGCATCACGCTGCTGCTGTTCATCGTCGGGCTGGAACTCAATCCCACGCGACTGTGGGCGCTCAAGAAGGAGATCTTCGGGCTCGGACTGATGCAGGTCGTCGGCTGCGGCCTTGCCGTAACCGTGGTCGTCTGGATCGCAACGCACTTCTCGGGTGCGGCGGCGCTGGTGCTCGGTTTGCCGCTCGCGCTGTCGTCGACGGCGCAGGTGCTCCCCATGCTGCAATCCGCGGGGCGGATGCGTACCCCGTTCGGCGAGCGCGCCTTTTCTATCCTGCTGTTCCAGGATCTGTCGATCGTCCCGCTGATCACGATCGTCGCGGTGCTGTCGCGCAACCCGGCCGATGCGAACGCGCCGCCGGGATGGCTGCTGTTTCTCTACACCGTTGCCGCGGTTGCCGGGCTGGTGCTGGCGGGGCGTTTCCTGCTGCGGCCGTTCTTCCGAATCATCGGCAATCTCGGCGAGCGCGAGATGTTTGTGTTTGCTGGCTTGTTTACCGTGGTCGCATCGGCGGCGATCATGGAGGCGCTTGGCCTGTCGACCGCGCTCGGCGCATTCGTTGCGGGCGTGATGCTCGCGGACAGCCCGTACCGGCACGAGCTGGAAGCCGATGTCGAGCCGTTCCGCTCGATCCTGCTCGGGCTGTTCTTCCTGGCGGTCGGCATGATGCTCGATCTCCATGCGATCGCCGAGCGGCCGTTCTTCGTGATCGGCATGGCGCTTGCGCTGATCGCGACCAAGGCGATCATCATCTTCGGGATCGGGATGCTGTTTCGCATGACCTGGCGGTCGGCGCTCGCGCTCGGGCTGTTGCTCAGCCAGGGCGGCGAATTCGGCTTCGTGCTGTTCGCCCAGGCGCAGAAGGCGCTGCTGATCGCGCCCGAGGCGGCGAGCCTGTTCGGCGCGATCGTGACCCTGTCGATGGCGACCACGCCGTTCCTCATGTCGATGACGCGCCGCATCCGCGAGGAGCCGGTCCAGACCGGCGACCGCGACGGGCCGCAGGCGGATGGCGCGAACGCACTGATCGTCGGCTACGGACGGTTCGGCCAGACGGTCGCGCAGATGCTGATCGCGCAGGGGATTCCGGTGACGCTGATCGACAACGATATCGAGATGATCGACATCGCGGGCGAGTTCGGCGCGAAGGTCTATTATGGCGATGGCACGCGGATGGACCTGTTGCGCCAGGCGGGCGCAAGCGAGGCCGAACTGATCCTGTTCTGCATCGATGGCGATCAACTGTCGGCGGATCTAGTCGAGGGCGTGCATGCGGCGTTCCCCGACGCGGCGATCTTCGTGCGCGCTTATGATCGCCGCGCGGTGATCAAGCTCAAGGGCGCACCGGCCGATGGCATCGTGCGCGAGGTTCTCGAATCGGCGGTGCGGATGGCGCGGCTTGCGCTGCTCAAGGTGGGGGTCGACCAGGCCGAGATCGATCGCAGCGAGGATCGCTATCGCCGCGAGGACCGGGAGCGGTTGAAGGCGCAAGTCGAGGCCGGGGACATTCGCGTCGCCCGCGACCGAATCATAACCCAGGTCTCGCGCGAGGGACCGAGCGAGGCGTTGGGCGGATGAATTTTCTGGCGTTACTGGCGGCGCTGTGTGGCGCGATGGCGGTCGGTGCGGGTGCGTTCGGCGCGCATGGCGCGACCGGTGATTCGGCCAAGTGGCTGACGACGGGCGCGCATTATCAGATGATCCACGCGGTCGCGGCGCTGGTTGCGCTGCAGATGGGGGCGCGGGGGCCGGCGTGGCTGTTCGTGATCGGCGGGGTGATTTTCGCCACGACGCTGTATTTGATGGCGCTGGGCCTGCCGCGCTGGCTGGGGGCGATTACGCCGATTGGCGGTGCTCTGCTGATCGCGGGGTGGTTGTGGCTGGCGTGGGGGGCGATGCGGGCGGGGGTGTGACGGCCCCTCCTAACCTTCGCTTCCCCGGCGAAGGCCGGGGTCCAGTTGCAGAACGAACGTTAACTGGGAACTGCGCTTCGTTACCTCGGCCATCTCTACTGGGCCCCGGCCTTCGCCGGGGAAGCGCGTTAGGGGATGGGAACTACCCCTTCGCCATCCGGCACTTGTCCGAACAATAAACGACATTCTCCCAGTCGCGCTCCCACTTCTTGCGCCACGCGAACGGGCGCTGGCAGACCGGGCAGACCTTGGTCGGCAAATCCCGCTTGGCGACGCCGCGCGGCATCAGGCCGCCAGGAACACGCGGATGTCCGCGAGGTCGACCGACTTGTCGAGGAACGTCCGTCCGATCCCGCGCGCGAGCAGGAAGGGGAGCGTGCCCGCGTCCATCTTCTTGTCGTGGAGCATGTGATCGACCAGCACGTCCGCGCTCGCCGAAATGCCTGCCGCCGCAACGCCGTCGGGCAGCCCGATCGCGCGCAGATGCGCCGCCACGCGCTCGGCGTCCGCCGCCGGGGCAAGATCGTGCGTGGCGGAATACTGGAACGCGAGCGCCATCCCCGCCGCGACGCCTTCGCCGTGGAGCAGCCGATCCGAGAAGCCCGCTTCGGCTTCCAGCGCGTGGCCGAAGGTGTGGCCGAGGTTGAGCAACGCGCGCTTGCCGGTGGTCTCGCGTTCGTCCTCCGCGACGATCCGCGCCTTGGCACCGACCGAATGCGCGATCGCATAAACGCGCGCGTCCGGATCGCCCGCGAGCAGCGCGGCGGCGTTCGCCTCGCACCAGTCGAAGAATTCGGGATCGTCGATCAGCCCGTATTTGACGACTTCGGCATAGCCCGCGCGGACTTGCCGCAGCGGCAGCGTGTCGAGCACTTGCGGGTCGATCAGCACCAGCGCGGGCTGGTGGAACGCCCCGATGAGATTCTTGCCCGCGCGGCTGTTGATCGCGGTCTTGCCGCCGACCGACGAATCGACCTGTGCGAGCAGCGTGGTCGGGATCTGCACGAACCCGCAGCCGCGCTTGAGGATGGCGCAGGCAAAGCCGACGAGATCACCGATCACCCCGCCGCCGAGCGCGATGACATGGTCGCCACGCTCGATCCCGAGATCGAGCAACCGATCGGTCAGCGCCTCGAGCTGCGCCCAGCTTTTCGTCGATTCACCAGGGTTTAGAACGATCGCCTCGCTCTCGACCCCCGCCGCAGACAGCGATGTTTGCAATGTTTCCAGATGCGGCAGGACGTTCGAGTCGGTCACGATCGCCATCTTTCGCCCGCGCGACAGCGGCGCGAGCCAGTCGGCGGCGCGCGCGAGCAGGCCGGCCTCGATCACGACATCGTAACTGCGCGAACCAAGCGAAACGGGGATCGTCGTCATATTTGTCCAAGAGCTTTCAGGATGGCGTTGACGGTGGCGTCATGCGGCGCGCGGTGGCTGGAGACGCGGAGCGGGGCCATCGCGTAGAACGGGTTGCGCACCCGCGCCAGTTCTTCGAGCACCTTGAGCGGGTCCTTGCCGCGCAACAGCGGGCGCGTATCGCGGCGCGACACGCGGTCGGCGAGAACGGACGGTTTCGCATCGAGCCAGACCGCAAAGGCATGCGCCAGAATCGTCTCACGCGTCTTCTGGTCGATGAACGCCCCGCCGCCGGTCGCAATGACGCGGCGTTCGCCGTCCATCAACCGCGCGATCACGCGGCGTTCCCCATCGCGAAAATAGGCTTCGCCGAATCGTTCGAAGATGTCCGGGATCGACATTCCGGCCGCGGTTTCGATTTCCGTATCAGCATCGACGAACGGCAGGCCGAGCCGCACCGCAAGCCGCCGCCCGACCGTCGATTTGCCAGCGCCCATCAGACCGACGAGCACGATCGGTTGGCCATTCCAAGGAGATGGGTCGGGCAGGGCGGTATCCTGAGAAGATGGCGGGCTTTGCAACATTGAAACGAGGGCTATACAGCGCCCCTGCGCATCGGGCAAAAGCTCGCTTGCGCCGCTCTTGTCTTTTCGGTCCGTTACAGGTCTTGCCCATGCCCCGCTTGCTTCTCGTGCTTCTCGTCGTCGTGGCCGTCCTGGTCGGCGGCCTGTTCGCGCTGTCGGGGGTGGCGCATGAAAAGCCGCTGAAGCATGTCGAGAAGGCAGTGCCGCTTGCGAACCTTCAGAAGTAGTCGCGCGCTACCGGCGATCTTCGCGACCGCCGTGCTCGCGGCGACGCTGACGATTCCCGCCGCGGGGCAAAAGGGCCCCGAATCAATCCTGCCGCCGGGGTTCGGCGATCCCAACCCGGCACCGGTCGCACCGCCGGCGCGTCCGCGCGCGCGGCCAGCGCCCGTGTCGTCGCCTGCAGCGAACCCTTCGCCGAGCGCAACGCCGCGGGCGGTGTCGCCGGTCGCCCCGGTAGTCGTTCCGACGACATTGCCACCCGCGCCGCCGCTCGTACCGCTGCTGCCGACCGACGTGCCCACACCCGGCGCGACGCCGACGCCGCTGGCGACGCCGCCTTCCCCGACGGACTTCGCCGCCTTCGTCCGCGCCGACATGCCGAGTTACGCGCGCCGTTCGCTGAGCCGCGTGGGTGTCGCAGGGCCGGCCGAAGGCGCGATGGCACCCGATGCATTCGGTCGCGCGGACGGGCGCTATCTCGAAACGCTGATGCGGCGTCTGCGTCCCCCGCTTGCGTCCCGGTGGCTGTCGATCGCCTTGCGTCGCGCGCTGATGGCGCGGGTCGACACACCGCGCGGCGTCAACGGCGCGGACTTCGCAGCGGAGCGATCCTGGTTGCTCGTGCGGATGGGCGAATCGGTTGCTGCACGCGCGATGGCGCAGGCGGTGGATACCGAGGACTATACGCCCAAGATGTTCGAGGCCGCGATGCAGGCGGCGCTCGCTTCTGGCGACCCCGCAGCGCTGTGTCCGGCCGCAGAGGATGGTGCCGCACTCGGGCGCGAACGCGGGTGGGTGCTCGCGCGGGCCATGTGTGCCGGGCTGTCCGGAACGGCTGCCAAGGCGCAACCGATGCTCGCCGCCGCCCGCAAGTCGCGGATTGCCGGCGGGGTCGATCTCCTGCTTGCGCAGAAAGTCATCGGAAATGGTGGCCGTGCGCGGCAGGCGGTAACGATCGAATGGGACAGCGTGCCCTATCTCACCGCGTGGCGCTTCGGGCTCGCGACCGCGACGGGCGTCGAGATCCCGGAAAGTCTGCTCGAGTCGAGCTCGCCCGCAGTTCAGGGGTGGCGTGCCCTGTCGCCGAGCCTGGCCCCCGGTGTGCGTGCGGCCGCAGCCGATATCGCCGCCGCCCGCGGTATCCTGTCGAGCGCGGCGCTGGTCGATCTGTACGCGGCGATCGATGCCGGGGACGATCAGCCTTCCACCCCGGCAGGTGTCGCGCGCAATTTGCGCACCGCCTATGAAGGGACGGATGCCGATGCCCGGGCCGATGCGCTCGGCAAGGTCTGGGATCAGCCCAAGGACGATGAAGCGCGCTATTCGCGGCTTGTGTTGACGGCAAGCGCTGCGGCGCGGATTCCGACGTCGTTGGCGAAGCCCGACACCGACCGGCTGATCGCGGCAATGCTCAGTGCCGGATATGATACGCAAGCGCTGCGGTGGGGTGGCAAGGCGGAGCGGGGCGGTGACGGCTGGGCGATGCTCACGCTGGCAGATCCGGCGGGGGCGGTGATCGGTTATGGCGAGGTGAGCGCTTATGCCGGTGCGAAGGACGCCGATGGCCTCAAGCGGCGGATGTTCTTTGCGGCGCTAGCCGGGTTGGGTCGGCTCTCGGCGGCGGACGTGACGCAGGGTGCCGAGGCGCTCAACGTTCCCGTGAGCCGAGCGGACAGCTGGACTCGCGCGATCGCGAAGGCGGCGCTGGACAATGAACCGGGTACGGTCGTCCTGCTCGCGGCGACGGGCATGCAGTCACGGTCGTGGCGCGGCATTCCGCCTGAAACGCTGTATCATGTGTGTGCCGCGCTTCGATCGGTCGGGATGGTCGGCGAAGCCAGGATGATCGCCGCCGAGGCGATCGCACGGCTTTGACGACGCCCCCACCCGGGGCGGGTGAGGACCGTGCGCTTATCGAACGGTTTCTCGAGATGATGACCGCGGAGGCGGGGGCCGCGAAGAACACCGTGGCCGCCTACCGTAGCGACTTGATGCTCGCGTCGGGTGTCCTGGGCGGTCGTCTTGCCGCGGCGTCGGCGGATGATCTCACGCGGGTCGGTACGGCGTGGCTTGACCTGTCGAAAGCAAGCGTCGCCCGCAAATCGGCAGCGTTGCGAAGGTTTTTCGCATTCCTGGCGGAGGAAGGGCATCGCATGGACGACCCGGGTACCGCATTGCCGCGACCGGGCGCATCGCGCGGGTTGCCTAAAGTGCTCGATCATGCGGACGTCGACCGGCTGTTCGCCGCAATCGCGGATCGCATCGCGCGGGATCCGCGGGATCCCAACGACCTGCGTCTGTCGGCGCTGGTCGAGCTGCTGTACGGATCGGGACTGCGCGCGACGGAACTGGTGTCGCTGCCGCGGCGAGCGGTGGCGCCCGACCGGCCGTATCTGATCCTGCGCGGCAAGGGCGGCAAGGAACGGCTCGTTCCGCTGTCGGATCGGGCACGCGCTGCGGTGGCGATCTGGCGGGAGTACGTCGCGGAGGAAAGCCCGTGGCTGTTCCCCTCGGGCAAGGCGCATCTCAGCCGTATCCGCTTGTATCAGTTGCTCAAGGCCCTGGCGGCGGAGGCGGGTATTCCACCGGACCGGGTCAGTCCGCACGTTCTGCGCCACGCGTTCGCGACCCATCTGCTGGCGGGCGGTGCCGATCTTCGCGCGTTGCAGGCGATGCTCGGTCATGCGGACATCGCGACAACCGAAATCTATACGCATGTCGATGCGAGCCATCTCGTCGCGCTGGTCAACGCACGGCATCCGCTGGCGGACGAGCAGCGGCGCGTTGACGCGACGCCGCGTGGGGCTTAACCGCCCGAGGTTATGGCAACCTTCCTCGACTTCGAAAAACCGATCGCCGAACTCCAGGGCAAGATCGATGAATTGCGGGACACCGCTGCGGACGGCACCGTCGACCTGAGCGCCGAAATCGCGCGCTTGCAGGCGAAGGCGGACAAGCTATTGCGCGATACCTACACCAAGCTGACCCCGTGGCAGAAGACGCAAGTCGCACGCCACGGCGCACGTCCGCATTTCAAGGATTATGTCGCTGGTCTGTTCGACGACTGGATGCCGCTTGCGGGCGACCGTGCCTTTGGCGACGATCAGGCGATTCTCGGCGGGTTCGCGACATTCCGCGGGCGCCGCGTGCTCGTGATCGGCCACGAGAAGGGGGACGATACCGCCAGCCGGTTGCGGCATAATTTCGGCATGGGCAAGCCGGAAGGCTACCGCAAGGCGATCCGGCTGATGCAATTGGCGGATCGCTTCGGTCTGCCCGTGGTGACGCTGGTTGATACCTCGGGCGCGTTTCCGGGCATTCAGGCCGAGGAACGTGGCCAGGCCGAGGCGATCGCCCGGTCAACCGAGCAATGCCTCGCGCTTGGCGTGCCGATGGTTGCGGCAGTGGTCGGCGAGGGCGGCTCCGGCGGTGCGATCGCGCTTGCGGCGGGCAACGCCGTGCTGATGTTCGAGCACGCCGTCTATTCGGTCATCTCGCCCGAAGGGTGCGCGTCGATTCTGTGGCGCACGGCCGACAAGGCAGCAGATGCGGCTGAGGCGATGAAGGTGACAGCGCAGGACCTCAAGGGGCTTGGGGTCATCGATACGATCGTTCCAGAGCCGCTGGGCGGTGCGCAGCGTGATCCGGCGGCGGCGATCGCTTCGCTTGGTGACGCAATCGATGCGGCACTGACCCGCTTGGTCGACCTCCCGCCGACCGAATTGCGCCAGATGCGGCGCAAGAAGTTTCTGGCGATGGGACGCCTCTGATTTCAAGCCGGCAACGACGGACCGGGGCTGCGTACGCCAGAAACGCAAAGAGCGGCGGAACCGAAGTTCCACCGCTCCCCCAGCGTCAAGTCCGGGTCGAGGCTCAGGACTGAACCATCTTCGACGAAACATTATTGAACGTGTTGCTCAGCTTCGAGCCAAGGCCAGACATCGCGGTGATCGCGGCAACGGCGATGAGAGCAGCGATCAGGCCGTACTCGATTGCGGTCGCGCCCTTCGAGTTCTTGATCAGGTTGCGGACGGTCTTCATGATTTGGATCTCCGTAGGATGGCTTCAATACCCGGTCGGACCGGTGCGCCGGGCCAACGCTGAACGATGTAGGCGCGGCGGGTTTAGAAAGGCTTAAACGGCGCTTCATTTTGATTGGCGCCGCTTCGACACGCTAACTGGACGTGATGACCGCCGTGCTGACGCGGTTCCACATTCCCGTCGTGACATTGGCAAGCTGGACAATCGCTGCGACGGTCGCGATCACGACCAGCGCAACGATCAATCCATATTCTATCGCAGTGCCACCGGTGCGGTCGGCAAACAGCCGTTTTATTATTCCGACGATCATGTCGGCAATACCCCCGGCCATGTAAAGAAGCCCGCACCGTTACCAGGAGAGCGTTACCGAATGCCTAAACCCAGTGCTGCGTTTCCAGTCATGATGGTCGTCGCGGCAGCGCTGGTCGACGATCGCGGGCGTGTCCTCGTACAGCGCCGGCCCGCCGGCAAGGCTTTGGCAGGACTGTGGGAGTTTCCAGGGGGCAAGGTAGAACCAGGGGAGTCGCCAGAGGACGCCCTGATGCGCGAATTGCGCGAGGAACTGGCGATCGACATCGACGCCGCGGCGCTGACCGCCTTGACGTTCGCCAGTATGCCGCTGACCGACCGGCATCTTCTGCTGCTGCTGTACGTGTGTCGCGAATGGCGTGGCGACCCGCGCCCGTTGGAGGCCAGTGCGCTTGCGTGGCATCATCCGGCCGGCTTGCGGCAACTTGAAATGCCGCCGGCGGATGCGCCGTTCATTGCCGTTCTGGAAGCCGCGCTGGCGTCATCGGCATAGCCGACAGCGCGCAACCTGCTGGAATATTGGAGGCCCGACCGGGAATCGAACCCGGGTGCGAGGATTTGCAGTCCTCTACGTCACCACTCCGCCATCGGGCCGGAGAGCGGCGCAGATGCAAGCGGATCGTCGCGCTGTCAACTCTCGCGGTCAAAAAAAGCAACGCAGTTAACGCGCTGTTTACCCAAAACCGACAGAGACGCATTTGAAACAAGCGCTCGCTTGGCGAAGTAGAGGACGCACGGTAGAAGCGGTGCATTGACGATAGGTGTATTGTTGCACTATAACAGTACCGCGACGAGGGTGGCATCATGAATTTGGATTTGCGCAAGCAGGATATGACGGCCATGCGCCATGCGATGGTCGCGAGCCAGTTGCGGACCAACGCGGTCAGTGACCCGCGGGTCGTAGCCGCGATGGACCTGGTTCCACGCGAAGCGTTCCTGCCGGAAACGGTGGCTGAGCTTGCATACCGCGATACGTCGGTTCCGCTGAGCCACGGACGTGCGCAGAACGTGCCGATCGCGACCGGACGCTTGCTGACCCAGGCCGAACTGCGCGCAACGGATCGCGTGCTGCTGATCGGTGCTGCCGGCGGGTACACCGCTGCGGTACTCGCCGAACTGGTGGCCTCGGTGGTCGCGGTCGAGAGCGATCCGGCGCTGCTGGCGATTGCGCGCACGGCATTGGCGAGTCATGCCAATGTCACGGTGGTCGATGCGCCGCTTCATGAAGGCCATGCGTCCGACGGACCGTTTGACGTCCTGTTCATCGATGGTGCGGTCGAAGCCGTGCCGCAGGCTCTGGTCGATCAGCTTGCCATCGGCGGGCGGATCGTCAGCGGCATCGCGGATCGCGGCGTGACCCGGCTGGCGGCCGGGCGTCGGACCGCTGGCGGTTTCGCCCTGCTCGATTTCGCCGACATCGATTGCGTACCATTGCCGGGCTTCGCCAGCCCGCGTTCCTTCACTTTCTGACCAAGAAAAGAGCCGCCTGCGATGCGATTTCTGTCCCTTCTGAGCGGCTCTGCAGTGGTGATGGTAATGGCGGCGGCTCCGCTTTCCGCAGAAACGCTACGCGATGCGCTGATCAAGGCCTATACAAGCAACCCGACGCTCGCTGCGCAGCGTGCTAGCCTTCGGGCGATCGACGAGAATGTGCCGATCGCTCGATCGCAGGCCTTGCCCAACGTGCAGTTGCAGAGTGCCTTCACCGAAAACGTCATCAAGGCGCAGAACAGCTTCGTCGCGCCGGATCGCAGCGGGACGGCAAGTGCGTCGATTTCGGTTCCGCTCTATGCGGGCGGCGCGGTCCGCAACGGGATTCGCGCTGCGCAGACACGGGTCGAAGGCGGCCAAATGGGTTTGCGCGGTACGGAATCCGACCTCTTCTCGGCGGTGGTGGGCGCGTATATGGACGTCATCCGCGACGAGGCGATCGTCGGGCTGAACACGCAGAATGTACGCGTTCTGGACGTTAACTTGCAGGCCAGCCGCGATCGTTTTCAGGTTGGCGATCTGACACGGACCGACGTTGCGCAATCGGAGGCGCGGCTGGCGCTTGCGCAGAGCCAGTTGCAGTCGGCGCAGGCGCGGCTGATTTCGAGCCGGGAAAGCTATATTCGTCTGGTCGGCGCTGTGCCGGGGCGGCTGGACTTGCCGCCGAGCTTGCCCAACCTGCCCGCCAACCCCGACGGTGCCGTGACGGTTGCGCTGCGGAACAACCCGACGCTGCTGGCGGCGGCAAAGGAACGCGACGCGACGGGGTTCGACATTGGCGTGGCGCGCGCCAACCGGCTGCCGCGGATCAATGCCAATGTCGGCGGAAACTATTACAACTATCTGGGAACGCTGGGGTCGGGCACGGGCGTTGCGATCGCCCAGGCCGGCACGGCGGCAACGGTTGGGCTGGGTCTGACGCTGCCGCTGTACCAGGGTGGCCGGCCGGCCGCACAGATTCGCCAGGCGCAGGACGCGCGCGCGCAATCGATCGAACGCGTGACCGAGACCGAGCGGAGCGTCATCGCCCAGGCGCGTTCAGCCTATGCGGTATGGAAATCATCGCTCGACGTGATCGCGTCGAGCGAGGTGGCGGTCAACGCGAACAAGCTCTCGCTGGAGGGCGTGCGCGCCGAAAACAGTGTCGGAAACCGCACGATTCTAGACATTCTGAACGCAGAACAGGAGCTGCTTAACTCCCAAGTGACGCTGGTTACAGCACGTCGTGACGCGTATGTAGCCGGTTTCGCACTGCTCGCATCGATGGGGCAGGCGGAAGCGCGCGACCTCGGGCTCGACGGCGGCCCGCTGTATGATCCGGTCAAGCATTACGAGAGCGTCCGCGGCAAGATCTGGGACTTTGCGTCGCAGCCCGATCCGGCGGTGACGGGAACGCGAACGACCGATACGCCCGCCCAGACCGCGGCGGTCACCCGTGCGCTCGACCCGATGCTCGATTCGCGACCAGTTGACAGGAGCGCGCAGATTACCGCAGGTGAGCAGACGAAGAACCGCTGACGCGGCGAGTAGGTTTCTTTCGCGGGGGTTTCGATGGCGGATTTGAGCGGAGAGCCATCGATGGAGGACATCCTCTCATCGATCAAACGCATCATCGCGGAGGAAAACGACACCTTGCCGGGGCGGACCAAGCGTCCGGATCGCAGTCTTGCGCGCCGCGGCGATGTCGACCCTGCGGTCCGCGACGACATTCTGGAACTGCGCGAAGCCGTTGCCGCTGCGATGCCGACGCTGCCGCCGGTAACGGCGCACACCGTTTCGCCTCCTGAACCCGCGGATGGCGCGACCGCCGCGGACCCCGCTTCGGCACCGCGTCCGCCTGCACCGCCGAGCCCGCCCGAAACCCCGGGAATTTTATCGCAGAGTGCCGCTGCCGCAACCCGCGGGCCGTTCGATACGCTGTCGCGGCTGGTGGTGAAGCCCGAAACGCCGGGGAGCGATACGCTCGAATCGATGGTGCGCGAGATGCTACGCCCGATGCTGCGCGAGTGGCTCGATGCGAACCTGCCGACCATGGTGGAAGCAATGGTCGCGAAAGAGATCGACCGCATCACCGGCAAATAGCCGCGGTCCTGCGCATACGTGCTACGGCATCCAGCGCCCTTTCTTTTTGCGCGTCCCCGGCTAAAGCCGATGGCATCATGAGCGAACTCCCCAAAACCTTCGACCCCGCCGAAATCGAGACGCGCTGGTATGCGCATTGGGAGGCGACCGGCCAGTTCCGGCCCGACCGTCCTGGCGCCGAACCCTGGACGATCGTCAACCCGCCGCCCAACGTAACGGGCTCGCTCCACATCGGCCATGCGCTCGACAACACGTTGCAGGACATCCTGACGCGCCACGCGCGGTTGAAGGGCAAGGACGCGCTGTGGGTCGTCGGGACCGACCATGCCGGCATCGCGACGCAGATGGTGGTCGAGCGGCAGATGGGCGCGCTCAACCCGCCGGAGAAGCGCACCGATTTCACGCGCGAGCAGTTCGTCGATAAGGTGTGGGCGTGGAAGGAAGAGAGCGGCGGCGAGATCACGCAGCAGCTCCGTCGGCTCGGTTGCTCGATGGACTGGGCGAACGAGCGCTTCACGATGGACGAGGGCTTTTCCAAGGCCGTGCTCAAGGTGTTCGTCGATCTGCATCGCGACGGCTTGCTGTACCGCGACAAGCGGCTGGTGAACTGGGATCCGGGTCTCGGCACCGCGATCAGCGACCTCGAGGTCGAGACGCGTGAGATAAAGGGTAGCTTCTGGCACCTGCGCTATCCGCTCGAAGACGGTTCGGGCTTCATCGAGGTCGCGACGACGCGGCCCGAGACGATGCTCGCCGATATGGCGGTTGCGGTGAATGCATCGGACGAGCGCTATACCGCGCTGGTCGGCAAGCAGGTGCGGTTGCCGATCACCGGGCGGCTGATCCCGATCATCACTGACGACCATGCCGATCCGGAGCTCGGGTCGGGTGCGGTCAAGATCACGCCGGGGCATGACTTCAACGATTTCGAGGTCGGCAAGCGCGCGAGGATCGCAGCAGGCGCGATGCTCAACATGCTCGATGCCAAGGCACGCGTCGTGCAGGTTGCGGACGAGTTGATCCCCGAGGCCTTCCTCGGGCTGACCACCGCCGAAGCGCGCAAGGCGGTCGTCGCGCAGTTGAAGGCGGAGGGGTTCCTGATCCCGCACGTCGACAAGGACGGTGCGGAGCATGACGCCGAGCCGCGCACGATCCAGACGCCCTATGGCGATCGCTCGGGCGTGGTGATCGAGCCGTGGCTGACCGACCAATGGTATGTCGATGCGGCGACGCTCGCCAAGCCTGCGATCGAGGCGGTGCGCTCGGGTGCGATCAAGATCGTGCCGAAGACGTGGGAGAAGACGTTCTTCAACTGGATGGAGAATATCCAGCCGTGGTGCGTGTCGCGGCAGCTTTGGTGGGGGCATCGGATTCCGGCTTGGTTCGCCGAGGATGGTTCGGTGTTCGTTGCGATGAGCGAGGCCGAGGCTCAGGCGCAGGCGGGTGAGGGCGTTGCGCTCACGCAGGACAGCGATGTGCTCGACACGTGGTTCTCCTCGGCGCTGTGGCCGTTCGCGACGCTGGGTTGGGATGGCACTTCTTCTCCTTCTTACCCCTCCCCTTCAGGGGAGGGGCCAGGGGTGGGGGATGCCTCGCAGAGCGCAGCGCTTGCTGGACGGCCCCACCCCAACCCCTCCCCTGAAGGGGAGGGGCTAAAGGACACGCTCCACGGTCGCTATCCCAACGACGTGCTCATCTCGGGCTTCGACATCCTGTTCTTCTGGGATGCCCGCATGATGATGCAGGGCTTGCACTTCATGGGCGATGTGCCGTTCAAGACCCTGTATTTGCACGGTCTTGTCCGCGCGGCAGACGGTGCCAAGATGTCCAAGTCGAAGGGCAATGTGGTCAACCCGCTGGGTCTGATCGACCAGTACGGCGCGGATGCGCTGCGCTTCTTTATGGCGGCGATGGAGAGCCAGGGCCGCGACATCAAGATGGATGAGAAGCGCGTCGAGGGCTATCGCAACTTCGCGACCAAGCTGTGGAACGCATGCCGTTTCGCGCAAGGCAACGGCATCGGCGCGAGCAAGACGCTCGAAGCGCCGGTGACGACGCTTGCGGTCAACAAGTGGATCGTCGCGGAGACGATCGCGACCGTCCAGACGGTCGATCTCGCTCTTGCAGACCTGCGCTTCGATGGTGCGGCGAATGCGGTGTATCAGTTCGTGTGGAGCCGCTTCTGCGACTGGTATCTCGAACTGATCAAGCCGGTGCTCGGCCAGATGGACGCGCCCGCCACCGGGCCGGACGCGGACGAGACGCGCGCCGTCGCGGGCTGGGTGATCGACCAGATCCTCGTGCTGCTCCACCCGTTCATGCCGTTCATCACCGAGGAACTGTGGAACGCGATGGGGTCTCGCGAGAGCAACCTGATCGTCGCGCGCTGGCCGATCGCCGACGCGCGATCGATCGATCCTGCGGCAAGCCAGGAGATCGACTGGCTGATCCGGCTGATCGGTGAAGTCCGCGCGGCGCGGACCGAGCTGAACGTCGCGCCGGGCACGCGGATGCCGGTGCATATCCGCGATGCGGGGCCCGAGACGTTGGCACGGATCGAGCGGCAGGCGAGTGTGATCGCACGCCTTGCGCGGATCGATCTGGCGGTTGGCGATGCGCCTGCGGGTGGTGCGGTGCAGGTCGTTGTCGACGAGGCGACGTTCGTGCTGCCGCTCGCCGGGGTGATCGACCTCGATGCGGAACGCGCGCGGCTGACCAAGGGGATCGAAGCCGCCGCCAAGGAGCGTGACGGGCTCGCCGGTCGGTTGAACAACCCGAGCTTCGTCGAACGCGCCAAGCCCGAGGCGGTCGAGAAGGCCCGCGCCGATCATGCCGAAAAATCCGCCGAGGCCGAGCGTCTCAGCGCTGCCCTGGCGCGTTTGGGGTGAGATAGCCGGCTGACGCTGGCGAACACACAATCCCCCTCCCGTTTGCGGGAGGGGTCAGGGGAGGGTCTGTGAGCGACGTTGGTGAGATAACAGCCCCTCCCTCAGCCCCGCCTTCCCGCGGGAGGGGGGGCAAACAGCGCGACCTCACCACCGGCCCGATCGCGTGGACGTTGCTCGCGTTCGCGCTCCCAACGCTGGGGTCGAACATCCTGCAGTCGCTCAACGGGTCGATCAACACGATCTGGGTCGGGCGATTCCTCGGCGAAGGCGCGGTCGCGGCGACCGCCAACGCCAATACGATCATGTTCCTGATGTTCGCCGCGGTCTTTGGTTTTGGCATGGCGGCGACGATCCTGATCGGCCAGTCGATCGGACGACGCGACGTTGAGGCGGCGCGGCGCGCGTTCGGTGCGTCGATCGGGCTGGTGATGGGCGGCGCGGTCGTGATCGCGGCGCTGGGGTGGATCTTCTCGCCCGACATCCTGACGAGCCTGTCGACGCCACCGAGCGTGCAACCGCTTGCGCTGGCGTATCTGCGGGTGATTTTCCTCGGCTTGCCTGCGACGATGTTGCTGGTGCTGCTTGGCATGGCGCTACGAGGTGTCGGCGATTCGGTGACGCCCTTGTGGTTCACCGCGCTCAGCGTACTGCTCGACAGCGGGCTCAACCCCGTGTTCATCCGCGGGTGGTTCGGGATGCCTGCAATGGGGATCGCCGGATCGGCGGTCGCCACGCTCATTTCGGTCCATGTCGCGTCGCTCGGGTTGCTCGCCTTCATCTACCGGCGCGATTTGCCGATCCGGTTGCGTGGCGCGGAACTGGGGTATCTGATTCCGTCGGCGACGCTGGCGCGGACGATCCTGCTCAAGGGCTTGCCGATGGGCGCGCAGATGCTGGTCGTGTCGGTGGCGGCGTTGACGATGACCGGGCTGGTCAACCGCTATGGGGTGGATACGACCGCGGCTTATGGCATTTCGATGCAGCTATGGGGCTATATCCAGATGCCTGCGCTGGCGGTCGGCGCTGCGGTGAGCAGCATGGCGGCGCAGAACATCGGCGCGGGGCAATGGGGGCGAGTCGATCGCATCACCGTCGCGGGGCTGGTGTTCAGCGCGGTGCTGACGACGACGATGGTGATCGCGATCATCGCGTTCGATCGACCGGTGATGCTGCTGTTCCTCGGCGGCGAGAGTGCGGCACTGCCGATCGCGCGGCATATCCAGGTGCTGGCGAGCTGGAACTTCATCATCTTCGGGATGACGATGGTATTGTTCTCGACCGTGCGCGCGAATGGCGCGGTATGGGCGCCGCTGACGATGCTGTTCATCGCGATGTATCCGGTGCGGCTCGGGTTCGCGCTGGCGTTCCAGCCGTCGCTGGGGGCGGATGCCCTGTGGTGGAGTTTTCCTCTGGGGTCGGTTGCTAATTTTGTGATGGCGGTGGGCTATTATCGTTTTGGCGGCTGGCGGAAGCAGCGGCTGGTCGTCCCCGAGGGGGAGGCGAGCGAACAGAGCCAGAACCCGGCGGAGCCGGGCGGGCGGTTGCATCCGGCGGGGTAAGGGGGCGGGCGGGGCTGCCGCCTGGTATTGGGGCTGCCCCCAAGCCCCATCCGTCATTCCCGCGGAGGCGGGAATCCATTAGCGCCACGTCCGTTACCGTAAATCAGCCCGTATGGATCCTCGCCTTCGCGGGCATGACGGAATGTGGGGGGAGGGGGAGCCTCATCGGCGGAGGCCGCTACCGCGTTCTAAACCTTGCGCGGCCCCCGGCGAAGTTCCAGAACACGACCCATGACAGCTCAATACCCCGCACTCCGCCTCCGTCGTACGCGCGCCAGCAACTGGAGCCGCCGCCTCCACGCCGAAACCGTGCTGACCCCAGCCGACTTCATCTGGCCGCTGTTCATCACCGAGGGCGAGGGCGTCGAGGATCCGATCGCAGCGCTCCCCGGCGTATCGCGCTGGTCGATCGACGGGATCGTGGCCCGTGGGCGCGAGGCGCGCGATCTGGGGATTCCGTGCATTGCGCTGTTTCCCAACACGCCGTCGCATTTGCGCACCGACGATGGCCGCGAGGCGCTCAACCCCGACAATCTGATGTGTCGCGCGATCCGTGCACTCAAGGACGCGGTGCCTGAAATCGGCGTGCTGACCGACGTCGCGCTCGATCCCTATACCACGCACGGGCATGACGGGCTGGTCGATGCGGCGGGCTATGTCGTTAACGACGTGACGTCCGAGGCGCTCGTCCAGCAGGCGCTGACGCAGGCCGAGGCGGGATCGGACATCATCGCGCCATCGGACATGATGGATGGCCGGATTGGCGCGATCCGCGAGGCGCTGGAGGCGGGCGGGCATCACAACGTCCAGATCATGTCCTATGCCGCCAAATATGCGAGCGCCTTCTACGGTCCGTTCCGCGACGCGGTGGGGAGCCGCGGGCTGCTCAAGGGCGACAAGAAGACCTATCAGATGGACTCGGCCAATGCCGAGGAAGCGCTGCGTGAGGTTGCGCTGGATTTGGCGGAAGGCGCGGATAGCGTGATGGTCAAGCCGGGAATGCCGTATCTCGACATCATCCTGCGGGTGAAATCCGAGTTCCAAGTCCCTGTATTTGCTTACCAAGTGTCCGGCGAGTACGCGATGATCGAGGCCGCGGTGGCCGCCGGCGCGGCGGACCGCGATGCGATGGTGCTGGAAAGCCTGATGGCGTTCAAGCGCGCAGGGACGGCTGGGGTGCTGACCTATCACGCTGCGCATGCCGCCCGGCTGCTCGGCGCGTGAGACTGAGCTTGCGCGCATGATCGAGACCGAGCGGCTGATCCTGCGGATGGTCGAGCCCCGCGACCGTGCGGAGTTGTGGGCGCAATGCCGGGACCCGGCGGTGATGCAGTATCTGCTCCCCGTTGCGGACGAAGCGGCACTCGATGCGATGATCGCGCGGATGCACGCGTCGCAGGCCGAGCATGGCTTCGCCTTCTGGATCGTCGAGCGGCGCACGGATGGCGCGCTGACGGGGATCTGCGGGTTGAAGCCGGGCGCACCCGACACGCCGATCGAAGGGGTGCTCGAAATCGGGTGGCGGTTTTCGCAGGCCTATTGGGGGCAGGGCTATGCGCGCGAGGCAGCGCTAGCGACGCTCGACTGGGCCTGGGCCAATCTGTCCGCGCCGGAGATCGCCGCGATCACGGTGCCCGACAATGCAGCGAGCTGGGGCCTGATGGAGCGCATCGGAATGCATCGGGTCGTGGACGGTGATTTCGATCATCCACTGGTCGCGGCGGGTAGCCCGTTGCAGCGTCACATTCAGTATCGGATCGATCGGCCGCTTTCATGAAGCTTTTGCCTAGGCCGCGCAGCGGGGTTCGCCCGCTGTTCGTGGTGACGATCCTGTCGAGTGCGTTCCTGCTCTTCCTCGTCCAGCCAATGGTCGCGCGGATGGCGTTGCCCCGGCTCGGCGGGGCGCCTGCGGTGTGGAACTCGGCGATGCTGGTTTACCAGGCGCTGCTGCTGGGCGGATACGCTTATGCGCACTGGCTCGGGCGGCTCGAGCCGCGGTTGCAGGGGCGCGTGCATCTGGGGGTGCTGCTGATCGCCGCCCTGTGGCTGCCGATCGGGCTGGGCGGGTTGCAACCCGGACCGGGGGTGCCGCCGGCGTTCTGGGTGCCGTGGCTGTTCGTGCTGTCGATCGGGCCGTTGTTCTTCGCGGTCTCGGCGCAGTCGCCGCTGTTGCAACGCTGGTTCAGCCTGGCGTGCAAGGGGCAGGACCCGTACGCGCTGTACGCGGCGTCCAACCTGGGCAGCTTTGCGGGGCTGATCGCCTATCCGTTGCTGGTCGAACCGATGATGACGCTGTTCAACCAGCGGATTCTATGGAGCAGCGGCTACATCCTGCTCGGGCTGTTGGTCGCGTTATGTGCGGGGACATTGCCGCGTGACCGGCCGCTGCAGGCGGCGACGCCCGTCACCTCCGCGCCGCCGGGGCGCAAGCGGGTTGCGCACTGGATCCTGCTCGCGTTCGTGCCGTCGGGGCTGATGCTGGCGACGTCGACCTACATCACCACCGACATCGTTGCGATGCCGTTGCTGTGGGTCATCCCGCTCGCGCTGTACCTGCTGAGCTTCACGATCGCGTTCGCGCGGGATCGCACCGCGGCGGACATCCAGACGCGGATCGCACCGATCGCGATCCTGTTGTTCGGCGGGATCCTCGTCAGCGGGATGCCGGGGATGCCGTATCTCGGCGCGATCATGGCGCTGGCGTTGCTGTTCCTGGTCTCGGTCGCCTTGCACACCGGGCTGTATCGCCTGCGACCCGAACCCGACCGGCTGACCGGCTTCTATCTCGCCATGTCGTTCGGTGGGGCGCTTGGCGGCGTGTTCAGCGCGCTGGTCGCGCCGATGCTGTTCGACTGGACGTATGAATATCCGATCCTGATCCTGGCGGCGGGGGTGCTGACCCCGCATGCCTACATGTTCGCGCCGTTGCAGCGCGTCTGGCAGGGCAATCCGCAGCGGCGGCGCATCCTGCTGTGGGCCGTTGCGCTGATCATCGCTACGCTGGTCGCCGTCGTCTTGCTCGATCACACGACGGGCGATGCGCCGTCATCGTTGCAGCAGGCGATGCTGCTGATCGTCGTGGCGGTCGGCGTGCTTGCGATCGGTACCCCGCCTGCGTTCGGTTTTGCCTTGGTGGGGGTTCTGATTGCCTTTGGCGGGTATCAGGCGATTGCAATCTCGCTCGAGCCCGGTGCGCGGACGCGGAGCTATTTCGGGATCTATACGGTGCATAGCACGCCGACCGAACAGCAGCTCGCGCATGGTACGACCGTACACGGCACGCAATTGCGCGGATCGCCCCAACGCGAACGCACCCCGACTGCTTATTACGTGCCGGGATCCGGCGTTGGGCAGGCGATGCAGGCGCTCCCGGTGCTGTACGGTCCGCGCGCGCGCGTGAGCGTGGTGGGCCTGGGGACAGGGACACTCGCTTGCTATGCGCGGCCGGGGCAGGACTGGCGATTCTACGAGATCGATCCCGCGATCGTCCGGATCGCGCGCGACAGCGGACAGTTCAGTTTCCTGTCGAGCTGCCTTCCCGACCCGAAGATCGTGATCGGGGATGCGCGGGTCAACATCGCAAAGCAGCGGACCGATACGCTCGACCTGTTGGCGCTCGACGCCTTTTCATCGGATTCGGTGCCGATGCACCTGATGACGCGCGAGGCGTTCGACAGCTATGCGCGCGTACTGTCGCCGCGCGGGCTGTTGCTGGTGCATATCTCGAACCGGTTCCTCGACCTGGAACCGGTCGTCGCGGCCGCCGCAAAGGCCGGGGGCTGGCAGGCCGCCACTTTGTTCTACTCGGCGCCCGGAGCAACCATGTCGCAGTGGATCGCCCTCTCCCGCGACCCGGCGACGATCCGCGTCTTGCAGGCACGCGACGCAGCGTGGAAGCCGACTCGCGGCCGCCCCGGGTTCGTACCGTGGAGCGACGGCTATTCGTCGATCCTGCCGTTGGTGAAGGGGCTGTAGGAACCGTCGATCGAAAGGATCAGCGTTCGCGCAGGCGCGGCATCAGCTCGACGAAGTTGCAGGGCTTGTGACGGCTGTCGAGCTGGTCCTTGAGAATGCCGTCCCAGCCATCCTTCACCGCGCCGGTCGAACCGGGCAGCGCGAAGATGTAAGTGCCGCGCGTGACGCACGCGCAGGCGCGCGACTGGACCGTCGACGTTCCGATCGTCTTGAAGCTCAGCCAGCGGAACAGTTCACCGAACCCCGGGATCATCTTCTCGGCGATCCGTTCGATCGCTTCAGGAGTGACGTCGCGACCGGTCACACCGGTGCCGCCGGTAGTGATGATGCAATCGACCGATTCGTCATCGATCCAGCGATGCAGCACCGCGATGATCAGCGAGACATCGTCCTTCACTATCTCGCGTTCGACGAGAACATGGCCTGCCTCGTTCAGCCGCGCGACCAGCGTGTCGCCCGAGCGGTCCTCGGCAAGCCCGCGCGTATCGGAAACGGTCAGGACGGCAATCCGGACGGGGATGAATTCGGCGTTCAGATCAATTGGCACTGGCGACCGCCTGACGCGCGTTGCTGGAACTGAGGCGGACCGCGGTGGCGCCCTTCATCCCCGGGAAGCGGGGCCAAAGCCCCTGCGCCAAGGCAGCGCGGCTGACCGACGCGCGGCGACCGGTCTGCGCTTCATACACCCAGTAATTGCGCAGGACGGTCGTCACATAACCGCGCGTCTCCCAGTACGGGATCGATTCGATGTAGAGCAGCGGGTCGCCGCCATCATGCGCCTGCGCGTCCCAGGCCTGCACCGGACCAGGGCCGGCGTTGTACGCGGCGATGACCTTGGGGAGCAGCCCGTTGGTGCAACTCTGGTCGCGCAACTGCTCGAGATAGCTCTGGCCGACCTCGATGTTGGTGCCGGGGCGCGACAGCGCGGTACGATCGAAGACGCGCCCCTGCTTGCGTGCGATATCGGTCGCCGCGCTCGGCATCACCTGCATCAGGCCATAAGCGCCAGCCTTGCTGACGACATCGGTGCGGAAGCGTGATTCCTGGAGCGTGTGCGCATAGACGAGCGCCTTGTCGACGCGCCAACCACCGTCCGGGGTCCAATTGGGGGCAGGGAAACGCGCCTCGACCGGCGGTGCCGCGCCGAGCGGACCATTGTGCGACAGCCAGACGAGCGTGGAGGGAAGATCGAGCGCAGAGGTCAGGCGGACGAGCGCGGGATATTCCGCTGCGGTGCCGATCCGTGCCTGTTGCTTGATCACCTGATCCGCGAGGCCATTCTCGCCGATCTCGACCAGCGCCGCAGCGACATGAATGTTGGGACGGTGTTCCAGCGCCTGCCAGTCGCCCGCAAATACCTTCGCGTTGGATTTGAGCGGCGCATCCTTGATGCCGAGCGCCTGCCGCGACAGCAGGCCGTAGAAGGTCTCACGATATTGCGATGCGTTCTTCAGTCGGCCCTCGACCTTGTCGGGGCGGCCGCACTGCATGTCTGCGCGCGCGCCCCAGTACAGGCCCGCCGCGCGAAGGTCGACGTCGCCCGCACGCGCCGCGACGTTCTGGAAAGCGGCGCTGGCTGCGACGCAATCATGCTGTCGCCATGCCGCGAGCGCACCGACCCACATCGCCTCGACCGCGAAGTCACCGTATCCGGTCATCGCCTTGGCGGCCATCGCGCGGGCGTTATTGTCGTCGCCTGCGAGGTAATACATCCAGGCGACCTTGCGCTGCCACTCGGTGATCGAGTCCTGCGACAGTCCGGGGGTCGATTCGAGCAACGCCTGTGCTTCGGAGCCGCGGTCTTCCTTGACGTAGGGCTGCATCTTGATCGCGAGTTCGGCGGCGATCATGTCGCCCGCGACTAAGCTGCGCGCGCGCTTGCGGACCGGCGCGCCGTCGATCCAGATCAGGGCCCGTGCCTCGGGAAGCGGAGGCAGGCCCACTCCGCCGCGCGAGGCGGCCATCGTCGCGAGCTGGCGCGCCTGCGGCAATTCGGGCGCTTCGGACAGCAGCTTGAGCAACGGGTCGAGATCTGCCTTGGGAGACCCCTTGGCGGTGAGCAGTTCGGCGCGGGCGATCGCGTGGAGCGGACCCGGCTTCATCACGTCGAGCGCGAGTTGCGCATCGAGCCATTTCTGCTCGCGGATCGCGGCGAACACCGCGCGATACCCTTCGCGCTGTTCGGGATCGAGCTGCGGGGGAATCGCGGCGCGAACGTTGGCCGTCTCGACGCTCGCCGGCTCGATCGCCGCCTGCGCCATCCCCGGAGCCAGCGTCAGCGCGCTTGCCAATGTCAGCGAGACCGACAGAAACCGTTTTGCGCTCATGCGCCTAACCCCGCGATAAGCATTTGTAAGTCCTTCCAGGCACGTGCCTTTTCCGCCGGCCGTTCGAGCAGCAGTCGCGGATGAAAACTGGCGACGGCCTCGACGGCGATGGTGCTGCCGGATTGTCCAACTTCCACATTAACCAATTGCAAACTTCCCCGCGACCGCGCCACATCGGCCCCGGTAAGCGCACGGCTCGGCGCGTTCCCTAGCACAAACAGCCGCTTCGGTTCCACTATTGCGACATGGTGCCGGATCAGCTGGCTCAACCGTTGCTCGATCTCGGGTGCAATACGGCCGGCGACCGGGCGGATCGTGCACATCGGCACGATATAGACCGAGTTGCGGTCGCGCCCGATCGCGGCGAGCATCCGGTCGAACAGCCGCCCGGCCGCGCCGCTCAACACCGCGCCCGATTCGGTATCGTCGCGATCGGGGACGTCGGTGACGATCATGATGTCGGATTGTGGATCACCGCTCGCAAAAATGGGTGAGCCCGACCAGTCGGCTTCGGGGGCTTCCGGCCCAGTCCGCCAGGCGACATAGGCGTCGATCGCGGTGGGCAAGGGGGCCGCGACCGGAGCGGAGGGTTCCGCTACGGCGTGTCGCTTCGTTTCGCGGACGACCGGTGCCGGGGCGGCGGTCCAGTCGCGTGGGACTTCGTCCGCAAGCGTGTCGACGCCCGCATCGCGCCACCATTCGAGCACGCTTGCCGCGGCAATTTGCCAATCGATATTCTGGTCCGCCCCCATGCGTTCCTTAGAGTCCTATGTTGACGCGAAGGTCAATTCACTGGCACTCGGTTTTCATAGCGATGGGGCCGGACGTTCCGCGTGCGCGACGAGACCGCGCTGCCCCAACCGCAGTGGAGAGACACCGTGAGTGACACCGAAACCCAGCGTGAGTCGATGCCCTATGACGTTGTGATCGTCGGAGCGGGGCCTGCGGGCCTGTCCGCCGCGATCCGGCTGAAACAGGTTGCGGCCGAACGCGAGATCGAGCTGTCGGTCTGCGTCCTCGAAAAGGGGTCGGAAGTCGGCGCGCACATCCTGTCGGGGGCGGTGATCGACCCGAAGTCGCTCGATGAATTGCTGCCGGACTGGCGCGACATGGGCTGTCCGCTCGCCGAGGTGCCGGTGACCGACAACCAGCATTGGATGCTGTCGAAGCGCGGCAAGCGCGCGGTGCCGCATTTCATCACCCCCGGCTTCATGCACAACAAGGGCACCTATACGGGCAGCCTGGCCAATCTATGCCGCTGGCTCGCCGGGCAGGCTGAGGAATTGGGGGTCGAGATCTTCCCCGGGTTCGCCGCTGCCGAGATCCTGTACAATGACGACGGATCGGTGAAGGGTGTCGCGACCGGCGACATGGGCGTTGCGCGCGATGGTTCGCACAAGCCCGACTATACGCCGGGGCTGGAGATCCACGCGAAGTACACCTTGCTCAGCGAAGGCGTGCGCGGGTCGCTGTCGAAGCAGATCATCGCCAAGTTCGACTTGGCGCGCGACAGCCAGCCGCAGGTGTATGGGATCGGGATCAAGGAACTGTGGGACATCGCGCCCGACAAGCATGTTCCCGGGCGCGTGATCCATACGCAGGGCTGGCCGCTCAACGAGACGCCAGGGTCGAACGGTGGTGGCTTCCTCTACCACCAGGCGAACGGTCAGGTCGCGCTCGGGTTCGTGACGTGGCTGAGCTATACCAATCCGCATCTGTCGCCGTTCCACGAGATGCAGCGCTGGAAGACGCATCCAGCGATCGCCGAGATTTTACAGGGTGCCAAGCGCGTGTCCTATGGCGCGCGCGCGATCAACGATGGCGGGTTGCAGTCGATCCCCAAGCTGGTGTTCCCGGGCGGCGCGCTGATCGGCTGTTCGGCGGGGTTCCTCAACGTGCCGCGGATCAAGGGTACGCATACCGCGATGAAGTCGGGCATGATGGCCGCCGAAGCCGCGGTCGAGGCGATCGCGTCGCAGCGGCAGCATGACGAGTTGGTGGCGTATCCGGCGGCGTTCGAGGACAGCTGGGTCAAGAAGGAGCTGTCGATCGTCCGCAACGTCGTGCCGCTGGTCGAGAAGTTCGGCGAGCTGGTCGGGTCGGGGCTTGCCAACGTGACGATGTGGCTGGAAAGCTGGGGCGTGAAGATGCCCTTCACGATGAAGCACCACGCCAACCACAAGACCTTGTGGCGCAAGGACCAGGTGCATCCGATCACCTACCCCAAGCCCGACGGCGTGCTGACCTTCGACCGGCTGTCCTCGGTGTTCATCTCGAACACCAATCATGAGGAGAACCAGCCGGTTCATCTCAAGCTGGCGGACCCGGACATTCCGGTGAAGTATGACCTGCCGCTCTACGACGAGCCTGCGCAGCGTTATTGCCCGGCGGGGGTTTACGAGATCGTCGGCGAGGAAGAGGGCGACCCCAAGTTCGTCATTAACGCGCAGAATTGCGTGCATTGCAAGACGTGCGACATCAAGGATCCGACGCAGAACATCACCTGGGTGGTGCCCGAGGGCGGTGGGGGGCCGAACTATCCGAATATGTGACTCGCTTCTTCCCCGGCGAAGGCCGGGGCCCAGTCGCGAAGGGCGTTGTTGGCGCGCGGGGTGCTCGCCATGGACCGGCCGCGACTGGGCCCCGGCCTCCGCCGGGGAAGGGAAGTGGTTTGGGCGTGCTCCTTCCCCGGCGCAGGCCGGGGCCCAGGTGCGAAGGGCGTTGTTATCGCGCGCGGTGCTCGCCATAGACCGGCCACGACTGGGCCCCGGCCTTCGCCGGGGAAGGGAAATGGTTGGACTGGCCCGATGATTACCGAACGCGCTCCCGCGAAGATCAATCTGGCGCTCCATGTCCGCGCGCGGCGGTCGGATGGCTATCATGAACTGGAAACGCTGTTCGCCTTCGTGACGGACGGCGACATGGTGACGCTCGCGCCTGGCGCGTTGTCGCTAACGGTCACCGGGCCCTTCGCGGCGGGCCTGTCGGGCGAGGGGGACAATCTCGTCCTGCGCGCGGCGCGGGCGTTTGCCGAGCGATTCGGCACGAGCGTCGGGGGGGTGTTCACGCTCGACAAGCATCTGCCGGTCGCCTCCGGGATCGGTGGTGGTTCGGCGGATGCAGCGGCGGCTCTTCGGGCGCTGGCACGGGCGAACGACGTTGCCATCGACGATCCGCGCCTGTTCGAGATCGCGGAGGCGCTCGGGTCGGACGTGCCGGCCTGTCTGCTCGGCCACACCGCTTTGGGGCTGGGGCGTGGCGAGCGGCTGGAACGGCTCGACGGGCCGTCGGGGATGCCGGTGCTGCTGGTCAATCCGGGTGTCGCCGTGTCGACGGCGGCGGTGTTCAAGGCGTGGGACGGGGTCGATCGTGGCCCCATGCCGGACGGCGACGTGCTGGCGCTGGCGCTTGCGGGGCGGAACGATCTCGAGGCCCCGGCGCGCGCTTTGGCCCCCGCGATCGATGCGGTGCTCGAACGGCTCGCTGCGGGCAATCCGTTGCTCGCGCGAATGTCGGGGTCGGGTGCGACGTGTTTCGCGCTGTACGCCACTGCCGCGGATCGGAGCGCCGCTGCCGCAACCATTCGGGCAGACCAACCAGACTGGTGGTGTCTTGAAACGGCACTCGCGTGACAGAAAGGTGTATCACTATGGAACGCAGTGCGGCGGCGGCCAACACCGAATGGCGCGAAACGGGGATTGGCGCGATGTTTGCTGATGGAATGCACGATGGGTCCACCGCTCTCCGTGGTGCATCCGTCGATGGCCCGCGGTCGCGCCGCGCGTCATCCAGGCTCAGGGGCGACGCGGGCAACTTCGTCGCCCCACTGCGCGTATGAGCCGCCCGATCGTTCTCGGCGGCGCGCCGGGCGGCATCCTGCTGATCTGCGATCACGCATCGAATGCCGTGCCCGCGGGGATCGACCTACGGATCGACCCGGCATTGCTCGACAAGCATATCGGCGTCGATATCGGGACCGCGCCGTTGACCGAGGCGCTGGCGACCGCGCTCGGGGCGCCGGCAGTGCTTGCGACGGTTTCGCGGTTGGTGATCGATCTGCACCGGCAGCCGGATCATCCCGGACTTATCCCGGTAGTCAGCGATGGCCATGCCATTCCCGGGAATGTCGAGGCAGACCGGTTCGACCGAATCGCGCGTTTATACCAGCCGTATCATGCGACTTTAAAGGACGTGATTCGAGCGGTTAAACCCAATCTGCTGGCGTCGATCCACAGCTTCACGCCGCGACTCGAAACCGCCGATGGTCCCGTGCGGCCGTGGGAGATCGGGATCCTCTCGAATCGCGATCGTCGCGCTGCCGATCTCGCATTGACCCTGCTGCAAGAGCGCGGACTGGTGGTCGGCGACAACGAACCCTATTCGGGCCGCTTGCTGAACGCGACGCTCAATCGCCACGGCGAAGCGCGGGGAATCCCCAGTATCGCGATCGAGGTCCGCAATGACCTGTTGGCGGACGATGCGGGCGTCGCGCGGTGGCGCGACATTCTCGCCCCGATTTTGATCGAGATACGTAATAGACTTGCGCAAACGGGTGCTGTCGCGACATAGGCGCGCGCATGACACGCACTTTCGACAAATCGAAGCTCCCCAGCCGTCACGTTTCGGTCGGGCCCGAGCGAAGCCCGCACCGCAGCTATTATTACGCGATGGGGATCGCCGAGGAGGACATCGCCAAGCCGTTCGTCGCCCTGGCGAGCGCCGGAAATAACTCCGCGCCATGCAACACCACGCTCGATTCGCAGGCGGATGCCGCGCAGGAAGGCGTCATCACGGGCGGTGGCATGCCCCGCCGCTTCAACACGATCACCGTGACCGACGGGATCGCGATGGGGCATCAGGGGATGAAATCCTCGCTCGTCAGCCGCGAAGTGATCGCCGATTCGGTCGAGCTGTCGGTCCGCGGGCATTGCTACGACGCGCTGGTCGGCTTCGCTGGCTGCGACAAGTCGCTGCCGGGAATGATGATGGCGATGCTGCGGCTCAACGTGCCGAGCATCTTCGTGTATGGCGGGTCGATCCTGCCCGGGCGGTTCCACGACAAGGACGTCACCGTCGTCGACGTGTTCGAGGCGGTCGGCAAATATGCCGCGGGCGGATGCCCGCTGCAGGAGTTGATCGAGCTCGAGAAAGTCGCATGCCCCGGCCACGGCGCGTGCGGTGGCCAGTTCACCGCGAACACGATGGCGTGCGTCGGCGAGGCGATCGGCCTTTCGCTCCCCAATTCGAACATGATGCCCGCACCGTATCGCGGCCGTGACGAGATCGCGATCGCGGCGGGCAATCAGGTGATGGAGCTCATCGCCCGCAACATCCGCCCGCGCGATATCTGCACGCGCGAGGCGTTCATCAACGCCGCCCGCGTCGTCGCGGCAACCGGCGGGTCGACCAATGCGGCATTGCACTTGCCCGCGATGGCGAGCGAAGCGGGGATCGAATTCGATCTGTTCGATGTTGCTGAAGCTTTCAAATCAACACCTTACATCGCCGACCTCAAGCCCGGCGGGAAGTATGTCGCGAAGGATATGTACGAGGCTGGCGGCGTCTACATGCTGATGAAGACGATGCTGGCGGGCGGGTTCCTCGACGGAAACTGCATGACGGTGACGGGCAAGACGCTCGGCGAGAACATCGATCAGGTGACGTGGAACCCCGACCAGAAGGTGATCTACGACGTCAAGACGCCGTTGTCCGCGACTGGCGGCGTGGTCGGGTTGCGCGGCTCGCTCGCGCCCGATGGTGCGATCGTCAAGGTCGCCGGGATGCACCGGCTCCAGTTCGAAGGCCCGGCGCGCGTCTTCGATTGCGAAGAGGATTGCTTCGCGGCGGTCGAGGCGCGTGCGATCAACGAGGGCGAAGTCATCGTGATCCGTTACGAAGGGCCAAAGGGCGGTCCGGGGATGCGCGAGATGCTGTCGACCACCGCGGCACTGTATGGCCTCGGGCTCGGCGAAAAGGTCGCGCTGATCACCGACGGGCGTTTCTCCGGCGGCACGCGCGGATTCTGCATCGGCCACGTCGGCCCCGAAGCGGCCGAGGGCGGGCCGATCGCGCTGGTCGAGAATGGCGACATGATCCGGATTGATGCCGAGGCAGGAACGATCGACCTCGACGTCGACGCGGACACGCTGGCGACCCGCAAGGCCAATTGGGTCGCCCGCGTCAACGATTACCAGTCGGGGGCGCTGTGGCGCTATTCGCAGACGGTCGGGCCTGCCTATAAGGGCGCGGTAACGCATCCTGGGGCAGCAACCGAACGTCATGTTTACGCGGACATCTGAGGCGAGGGACCGGTCGCTATCGCCGCCGGCCCTACCGGCGGCGGTATCGGGCGGACGGCGGACGGTCACCCTGCAACGGCTGGCGCGATGACGCCGATCGACGGAACGCCCATTCTCTCGGCTGCGCAGATGCGCGGTGCGGAGGAGGCCGCCATGGCTGCGGGTGCAACCGTGGACAGCCTGATGCTGACCGCCGGTCGGGCGGTAGCGGAGGCGGTTCGGCGTCTTGCCGCCCACGCCGAGATCCTCGTCGCCTGCGGGACGGGCAACAATGGGGGCGATGGCTATGTCGCGGCGCTGGCGTTGCGCGAAATGGGGCTGGACGTCCGCGTCGCGGCGCTCGGCGAACCACGTAGCGAGGCTGCGACGGCGGCACGGTCGCGCTGGATGGGGCCGGTCGAACCATTGCTGACTGCCGACCCGGCGGCGATCCTGGTCGATGCGGTGTTCGGCACCGGATTAACACGCGCGCTGGAGCCAGAACTTGCGGCGGCGTTGGAGCGTTTGTCTTCGGCTGCCCGTCTGACGATCGCGGTGGACCTGCCAAGCGGGGTGACGACGGATACGGGCGCGGTGCCCGGCGATGCGGTCTTGGGCGACGTCACGCTTGCGCTCGGAGCGGTGAAACCGTCGCATCTGCTGGTGCCTGCGGCGAGTCACTGCGGGACGATACGGTTGCTCGATATCGGGCTGGGGCCGGACATCGGTGCTGCGTTGCGCGTTGCCCGGCGGCCGGACTTTCCCAAGACACCTGGTCCTTCGGCCCACAAATATACGCGTGGCATGGTCGCCGTGGTGGCGGGCGCGATGCCCGGTGCCGCCGAGCTTTCGGCCGAGGCGGCGTTGCGCGCGGGGGCGGGCTATGTCCTCCTGCTCGGGAACACCGGCACGACCGTACCCCATGCCATCGTGCGGCGGCAGTATTCAGCGGATGCGCTCGGCGACACGCGGATCGGGGCTGTCGTCATCGGACCCGGCCTGGGCCGCGATGCTGTGGCAGCCTCCCTGCTGGACGACGCAGTCCTGGCAGATGCGTCGCTGATCATCGACGGCGATGCATTGCAGTTGCTCGACGCCGGGCGGCTGGCGACGGCCCGCGCGCGGAAGGCGCCCACGATCCTGACGCCGCACGAAGGCGAGTTCGATGCGGTGTTCGGAAAGAGCGATGCCCCGCGGATCGAACGTGCGCTGACTGCGGCGCGGGATACGGGCGCGATCGTCGTATTGAAGGGGGCGAGCACGATCATCGCTTCGCCGGACGGCACAGCGATCGTCACGCCACCGGCTGACCCGTGGTTGTCGACCGCGGGAACCGGGGACGTGCTGACGGGCGCAATCGCTGCGGTGATCGCGGCGCAGGACATCCGGCACATCTCGCTGATCGATCGTGTCGCCGCTGGGGTATGGCTCCATTCGCAGGCGGCACGGCGGTTGCCGGGGGCTTTCCTGGCGGATGATCTTGCACACGCGCTCAGCGCCGTTAGGGCGGCGCTATGAGCGATACGATTGTAAGAGTAGCTGCGCGCGGCGATGGCGTGACCGCAAATGGCCGTCATGCGCGGTTCGCGGCACCCGGCGATACGTTGACCGCTGACAATGCGGTCGTTCCGGGACCGCACCATCAGACGCCGCCTTGCCGCCACTTTCCCGAATGCGGCGGGTGCCAACTCCAGCATCTCGACGATGCGAGCTATGCCGATTTCCTGGTGGATCGTATCGCGGGGGCACTCGCCGCGCAGAATGTGCGCGCGGAGATCCGCGCGCCGTTGCTGTCCCCGCCGCGTACGCGCCGCCGCGCGACGTTGCATGCCGAGGTGAAGGGTGGTGCGATCAAGCTCGGGTTCAGTGCCGCGGCAAGCCACGAGATCATCGACGTCAAGGAATGCCATGTCCTGACACCCGCGCTGTTCGCTGTGCTGACGCCGCTGCGCAAACTGCTTGCGCGGACTCTGAAGGGGCGGGCACGGATCCACCTGACCGAGATCGACCAGGGCATCGACTTGCTGATCGAAGGCACACTGTCCGAAAGTCTGGCGGTGGCCGAGGCGCTGACGCAATTCTGTTCGGACCATGCGATCGCACGGCTTGCAGTCGACGATGGTCTCGGGCCGGAAACCCGGTGGGAGCCCGAAGGCGCGACGATCACACTGGGGGATGTTCCGGTCCCGTTTCCCGCGGCGTCGTTCCTGCAGGCGACGCGCGAAGGGGAGGCGAGCCTGGTCGGCGCGGTGCGCGAGGCGCTGGCAACCGCAAGCGGCGCGACCGCCGATCTGTTCGCTGGTCTCGGCACGTTCGCGCTCGCCTTGCCGGGGAAGGTCTATGCCGCCGAGGCCGGGCGCGACGCGATCCTGGCGTTGCAGGCGGGTGCCAGTCGTGCAGGCCGATCGCTGTTCACGGAGCACCGCGATCTGTTTAGGCGACCGTTGACCAGCGCGGAGTGCTCGCGTTTCGGTGCGGTCGTGCTTGATCCGCCGCGGGCCGGCGCGCGCGAGCAGATAACGCAACTGGCGGGCTCGACCGTCCCTGTGATTGCCTACGTTTCGTGTAATCCCAGCAGCTTCGCGCGAGATGCGGATATCTTGTGCAAGGGTGGGTATCGGCTGGAGTGGGTTCAGCCGGTCGGCCAGTTTCGGTGGTCGACCCATGCCGAACTTGCTGCGCTGTTCCGGCGCTAAGCGGGCGGGCTAGCGTTTCTCCGCCAGCCAGATACCGGCATCTTCACACGCCGGGTCGGCCAGAACGCGTGCGACCAGGCTTAGTCCGCTGTCGGCGATCGCGGCCGAATAGTCGGCGGCCTCGAGATCCACGCGGTACGGCGACCCATCGCGATAATCCTCACGGCTCGGATCGAGGTCCGCAGCCGCGTTGAACAGCATTCGTCCTTCTGGCTTCAGCCACGCCTCAGCGCGCTTTGCCATCAATGCGCAATCGGCATGCGTCAGCCACGTCAGCGAGTTCCACGCGATGACTGCGTCGAAGCGCTGGGGGATGTCGACGATCCGCATGTCGCCCTTGATCCATCGACCGCGCGGGAAGCGCGTCGTTGCAAGCGTGACGACCGATCCGGCTGAATCGACGCCGGTCAGATCGAACCCGCGATCCATCAAATAGCGTGCGATTGGCTCGCCATCCCCGCAGCCGAGATCAAGAATCGCGCTACCGGGGGCCAAGGGTGCAACCAGCCGATCAACCCACGCCTGGCCGATGAACCCAACCGTGGACACGCGCTTAGCCATCTGTCGAGGGAACCCCTGCGGATATCAGCCGTTTATTACTCGGGAGTAGCGGATGTCGGCTGGCGACATCACCTGATACCGAAAGGATTAAAGCCATGGGCGAACTCATCGACAAGATCAAAGGCAACGTCAACGAGGCCATCGGCAAGGCGAAGCAGGAAAGCAACAATCCTGATACGCAGGCAGACGGTGCCGCACAGGAAGCCAAGGGCAAGGCCCAGCAGCTCGGTGGCAAGGTCAAGGGCGCGCTCGGCGACGATATCTGAGCTGCGACTGACTGATTGATACAGGCCGCTCCGGGAAACCGGGGCGGCTTTTTCTTGTCGGGATCATGTCGAAAGCGTCGCACCAGCGGTAATGACCTTCATGTCCGTCTTGAGGTGAAGCAGCCGGACCCCGGGCTCGGTCATTGCGCGTTCCAGCGCCGGCGCGAATGCTTGGGTGGTCTCTACCGTTTCGGCCCAGCAGCCATGAGCGCGCGCCAAGGCAGCGAAATCGGGGTTTTGGAGCGCTGTCCCACTGACCCGGCCTGGAAATTCACGTTCCTGGTGCATGCGGATCGTGCCGTAGCCCGCATTGTCGATGATTAGCACGAGCATGTCCACACCGTGCGAAACCGCGGTCGCGAGTTCCTGCCCGTTCATCAGGAAGCATCCGTCGCCCGCCAGCGCGACGACGGTGCGCCCGGGGTGGCGCAGCGCAGCAGCAGTCGCCGCGGGAACGCCATACCCCATCGCGCCCGCGGTCGGGGCAAGCTGCGTCCCCGGACCGGCATAGCGCCAGTAGCGATGCCACCATCCCGAGTAATTGCCGGCACCGTTGCAGATGATGCTGTCGGCGGGAAGTCGCGCGCGCATCTCGGCGACGCACGGGCCGAGGTCGAGCGCAACGCCGTCGCGCGGGGCGGGTGTCGACCAGGCGAGATAGTCGTCATGTGCGCCGCTATCCTCGCGCGGGCGGCTTGCGATCGAATGAAGCGCGTCGGCGAACGACCCCATATCCGCGCAGATCGCGAGGTCGGTACGGTAGGTCTGCCCCAGTTCGTTGGGGTCGGGGTGGACATGGACCAGCCGCTGTCCCGGATGGTCCGGCGTGATCAGCGTGTAGCCATCGGTCGTCGCTTCGCCCAGCCGCGGGCCAACGACCAGAAGGAGATCGGCGTCTCGGACGCGCTGGACCAGCGCGGGATTGGGGCCGTAGCCGAGGTTCCCCGCCCAGACCGGCGAGGTGTTCGGCAACGCATCCTGACGGCGAAAGGCGGACGCGACCGCGAGGCCGCTGCGTTCTGCCCACATGCCGAAGGAGTCGGCTGCGCGTTTGTTCCACCCCGCGCCCCCGATGATCGCGAGCGGTCGCTCGGCGGCTTCCAGCATTTCGCCCAACGCGTGAAGCTGGAACGGGTCACAGGCCTGCACCGCGGGCATGACGCGGGGGCGATCGACCGTTTCCACGACGTCGAGCAGCATGTCCTCGGGCAAAGCGAGCACGACGGGTCCGGGCCGTCCCGACATCGCCACGGTCCAGGCGCGCGCGACATATTCGGGGATGCGCTGGGCATCGTCGATCTTCGCCGCCCATTTCGCGATCGGACCGAACATCGCGGGGAAATCGATTTCCTGGAAGGCTTCGCGGTCGCGCGTGGCGCGGTCGACGTCGCCGATGAACAGGATCATTGGCTGCGAATCCTGCATCGCGACATGGACGCCGATCGACGCATTGGTCGCGCCGGGTCCGCGGGTGACGAAGGCGACGCCCGGTCGCCCGGTCAACGCGCCATCCGCGCAGGCCATGAACGCGACGCCACCTTCCTGGCGGCAGACGGTCAGGTCAATTTCGGGGGAATCATGCAGCGCGTCGAGGACCGCCAGGAAGCTTTCCCCGGGAACGGTGAAGATCCGGTCGCAGCCTTGCGCGAGGAGATTGTCGACCAAAATGCGGCCACCCGTGCGGCCGTCGGAATGCGGAGAAAGCGTCGTCATGGCCCGGTCTTAGCGAGGCATCGGGCAGATCGCAAAAGGCCAAGGCGGTCCGGGCCGCAAGCCTGTCGAGCGGAACGCTCGAGCAGGGCGGGTCGCGGCCAACAGGGCGCGGCGACCCGCCCGATTCGGGTCAGTTCGCCTTGGCGACGCCCTGTTCTTCCAGCAACGTGGCGAGCTCACCGCTCTCGTACATCTCCATCATGATGTCCGACCCGCCGACGAACTCGCCCTTGACATAGAGCTGCGGGATCGTCGGCCAGTCCGAAAAGGCCTTGATGCCCTGACGGATGCCCTGGTCCTGCAACACGTCGACGCTATCGAACTCGACGCCGACATGGTTGAGGATCGCGATCGCGCGGCTCGAGAAACCGCACTGCGGGAACAACGGGCTGCCCTTCATGAACAGGACTACGTCGGACTTGCCGACGATGTCGGCGATACGGCTGTGGGATTCGTCGGTCATCATCTTTACTCCTGAACAGGGACGGCGGTGGTGAGCTGCAATGCATGGAGCACGCCACCCATCCGGTCGCCCAACGTGGCGTAAACGGCACGCTGTTGCTTCAACCGCGGCATGCCGCGGAAACTCTCGGCGGTGACACGCGCGGCCCAATGGTCGCCGTCACCCGCCAGATCCGTCATCTCGACGCGCGCGTCGGGGATACCCGCGACGATCAGCGTCTCGATCTCGTGCGCAGACATGGGCATTATTCGACCCCCATCAACTGGCGGCGCGCTTCGATCGTCTTTTCCTCGATCGTGCGGCGGATCGTCGCCTCGTCGATCGCGACGTTGGCGGCCGTCAGGTCGCTGACCAGCTTGCGGATCACGTCCTCGTCGCCGGCTTCCTCGAAATCGGCCTGGACGACAGCGGTGGCATAGGCATCCGCCTCTTCCTTGGTCAGCCGCATCTCGGTTGCCGCCCAATGCCCCAGCAAGCGATTGCGTCGGGCGATGATACGGAACGCCATTTCTTCGTCGCGTGCATATTTGGTTTCGAATGCGCGCTCGCGATCGTCGAAGCTGCTCATATGCCGTTAGTCCCCGGAAACGGTAAGAAAGGATTGCCACGAGATAGGGGCAGCAACGCGTTGGTGCAACGCATCGCTGTCGCAACCGTTCGTGGCGCAAATCCGCGTCGGAGAATCGCGGGAATTCAGGTAGGCAACACGGCATGGCAGCATCACACCCGAAACGTGCATTATTCGAGCGCATGATTGCCCCGGCGGACTCCCCCGACTTCGCGCGATCGCTGCCGGAGGCGCATCGCAGCGTGAAGGTGTGGGAGACAGGCGACCCCAAGCGTTCGCGGTTCTGGCAGTGGTTGGGGTTCGCAGGGCCGGGGTTTCTCGTCTCGGTCGGGTATATGGATCCGGGCAATTGGGGCACCGATCTCGCTGGTGGCAGCCAGTTCGGCTACACTCTGTTGTGGGTGATCCTGGCATCCAACCTGATGGCGATCTTCCTGCAGGTGCTGTGCGCGCGGTTGGGGATCGTCACCGGGCGTGACCTCGCCCAGTCGTGCCGCGATTACTACGCACGCCCGGTCGGCATCGCGCTTTGGCTGTTGTGCGAGTTTGCGATCATCGCATGCGACCTGGCAGAAGTGGTCGGATCTGCGGTTGCGCTCAACCTGCTTCTCGGGCTGCCGCTGCTGTACGGGGTGATCCTGACCGGGCTCGACGTGCTCTTGCTCCTGCTGCTGGTCAACCGGGGTTTCCGCAAGATCGAAGCGGTCATCGTAGTCCTGGTGGCCACGATCGGCTTGTGTTTCGCGTACACCATCTTTCTCGCGAAGCCCGACTGGAATGCGGTGGCTTTGGGGGCCATCACACCGGCGATCCCGAATACTGCGGCGTTGTTGATCGCGCTCGGCATCCTCGGCGCAACGGTCATGCCGCATAACCTTTATCTGCATTCGTCGATCGTCCAGACCCGCGCGTTCGGTACGGGCAAGCGTGACGTAAAGGCGGCGCTGGCGTTCAACACGGTCGATACCGTCCTCGCGCTGGGCATGGCGTTCTTCGTCAACGCGGCGATCCTCGTGCTGGCGGCGGCGGTGTTCTGGCGCAATGGCATTGTCGTTTCCGAGTTGCAGGAAGCGCATGAATTGCTTCGCCCCGCGCTCGGTGGGGCCGCTGCAACGGCGTTCGCGCTGGCGCTGCTGGCCTCGGGCCAGTCGAGCACGATTACGGGGACGCTTGCTGGCCAGATCGTGATGGAGGGGTTCCTGCGCATCCGGGTCGCGCCGTGGCTGCGGCGTCTGGTGACGCGCGGGCTGGCGATCATCCCGGCCCTGATCGTCATCTCGGCTACCGGGGGGAAGGATACCGTCGAACTGCTGGTGGTGAGCCAGGTCGTGCTGTCGATGCAGCTGCCCTTCGCCATCTTCCCGCTGATGATGGTAACGAGCAGCCGGGCGCGGATGGGCGATTATGCCAATCCCCTGTGGGTCAAGCTGGTCGGCTATTCGATCTGCAGCGTGATTGCGGGGCTCAACGTCTATCTGCTGTGGGAGACGATCGGGCCGGTCTGGGTCGGCGCGATTGGTGCCGTGATGCTGGCTTTCGCCGGGTACGTGCGCTTCGTGTACCGCCCCGCCTGAGCGGGGCGGTATGGCCTAGGCAGCGACCGTAACAACCAGCTTCCCGATCGCGCCGCGCGCGGCCATCTTGGCGATCGCCTTGCCGCCATCCTCGAACGCGAAGGTTTCGGTGACGCGCGGGGCAATCTTGCCGTCTTTCCATAGACCGAACAGGCGCTCGATATGCGCCCGGTTCGCGTTCGGGTCGCGCGCCGCGAACGCCCCCCAGAACACGCCGCAAACGTCGCAGCTCTTGAGCAGGGTAAGGTTAAGCGGCAGGCGGGGAATGCCCGCGGGGAAGCCGACGACGAGATACCGGCCCTCCCATCCGATCGAGCGGAGCGCGGGTTCGGCATAATCGCCGCCCACCGGGTCGTAGATCACGTCATAGCCGGTCTTGCCGCCAGCGGCCTTGAACTGCTCGGCAAGCGCCTTGGACTGATCCTTGTCGAATGGCGCGCGCGCATAGACGATGACGTCATCCGCGCCCGCGTTCCGCGCGGCCTGCGCCTTTTCGTCCGATGACACCGCCGCGACGACCCGCGCTCCGAACGCCTTGCCGAGTTCGATCGCCGCCAGCCCGACGCCGCCCGCCGCACCAAGCACGAGCAGGGTCTGCCCCTCCGCCAGACGACCGCGGTCGAGCAACGCGTGGATGGTCGTTCCGTAGGTCAATAGCAGCGAGGCACCCTCGGCGAAGCTGCGTCCTCCGGGCAGCGCGAACAGGCTTACCGCAGGGAGCGCGATCTTTTCTACGAGACCGCCCGATCCGGTCGTCGCGATCACCCGGTCGCCGGGTTTCCAGTCGGTCACGCCGTCGCCGACGCTTTCGACGACACCCGAGATTTCGCTTCCGGGAGCGAACGGGCGCGGTGGCTTGAACTGGTATTTGTCCTCGATGATGAGAACGTCGGGATAGTTGATCGAGCACGCCTTGACCGCCACCACGACCCGTCCCGCAGCCGCGACGGGATCGGGCAGGGTATCGATCGTTAGGGTTTCAGGTCCGCCCGGCGCTTTCGACAAGAGTGCTCGCATCCGCCCGTTCTCCGCTCATCCACGGCCGGTGTTTGCTTACCCCGGCTTCGTATTTCGAAATCGCGGTATCTCTTGCCAGTGTCAGACCGATCTCGTCCAGCCCTTCCATGAGGCACTGGCGACGGAATGCATCGAGTTCGAACCCGAAGCGATCCTGATAGGGGGTGGTGACGGTCATCGTCTCGAGATCGATCGTCACGGGTTGATCCTGCGCGACCTCGATCAGGCGGTCGATCGCGGTCTGTGGCAGAACCACGGTGACGATCCCGTTCTTGAACGCGTTGCCCGAGAAGATGTCGGAGAAGCTCGGCGCGACCACCGCGCTGATGCCCATGTCGGCCAGCGCCCAGGCGGCATGCTCGCGGCTGGACCCGCAGCCGAAATTGTCACCCGCGATCAGGATCGGGGCACCTGCGTAGCGCGGGTCATCGAAGATGTTGCCCGGTTTCGCGCGCACGGTCTCGAACGCGCCCTTGCCGAGTCCCTCGCGGGTCACGGTCTTCAGCCAGTGCGCCGGAATGATGACGTCGGTGTCGACGTTCTTCTGTCCCCACGGATAGGCCGTACCCGAGACGTGCGTGACAGGTTGCATCGTAAGATCCTACTTTGGGGCAATGCGCCGAAAGACGTGCGGGCGCGCGCCTGCCGTTATCGCTGCTTGGCGGCGATCGCGTCGTTGGCGCTGGTGCGCGCGGTCGCTGCATAGGCGGCGATCCCGCTCGCGAGGGTACCCATCACCAAAAGAACCAGAACACGCTTCATACATCGTCCCCCTTATGTCGTTACAAAATCGCGCACGTCGCTCAGTCGCCCGGTTACGGCGGCCGCAGCCGCCATTGCCGGGGAAACCAGATGCGTGCGCGCACCCGGACCCTGCCGTCCTACGAAGTTGCGATTCGAAGTGGAAGCGCAACGGAGACCGGGCGGTACTTTATCGGGGTTCATTGCAAGGCACATAGAGCATCCCGGCTCGCGCCATTCGAACCCTGCCGACAGGAAGATGCGATCGAGTCCCTCGGCTTCGGCCTGACGCTTGACCAGTCCCGACCCCGGAACGACCAGCGCATGAACGCCCTCCGCAACGTGCCGACCATCGGCAACCTGCGCGGCGGCGCGCAGGTCCTCGATCCGGCTGTTGGTGCAACTGCCGATGAAGACATAGTCGACGCCGACGTCCCGCATCGCGGTGCCGGGGGTGAGGCCCATATAGTCGAGCGACTTGCGCGCCGCATCGCGCTTTGCGGGATCGGCGAAGCTGTCGGGATCGGGAACATGACCGGTGATCGCGACGACATCCTCGGGGCTGGTGCCCCAGGTCAGCAGTGGCGCGATTTCGGTTGCGTCGATCGTGACGACCGCATCGTACACTGCGCCCGGATCGGTCGGCAGCGTGCGCCAATAGGCGACCGCCGCGTCCCAGTCGGCACCCTTGGGGGCCATCGGGCGGCCCTCGAGATAGGCGAAGGTGGTCTCGTCCGGCGCCACCAGACCCGCGCGCGCGCCCGCTTCGATCGACATGTTCGCGATCGTCAGCCGACCCTCGATCGACATGTCACGGATCGTCGAGCCGGTATATTCGAGCACATAGCCCGTACCGCCCGCCGCCCCGAGCTTGCCGATGATCGCCAGCGCGACGTCCTTGGCCGAGACGCCGAAGCCGAGTTTACCGTCGACGCGCACTTCCATCGTCTTGGACTGGCCGAGCAACAGTGTTTGCGTGGCGAGCACATGCTCGACTTCGCTCGTGCCGATCCCGAAGGCGAGCGCGCCCAGCGCACCGTGCGCCGAGGTATGGCTGTCGCCGCACACCAGCGTGGTGCCGGGCAGGGTGAACCCCTGTTCCGGGCCCACGACGTGAACGATCCCCTGCGCCGCCGCGATCGCATCGATATAATCGATCCCGAAGTCGCGCGTATTGCGCTCGAGCGCGTCGAGCTGCTGGAGGCTGTCAGGATCGGCGATCGGCAGCCGCGCGCCGTTCGCGTCGCGGCGCGGGGTCGTCGGCAAATTGTGATCAGGGACCGCAAGCGTGAGATCGGGACGACGGACAGTGCGTCCGTTGGCGCGCAGCCCGGCGAAGGCTTGCGGGCTGGTGACCTCATGGACGAGGTGACGATCAATGTAGATCAGGCACGTTCCATCGTCGCGGCGCTCGACCACATGATCGGTCCAGATCTTCTCGTACAGGGTCAGGGGCTGGTTGGACATGCCGCGCGCTCTAGCCGAAAACTGCGCAAATGCAATGTTTGGCAGGGCCTTTATTGCGTAGCGGGACGCTGGTGTTCCTCGATCAGGTACGTGTGGACGGCGGCAATCTCGCCGTCCGTGAGCCTGCTTAAGTCTCCTATGGCCACCCGCGTCATCAGCCCGAGGTCGCGTCCCGACATGCCAACGCCCGTCCGGAGCAAATGGCGGAAGGCATTCGCATCATAGGACGAACCGACGTCCGCCAAGGCAGGAACCGTCACCGTCGGATCGGTTTCCTGTGGCTGCGCATGCCGCAGATCGTGGCACGCCATGCACGAAACGTGGACAAAATATGCTCCGGCAGCGACAGGTCGGTGGTGCGCGGCGATGGTCTCGGGATGCGCCTGGCTGGGCAGACCGCCGGTCAGGATCAGCAGGCGTGCCATTGGCCCATAGGATATCGTCCCCGGAAGATCCTTCGACTGCGGCTTGAGCGTGCGGATCCATCCGATCAGCCGCGCAACGTCATCGTCGGAGAGATGCCGGAATGCCTGGACCGGCATGACGTGAAGGGCAGTGCCATCTCGCTTGATACCGTGGCGGATCAGCCGGGACAGTTGCGCGTCGCTATAGTCCGCCGCGCGACGGGCAATCGCGGGGGCCGCGAAACGGCCGAGCAAGGCATTCTCGACCAGCACCCTGCCGGTCGCGTCGCTTGCATGGCAACCGCGGCATCCGATGATCCGCGCAATCCGTCCGCCTTCCGCCACGCCCGCGGCCGAGTGGTCGGCAACGATCGTATCCGGCGGTGCCGCATAGGCGCGGCGCAGCACCCATTCGGACCCGCCGTACAGCGTGGCCATGGCCACGACGATGGCCCCGCACAGTATCAGCGCAGCACGCTTGAGCCACTTCATCGAAGCCCCCCAGCAAGGTCAAGTCCGCGTCGATCAGGACGAAGCAGGGGATACCACAGTTGAGGCTATTGCGCGAGTAGTCGTAAGACATTCAGTGACGAAAACGACTAAGCCTGTCCGTAACGGACGCAGACTGCGGTACTTCCAGCAAGTAAATACCGTTTAAACGACGTAATGTGCTGTTGTTTTGCTGGCAATCTCAGCGGAACTGACGCCGGGGGCGGTTTCGAGCAGCTTGAAGGGCGACTGGTGATCGGGGCGCTGGAAGACCGCAAGGTCGGTGACGATCATGTCGACCACATTCTTTCCGGTCAGCGGCAGCGTGCAGGCGGGGATGAACTTGGGGTCGCCGTTCTTGGATGTGTGCTCCATCACCACGATGATCTTCTTGACCCCCGCGACCAGATCCATCGCGCCGCCCATGCCCTTGATCATCTTGCCAGGAATCATCCAGTTGGCGATGTCGCCATTCTCCGCGACTTCCATCGCACCGAGCACGGTCAAATCGATATGGCCGCCGCGGATCATCGCGAAGCTGTCGGACGAACTGAAATAGGCGCTCTGCGGGAGTTCGCTGATCGTTTGCTTGCCCGCGTTGATCAGATCGGCGTCTTCCTCGCCCGCGAGCGGGAAGGGGCCGATGCCGAGCATTCCGTTCTCGGACTGCAACGTCACCTCGACGCCCTGCGGGATGTGGTTGGCGACCAGCGTCGGGATACCGATCCCGAGGTTGACGTAGAAACCGTCCTTCAGTTCGCGCGCGGCGCGGGCGGCCATTTCGTCGCGGGTCCAGCCCTTTGCCTGGTCGGCCATCACTTGTCTCCTGCGGGCGGGGCCCAGCGTTTGTCTTGCGGGAATACGTCGTCGAAGCTGCCCTTGAGCGCGCTGCCGTAGACGGGGTTGGGGAGGATGAACCAGCCCGCCCCGAACTTCGCGGAGACGGGCTCGCGCTGGACGGCGGCACGGCGCGCGGGTGGGGGGAGGTTGGCGTTGAACAGGTCGCTGAAGTCGCCGAGTTGGTCGCCGCCCATCGCGATCACGCAGAACTTCGCGGCGATCGTCGCGCGGCGGCCATCCTTGCGGCTGCCCATCGCATCGTCGCCCGACAGGTACAGCGTTTCGCCGTGGACTGCAGGGCCGAGCCCGGCGCGCTCGATCGTCGCGCGGGTGATGTCGGCGTGGGCGGCAGAGCGATTGGTGTTGAACACCACGGTCACACCCATCCGGCGAAGCGCATCGAGTGCCTGCACCGCGCCGGGTTGCGGCGCGACCTTGTCGAGGTCGGTCAGCTCCCAGGCATCCCAGGTCTTCTGATTGTACGGGGCCGGGTGCGCGGCGTCATTGGCCTCGAAGCCGAGGTTGAGGAGGACGGTCTCGTCGACGTCGAACACTGCGGCCTTGGGCTTGTTGCCGCAGGGGATCCATTTTGGGGCGGCGAGCGTGGCGTCGGGGGCGAGGACGGCGGAGTCGGCTGGGGCCTTTGCGACTTGCGTCGCGGCGAACTGCGTTAGTTGCCGCCACGTCTGGAGCGCCTGCGCTGCCGCTTCGCCTGAGCCGTAGAGATATTGCATCCCGGGCGGGACGGTGGGGCTGCTTGGCGGCACTACCGCCGCGGGCGGTGTCGTGGTGCAAGCGGAGAGCGCCAGTGCAACCAGAACCAAGCCCCTCCCCTTCAGGGGAGGGGTTGGGGGTGGGGCGGTGCCTCGCAGAGGGCTGAGTTCTGCTGGACTTCCCCACCCCAACCCCTCCCCTGAAGGGGAGGGGCTTAATGAAAGCCCCTTCTTCACGCGGCCTCCCGGACAGTGCGGAATTCGATCTTCTTGTCGTATGGCGCGCCGAGCACGAGGCGCTGCACATAAACGCCCGCTAAGTGGATCGCGTCCGGATCGAGTGAACCTACGGCCACGATTTCCTCGACCTCGGCGACGCACACCTTGCCAGCCGTCGCCATCGGCTGGTTGAAGTTGCGCGCGGTCTTGCGGAAGACCAAATTGCCGCTCTCGTCTGCCTTCCACGCCTTGATGATCGCGAGATCGGCGCGGATGCCGCGCTCGAGGATATATTCCTCGCCGTCGAAGGTCTTCACTTCCTTGCCCTCGGCCACCAGCGTGCCGACACCGGTCTTGGTGTAGAAGCCGGGGATGCCCGCACCCCCCGCGCGACAGCGTTCGGCGAGCGTGCCTTGCGGGCAGAACTCGACCTCGAGCTCGCCCGACAGATATTGGCGTTCGAACTCCTTGTTCTCGCCGACGTAGCTCGAGATCATCTTCTTGATCTGGCGGGTGCGGAGCAGCTTGCCGAGGCCCTCGCCATCGATCCCGGCGTTGTTGCTCGCGATCGTCAGGTCCTTCGTGCCCGCGTCGCGAATCGCGTCGATCAGGCGTTCGGGAATGCCGCACAGCCCAAACCCACCCGCGCAGATCATCATGCCGTCGTGGAGCACCCCGTCCAGGGCGGCGGCGGCATCGGGGTAGATCTTGCGCATGAACGGTCCTTTCGGAGGGTTTCGCCCGATTAGGGCGGGGCGGGGCGAGGGGTCAACCCGCCCGTGTCCCCTCAGACCTGCGTCCCCACCAGATGCCCGATCCCCGCCGTCACCGCCATCGCCAGCGCGCCCCAGAACAACACGCGCACTGCGCCGCGCCACAGCGGTGCGCCCCCGATCCGCGCGCCGGTCGCGCCGAGCAGCGCGAGCAGCAGCAGCGTCGTCACGACGACGGCTTCGATCAGCGCGGTGCCGCGGAACAGGAACGCCATCAGCACGGGGCAGATCGCGCCCAGCGCGAAGCTCGCGGCGGAGGCGAGCGCGGCCTGGACCGGGCGTGCCTCCATTACCTCGTGGATGCCCAGTTCGTCGCGCATGTGCGCGCCGAGCGCATCGTGCGCCATCAGCTGCTCCGCGACCTGCAGCGACAGCGCCGCATCCAGCCCGCGGTGGCGGTAGATGGCGGCGAGTTCGCGCGTCTCGGCCTTGGGATCTTCTTCCAGTTCAGCGGCTTCGCGGGTGCGGTCGGCGGCTTCGGTGTCGGACTGCGAACTGACCGAGACATATTCCCCCGCCGCCATCGACATCGCCCCCGCGACCAGCCCGGCGACTCCGGTCAGCACGACTTCGGAGGGCGCGCGGGCGGCGGCGGCGACGCCGACGATCAGGCTGGCGGTCGACAGGATCCCGTCGTTGGCGCCCAGGACGGCGGCGCGGAGCCAGCCAACACGCTGAACAAGATGCTTTTCGGAATGGCGGATCATGTCCCGCCGTAACCGTCCCGCCGCGATCAGGCCAGATGCAGTGGCGCGCCCCTCCGTTAAAAGTCGCCAAGGTCGCACAGGGTAACGTCGGCGGGGCTATTGACTACAGACGTAAACGGTACGATTACAGCTGTAGTCAGTACGGAGGCGACTCGAATGCCCGAGAAGATCAGCGATGCCGAACATGCCGTGATGGAGGTGCTGTGGGACGAAAGCCCGCTGACCGCGCAAGACGTGTCCGAGCGGATTCCCGATACGCGCGAGTGGAGCGCCAATACCGTCAAGACGTTACTGGGCCGGTTGCTGGCCAAGAACATCATCGCGCATGAAGCCGATGGTCGCCGCTATTTGTACCGGCCGCTGGTGCAGCGTACAGATTATGTCGCAGGCGAATCGAAGCGGCTGATCGACCGGTTGTTCGGCGGCAAGCTGACCCCGTTGGTCGCGCATCTCGCCGAACGCGATGAACTGACCGCGCAGGATATCGCGGAGATCGAAGCCTTGTTGAAAGGACTGAAGTCATGATCGGGCCGGACGGAATAAGCTGCGCAATCGAGGCGATGATCGCGTCGAGCGTGCTGATGGTTCTGGTGCTGGTGCTGCGGACGCCGGTCCGGCGCGCGTTCGGGGCCAATGTTGCTTATGCACTGTGGGCGCTGCCGGTGCTGCGGCTGGTGCTGCCGCCGTTGCCCGCCGCCTGGACCGAGGCGACTCGGCAGGCGGTTACGCAAGCCACCGCGGTTCCGATGCATTTTGCGACGCATCCGGTCGGAATGCTGCTCAACGCACCTGCTTCGGAGATCGATTCTGCCGCCGGAAATCCCTGGATCGTCCCGGCGATCGCCGCGCTGTGGCTGATCGGCGCGGGCGGGTTCTTCGTGTGGCATGTCGTATCGCATCGCCGGTTCTGCGCACGGATGCTGGCGGGCGTCGGGCAGCAGATCGACCTGGACGGCGTCCGTGTGATCGAGAGCGACGCCGCGAGCGGACCGCTCGCCTTCGGGGTGGTGCGCCGCTACGTCGCCTTCCCGCGCGATTTCGCCGAACGCTATGAGCCCGAGGAGCGCGATCTCGCGCTGGCGCACGAGCTTGGCCATCATGCGCGCGGCGACCTGATCGCGAACTGGATCGCGCTCGGCGTGCTCGCGGTGCATTGGTTCAACCCGATCGCATGGCGCGCCTTCCGGGCGTTCCGGGCGGACCAGGAAATCGCCAATGATGCGCGCGTGCTGGCGGGGATGAACCCGATGCGGCGGCACGTCTATGCGTGCGCGATCGTCAAGGCGGCGCATCCTTCACTGTACGGCGAGGTTGCCGCGACCTGCCATCTCAACCCGATCGACGATCTCAAGCGGCGGCTGCGGATGCTGACGACGCAGCGGACGTCGCGCGTGCGGCTGGTCGGCGGTGGTGCGGTGATCGCGGCGCTGACGCTCGGCGGGCTGGGGCTGACCGCGTCGGGTAGTGCGGCGGCGGAACGCGTGCGCTCGGGTGTGGAACGTGCGACCGGGGTCGATATCGCCGCACTCGCGCCGCCAGCCGTGCCCGCAGTCGGCATGAGCGGGGACGACCAGGTGCCGCCCGTGCCGGCCGCGCCGCCGGTAGCCGAGACGCCGGATCGTCCGGAGCACGCGATGCCCGTCGCCCCGGTGGCCCCGGTGGCCCCGGCTGCGCCCGCGCTGGTGACGGTGCCGGAAGCGCCGGAAGCGTGGTCGGCCCCGCGTGCGCCGGAGCCACCGCTTCCCCCGGAGGCTGCCGAGGGGCAGCGCGGGACGACGGTCGTCACCGTCGACAAAGACGGCAAGCGGATCGTCCGGCACGGTCGCTATGTGAAGCTCGGCCCGAACGGGCAGGCGAGCTTGATCGGCGACGACGGCACGATCACGCACGTTGCCGAGGTAACCGCGGTGCCGCAGCGTCCCGATGTTCCCGAAGTCCGCTCGCTGGCGTGCGGAACGCGCGGCGACGGGCACCGCATGACGATCGAGGATCGGCATGCAGGGCGTCGGCGGATCACCGTCTGCACCGACCGCATTGCCGCTGCGCAGGCGCGGGGTGCGGCAGCCGCCGCCCGCGGCGCTGCCGCTGCGGCCCGGGGCGCGCAACTCGCGATGAACGGGGAGCAGATGCAACAACGCGCCTATCGCCAAGCGCTGGACGGGTTGCGCGCGGCGCGGGCGCAAATGCTGCTCAACCGCGACATGCCGGCGGACGCGCGGCGCGGGGCGCTGGAGGGGATCAATACCGCGATTGCCGAACTGGAAAGTGACATCGCGCGGGGGCAGTGATTTGAGCGACGTCGCGAGGCCGGGGGGGGGGCGCTTCGTTTCTGGCATGCTGAGCTTGTTTCAGCATCCGCCGCGCAACGGGCGCGGACCGGACTTGTGGCGCGGTGGGCCCTGAAACATGTTCGGGTTGACGGCGGGTAGGGGGAGTGCCGCCCGTCTCACCACGCCGCCGTCATGCTGAACTCGTTTCAGCATCCACCGCGCACCGGGCACGGACCGGACTTGTGGCGCGGTGGACCCTGAAACGAGTTCAGGGTGACGATGGGTGGGGAAGGGTGCCGCGCTCCCACCGCCCCCTGCCGTCATTTTGGAAGTCGTTCGGGCACGGACCGGACTCTTAGCTCGGCGACCCCGAAACGCTCTGAAAACTATATCCTCGCGAAACGGTCGGTTAGCTCGGCCATCCTGATATCCTCAATGTTGTATATGCCACATCAAGTCTCGGTCGGACGCGGCTTTGACAGCATCGTCAATATTTCTCGCTTGAGCAGGTCCCCGATCATTCCAAGGAATTGAGGCAATCCGTTTGGTCTAGTTTGTGCGGTCAACACCATATGGGGTGGCATTTGAATGCCTATCCCATGGAGCAGCGCGACCGAACCTAGTACTTTTGGACCAAACCTTTCGAAAAACAGTTTTCCTGTTACCGCTTCGAAATCACGATCTGTCTGCCAACTTCCAAACCCCGGCTCCCTGTTGGGGTTAGCTTTATGAATGTCTGCGTGATCCCGTTGGCGTTCGGCTAGGTATCGAAAAATCTCATGTGACAAAGCAACAAGTTCATCCCCAAAAGCCTGATATTGCGTCGGGTCAAATTTCATCATCGCGCGGGCTACGGTATAGTTGCGCAACGCCGCCATGCCTTTATCCACACAAAAAAGCAGCAGAGCCACCGTTGTAAGGAACACTAGCAAAAGTCCCCAAGGGGGAAGGTTTGACCAAATATAGGCCCAGAAAGCCATCAGCAGCGCCGCAATTACAGCGGCTACGTTCCATAAAAATGCCCCAAGTCCAATGCGCGTCCCGAATGATAATATGGCGTCTATGTAAGGAATGTGCCGAAGTGCTTTAGCAATTTTTCCCATGCATTTGTCCTCGCCGACTCACCCCTGAGTCACCTTGAATTAGATGACTTATTCATTATCATATTGCATGTTCGAGGGGTATAATTGCCAAATGCTTTCAGGGTGACGGTGGATAGCCGAACACAGCCCCAAGCCGGGGTTGCGCCACTCCGCGCAAGCCGCCATTTCACCCCGATGAGCGAGCAACAGACCGGCGTGCCCGAACAGCGCGAGCGCCTCGTCAGCCGGGTGCTGGCACCTAATCCGTCGCCCTTTACCTACACCGGCACGCAAGTGCATCTGGTCGGAACGACCGATCTCGCGGTCATCGATCCCGGCCCGGACGATCCCGCACATGTCGCCGCGCTGGTCGCCGCGATCGCGGGGCGGCGCGTCGTCGCGATCGTCGTCACGCATACGCACCGCGATCACAGCCCGGCGTCGCGCCCGCTCGCCGCGATCACCGGCGCGCCGATCCTTGGGTGCGCGCCGCTGGCGCTTGACGATCTCGGCCCGCGCGCCGACGCCTCATTCGACGCAGACTATGCGCCCGACCGCGTGATGGCGGAGGGCGACAGCGTCGGCGGGGAGGGGTGGACGCTCAGCGCGATCGCAACGCCCGGGCACACGTCCAACCACCTCGCCTTCGCGCTACCCGAGACCAAGGCGCTGTTTTCGGGCGATCATGTGATGGGCTGGTCGACCAGCATCGTCTCGCCGCCCGATGGCGACATGGCATCCTATATGGCGAGCCTCGAGAAGCTGCTGCCGCGCGACGATCGGATCTATTATCCCGGGCACGGCGATCCGATCGAGACCCCGCAGCGGCTGGTGCGCGGGATGCTCGGGCATCGCAAGCAGCGCGAGGGGCAGATCCTGCGGTTGCTGCGCGCATCGTCCGAGACGATCCCGGCGATGGTCGCGCGGATGTATGTCGGGATCGATCCGCGCCTGTTCCCCGCCGCCGAACGCTCGGTGCTGGCGCATCTGATCGACCTGCGGCAGCGCGGGCACGTCCTTGAGGCGGATGACGTGTGGAGCGCGGCGGCATGAAATTCCTTGGCAAATTCGCGGGCGCCCTCGCGCTGATCGCATTGTTCATCCTGGCGGTGTTCTGGGGGCTGGGGGCGCTGGTCGAGCACAAGCTCGCGGGGCCGGACCCGGTGACGATCGCGAGCGGATCGTTGCAGGGCCTGCGCGAGCAGAACCGGCTGTCGGCGTTCGCGGCGCGCTATGTCGCGGTGTCGACCTCGACCCAGTCGCAATATGGGCTGACCAGCAAGAAGACGCTGATCATGCCGGGCAATGTCGAATACCGCGTCGACATGGCGAAGCTGACCGCGCGCGACGTGACGTGGGATGCGAAGACGCGGACTTTGGGGGTGACGTTGCCCCCGATCGAGGTCTCCCCGCCGCAGATCGACCTGACGCAGATCCGCGAATATGGCGAGGGCGGCTTGCTCTCCGCGATCAGCGATGCGGACGCCAAGCTGGAAGCCGCGAACCGTTCGGCGGGGCAGCGCGAACTGGTCCGCCAGGCGCATGAGCCGGTGCCGATGAAACTCGCGCGCGATGCGACGCGCCGCGCGGTCGAGCGGAGCTTCGCGTTGCCGCTGAGTGCCGCCGGGCTTGATGCGACGGTGAAGGTTCGTTTCGCGGACGAGGCGCATGACAATAGCGACGTGTGGGATACGACGCGGTCGATCGCGGAGGTTCTGGGCAACCGCGGGTAGCCAGTGCCTTTGCCTGACGTCGTGTATGCAAGCGCCACACGGAGTTGCTACCCACCTCTCCGTCATTCCCGCGCAGGCAAGCTCTGCATGAAGGCAATCGGAGGTTTGTTCGTCGCCCCGCGCCCCAAAAGCTGCCGTCATGCTGAACTTGTTTCAGCATCCACTGCGCAACGGGCATAGTCCGGACTCGCGGAGGGCTGGATCCTGAAACGAGTTCAGGATGACGGGCGGGTTTTGCCGAGGCCATGCCTTCGCAGGCATGAGGGGGGCGTGTCACGGCTTCGGCGGCGGCGCGAAGCGTCCCGCTATTTCCCGTCCACCCGCAATATGGTAACGCTTGCGTATCGAGATTTTCGGGGGAGAATCGGGGGTGGCGACGCAAGTTGGCGCGGCGGGGGCTTCGGTCGAACGCGACCGCGCGTTCTTTTTCGCGATGGCGATGGCGATCGTTGTCACGACGATTTCCGGTTTCACGCTGCAATTCGCGGCGGGTCGCTCCAGCCTTGCATCGCCGTGGTGGGTGCATCTCCACGGCGTCACCGCGGTCGGGTGGCTCGCGCTTTATGCGACTCAGAATTTCCTCGTCTTCCGCGGGTCCTTCGTGGCGCACCAGCGTCTCGGCATGTTTGCCAGCGTCTATCTCGCGTGGATGGTCGTGGCGGGGCTGTCGATCACGGTTCTGTCGGCAGCGGCGCACCGCATACCGCCGTTCTTTGAACCCAACGTCTTCCTCGTGATGGACTGGCTCAACACCGCGGTATTCGCAGGGTTCACCTGGGCGGGGGTGGCATTGCGCGCGCAGCCCGACTGGCACCGGCGGCTGATGCTGTGTGGCGCGGTGCAGGTGATGACGCCGGGGATCGGGCGGTTGCTGCCGCTGCCGCTGATGGGAACGTGGATCCTATGGTCGATCTGGCTGGCGATGATGGTCTATCTATCGGTCGCGATCGCGTATGACCTGTTGACGCGGGGAAGGGTTCACCCGGCCTATCTGTGGGGCGTCGGTGTGATCACGGTGACGGTCGCGGCGATGCGGCCGATTGCCTTCTCGCCCCCCGTTCTCGCGCTCACGGAAACACTCACGGGTTGATCGCTGCTCCCGCACGGGCCATGTGAGCCGCAGATAAAGGCGGGAGCATGGGTATGGACGCACGCGGTGGTATCGGGGGGACGCTGACGGGGCTCGACCTGCGTGCGGAAATCGACCGGTTGCGCAAGGATCGCAACGCGGTGATCCTGGCGCATTATTACCAGAAGCCCGAGATCCAGGACCTTGCCGATTTCGTCGGGGACAGCCTCGATCTGTCCAAGAAGGCCGCGGCGACCGATGCCGACGTCATCGCCTTTTGCGGTGTGCGCTTCATGGCGGAGACCGCCAAGATCCTCAGCCCCGACAAGATCGTCGTGCTGCCCGATCTCGATGCGGGCTGCAGCCTCGAGGACAGTTGCCCGCCCGATCAGTTCGCGGCGTTCCGCGCGGCGCATCCCGATCATATCGCGCTGACCTACATCAACTGCTCGACCGAGGTGAAGGCGTTGAGCGACGTGATCGTCACGTCGTCCTCGGCCGAGAAGATCCTCAGCCAGATCCCGCTCGACCAGAAGATCATCTTCGGGCCGGACAAGAACCTCGGCGGTTATCTCGCGCGCAAGACCGGGCGCGAGATGCTGTTGTGGCCGGGCGTCTGCATCGTCCACGAGGCGTTCAGCGAGACCGAGCTGCTCAAGCTGCAATTGCAACATCCCGGCGCGCCGGTCGCGGCGCATCCCGAATGCCCGCCGTACATTCTCGACCATGCCGATTACGTCGGGTCGACCAGCGGGATCCTCGCCTTCGCGGATACGATGCAGGGCGACACGCTGATCGTCGCGACCGAGCCGCACATCATCCACCAGATGGAGAAAGCGGCGCCGCTCAAGAACTTCATCGGCGCGCCGGGCGCGGACGGGAACTGCAACTGCAACATCTGCCCGTATATGGCGCTCAACACGATGGAAAAGCTCTACGTCGCGTTGCGTGACCTGAGCCCGCGGATCGAGATCGAGGAAGGGCTGCGATTGCAGGCGAAGAAGAGCCTCGACGCGATGCTCGCGATGGCGAGCGGGACGGTCGGGATGGGCGACCTCGGCCCGTTGCGCGTGACGGGCGACTGAGCCCCCGTCAGCGCGGGGTGAGGTGAAGGTAGCGCGGGTTGAAGTCGCTCGCGTCGCGCAGGCCGGCCCAGTCGACGATGCGGATCTGGCGACGATCCCGCTCGATCAACCCGCGCTGGGCGAGCGCCTTGAGCACGCGGTTGACGTGGACCGGCGTCAGTCCGACGGTATCGCCGAGCTGTTCCTGCGTCATCGGCAAGTGATCCGCACGGGTCGACGGGATTCCGGCGACTTCGCGGCGGAGCGAGAATTCGCACAGCAGATGACCAACCCGCGTATGCGCGTCGCGTCGCCCGATGTTGACGATCCATTCGCGCAGGATCGACGATCCGATCAGCGACATCCGCCATAACGCCGCCGCGACCGCAGGACGATCGGCCACGAGCGTGCGGAGCGCCCCGGCGTCGATGTCGACGACTTGCGCGCGAGTCAGCGCCTGAACGTTGTGATCCGCTTCTTCGAACCACGGATTCTGGAGGTCGACGAAATCCCCGGGGATCTGCAGCGAGACGATCTGGCGCGCGCCGGTGCTGGTCAATCGCTGGGCATAGGTAAAGCCGCCGAGGATGAACGAGCAGCGCACCGGCTTCTCGCCCTCCCGGACCAGATAGGCGGAGGGTTCGACCTGGCGTTGGGTGAAGATCAACCTGCGGATCGCAACGTGGTCATCCGGATCGAGCACGCTGTGGCGTGAAAGACTAGCAATAATGACGTCGTGTATCGAGGGTATCGGCATCACGTTCCAAACGAAGGGGGGCTAGTGTACGTCACGTAAAATGTGTGGAAGTCATTGTAATCGTCCGGTGTCATCATGACGTAGCACAAGCGTAAATATTGTTGCTGACTTTTTGCAACATAAAGTCGGAACACAGGTTAAGTACAAAAAGGTTGATAAACGATATCTTGAAACTTCGGGGACTCGCTGCTCCGAAGGGAATTCCATGTCAGGATTGGGCCGGATCACGCACGCGACGGGCCACGAATTTGGGCTGACCCGCTCTCGCTGCCACGGTAAGGCGGGGCATGACCGATCCATGCTTTGCCCTCGACGGGTTCAATCTCGCCGCCTTCGTCGCCGCCACGCTTGCCGAGGACATGGGCGACGCTGGCGACATCACCGCGCAGGCGGTGATTCCGGCGGACGCGCGCTTCACCGGGGTGATGGACAGCCGCGAGGAGATCGTCGTCGCGGGATTGCCGATCGCCGAGGCGTTCTTCCGGACGCTCGACCCTGCCGTGACGATCGAGCGGCTGGTTGCGGACGGCGACCGGGTCGCGGCTGGAAGCGACGTGCTTCGCCTGTCGGGCAACGCGCGCGCCTTGCTGACCGCGGAACGGTCCGCGCTCAACACGGTGCAGCATTTGTCGGGCATCGCCACGCTGACGCGCATATACGTCGACGCGATCGCAGGGACGGGCGCGACCTTGCTCGATACGCGCAAGACGATTCCTGGCCTGCGGCGGCTCGAGAAATATGCGACGCGGATGGGCGGCGCGACCAATCATCGGCTCGGACTGTGGGACGCAGCGATGATCAAGGACAATCATGTCGCGGTGGCGGGCGGTGTCGCGGCGGCGGTGTCGCGCGCGGTTGCGGCGGGGATCGCGCGGATCATCGTCGAAGTCGACTCGCTGGATCAGATTGCCCCTGCGCTGGATTCGGGCGCGACGCATCTGTTGCTCGACAACATGGATCCGTCGACGCTCCGCCGCGCGGTGGCGGAAGTCGGCGGGCGTGTGCCGACAGAGGCCTCGGGCGGCGTTCGGCTGGATACGATCCGCGCGATCGCGGAGACGGGGGTGACCTATATCAGCGTCGGCCGCCTGACCCAGTCCGCCCCAGCGGTCGATATCGGGCTCGACTTCACGCCGCAGTCCTGACGCCAGCCTATTGGTCGCAAGCTACTAGTGCCGCGAGACAAACAGGCTAAGCTCTCCATCATCGTTTTGGGGGAAACGAATCATGCACCGTCCCATTTCCATTACCTGGTTCGAGCGCTGCTATCTCGGCGGCGTCGCGGTCGGGCTGCTCAACGTCGCGCTATCGTGGAACCAGTCGCTCGATCGACTGGTCGCAAACCCCAGCGCGCAGCAGTTCGGACCGTCTTTTGCGGTCAACATGCTGTTGATCGGGACCGCGATCAGCGTCGCTATCTCGGGGGCGCTGTGGTTCTTCGCCGCGCGTCGTCGCGCAGTCGTCGCCAAGTGGCTGATCACCGCATTCTTTGCGCTGGTGCTGGTCACCACACTCAGCGCCGCGCTGACGGGCAAATTGCAGCCGGGACTGTCGGGCGTGCTAGGAATCGTCGGCCTCGTCCTCAACGGGATCGCGGTATGGCAATTGTTTCGCCCCGACGCGCGCGTCTGGTTTGAGGAAACTGCAGCATGAAGAACGCCCTCATCGCGCTCGCGATGCTCGCCGCACCGGGCGTTGCGACTGCCCAAACCGAGCAATGCAGCGTTCCAGCGACGCTGCCGCGCCCGCACCCCGATCTTCCGTCGGCCAACCAGCCGCAGCGCATATTGCCGATCGGTGGCTACACGCTCGCGCTGACCTGGGCGCCGGAATATTGCCACACCAATGCGCGCGACCCGCAAGCGCGCTTCCAATGTCGCAGCGGCAACACGTTCGGCTTCACGCTTCACGGCCTGTGGCCCGACGGGGTCGGCAAGGAGTGGCCGCAATATTGCGCCGCGACCCCGCTGCTGCCCGCGACGCTGATCCGGCGGACGGTCTGCGCGACCCCGTCTCCGCAGTTGATCCAGCATGAGTGGGCAAAGCACGGGACGTGCATGGGGATCACCCCCGACGCCTATTTCGCGCGTTCGACAGGCCTGTACGGGCGGCTTCGCTTCCCTGACCTGCGCACAATGTCGCGCGGGCTGCTCAATGCCGGACAGATCGCCGCAGCGATGGCTCGCGCCAATCCCGGGCTTCCTGCGCAGGCAGTACGCGTGACCGTCAACAAACGCGGCTGGCTCGACGAACTATGGCTGTGCCTGGACAAGCGTTTTGCCTACGAGCCCTGTCATGCAAATTCCGGGGGCGTATCCCCGGCCACCGCTGTGAAGGTGTGGCGGGGGAAAGCCTGAGGGCAGGGGCGCAGATCACGCTGGTTGCGTGATCTGCCGCCTCACACTTGATCGACGACCGCACCCGCGGGATAGTGCTTGTCCAGGTGCCGCTTGATGATCTTGAGGTTCCGCGTGTTCGAGCGGAACATCAGATCGGGGATCGCACCGATGAACGGCACCAGCCCCAGCGTGAAGTCCAGCCCGACGTTACCGAACATCCGCGCCATCTGCATCTTGGTCATGCCCAGGTTGCGCGCTTCCCAGACAATCCAGCTGCCCATCGCCGCACCGACGATGTCGCCGCCGATCGGCAGGATGTTGAGCATGAAATCGAGCCCGACCTTGCGGTTGAGCCCCGGAATGGTGAACAGCCCTTCGAGCAGGCGCTCCATCGCCTCGATCCGCTGGCGTACTGCCGCAGGATCCTTGCTGGCATAACGCGCCGCCATCTCGGCGAAGTGCGGGGAAGACATGCGTGTCGTGTTCTGGGCCATAGTGTATCAATTGGTGTCTGTACGAAGATGATTCAACGGGTGCCATGCACGCGTGTTGGCGGCCCATGCGCGCAGCCGTGGCGCAACGAGCGACCATCGCAATGGCCGGGCGATCGGGACGAAGGCGACATCGCTCGCGAGCGCCGCATCCGCCGCGGCGATCTGTTGCGCGCGCAGCCGGGGCGAGTCCGCCTCGCGCGCCGCTTCGATCGCGAGTTGCGCGGCTCCGCTACACGGTTGGCAGGCGCGCGCGACATACCAGCGGGCGCTGTCATAGGGGGCGACTTCGTCGATCAGGCGCAGGTCCGCGGGCGCATCGGGGCCGACACGTTCGGGCGCCATTCCAAGCGACAGCAGGGCCCCGGCGACATAGCCGTAGAGGATCGTCGCGCCGGGTCCATCGGGGAGCGCGACGCGAATCCGAACGTCACCGGGGTTGGCCGCGCGCCACGCATCGATCGTCGCGCGCGGGGATCGTTCGTCGGGGGCAAGGGGCTGCGTCCACGCCGCAAGCGCGGGCGGTGCTGCGGAGTCGAGCTGCTCGGGGAGCAATTGTGTCGTGGATTCCCACTCGGGCGAGATCGCCGCCGTGAAGCCCGCCCGGTCGATGCTGCGCGCGATCGCAGCGCGGTTGACCGGACTGGCAAGCACGCCATCACGGCTGGTGAACGCCAGGCCGAACAGACCCGCAGCTGGATCGAACCGCCGGCTGATCGGGGCGATCCTGGTTTCCAGCACGATCGGCCAGTCGACGAAGCTGCCTCCCAGGACCGCGTCCGAATGACCCGCATCGAAACGCGCGATCGCCATTGCCGCGCGTTCGCCGATCAGCCGGGCGTCGTCATTCGCGGAGGGCTCGGTGGCCTGGTCATCGGCTGCGCGCGATGGATCGAATGCGGGGCGCAGCCGCACGACAGGCCCGCGCTGCGCGAGGATCCGGTAAGGCCCGCTGCCGCCCGGTTGTGCGATCCGGACGATCGCGAGCTCGGGTTGCGCGAACAGCTTGAGCAGATCGGGACGCGGGCGTTTCAGCCGGATCTCGATGACTTCGGGGGTCATTTCGACGATCTCGTCGATCGCGGTGAGGAACGGTACGAGGACGTTGCGGGATTGTGTTGCCAGCTGGCGGCGCAGCAGCTTGACGACGTCCGCAGCCGTCACGCTGCGGCCGTCGGGCCACTCCGCATCCCGCAGTCGGAAGATGTAGCTGGTGCCATTGTCGATCACGCTCCAGCGTTCGGCGATGCCGGGCTCGATCTGGCCCGCGGCGTCGAACCGCACGAGACCCTGCGCGGTCGCATCGAGCAACACGCGTGCGGACGGGTCCAGTCGTCCCTTGGCAGGATCGGCAAGGGCGGGTGCGGCACCGATCGCGCTGACGACGACCGGGCCGCTATCGGGCTTGGGCGCACAGGCCGCGAGCACCGTCGCGATGCCGAGCAGTAGCAGCGATACTGCAGGGCGGGGCGAGGGGGAGCGGGGCGGGGGGGAGCGGCGGGGGGGCGGCAGCAGCATTGGCTACCTCTGCCATCGCCAGCACGCCTGCGCCACTCCTCTCGGCAATCACGGGGCACCACGATCCTGCCCGCAAGCGGCCAGTTTCAACGATTGATCCCAGCACGGCAGGAGATCGTCCGTCGGGTAAAGCGAAATGCTTCAGGCGTCGCACCGTGTAAAAGATCGGGCGGATGCCGGACATCAAAAACCAAATCGTTTGAGCATGATGTAGTATTTGGTTAATAGACACCTAACTTTTGTTGGCAGCGTTCGGGAATTTGTATTGAGTACTCAGCCGCTGCAGCAGCCCCACGGCGACGTGGTTGCCAAGCGACCCGCACGATTCAGGGCGCTCGACCAGGTCCGCGGCCTTGCCATTTTCTGCATGATCCTCGCGCACTTCGGACCCGGCGTTTACGAGCGCCTGGGGATCGGCGGTACGCCGCGCGCGATGCTCGATCTTATCGGCAGACTGGCGACCCCCGCGTTCGTGCTGATCTTCGGGATCACGCTGGCGATCATCTACGTGCCGAAGGCGCGCAAAGCGCCGGATGCGACGATGCGCGGGCTGATCAATCGATCCGGACTGGTGTTGCTATGCAGCCTGATCGTCTCGCTGCACGGGACGGTCAACGTCCTGATGACGAGCGACGAGCCAGCCTTCTGGTTTCGCTTGCTCCTCGCGCAATACAGCGTGTTGACGTTCTATACCGTCGCCATTTTCCTCACCGCGCTCGCGGTCCGGTTCATCGCGCAGGATCCTGTGCGGATCGGCTTTCTGGGGGGTGCGCTGCTGATCTTCATCGGCAGTGTGCTCGGCTATGAGGCCTTCCCTTTCCAGGGCGAGAAAGCGATCGAACTGGTGCGATTGCTGTTCGTCTCGGGCAAGTACGGCGTGTTCGTGATGATGGGCTGTGCGTGGCTGATGATCGGGGTCGGCGTGCTGATCCGCAATCACCTGGCGAATGGCACGTCGTTTCACCGCGACGTAATGACGATCGCGCTTGGCATGGCGTTGCTGGGCTTGAGCGACGGTCGTGTCGTCGGCTGGCGGACGCTGGGGGATCTGGCGTCGGGGTACGCGGCACCGCCGCAATTCTGGTATCTGGCGATGGTCGGCGGCGCGATGCTGTCCGCGCTGGTCGCGCTCGACCGTTATACGGTGCCGGTCGTGGGGTTCGTGCTGGAGCGCATCGGGCGCTATCCGTTGAGTATCTACGTCGCGCATAGCCTGGTCCTGCCGGGCGTGGCGCTGCTCCGCTGGGCGGCCCCGACGTTGCCGGAGGCGATCGGCACGGTCGGCTGCCTGCTGCTGTTTATCGGGTTCTGCGTCTACAAGGTCTGGTCATCGACGGCACCCGATCGCGCCCGGCGTACCTTGGCGGTGCAGGGCTGAACCGCCCGTCGCTCCGATCCGGCCGAGCCGGAGAGGGGGCGGTCGTGCTGCGGTTGATGGCGCGCTAACAGGCGCCGGGCCGGGTCCGTGCAGGACCCGCGCCGGCGTCCTCGGATTGAAAGTGTGGAGTGCCAGGAGCTTGGTGCGGACGGCGGGACTCGAACCCGCATTCCGAAGAGGGAGATTTTAAGTCTCCTGCGTCTACCGATTTCGCCACGTCCGCAACACGACGTGCCAAGCGCAAGTTGCGGCCTGCGTCAAGCGGACGATGCCGCTTGCGGTCCTGGCACGTACGGGATGTTCGCGTCAGGCGACGTTGAGTCGCTGCCGCATTTCCTTGCCGGGCTTGAAGTAGGGGACGCGCTTGGCGTCGACCGCGACCAGTTCGCCGGTGCGCGGGTTGCGGCCCGTACGGGCGTCCCGCGGGCGCGTGGAGAAGGCGCCGAAGCCACGAAGCTCGACACGGCCTCCCGAGGCCAGGCGTTTGGTGATTTCTTCGAAAAATGTCGTGACCAGCGCTTCGACATCGCGCGGCGACAGATCAGGGTTTTCGTTGGCGAGCATCTCGACGAGTTCGGAACGGATCATTGCGTTTTTTCCCACCCCTTACGGACCCATGCCCCCACGGTATGGATAAGGCCGTATCGGCACTGATTTACCGCAACTCCACCAACGTACAAAGGCAAATTACGACGTCAAAAGAGAGACAGGGGTCGTTCTTTCGAACGACCCCTGAATAGTCTTACTTCTTGGTATCGCTGTTCTGTGCCTTGAGCGCTGCGCCCAAGATGTCGCCAAGCGACGCGCCCGAGTCGGACGAGCCATATTGTGCAACAGCCTGCTTCTCTTCGGAGATCTGCATCGCCTTGATCGAGAAGGTCGGCTTCTTCGAACGATCGAAGCCAGTCACCATCGCGTCGAACTTCTGTGCGACCTGGAAACGCTCCGGACGCTGCTCGTCACGATCGCGGCCGAGATCGGTCCGCTTGATGAAGCCCGTCGCGCCGTCGTCACCGACCTGCACTTCGAGACCGGCATCGCGCACTTCGAGCACCGTGACGGTGACGATCGCGTTCTTGTTGAGGCCCGACGACGCATTGCCGCCTGCTGCAACCGTGCCTGCCGCCGGGGCGCCACGCTCGAGCTGCTTCATGCCCAGCGAGATACGCTCCTTCTCGGCATCGATGTCGAGCACGATCGCCTGAACGACCTCGCCCTTGCGATGCAGGTTGAGCGCGTCCTCGCCCGACACGCCCCAGGCGATGTCCGACATGTGGACCATGCCGTCGACGTCGTTGTCGAGGCCGATGAACAGACCGAATTCGGTCGCGTTCTTGACTTCGCCTTCGACGGTCGAACCGATCGGATGCGCTTCAGCGAAGGCCTCCCACGGGTTGTTGATCGCCTGCTTGAGACCAAGCGAGATACGACGCTTGTCGGGATCGACCTCGATGACCACGACATCGACTTCCTGCGAGGTCGAGACGATCTTGCCCGGGTGGACGTTCTTCTTGGTCCAGGACATTTCCGAAACGTGCACCAGGCCTTCGATGCCCGGCTCCAGCTCGACGAACGCACCATATTCGGTGATGTTCGTGACGCGGCCGGTGAGCTTGGCACCAACCGGGTACTTCGCTGCTGCACCTTCCCACGGATCGCTCTCGAGCTGCTTCATGCCGAGCGAGATACGCTGCGTGTCCTTGTTGATGCGGATGATCTGAACCTTGACGGTATCGCCAATGTTGAGAACTTCCGAAGGATGGCCGACGCGCTTGTAGCTGAGATCGGTGACGTGCAGCAGGCCGTCGATGCCGCCCAGGTCAACGAACGCACCGTAATCGGTGATGTTCTTGACGACGCCGTCGATGATCTGGCCTTCAGCCAGCGACAGGATGAGGCCCGAACGCTGCTCGGCGCGGGTCTCTTCGAGGATCGCGCGACGCGACACGACGATGTTGCCGCGCTTGCGGTCCATCTTGAGGATCTGGAACGGCTGCGGGATATCCATCAGCGGGGTGACATCGCGCACCGGGCGGATGTCGACCTGCGAACCCGGCAGGAAGGCCACGGCGCCGTTGAGGTCGACCGTGAAGCCGCCCTTGACGCGGCCGAAGATGACGCCCTCGACGCGTGCCGACTTGGCGAATTCGGTTTCAAGCGTGTCCCATGCGGCTTCGCGGCGTGCGCGGTCGCGCGACAGCATTGCTTCACCGTGGACGTTCTCGACGCGGTCGACGAACACTTCGACTTCGTCACCGACCTTGAGGTCTGCCTTCTGGCCCGGCAGCGCGAATTCGCGCAGCGGCACGCGGCCTTCCGACTTCAGGCCGACGTCGATGACGGCGAGGTCGTTCTCGATCCCGGTAACGGTGCCCTTGACGACGCGACCTTCGAAACTGTCGGCACCGCCGAGGGTCATTTCGAGAAGGGCGGCGAAATCGTCGCGGGTTGGGTTTGGCTGAGTGGCCATAAAGTGATGCGTTCCTAAATCATGTTCCGGCCAGCCGGTTGTCTCCGGCGGTCTTGGCCAATATTGCCGCGGCGACCGAATGCCGGACGCGACATCCAGTCAGCGGGCACGGGAAAGGTTTTTCCGCAAAACGCGAAAAAGGCGCAGGAGGATAAATCTCCGCGCCTTCCTGACCAGGAATGCCTGCCAATCGGACAGCGCGCCCTAGCCGAAGCGGTGGTGAAAAGCAAGGTGCCGGCGCTTGTGGCGCGGTGGCGCGACGGTGGTTGGCGTCGGGTGGAATATGCCGCCGATCTGGGGGGCGCTGCTGACGCCAATGCACGCGCATCCTGCTGTGCAAGCAGGGCCCCAGAGGTGCAGGCGTTGTGCCGTATAACCCTGGGTTGCTGCTTGCGCAGGAGAGCATTCGTCAGGCGGCGGTTCTCGCATCCACGATCGCGATCGCGCGCTGCACCGAGGCCTCGATCGACAGGAAGCTTGTGTCGAGCAACGCTGCGTCCTGCGCAGGCACGAGCGGCGCGGTCGCACGGGTCGAGTCGCGCAGGTCGCGGGCGCGGATGTCGGCAAGCACCTTATCGAGGCTGAGCGTTGATCCGCGCTCCTTGAGCTCCGCGTGGCGGCGTTTCGCGCGGATGTTGGGGGTGGCGCGGACGAACAGCTTGGCGGTCGCGTCGGGCGCGATCACCGTGCCGATGTCGCGCCCGTCGAGCACCGCGCCGCCCTCCTGATAGGCGAACCGCTTCTGCCGGTGGAACAGCGCCGCGCGCACCAGCGGATGCGCCGACACGACCGAAGCGAGCGATCCGATCTCGTCGCTGCGCAGACTGGGGTCCTCGAGCAGCGCATCCTCGAAATCGCACGCCGCAACGGCATCCGCCTCGATCGCGGGATCGAGTTCGAGCTGCGCGACCCGCGCCGCGACCGCGCGGTACAGCAGGCCGGTGTCGAGATACGGCAGGTCGTAATGCCGCGCCAATGCGCGCGCGATCGTGCCCTTGCCCGAGGCGGCGGGTCCATCGACGGCGATGATCATGCGCGCGCTCCCGATCGTGCCACGGTCATGCGCACCAGCCCGAACGCCGCGATCGCCGCCCAGGCGAGTTCCAGACACAGCGCCGGCAAATTGAAGTTCACGCTCAGCGACAGCGCGAGCAGCGAGGCGCCCAGGAAGTTGAGCAGCGTGGAGAAGAGGTCGGGCGCGGCGTTGCGCAGCGTCTGATGGGCATAGCCGATCAGGATCGTCAGCGCGCCGACGAACCCGATCAGGTCGGCAGTGGAGGCAGTCATCGGTCGGTGGCACCCTGGAGTTGCGCGAGCTGGTCGAAGAACGCGGGGTAGCTGGTGGCGACGGGCGACATGTCGTCGAGCGTCACAGGCGTATGACAAGCGAGCGCGGCGACCGCCATGCTCATTGCGATGCGGTGATCGAGCAGCGTCGCGATCGTTGCGCCGCCGGGGAGGGGGGTGCCGCCCGAACCATGGACGATCATCCCGTCCTCGACTTCCTCAACCTGCGCGCCGATCGCGCCGAGCGCGGCCGCCATTGCGGCAATCCGGTCCGATTCCTTGACGCGGAGTTCTTCCGCGCCGCGTGCGATCGTCGTGCCGGACGCGAAGGCGGCGGCGACGAACAGGATCGGATATTCGTCGATCATGCTCGGCGCGAGGGCGGCGGGCACTTCGATTCCCGACAGCGGCGCATAGCGGACGCGCAGATCGGCGACCGGCTCGCCACCGACGTCGCGCGCGTCGCATTCCTCGATGCTCGCGCCCATCATCCGCAAAGCGGTGAACAGGCCGGCGCGGGTCGGGTTGAGGCCGACGTTCTCGACCGTGATGTCCGACCCCGGCACGATCGTCGCGGCCACCACCAGAAAGGCGGCGGACGAGGGATCGCCGGGGACGGTGATCTGCTGCGGCTTGAGCTCGGACTCGCCGCGGATCGAGATGATCTTGCCCTCGGGCGACTCCTCGACGGTCACGTCCGCGCCGAACCCGCGGAGCATCCGCTCGCTATGGTCGCGAGTCGCGACGGGTTCGATCACGCGGGTGACCCCCGGCGTATTGAGGCCCGCGAGCAGCACCGCGGACTTCACCTGCGCGGAGGCGACGGGGAGGGTGTAGGTGATCGGGATCGCCGGGCAGATCCCGCGCAGCATCAGCGGCAATTGCCCGCCGGGGCTCGCGGTGACCTCCGCGCCCATTTGCGACAGCGGCGTGATGACGCGGCCCATCGGGCGCTTCGACAGCGATGCGTCGCCGGTAAAGGTCACGGTGATCGGGTGGCTCGCGACCAGCCCCATCAGCAGACGCGTAGAGGTACCACTGTTGCCCATCTCCAACGCGGTTGCGGGTTGCAGCAGGCCGCCAACCCCGACGCCGTCGATCGTCCACACGCCATCGTCGCCGCGCACGATCGTCGCGCCCATCGCGCTGAGGGCTGCGGCGGTGGCGAGGACGTCCTCGCCCTCGAGCAGCCCCTCGACCCGGCTGGTGCCGACCGCGAGCGCGGAGAACATCAACGAGCGATGGCTGATCGACTTGTCGCCGGGAACGCGGACGCGTCCTGCCAGCGGACCGGAGGAAGGGATTTCGAGCGGGGTGGGGGCGGGGTGCTGCATCGGCCCTGCGCTTTGACAGTGCGCTTGCGCTATGGCAAGGCGCGCCCCACTTTGCGGCGTTCGCGTTGCAAGCTCTCAAATTCAATTTTGAAGAAGGTCAATCGGCCCATGATACAGCCGGAATGGGGCACGAAGCGTACGTGTCCGAAATGCGCTACCCGCTTCTATGATCTGGGCAAGGAAGATCCCGTCACGTGCATCAATTGCGGTGCGCATTGGGAGCCTGAGCCCATCCTGAAGTCGAAGCAGCCGCTGCCGTTCGAGCAGGCCAAGCCAGAGCAGGTCAAGAAGGACGACGATCTCGCCGGCGACGACGAGGATATCGACACCGGTGAAGACGAGGAGCCCTCGCCCGACGACGAAGTCGATCTCGGCGGCGACGACGACCTCGGCGTGGAAGCGCCGACGGAAGACGACGAGCATTGATCGGCTGATCGGCGCGCGTGCCGTGGTGCGCGCGCCGATCGCAACAAATTTTCTCGAATTTTCGGCAAAGCGACGTTCCGCGCTTGCCAACCGCGCCGCCCCTCGGTAGGGGCAGCGCCTTCCCGCCGCAGACCTACTGGGTCAGCGCAGAAACGATGGGGCCGTAGCTCAGCTGGGAGAGCGTTCGCATGGCATGCGAAAGGTCAGGGGTTCGATCCCCCTCGGCTCCACCATCTTTCGTCATACTGATGGACTTCCATTGTCTCGGCATGACACTCCCCTTCGCATTGCGAACCCCAAAACCCTAAGCTAGACGCTTCTCCCATCCGCCATTTGGCCTACGCCTATTCGAAGTTGGGAAATCATGCGCACAGTGGCGATCATCGGTACGGGGTTCGTGGCCGATCTCTACGCGGCCTCGCTGCGCACCTTCCCTGATATTCAGGTCGTCGCCTGTTATGATAAGGACGCCGAGCGGTTGCAGCGCTTCTGCGCGCACTGGCAGCTTCCTGCGGTCGACAGCATCGATGCGGTGCTGACCGGTCCGGCGACGCTGGTGCTCAACCTCACCAACCCGCACGCGCATTTCGAGGTCAGCCGGCAATTGCTAGAAGCCGGCAAGCACGTCTATTCCGAGAAGCCGCTCAGCATGCGGATGGAGGATGCGGTCGTGCTCCACGCGCTGGCCAAGGCGCGCGGTCTGCAGATCGCCTCGGCGCCGTGCAGCCTTCTCAGCGAAGCCGCGCAGACGTTGCGGCTCGCGGTCGAGCAGGGGCGGATCGGCGTGCCCAAGCTGGTCTATGCCGAGCTCGATGACGATTACATTTCGCAGGCACCGCTGACCAAGTGGAAGAGCGAGTCGGGGACGCCGTGGCCGATCGAGGACGAGCTCGTTGTCGGCTGCACACTCGAACATGCGGGCTATTATCTCACGTGGCTGATGGCGATGTTCGGCCCGGTGCGGACGACGGTGTCGGCGTCGGCGGGGCTGGCGGACGTGTCCGGCCTGACCAGCGCGGAGACTGCGCCCGATTATTCGTCCGCGACGCTGTTCTTCGAAAGCGGCGTGGTCGCGCGGCTGACGTGCAGCATCCTCGCGCCGCATGACCACCGGATCCGCGTGATCGGCGATCGTGGCGTGGCGAGCGTCACCGAATCCTGGGACAATCGCGCGGCGGTCAAGGTGCGGACGCGGCACGTCATCCGCCGTCGGATGATCAATAGCCCGATCGCGCGTAAGGTCCCGTCGCCCGCGTTCACGCGCCACCCCGCGGTCAAGCGTCGCGGCGCGGCATCGATGAACTTCATGCTCGGGCCAGCGGAAATGCTCGACGCGATCGCGGCGGGGCGCGAGGCACGCCAGGCGGGCGATTTCGCGCTTCATCTGACCGAGGTATCGCTCGCGATCCAGTCGGCGGGGGAGAACACTGGCGCGCAGCACATGACGACGCGCTTCACGCCGTCGCCGGTGACGCACTGGGCGGGCCAGCGGACCAGCGTGCAGGAGTCCTGAGCGATGGCGCAGGGCATTCGCGTCGCGGTGATCGGCACCGGCTATATCGCGCATACGATCGTCGCGGCGATCGGGCATGTGCCCGGTCTGACCGTCGTCGGCATCTGTTCTGCCAGCGCCGAGCGCGCGCGGAGCGTGGCGGACGCGCTTGGGATCGCGACTGCTTTCCCCGGGCTCGACGCGGTGCTCGCCGATCCGGGCGTGGACGCGGTCTATATCGCGAACAATAGCGCGGACCACGCGGCGGCGGCGATCAAGGCGATGGAAGCGGGCAAGGCGGTGCTCAGCGAAAAGCCGTTCGCGGTCGATACCGCGGAGGCCGAGCGAGTCGTTGCGGCCGCGCGGCGCACGGGCGTGTTGTTCATGGAAGCGGTCGCGACGCCGTTCCTTCCGGCGGTCCATACCGCGCTTGCCGATGTCGCGTCGGGGCAGCTCGGGCCGGTGCGGCATCTGTCCGCGAGCTTCGGCTACCCGACCACGCCCGCGAGCCACCCCGGCTGCTATGCCGCGGTAGGGGGGGGCGTATTGCTCGATCGCGCGGTCTATCTGGTGACGCTCGCGCGACTGGCGCTTGGGCCGGTGGCGGACGTGCGCGCGCAGATCACGCGTGGCGGGAACGGCATCGATACCGAGGCTGCGCTGTTGCTCACGCACGCGAGCGGCGCGACCGCGCAACTCTCCGCGTCGCTTACCGCGCTGCTGGGCAATGCGATGACGATCGGGTGCGAGCGTGGTGCGGTGACGGTCGCCGCGCCATTGCTGTCGTCGGAGAAGATTGCGGTCGATACGGTCGCGCCGCCATCACGCCCGACGGGGGAAAGCGGTCTGCGCGACCGCATCAAGGCGCGGCCAGCCTTCCGGCGGCTGGCGGACCTCGCGCGGATGCGCAAGACCCGCTTTGCCGCATTCGGTGCGAGTCCGTACGTCCCCGAGCTGCTGCATTTCCGGGATCTTTACCGGTCGGGTGCGATCGAGAGCCCCGTACTGCCGGTGGAATTGTCCCTGGACGTCATGCGCGTGCTCGATGCCGCACGGGAAGATCGCCGATGAAGCTCGCGTATTTGATGAACTCCTACCCGATGACGAGCACGACGTTCATTCGCGGGGAAATCGAGCAACTGGAAGCGCTCGGCCAGCCGGTAAAGCGCTTCGCGGTGCGGCATTGGGAGGGCAAGCTGCTTGATCCCGACGATATCGCGGAGCAGGGGCGCACCGAATATCTGCTGACGGGCAACCTCGGTCGGCTGATCCTGTCCGCGCTGGCCGAGCCGCTGGTCAACCCGGGCGGCCTGTTGCGCACGCTGCCGGTGTTCCGCCATGTGCTGGGGCAGTCGCGCGGCGGGTTCGCCAAGAACGTCAACTATCTGTTGCAGGCGATCTATCTGCGGCGGCGGATGCGGGCGCTCGGCATCGATCATGTCCACACGCATTTCTCGACCAATGCCACGACGGTGGCGCTGCTCGCGCATCACCTCGGCGGGGCGCGCTACAGCTTTACGGTGCATGGCCCCGACGAGCTGGTCGATCCGAAAGAGAACGCCCTGGGCCGCAAGGTCGCCGATTCGGCGTTCACCGTCGCGATCACGCAATACTGCCGTGGGCGAATTCTGGAAGAAGCGCCCGATCATGCGGGCAAGGTCCAGATCATCCACTGCGGGATCGATCTGACCAAGTTCACGCAGGCGGCCACCCCCGGCGAAGCGGGGCGGTTCGTCTGCGTTGGGCGGCTTTGCCCGAACAAGGCGCAGAGCCTGATCCCCGCCGCGGTCGCGATGGTGTGTCGGGAATTCCCGCAGGTGCAGGTCGACTTGATCGGCGATGGCGAAGACCGCGCCCTGATCGAGGCGGAAATCCTGCGTCACGGGGTTCAGGACCATGTCCGCATCCTCGGCTGGGCAGATGCGCCGGGAGTCCGCAGCGCGATCATGCGCGCGTCGGCCTTGCTGCTGCCCAGTTACGCCGAAGGGTTGCCGATCGTGCTGATGGAAGCGCTGGCGCTGGGGCGTCCGGTGCTGACAACGACGATCGCGGGGATCCCCGAACTGGTCGATGACGGCTGCGGCTGGATCTTCCCCTCGGGCTCGGTCGAAGCGATCGCAGATGCCCTCCGCGCGGCGCTGCGGTCATCGCCGGAGCAGTTGATGGCGCTCGGGCAGGAAGGCCGTCGCCGGATCGAAGCGCGGCACGACGCGACCCGTTCGGCCGAACTGCTCGAACGTGCACTGGTCTCGCCGGTCACGGTGGCAGGCTAATCGCGAAGCGACGGCAGGGCGGGCCATCGAGGCCCGTCCTGCCGCGCTTGCATAGCTTTACTGGTTGGCGGCAATCGCCTCCAGGACCGCACGGCGCTTCGGTGTTTCGGAAACGGGTTGCCCCGCATATTCCCGAATACCCCACGCCCCATATTGGTTGATCGCGCCGGTCGCCGAATAGAGCGTCACCGTACCACCCACCTTGGTCTTCCAGTCGCTCAGATAGCGCTGGTAGATGTCGTGCATCAGCGGGCTACGCTGCATCCGCATCGCAACGTCCGCGCTGGCCGCCGGCGGAACGATGTGTTGCCCCCCCTCATAGGAAAGATAGCGCTTGCCCCATTTAGTCGCGCTGGCCTTGTCCGACACCGCCAGTTCGATCGTCTGAGCTCGCATCGTTTCAAGCGAGGCGAACAGCGTTGGCAGGTCCGTTACCCCGACGTTGACTGTCCGTAACAGGCTGTGACCGAAATAGGGCGCGGTTGCGATGGCATCGACCCACTGCTTGGTATCTCGGAAATTCATCATCTGATCGATGCCGGACCCGTTGCCGTTCTGCAGATTCAGTACGCGCACAAGACGTGCCGGATTGTCCTCAAAGGCAGACGTCAACAGCTTATGGAACCAGACGGACTTTTCCGCATAGCGCAGAAGATTATTCGAATAGCGATCCGGGGACAGGTTTCGTGCCAAGCCCTCGTTCAGCACGACGTTGCCGATCGGGAACGCATAGTTCCAGGTCTCATTCGACAGTTCGAAATAGGCCTTGCGACCGGGTGCTAGTCGGTCGTGCACCAATTTGCCCAGTGCCCGGACATACCCCTCGTCAGCATTCCACGGCACCGTGAACCATGGATCCGAGCCGGCCGCATTCGCGAGATCGACCATATGTTCGAGGGCAATGCCGTCAGTGCCGTCTTGGACGAGACGCTGGGGAACCGAGCGAGCCGCCCACGTCACGCTGGCCGGGTTGCCGTTGGCATCGGACCAATCGAGGAAGCGCAGCACGCGATAGGATTTCAGGTCGTCCACGCTCCTCTGATCGAACACGCCATTTGCTACCAAGCCGGGTTCGCGGCAGTCGAGATTGGCAAGGGGATCCGATGCATTGACTGAATCGACATAGAGCAACATGCTTGGAAGCGTCGTTCCAATCCGCCCCGGCCAGGTAAACGTAACAGCGTGATTGGCGGGAGCCGTCTGCGTAGCGCCGGAGATCCGGATCGTGCCGCTACCACTCCAGGTACATTTGATTTGCGTGGCTTTCCCGGCCCAGACCGTCTGCGGAATGTTGAGGAACAAGGCCGCGTCGATCAACGGCGTCCCACCCGCGGTCAGTTTCGCCTTGGGAACGTCTGCCCAGGATGCGGAGGGATTGCGCCACGCTCCCGTGGCGAAAGCCAGATTGGCGAATGTACGTTCGGGACTATAGTAATTGCTGCCCGCCACGTTGATGCCAATCGCAAATGCTTCCGCGCCGGGTGACGGTGCCTGCGTCGGCGTTGGCGTCGGTGTTGGTACCGGCGTCGGCGTCGGCGTGGGTTTGCCCTTCACCACGATGACCGGCGTGGAGGAACCGTTGCTCGTGCTCGATCCCCCAACCCCGGCGGCGAATGCCCCGCCGATGATCGTTGCGGCGAGCAGCGTACCGATAATGACCTTTTTGCGGGAGGACGCAGACGATGCGTCGCCGACGGAAGACTCTGCAACCTTGTTGTTGGACACCGATTTCTACTTTCCTTGCGGTGCTGTGCGCACGCCAGCACGAGATGTTCAGCCATAGCGAGCCGATCGGAAGAATCCGATCGACCGCCATTGTTCGGGAGAATGTATAAGAAGGGATATGGCCAGAACTGGAAAACACTGGCGTTACAGTGCTTCTACTGGGTTCTTTGATATTGGGCAAAGCACGTCGGAAACGCTTTGGCATAGTTGCGCCACGTTTCACCGTCATTCAGGTGAGAATATTCGTTACGCCCAGCGTCTTGTGACGGGGCGGTGCATGGCGTTGTAGCGGCGCGATTCTGCACCGCACCAAACGCAGGGCTCAGACCGCGTCCTCGAGCGAGAAGCGGTCGTCGTCCTCGTCATAGGCGAAGACCTCCGCATAGCGTCCCCAATGCGTCACGGTGCGCAGCGTCTCGTCCGCATAGTCGGGGGACATATGGTCCTCCAGTTCGTCCCGGAACCGCCGCGCCGGAGCGATATGCCCGCTGCGCTCGTCGAGGATGCGCCGGATGTGCTGCGCGAGCGGGACATGGACGAGCAGCGCGCGCGCGAACATCGCCTTGCGGTCGTCGACGTCCGCCTCGACATAGCGCCGCGCCGCCGGGGTGAGCAGGATGTCGGCACCCTGAAGTTCCGCGAAGCGCAACAGCTGGAGCGTTTCCGCGATCGGGAACAGGTCGTCGATCTCGAGCTGGAGCTGATCCGCCAGGTCCGCCATCGGCGCGCGTCCGTCGAACGGGGGCGCATCGACTTCCTCCATCAGCCCGGCGAGCGCGTTGGTCGACACGCGCGGCAAGACCATCTGGATGCCGCTGCCGGGGAACACGCCGTCCTGCGCGGGTTCGGGCGCAGCGCGTGCGGTCATGCGCGCGTAAATGTCGTCGACCAGCGCGCGGAACGCCGGATCGAGCCGGTCGCGCGGCTGCGGCAGGTCGACGGTGATCTCGGCAGCGACGCGGCCGGGGTTGGAGGAGAAGACGAGGATGCGGTCGCACATCAGCACCGCTTCCTCGATGTTGTGCGTGACGATCAGGATCGACTTGATCGGCATCCGCCCCTCGGACCACAGGTCGAGCAGATCGGTGCGCAGCGTCTCCGCGGTCAGCACGTCGAGCGCCGAGAAGGGTTCGTCCATCAGCAATAGCGACGGATTGACGACGATCGCGCGCGCGAGCCCGACACGCTGGCGCATCCCGCCCGACAGTTCCTTGGGGTAGGCATTCTCGAACCCGTCGAGCCCGATCAGGTCGATCGCGGCGAGCGCGCGGGTGCGGCGTTCCTCGGCTGGCACGCGCTGCGCCTCCAGGCCGAGTTCGACGTTCTGCAATACCGTCAGCCACGGGAACAAGGCGAAGGTCTGGAACACCATGCTGACGCTGGGTGTGCTGCCGTCCTCCTCGGGGACGAAGGCGATGCTGCCTTCGTCGGGCTGGATCAGTCCGGCGATCGAGCGCAACAAAGTCGACTTGCCCGAGCCAGAGCGGCCGAGCAGCCCGACGACTTCATTCTCGACCAGCGTCAGCGCGACATCGTCGAGCACGAGCAAAGCGCCGCTCGTCCCGCCCTTGCCGTAGCGGTGTGTCAGATGCTCGATTGCGACGAGCGGGCGGGCGGGGGAAAGCGAGGCGAGGGTGGCCATGATCGTAGGCTCCTTGAGGACTCGGGAAACGGGCTCAGGCGAGGCGCAGGCGGCGGTCGGCATAAGCGTAGAGCGGGCGCCACAGCAGCCGGTTGCAGCCGATCACGAAGACCGACATCACCGCGATCCCGAGCGTCACGCGCGGGAAATCGCCTGCGGTAGTCGCCTTGGCGATGTAGCTGCCGAGACCGTGCGCCTCGAGCCGTTCGCTCCCCCAGGACACGGCTTCGGCGACGATGCTCGCGTTCCACGATCCGCCCGAGGCGGTCAGCGCGCCGGTGACATAATACGGGAAGATCCCGGGGATGCCGAGCTGCCGCCACCATTGCCAGCGCCGCACGCCGAACATTCCCGCCGCCTCGCGCAGATCGTTGGGGATCGCGCTCGCGCCGGCGATGACGTTGAACAGGATGTACCACTGCGTGCCGAGCACCATCAGCGGCGACAGCCAGACATCAACGTCGAGATGCCAATGGACAATCGCGATGACCGCGAACGGGAACAGCACGTTGGCGGGGAAGGCGGCGAGGAACTGTGCGACCGGCTGCAGCCGCTCGGCCCAGCGCGGGCGCAGGCCGATCCAGACGCCGATCGGCACCCACACCAGGCTCGCCAGCGCGATCAGCACGAGCACCCGGAGCATCGTGATCATCCCGAGCCCGAAGGCGGTCAACGCATCGCCCCAGGCAAGATGCCTCGCGACATAGCCGAACACGACCCAGGCGGCCGCGAGCAGCGTGACCGTGACGAACGCGAGCCACAGCATTTGCCCAAACGACCGGCGCGCGACCGGGCGCGGAGCGCGCCGCGCTTTGACGGGCGCACGGTCAAGCGCGATCAGCGCCTGCCCGAGCCACCGCAGCGGCGCGAACAGCACGGGCAGCAACCGCGCCTTGCGGAACACGTCATACGCCCAGCTGCTCGGCGCATCCTGCGACGCGGTCTGTTCGAAGCGGAAGCGGTCCGCCCAGGCGACGACCGGGCGGAAGACGAGCTGGTCGTACAGCAGGATCACCACCGCCATCGCCCAGACCGCCCAGCCGACCGCGCGGAAATCCTGCCGGTCGATCGCAAGCGCGAGCCACGATCCGATCCCCGGCAGCATGATCCGCGTGTTGCCGACGCTGATCGCCTCGGACGCGACGACGAAGAACCAGCCCCCCGACATCGACATCATCGCGTTCCACACCAGCGAGGGTGTCGCGAACGGCAGTTCAAGCCGCAGGAAGCGCCGCCACGGCGACAGCGCGAACCCTTGCGACACTTCGGCCAGATCCGCCGGGACTGAGCGCAGCGACTGGTAGAAGCTGAACGCCATGTTCCATGCCTGGCTGGTGAAGATCGCGAAGATCGCCGCGAGTTCGACGCCGAGCTGCTGCCCCGGGAACAGCCCCATGAAGAAAGTGACGGTGAACGTCAGGAAGCCGAGGATCGGCACCGATTGCAGGATGTCGAGCGCGGGGACGATGATCATCTCGGCGCGCTTGCTCTTGGCGGCGAGGGTCGCGACGACGAAGGTGAACAGCAATGACGCGCCAAGCGCTGCGAACATCCGCAGCGTCGTGCGCACGGCATAGCCCGGCAGGTGCCACGGATCGAGCGAGACCGGATCGATCCGCAAGTCGGCCAGCGGTTGTGCTACCCCCGCTGCGCCCTTGGCGACGAGCACGGCGAGTGCCGCAAGCAGCAGGAAGGCAATTCCGTCCGCCCAGCTTGGCGTCGTGATTCGCCAGGCGCGCGGGAAGGGGCGCAGGCCGCGGATGATCCGGGCCGGCGCGATCGAAGGATAGTCTCGCATCGTCTCACCTCATCGGACGCCGTCGACGGCGCCCGCGCGAGACTGATCGGATCAGGCCCGGCGAAGCGCCCCCGACGGCGCGGTCAATCGACTACTGTCGCTTGGCATTTGCTGTTTCGCGTCCTTGATTCGCGGCCACCGGGCCGATTTGCGCCGCTTGCGACGGGCGGGGGCGGTTGTCAAACGATCGTGAATGCGGCGGTGACAAGGCGGCAACCCCGATCATTTGTGGTCACCCAACAAACCGTTCGGGCTGAGCGAAGTCGAAGCCTTGCGCACACCAGAAGCGGCGCTCCATCTGCACGCGGCCCTTCGTCTCCGCTCAGGGCGAACGGACTGGGGGGCGGGGGGCGTTCGAAACGCCCCCTAGAAACTCACCTTCCCGCGAAAACCGATCGACCGCGGCCGCGCGAGCGTCACGCGGCTGCCCGCTTGATAGACCTGGTAATAGGTCGCCCGCGCGATGTCGGTCACGCGCACGCCGTTCGCCAGGTTGTTGCCGTACACGCCGAATTCGAACTGGCCGATGTTGTAAGTCACCGCCGCGCTCAGGTTATGCGTCTCGGGGATCACCGCAAAGCTCTGGTTCAACCCGTTGCGGGTGAGCGTCCCATTGGCGATGATCGTGCTGAATTGGTTGAAGTTCGTGGTCTGCGACGACTGATATTGATAGCCGGTCTGCACGTGCAGCGCGCCATTGCCGACCGGGCGATCGTAGAACAGCTGCAGATTGCCGGTCCAGCGCGGGTAATACGGCGTACGATCCCCGTCGAACGCGCCGACCGTCGGGATGTCGCCGTTCGCCGTCGAATCATTGTACGACCCGCTCGCCGACAGCGTGATCTCGGGGGTTGCCTTGATCATCGTCTCGAGCTCGACGCCCTTGCTGGTGATGCGGCCCTTGTTGTCGGTGAAGAAATACGAGCAATCGAGCCGCAGCCGGGTCTGCACGTCGCGCCAGTCGATGTAATAGGCGCTCGCATTGAGCGTCACGCGGCCGTCGGCGAACTTCGCCTTCTCGCCGATCGTATAGTTCCACAATTTGTCCGGCCCGAAGGTCAGCGGCGCGGCGTCATAGCCATAGCCTGCGAGCTGCCGCGTGCATTGCTGCGCGATCGATCCGCCGCTTGCGGGGTAGCTCGGCGACAATGGCACCGGCTGGTTGCCGCCGCCGTAACGGAAGCCCTTGGCCGCCTCGGCATAGACCATGAAGTCCGGGTCAAAATGATAGGACACGTTCGCGCGCGGATTGACCCCGTTCGACTTGAGCGTCGCGTTGGTCGTCAGCGGCTTGTTGTCGATCACGCCGTAAGTGCCGCCCGAGAACAGGAAATAGCGTTCCTTGAAATTGAAGTAGCGCAGCCCCGCGGTCAGATCGAGCTTGTCGGTCGCGTGCCACGTGCCGTCGGCATACAGCGCGAACTGATGTTCGTTGGTGTTCTGAAGCCCGGAGTAGATGTCATTGGGCTGGAACGCGGCATCGACGAGCTGCGAGTCATACAGGCCGTTCGGCGTATTGAACGGGCCATAGTAGAAATTCTGGTAGGACGTCCGGTCGAACCCGGCGACCGGAATGTCCTGACGCAGATTGCGTTTCTGCTTTTCGTAGAATGCGCCGACCGTCCATGCCACCGGCCCACCCGGCTTCGACACGAGCCGGCCCTCGACCATATAGTCCTTCAGCTTCTGGTCGATCTGGTACAGTTCCGCGGGGATCTTGCGCGCGATGAACGAGTCATATTCGGTCGGTGCGCTGAACAGCGGATAGGTCGCGGTCCCGAAGGGCGGGTTGCCCTCGAAGAAATAGGCGATCTGCGGTTCGAGGCTGGCGTCGAACCCGATCGCGCGGTCGGTATAGGCCCCCGTCACGATCAGATGCGCGAAGCCCGCGTCATAATCCGCCCCCAGTGTGTAGAGGCGGAAGCGGTCGTCGGTGCCTTCCGGCCCGTTGGTGAGGATGGTGTAAGGCTCGAGCCCGTCGAACGCGGCATTGAGGCCGTTGGCGATGCTGCGTTCGTAGGTGATCGACGCGTCCACCGTCAGCGACGCATCGGGCGTCCAGCGCAGCGCGGCGCGGCCCTGATAGGTGCTGTTGCGGTTGGCGTCCTCCTTCCGGCGTCGCCCGATATTGTCGATGAACCCGCCGTCGCGCCCGACATAAAAATTGGTGCGAAGCGCGAGCGTATCCGTCACCAGAGGCACGTTGAGCATGCCGCGGAAGTTGAAGCCGGGCTCGCCGTGTTCGGTGGTCACCACGCCCGCTTCGGCGGTGCCGAACGCTTGCGTCAAATTGGGCTTGGCGGTTACGAAGCGGATCGTCCCCGCCATCGATCCCGCGCCAAACAGCGTACCCTGCGGCCCGCGCAGAATCTCGACGCGTTCCAGATCATAGACCTTGAGGTCGGGCGTCTGGCCCTGCACCGAGATCGGCGTATCGTCGAGATAGACCGCGACGAGCGATCGGTCCGACGTGTCCGAGGTACGATAGGGTCCGGTCGCGAGGCCACGCATGTTGAACTTGTTGAACCCCGGCGCGCCTTCGGTGATCGACAGCGAGGGGGTGAACTTGGCGAGATCGGACAGATTGCCTTGGCCCGACTTGGTCACCTGGTCGACGTTGACGACCGACACCGCGATCGGCACGTTCTGCAACGATTGCGCGCCCGCGCGATTGGCGGTGACGACGATGTCGGTCAGTTCGGTCGATGGCGCGGGTTCGGCCAGTGGCGCGGACTGTGCCTGTGCGGCCAATGGCGCGAACACGGCGACGAGCGCCGCCGATGCAGCCCAACGCGCGGCGAGACTGCGAAAGCGCGGAAGTGGTGTCATGGTGCCCCCCAAGTGTCGTGCGGACGGGCCGCTCAGGTCCATCCGCCGCGTGTTCGCTTTGCGGATCGTGGCCCGGTTGCCCGTCGCGGTCATCATGCCCCTGCACGGATGACCTATCCAGTAATGCGATCCCCATATGCATTTTTTGCATGAGATCGAGAGGATTTTTCGTTTTTGTCAGCATTCTGGGAAGGGAGAAACCGGGGCGACTACGTGTGCTTTCCGCAACGCAGACAAATTTCGTTACAATCCGTCGACACGCGGCGTCCGATGGCGCAAGCACCCGCCGCGACATACGGGCGTGGGGCCCGCGGTCGAAGGGACGCGTTCAGGATGATTCGCCGCGAGTGTATGCGGTTGCCGGTTGCCCGCTGGGCTGTGTCCGTCGGGTTGCTGGTGGCGCTCGGCGGATGCTCGGCGCTGGGCCACGGCTTTCTCGCAGCAGCAGGGCCGGTGGCGACGCACGAGCGCCAGCTGTTCCTGATCGTGTCCGCGATCCTGGTGTTCGTCGCGGGGCCGGTGCTGCTGCTGACGCCGCTGTTCGCGTGGCATTACCGGTTGGGCAATGCCGACGACGCCTATCGCCCGAACTGGAACTTCTCCTGGTGGGTCGAGGCGCTGATCTGGATCCCGCCGATCGGGATCGTGGTCGTCCTCGCGGTGCTGCTGTGGACGTGGACGCACATCGATGACCCGTATCGCAAGCTGCCCGGTGCCGCGCCGATCGAGATCGAGGCGATCGCGCTCGATTGGAAATGGCTGTTCATCTATCCCGACGAAGGCATCGCGACGATCAACCAGCTCGCGATCCCGGTCGGGCGCCCCGTCCATATCCGGCTGACCAGCGCGACGGTGATGCAGTCGATGCTGATCCCGCGGCTTGCCGGGCAGATCTATGCGATGGGGGGGATGACCACCGAGCTCAATCTCGCCGCATCCCGCCCGGGTCAGTATCTCGGCAAGAACACGCAATATAACGGGGCCGGGTTCGCACGCGAGCGGTTCACCGTGCTGGCGCTTCCGGGCGCAGGCTATCAGGCGTGGCTCGGCCGCGCGCATGCCGCGCCGCGGATGCTCGATCAGACAAATTGGAGCGCGGTTGCCGAGCGGTCGGTGGTACCGCAGCCGATCTTCTTCGGCACGGTCCAGCCCGGCCTGTTCGCACAGGTGATCGCAAAGACGGGTGGCCCGGGCTCCGCAGGAACGATGCACGGCATGCCGATGAAGGCGAAGGACGCACGATGAACACCCCGGTCTGGCCGCTACTGCTCGGCCGCTTCGAATGGCGCGACTTGCCGTTCGTCCGCGCGATCGCCAATCCCAGCGCGAGCGAACTGGTCGGCGCGTTTGCGGGCGGGCTGGTGGTGGTCGGCGCGATCGTCGTCGCCTTACTGCTCACACGATACGGCAAGTGGCGCTATCTGTGGACCGAGTGGCTCACCAGCCTCGATCACAAGAAGATCGGGATCATGTACATCGCGCTCGCCTTCGTGATGCTGTCGCGTGCGCTGGTCGAGGCAGTGCTGATGCGCGGACAGCAGGCGGTCGCGATCAACAATCCGGGGTTCCTCACCCCCGACCATTTCGGCGAGCTGTTCAGCACGCACGGGTCGATCATGATCTTCTTCATGGCGATGCCGTTCCTGACCGGGCTCATCAACTTCGTCATGCCGCTCCAGATCGGTGCGCGCGACATGGCGTTTCCCTGGGCGAACTCGGTCGCCTTGTGGCTGACCGCGGGGGGCGCTGCGCTGATGATGGCGTCGCTCGTCGTCGGGCAATTCTCGACCGGGGGGTGGACGGGGTATCCGCCCTTCACCGAACTGGCGTTCAGTCCCGACGTCGGGCCGGATTACTGGATCTGGGCGGTGTCGCTGGGGTCGATCGGATCGACCATGGCGGGGATCAACATCGCCTGCACGCTCTACAAGCAACGCGCGCCGGGGATGGCGTTCATGGCGATGCCATTGTTCTGCTGGACCAGCCTGTGCACCTCGATCCTGATGATCTTCGCGATGCCGCCGCTGACCGTCGCGACGGCGCTGCTCGCGCTCGACCGCTATCTCGGGTTCCACATGTTCACCAACGATCTCGGCGGGAACATGATGAACTACGCCAACCTGTTCTGGCTGTTCGGCCATCCCGAGGTCTACATCCTGATTCTCCCCGCATTCGGGGTCTATTCGGAGGTCGTGTCGACCTTCTCGACCAAGGAACTCTACGGCTACACCTCGCTCGTGCTCGCGACGATGGTGATCGCGGTGCTGAGCTTCACCGTGTGGGTCCACCACTTCTTCACCATGGGGCAAAGCGCCAATCTGAACGCCGTGTTCGGGATCGCGACGATGACGATCGGCGTGCCCACGGGGGTCAAGATCTACGACTGGATCTGGACGATGTTCCGCGGCGAAGTGCGCTTCACCGTGCCGATGCTCTACGCGCTCGCGTTCATGATGACCTTCGTGCTGGGCGGGTTCACCGGGATCCTGCTGGCGATGCCGCCGCTCGATTATCTGGTGCACAACACGCTGTTCCTGGTCGCGCATTTCCACAACATGCTGATCCCGGGGCTGCTCTACGGGATGCTGGCGGGCTATCATTACTGGTTCCCCAAGGCGTTCGGCTTCCGGCTCGACGAGAAATGGGGGCGGATCGCCTTCACCTGCTGGGTGGTCGGCTTCTACCTCGCGTTCATGCCGCTCTACGTGCTGGGCGCGAGCGGAATGGCGCGGCGGACGCACGAGATCTTCGATCCCGCGTTCCGGCCGTGGCTCTACGTCGCGATGGCGGGGGCGGGGGTGCTGTTCTGCGCTCTGGGGTCGCTGTTCGTGCAGCTCGTTGTCAGCATCCGCAACCGCGACGCGCTGCGCGTGTCCGCGGGCGACCCGTGGGACGGGCGGACGCTCGAATGGTCGATCGCATCGCCGCCGCCCGAGTATAATTTCGCGGTCGTACCCAATGTCGACGGGCGCGACATCTTCTACCGGCGCAAGCACGCCGAGCATCAGGCGCCGCCCTATGCGGAGCCCTATGCTTATGAGGACATCGTGATGCCGCGCAACAGCGCGAGCGGGGTCGCGATCGGCGTGTTCGCGGCGGTGTCTGCGTTCGGGCTGATCTGGCACATGTGGTGGCTTGGGGTCGCGGGCGGTGTAGTGGTGATCGCGGCGCTGGTGACGCGCAGCTTCGGGCGCGATCAGCACCGTATCCTGCTTGCGGCGGACGTCGCGCGGGAGGACCGCCGCTGGCGCGCGGCGCTAGCCGAAGCGCGGGCGATCTCCCGCCACACCGAGATGACGACTGCCAATCAGGGGCTGGCGGAACGATGAGCAAGACAGCGATCGAGATCGAACAACCGGACGCAGAACAGGACGATACCGCGTTGTTCGGCTTCTGGATTTTCCTGATGAGCGATGCGGTGATCTTCGCGCTGCTGTTCGCGACCTATGGCACGATGACGCAGGCGACCGCGGGTGGGCCGACTGCGGCGGCGGAGTTCAAGCTGCTGCCCGCGTTCATCGAGACGCTGCTGCTGCTGACCAGCAGTGCGACCTTCGGGCGCGCTTCGGTCGCGATGAAATATGACGAACCGCGCCGTGTGCTGTTCTTCTGGCTGTTCGTGACGCTGGGGCTGGGGCTGGTCTTCCTCGGGTTCGAGGCGAAGGACTTTGCGGACATGGTCGCGGATGGCGCCTATCCGAGCCGCAGCGGGTTCCTGTCCGCCTTCTTTGCGCTCGTGCCGCTGCACGGGCTGCACGTAATCGCAGGGTGTTTCTGGCTGATCGTGATGATCGTGCAGGTCCGCGTGATCGGGCTCGACCGGCGCGTGAAGCTCAACCTGTTGCGGCTGGGGCTGTTCTGGCATTTCCTCGACGTGGTGTGGATCGCCATTTTCTCGGTCGTCTATCTGGGCGGGCATATCGCATGAAGAACGGGACCGAACGCCGCACGGAGTTGCGCACCTATGCGGTGGGCTATCTGCTGGCGCTCGCGCTGACCGGCGCGGCGTTCGCGGCGGTGGTGTGGCCGTCCTTCGCGGCGGGGACGACGCTGGCGATCGTGCTGGGGCTCGCGCTGGTTCAGGCAATCGTGCATTTCCGCTGCTTCCTGCACATCACGATGCAGCGCGCATCGCGGCATGACCTGCAGCTGATTTTGTTCTCGACGCTGATCATCGTGATGATGGTGGGCGGCACGCTGGTGCTGCTGATGAATTTGCGGGGGCGGATGATGTAGCGGGGGCTTTCCACCTCCTATTTCTTCCCCGGCGAAGGCCGGGGGCCAGGAGTGGAACGTGGATTGTCGAACGCTGCGCGGGGTTGCTGCCACCTTCGCTACTGGGCCCCGGCCTTCGCCGGGGAAGCGAGTTGAAAGAAGGGGGAAGTGCGCTTTTCGCGGCGCTAAAAACAAGAAAGGACAGGGGCCGGCGGGCCAAGGGAGCGTACCGGCCGGCCCCTGTCGCAACGTCGGCACCCTGAGGGGGGGTAGGTGCCGACGATCTCTGGTCCCGGCGCCAGACCCGTAGGTCCGGCGTCGGGTTTCGGTGGTCTTAGCGGAACAGCGAGGTGATGCTCTGCGGCGCCTGATTGGCGATCGAGAGAGCCTGCACGCCCAGCTGCTGCTTGACCTGCAACGCCTGCAGATTGGCCGATTCCTTCGACAGATCCGCATCGACGAGGTTGCCGATGCCGCTGGTGATCACGTCCGACAGGCTGCTGACGAAGCTTGCCTGGCCGTCGATCTTGCGCGACGCCGAGCCCAGCGTGCTGAGGCTTGCGTTGATCGTCGTCGAAACGTCCTTCAACGTGTCGATCATCGTCTTGGCCGATGCCGCGTCCGTGAACGTGGAACCGATGGCGTCGATGACGTCCGTGTCGAAGTCCTGGTTTGCGACATCCAGCGTTGCTGCGGTGGTGTCGGTGGATTGGAGTGCGCTGACGCTACCGCCGCTGCCCTGGAGCAGGTTGGTGCCGTTGAAGCTCGACGAGTCGATGATCGACTGGATCTGCTCCTTCAGTGCGTCGAAGTCCTTGCCCATCGCATCGCGGCTGTTGGTGTCGAGGCCCGCGTCCGACGCCGACGTGGCCTTGGCGGCCATCTGGTTGACGAGGTCGGAGATCTGCTGCGTTCCCGCAACCGCCACGTCGACCGTGCTCTTTGCGCGGCTCAGCGAAGACCCGACCGATGCGAGCTTGCCGACGTCGCCACGCAGCGTCTGCGCGATGGTGTAGGAAGCCGAATCGTCCTTGGTCGAGGAGACCTTGAGGCCGGTGCTGATGCGCTTCTGAGTCGTCGCCAGTTCGTTGGTCGTCATGCTCAGGTTCTGGAGCGCGGTAAGGGCGGCGGTATTGGTGTTGACCGACATTGCCATGATAACATTCCTTCTCAAAAGACGGCTGCCTTCTGCAGCCGATGCGCCGCGACAAGCGGGGCATGCGTCCTTTTTAGAAAGCGGTTGGGGCCGCGGTTTCACGCACCGGGCTTTTTGATGGTTAAGCGGCGTGGACGAACCTTTTGATGAAGGCCCGATCGAGCAGCTAGGCAAAAAATTCCGGGTCGGCACCGCGCGCGCCGCCCGGCGTCTATGATGGCCCAAGGATGTGCGGAAGGAACGGTCGTGGCGCTCAAGATCTGGTTGCGGGAAGGGGAGAAGGTCGTCGTCAACGGCGCGGTCTTGGTTGCGCTCGGTCGGACGCGGCTCGCGGTCGAGAACCATGCCGCGGTCCTGCGCGAACGCGAGATCATGACGCCCGAGCAAGCCAATACCCCCGCACGGCGGCTCTATTTCGCCGCGATGATGGCGTATATCGATGAACCGGCGCGCGATCGCTATCAGGATCAGGTCGTCCTGCTGGTCCATGCGCTGCTCAGCGCGATCCAGTCCGAGACGGCCAAGGCGATGGTCGTCAGCTTCGCGCGCCATATCGCGGCGGGCGAATTCTACCGCGCGCTCGCCGATTGCCGCGAACTGATCACCTATGAAACCACCGCGCTCGAACGCGGGCAGGGCGAGGGCGCGCAGGCGGACGCATCGCTGCATTGATCCCGCAAAAATGTGCGCGCTCGCGACCGGGGATCTACGTGTCGTCTATCATGGGAAGTGACCCAGAAGGGTCTTGACCCGGAGTGACGATCCATGGCGGCGGATGTCTCCAATAGCCTTGCCGGCCTGAGCCTGCTGACGCGAACCAACGCGTTCGACACCTATGGCGTGAGCGTGGGCGGCGCTGCCACCGAAACCACCGCGCAACGCACCGCCCGCGCCCAGTTCAAGACCCCCGCGACGACGGCCCCCTGGACGCAGACGCGCACCCCGTCGCCATCGGTCGCGGCGGTGCAGGCGATGAAGACGATCGTCGACACGCGGTCCGCGTCCGGCACGTTGCCCCGTGACGTCCAGACCGACTTCACCACGTACAAGGCGCTCGACCGGTTGCGCGTGCTGGCGCAGGCGGCGGCGAGCAGCAGCGCAAATGACGCGCAGCGCAAGAGCTTGCAGCAAAGCTTCGAGCGCGGATTGAAGGACTTGCGCGGCTACCTCGGCACGACGCTGGGCGATCAGTTGCAACTCGCCTTCGATCAGCCGCACACCCGCGCCGAAAGCATCGCGATCGGTGGCCCAAAGGTCATTCCGGCGATCGTCGGCAAGGGTGTGGTGGCCGACCGGTACGCCACGGTGCCCGGCGTCGGCGGGGCGGAACGGCTGCGGATCACGCTGTCGCAGCGCGAAACGAGCGACGTGGTCGACATCGACCTGGCACAGACCCCGCAGCCGCCGACGCTCGACGGCATCGCCACCGCGATCACCACCGCGATCGCTGCGATCCCGGCACGCGATGCCGCTGGCGCGATCCAATACAATGCCGACGGGGCAGCAATCCCGCGCTGGGACGTCAAGGTTCGCGTGACCAAGACCGGCGACGCCTGGGGCCTGACGATCGACCGGACCGGCAACGAACGGATCACGATCGATCAACCCGGCGCACCCGCGACGGTGGTCGCCGCCGCCGACGTGACCGGGGCGACGTCCGCGACCAGAGTGCAGATGCTGCGGTTCGACACCCCCGATGCAACGATCGAGCAGCGGCTCGACGGCACGATTGCGGCGACCGACGGGCTGGCGACCGCAACCGCAGCGTTGCGACCCCAGCCGACGATCAAGCCCACACCCGGCACACCCCGCGTGACACCGCCACCCCCGCCACCCGTGACGGCCGAAACCACGGTCAATGCGCTGGTGGTCGATCCGCTAGGCTTCAGTTACGTCCTTGGGACGACGCAGGGCGATCTTGGCGGCGTGCTTTCCAACGGCAACCCGATGCTATTCCTGTCCAAGCGCGACAGCGCGGGGACCGTGCTGTGGCAGCGCAGCCTGGGGACGCCGGGAACCTCGACCGGGGCCGCGCTGGCGCTCGCGCCCGGCGGCGGCGTAGTCGTCGCCGGGACGGTGTCCGAAGGCGCAGACCCCATCGCCAACGGCAGCGCGATGGTGGTCGCACGCTTTGCGGGCAACGGCGACGAACAGATGCTGCAGCGGATTCGGACCTCGAGCTTCGACAGCGCGACCGCGGTGGCGGTGGCCGACAACGGGACGATCTACCTCGGCGGCAGGGCTTCGACCGGGGGCGGGGATGCGTATCTCGCGCGGCTCGATGCGAAGGGGCAGGTCACGGACCAGCAGGTGCTCGACACCGGTGGCGACGATCGTGTCACCAGCCTGGCGTTCGACCACGATGGGCAGGTCCTCGCGCTGTTGCAACAGGGTACAACCAGTGTCTTGCAACGCTATGACTCAAAGGATCTTTATCCCGAAACCGGGAGCGTCTCGCTCGGCACCGCACAGGCCCGCGCACTGGCGGTGGCGGCGGACGGCACGATCGCAATCGGTGGCGCGACGCTGGGGGCGGTGGCGGGCGATCAGGTCAATGCAACCGGTGGCGCGCGCGACGGGTTCGTCACGCGGATCAGCGCCAATTTCACCAGCGTCGCAACGACCTATCTGGCGACGGCGGGGGACGATCAGATCGACAGCGTCGGCTTCCTCGGCGATGCGCTCTACGTCGGCGGGCGGACGAGCGGGACGTTGGGCACCGCCAAGCGCGGCGACGTCGATGGCTTCGTCGGACGGATCGACCCGACGACCGGCGCGATCGAGACGGTCGAGCAGTTCGGCACCAGCGGTGCGCGAACCGGCACGGTGCGGATCGCCGCGGTGGCGGGCGGGGATACCATCCTCGAGGCACTCGGCCTCAATCGCGGCGTTGTGACGCCCGACGTCTCCGCGAACCTGGTGTCGCAGACCAGCGTCCGCGTCGGCGACAGCGTGTCGATCCGGATCAACCGCGGCGCCGCGATCAAGCTGACGATCGGGCCGAACGACACGGTCGCGTCGCTGGCCAGCCGCGTCGGGCTGCTCACCGGCGGAAAGGCCAGCGTCGCGAGCACGATCAAGGGCGACGGCCGCGCGTTCCAGATCACCGCGCGCGGCGGCGCGACGATCGAGCTGATCGCGGGGCCGCCCGGACAGGACGTGCTGTCGAAGATCGGGATCGATCCGCAGATCCTGTCGCAGCCACCGGTGCGCGCGCCACGCGCGCCGAAAGTGTCGCCCGGCGGGCAATTCGGCCTTGGCCTTTCCGCCGGGCTGTCGCTGGCGTCGGCGCAGGACGCGGGGATCGCGCTCAACGCGGTCAAACAGGCGATGTCGATCACCCAGACCGGCTATCGCTCGCTCTACTGGGATTCGACCAAGGCTGCGCTGGCCAACGGCGGATCGGCCAAGGGCAGCAAGGCCGCGGTCACGCGGGCGTCCGCGCAAGCCGCAAGCTATCAGGCGGCGCTTGACCGGATCCAGAGCAGCGCGGTCGTAACCACGCGCAAACCGGACCTTACGCTGACGGTGTTCGGCCTGAACGGATGACGTCGGGCGCCATCGGTTTGCTCCCGGCAACCCGTTGATCTGCAATCGTTCGGGTCAAGTCGGGCCGAAACCCCAATTAGGCGATGCAGAGCACGCCGATGCCGTGTTAGAGGCGCTTCTATGACTATGAAGCGCCGCACAGAATCTTCCCTTACTCGCATGGTATCCGGGCTGACCCGCTATGCCGTGGCGAGTGCCTGTCTCGCCCCGTTCCCGGTATTCGCCCAGACTCCACCGCCCGTATCGTTGCTCCCGCCGACGATGCAGGCGCCGGTCGTCCCCACCGCGCCGCCGCAGACGGTACAACCGCTGATCGCGCCGGAAATCATCTTGCCGACGCTGAGCGCGAGCCAGTCCAAGCAACTTGCCGAGCTGATCCGCAAGGACGTGGTCGCGCAGGGGTTGAGCGACACGCCGGGCACGGTGCCGCGCGATAACGACGGGCTGATCCGCGCGGCGCTCGATCATGCGCGCGCGGTCCATTCGGGGCGGCTTGCCGAGGGCGACTTCCAGCGCGACTGGGCGATGCGCCCCGTCGCCTATGATCCGCTTCCTGCGCTCCGTAGCGCGATCGTCAACGACCGGCTGAGCGCATGGGTCGCCGCCTTGCCGCCGCCCTATGCGGGGTATGACACGCTGGTCGAAGGGCTCGCCCGCTATCGCGCGATCGGGGAAGACGGCGGCTGGTCGCAACTCGCCGGCACGGACGTGACCTTCGGCAGCAGCGGCGCGCGCGTCGTTGCGCTGCGCAAGCGGCTCGCGGCGGAAGACTCGACGGTCAAGGCAAGCGGCGACAAGTTCGACACAAGCCTGGTCGAGGCACTCCGCCGCGCCCAGCGCCGCTATGGCCTCAACCCGACGGGAACCCTTGGCGCGCAGACGCTGGCGGCGCTCAACGTCCCCGTCGATGCGCGCATTCGCCAGATCAAGGCGAACATGGAACGCTGGCGCTGGTTGCCGCCGACGCTCGAGCAGAACCGCGTGCAGGTCAACATCGCCGCCGCGGTGCTGACGCTGTTCGACGGTGACGCGCCGGTCATGTCGATGAAGGCGGTCACCGGCCGTCCCGGCGACGAAACCCCGATGCTGGTGTCGCAGATCCATAGCATCGTGCTCAATCCGCCATGGAACGTCCCCTCGACGATCGCGGGCAAGGAATTGTGGCCGAAGGAGAAGGCGCATCCGGGCTATCTCGCGCGCAACGGTTTCCGCGTGATCGACAATGGCGACGGCAGCAAGCGGTTGCAGCAGTCGTCCGAACGCAGCGCGCTCGGCCGGTACAAGTTCGATTTCGCCAATCCGTTCGCCGTCTATCTCCACGACACGCCCGCGCAGGCGGGGTTCGCACGGTTCGACCGCCTCGCGAGCCACGGCTGCGTGCGGCTCGAAAAGCCGGGCGCGCTTGCCAAGCAGTTGATGAGCAACACGCCGGAATGGTCGGCGCAGACGATCGACGATACGGTGACGGCGGGCAAGACCGTCCGCGCGAAGCTTGCGGCACCGGTTGCGGTGTATCTGCTGTACTGGACCGCGTTTGCGAACCAGAACGGGCAGGTCAGCTTCCGCGACGATCCGTACAAGTGGGACGGGACGCTCGCGAGCAAGATCGAGGCACGGTCCGCCCGGCAGACGCAAACGCTCGCCGCGCGCTGAGCAGGAGAACATCGAATGAACCGCAAATTCGCCTTTGCCGTTGCAGCCACGCTGCTGACCTTCAACCTCGGTGCCTGCTCGGGCGGAGATGACGAAGCCGTCTATACCGACAACGGATCGGACAATGCCGAGATCGTCGCACCTGAGCCTGCCACGCCGACGCCCGAACCGGCACCACCGCCGGTAGAGCCGACCGAGACGGCGAACACGGCGATGATCGACGACACCCCGCCGCCGGCCCCGACCGCGCCCGATGAGCAGATGATGGATGACGCGTCCGCCACCGGAATGACTGCACGCAGCGTGCGCAAGGACGCCGGGGCGGATCCGACGACGGCAGCGGACCCGGTCGAGAACAAGTAACGCCGGTCGGAGCGATGGACCGACCGGTCACGACGGTCGTGCTGCGGGACGTCGCGCGACCTTTGCACGGCTTGAACCGTTGAGACGACGGACGGCTGGAGACTATCATGGACGTTAAGCGCTTCGACTGCGGCGGGGCTGCCGCGTGATCGAACATGTTGCGATCATCGGCGGAGGCTTTTCGGGCTCGCTCGCTGCGATCAACCTGGTGCGGCACGATGGTCCGCGGGCGACGCTGGTCGATCGTCAGGCGGATGCCGGGATCGGGCTCGCGTATGGCGCGGCGCATCCGACGCATCTGCTCAACGTGCGCGCGTCGAACATGAGCGCCTTCCCGGACGATCCCACGCATTTCGTGCGCTGGCTGGAAACGCAGGGCCATGCCGCGACCGGGCACACGTTCGTGCCCCGGCTTGTGTACGGTACCTATCTCCGCAGCGTGCTCGATCGCGTCGCGGCGGAGCATCCCGACCGGCTCCAGATCGTTCAGGGCGAGGCGGTTGACGTCATCCACGGGGCGGGGGTTCGCGTTGTCCTGCGCGACGGTGCGCAGATCAAGGCCGATGCCGCGATCCTGGCGGTCGGCAATTTGCCGCCGCCCACCCCGGGCGGGCTCGACCTCGATGGGCTTCCGCCCGGGCGATATGCGGGCAATTGCTGGGATGCGGCGGCAACCGACGGGCTGGGCCCCGACGATACCGTGTTCATCCTCGGCACCGGATTGACGATGGTCGACGTGGTGCTGCTGCTCGATGCGAAGGGGTTTGCCGGACGGATCGTCGCATTGTCGCGGCGCGGATTGCTGCCGCACGCCCACGCCGCGCCGGGCGCGCCGTTCGTGCCGATCAAGGAACGCCCCGCGCCGATCCTGTCGGAACGCGTGCGCGCATTGCGGGCGCGCGGCGCGGAGATCGGCTGGCGCGGCGCGATCGACGAGCTACGCCCGTTCACGCAGGACATCTGGCGTGCCGCGAGCGCTGAGGAGCGCTCACGCTTCATCCGCCATGCGCGACCGTGGTGGGACATCCACCGCCATCGGCTCGCGCCCGATGTCGCCAGCCGGATCGATGCGCTGCGCGACGCCGGGCGGCTTGAGCTGATCGCGGGCAAGGTCGCCCGGGTCGAGCCGACCCCGGACGGTTTGTCGGTCGGTTTCAGGCCACGTGGTGCCAGCGAGGAGCAACGGATCGAGGTCCAGCGGATCATCAACTGCACCGGCCCGCAAGGCGACCTGCGCCGCACCAGCGAGCCTGTGCTCAACCGGCTGACGATGCGCGGTGCGATCCGTCCCGATGCGGCGGGGCTCGGCATCGACGTGGATGACCAGATGCGGGTGGTCGCGGACGACGGCGCTCCCAACGACCGGCTGTTCGCGCTCGGCCCGATGACGCGCGGCGCGTTCTGGGAAATCGTCGCGGTGCCCGATATTCGCACGCAGGCCTGGACGCTTGCCCGACGGCTTTCCAACGCGCATTGGGTCGCGGAAGGCCTCTAGCGATTTTGCGAATTCCAAGAAATGCTTGGTTTGCGGCAAGCAGGTGTTTGCCGACGCAACTGTTCCCGCGCGTCATGGAGGCGGGGAGAGCCCGACAGGAACTGGAGACGGCGTGACCGACCTCGCTTTGCTTTACGAACATCCCGCGTGGTTCACGCCGCTGTTTGCCGCGCTCGACCGGCGCGGTGTCGATTACGCCGCGCTGCGTCCCGACGGGCATTACGATCCGGCCGACCGCCAGCCCCCCGCGAAGGTCGTCTTCAACCGCATCGCGATGTCGAGCTTCCTGCGCAGCGACGAGCATCCGATCTTCCACGGGATCGCATTGCTCGACCACTGGCGGCGGGCGGGCGCACGGATCGTCAACGGGCCGGAGGTGCTCGCGATCGATTCGTCCAAGGCGCGGCAATTGTCGCTGATCGCGGGTCTTGGCCTTGCGATCCCGGCAACGCGCGTCGTCCACCGGGCGGCCGACGTCGAAGCGGCGGCGGCGACGCTCGCGTTCCCGCTGGTCGTGAAGGCCAACATCGGCGGATCGGGTGCCGGGATCGTTCGCTACGATTCGATGGACGAACTGCGCGCCGCGGTTGCGGACAAGACCTTGCCGACGAGCGTCGACGGCGTGTTGCTGGTGCAGGATTACGTCCCCGCGCGGAACGGCACGGTCACGCGGATCGAAACGCTCGACCGCGCCTATCTCTACGCGCTCGACATCGCGGGGGGCGGGACGTTTGATCTGTGTCCGGCGGACGCCTGTCAGGTGCCCGGCGCACCGATCCCAATGGTGTCGGCTGAGCCCGCGCCCGAACTCCGCGCCGCCGCAGAGGTGATCGCAGCGGCGGCGGGGCTGGACGTCGGCGGGGTCGAGGTGATGATCGACGATCGCGATGGCGTCCCGCGCTTCTACGACATCAACGCGCTCTCCAATTTCGTCGCCAAGCCGCTCGACGTGCTCGGCTGGGAACCGCACGACCGGCTGGTCGACTATCTGCTGACCGTGATCGAGGACGCCCGCTGATGCGCTATGGCTATTGGACTCCCGTCTTCGGCGGCTGGTTGCGCAACGTGGCGGACGAGGGGATGGAGGCGAGCTGGGACTATACCAAGCGTCTGACCCAGCGCGCCGAGCAGATCGGCTACGATCTGACGCTGATCGCCGAACTCAACCTCAACGACATCAAGGGCGTCGAACAGCCCGCGCTGGATGCCTGGTCGACCGCCGCCGCGCTTGCCGCGGTGACCGAGACGATCGAGCTGATGGTCGCGGTGCGCCCCAACTTCCACCACCCCGCGCTGTTCGCCAAGGCCGCCGCCAATATCGACCGGATCGCCGGCGGGCGGCTTGCGCTCAACGTCGTGTCGTCGTGGTGGGCGGACGAGGCAAAGCAATATGGCCTCCAGTTCGACGAGCATGACGACCGCTATGCCCGCACCGCCGAGTGGCTGACGGTGGTCGACGGGTTGTGGACCGAGGAGCGGTTCAGCTTCGCCGGGCAATTCTACCGCACCGAGAACGCGATCTGCGCGCCCAAGCCCGCCAAGCGCCCGACGGTCTATGCCGGCGGCGAAAGCGAGAAGGCCAAGACTCTGATCGCGGCGCAATGCGATGCCTATGTCATGCACGGCGACCCGGTCGACGCGATCGCGCCCAAGATCGCCGACATGGCCGCGCGCCGCCAGGCGGCCGGGGGCGCGCCAATGCACTATGGCATGGCCGCCTACGCGATCGTCCGCGACAGCGAAGCAGAGGCGCAGCGCGAGCTTGAGCGGATCACCACGGTCACCGATTTGCCCGCGGGATACGCCAATTTCGACCAATGGCTGTCGGGCACGCAGTTGGAGCGCGATCTCAAGATCCAGGAATATTCGGTGTCCAACCGCGGGCTTCGCCCGCATCTGGTCGGCACGCCCGAGCAGTTGCGGCAACGCATCGCGGATTACGAAGGCGTCGGGCTCGACCTGCTGCTGCTCCAGATGAGCCCGCAGGCCGAGGAGATGGAACGGTTCGCAGCCCAAGTGATCGGCACCGCGTGATCGACCTGATCGACATTGCGAAGCGGTTTGACGGGAATGGCGCGCCTGCGCTTGATGGCGTGTCGCTGTCGGTTGCGCGTGGGGAAGTGTTCGGGGTCATCGGCCCGTCGGGCGCGGGCAAGTCGACGCTGATCCGCCTGATCAACGCGCTGGAACGCCCGACGAGCGGGCGCGTCGAGATCGAGGGAGTCGACGTCACCGGCCTCGCACCCGGTGGCTTGCGCACGCTGCGGCGGCGGATCGGGATGATCTTCCAGAATTTCGGGCTGCTGTCGTCGCGCACCGTCGCGCAGAATGTCGCTTTCCCGCTCAAGCTTGCGGGAATCGGCGCCGCGGATCGGCAGGCGCGCGTTGCCACGCTGCTCGACCGCGTCGGCCTGACCGACCATGCCGCCAAATATCCGGCGCAGCTGTCGGGCGGGCAAAAGCAACGCGTCGGCATCGCGCGTGCGCTCGCGACCGGTCCCGACATCCTGTTGTGCGACGAGGCGACCAGCGCGCTCGACCCCGAAGCGACCCGGAGCGTGCTCGCGCTGCTGCGCCAGCTCAATCAGGAACTGGGGCTGACGATCGTGCTGATCACGCACGAAATGGACGTCGTTCGCGCGGTGTGTGATCGTGTTGCCGTGCTGGATCGCGGACAAGTGGCGGAAACCGGGACGGTCGACGCGGTGTTCGCCGACGCTCGGCACCCGGCGACGCGCCGGATGCTGGCGGGGCTCGACGCATGAACGGCTGGTTTTCCAACGTGAACTGGGCGGATATCGCCGCGGCCACCGGCGACACGCTCGTCATGCTCGCGGCGTCGCTCGCGCTGACGATCGTGCTCGGGCTACCGCTCGGCGTGCTGCTGTACGTGACGGGCAAGCGGCAGATCGGCGAGAACCGCGTGTTCCACGGCTTACTGGGGGTCGTCATCAACGTGTTGCGATCGGTGCCGTTCATTATCCTGCTGATCGTCATGATCCCGCTCACCGTCGCGCTGGTCGGGACGTCGCTCGGCGTGGTCGGGGCGATCCTGCCGCTGGTGGTCGGGGCAGCACCCTTCTACGCACGTCTGGTCGAAGGCGCATTGCGCGAAGTCGACCGCACGACGATCGAGGCGACGCAGGCGATGGGCGCAACCCCGCTCCAGATCGTGACCGGCACGCTGATCCCGGAAGCGCTCCCCGGCCTCATCTCCGGCGCGACCGTGACCGCGGTGGCGCTCGTATCCTTCACCGCGATGGCGGGTGTGGTCGGGGCAGGGGGGCTCGGCGACCTTGCGATCCGTTTCGGCTATCAACGCTTCCAGACCGACGTGATGATCGTTACGGTCGCGTTACTCGTGCTGCTCGTACAGGCGATCCAGTTCGCCGGCGACCGGCTTGCTGCCGCCTTCACGCGCCGCTGAACTTCAGGACACCCAAGATGAACCGACGCCTGCTGCTTGCCGCCTTGCCGATCCTCGCGATCGCCGCCTGTTCGCGCGGTGGCGCGCCGTCGAACGGCAATACGCTGACCGTCGCGGCGACCGCGGTGCCGCACGCGGAAATCCTGGAATCGGTCAAGCCGGCGCTCGCCAAGCAGGGCATCGACCTCCAGATCCGCGTCTTCAACGATTACGTGCAGCCCAATCTGCAAGTCGACCAGAAGCAGATCGACGTGAACTACTTCGAGACCAAGCCGTATCTCGACTCGTTCAATGCGGCGCGGGGCACGCATCTCGTGCCTTATGCCGGGATCCACGTCGAACCGCTCGGCGGCTATTCGCGCAAGTGGAAGACGATCGCCGCACTGCCGGCGGGCGCGACCGTCGCGATCCCGAACGAACCGAGCAATGGCGGGCGCGCATTGCTGCTGTTGCAGAAGGCCGGGCTGATTCGCCTGAAGAACCCCGCCGACCCGCTCGCGACGCTCGGCGACATCGCGAGCAACCCGCGCAAGCTCCAGTTCAAGGAACTCGAGGCAGCGACCTTGCCGCGGGTGCTCGATCAGGTTGATCTGGCGATGATCAACACCAATTACGCGCTGGATGCGAAGCTCAATCCGGTGCGCGACGCGCTGGTGATCGAGGACGCCAAGTCGCCCTACGTCAACTTCGTCGTTGGCCGCAGCGGCGAGGAGAAGGATCCGCGCGTGGTCAAGCTGATCGCCGCACTCCAGAGCCCGGCGACGCGCGCATTTATCGAGACGCACTACAAGGGCGCGGTGCTGCCCGCGTTCTGAGGGCGGTTTCTGTCTGCAACATTGGGTAGGAAGGGTCATGGCCGTGCCATCCGTGCCGTCTAGGTCGTAAGGCCAAAATCGGCCGGTTTCAGCACGACGTCCTGACGGCCGGGGTGGGTGAAGCGCTGCCGTCGCGAGGATGACAGAAAGGGGTATAGTGACCCTTTCAATAGCGGCTCGCGACGCATTAGGCTGAACGGCAAAAGTTGATGGGTAATAGACGTAGCGTGGCGGCGCTTAGTCAATGCATCGGGTGCTTGCGTCTGGAAGAATGACGCAGTTCAGCATTCCTTGACTAACATTCCTTCGCAGTTCCACAACGCGCAGGAGCGGCCGTGCGCTCGAAGGGATCTCGAGTGTCAGCCAAAACTGTTCTCAACGTGCAGGCATTGCGTGGGTATGCAGCACTCATTGTGGCCGCTTACCACGTCCAGCCGATGCTGCGTGCCAGTTTTGGAGTCAGCACGGACTTCGAGTTTGGCGCATTTGGGGTTGACGTGTTCTTCGTCATTTCCGGATTTGTAATGTATTATGGTCACCAGACCGTTGACCGACCTATTCTACCATTCCTTATTGCCCGCTTCTTTCGGATTGTGCCCCTTTACTGGATAGCCACGCTCATCATGGTGGCCCTCTTCTATGCTGGTTTCCATCCCAACGGCCTGAATGTGCTGAAACCCCATATGGTTGGGGAGTCTCTGATGTTCGTGAGGTCCACATTCCCGGGAGATAGGCACGGCCTAATTCTCTTGTTGGGCTGGACATTGATCTACGAGCTATTTTTCTACTTCGTCTTCGCCCTTACATTCCGTTGTAAAACTGCATCGCGCTCTTTGGCAGCCGTGGCGACAGTCTTTGTCGTGCTTGTGGGCGTTGGGTTTACCGGCCTCAGCCTTCCACCCAATATTGCCTATTTCACAAAGTCCGTAATATTAGAGTTTGTCTTGGGCGGAACACTCACGCTTTCCATCCAGAAGCTTAACGACGCAAGCTGGAAGCCGACGGGGGTTGCTGCCCTGGCCTCTGTGGTGGCGATTGCAATCGGGTGTGTCCTTGTAGTGGCGCTAGCGCGGAAGGCTGGGGGCGTCCCGGACTTTTACCGTGGCTTCATGTGGGGACCGTCGGCCCTCCTTGTCGTAGGCGGCGCGGTTATGCTCGAACGCGCAGGGTACGCTCTCGGGAATAGGGCCACCCTTCTGTTAGGCGGCGCCAGTTATATGCTTTATCTGTTCCACCCATTGATCATGCAACCGGGCGTAAAGGTGGCTGCTCAAGTGCTACCGCTAAGCAGTGCCGCAGGCGTCTGGGTAGCTGGCGTCTCAGCGATTTGCGCTGCTGTCGTTTTCGCAGTCATCGTGCACCTCACCTTGGAGAAGTGGGTCTTGATGGCGGGGCGCAGAGTGGTGCGAGCAATGGGCGACTTCGAAGACTTTCGCCAGATGCGTGTTGAGCGGGCGCTTCTCAGCAACGCGAGCCAAGTCCCACCGTCTGGCTAACCCACCCTACCGCCAACGGCGGTTAGCCCACTTCAAGCGCCAAACCGGAGCGACGAGCAATCATCCCACTCCGTCAGAAAGCTTTCGCGCCGCTCATTGGTTGGCCGGATTACTCGAACAGTTTTCAGGCTTCAGGGGAATGCCGCATAAACGAGCGTTTGCAGACTGTCCGCGTTGGGCAAGTCGAGTTGGCGGACATGCAGGCCTCGATTACCGACTATCTTGCGCGGCATCGCGCGATCCCAGGCATCGCCTTCTGCAAGCAACCGATACCCAATGTCCTTGCCATCCGAGAGCAGCCAGCTGCGCAAAACGTTAGGTGTCCTCAAACCTTTACGGCGCAATAGCAGATACAAATCATGGACAAAACGGGTACGATCCGGTTAGCGCGCCCCGATGGCAGCGTTGATGTTTCTCCTGATTGCGGTCCTTCTGGCGTTCGAGGGCGGGGGCGGGCCGTGGGTCCTGATTGCGACAGTGGTCAGCGCGACGGCGGCGGGCATCACACTCCCGGACCTGGATAGCCGCCTTCGGCTGGGGCACCGGAGCGCTTTGCTGCACGGGGTCTTGCCACCCTTCGTCGCGCTCCTCGATCAGCGCACATGGGCGATCGCCGCGGGCCTAGGCTTCGGGATCGGCTTCCATCTCGTGGCCGATCTATTCCCGGGGCAAATGCGCGGCTTCGCGACGATCAAGCTGCCGCTGTGGGGCTCGATCGGCGCTGGCCTGTCGTACCTCTGGATCATCGCCAATGCTGCCGGGACGCTGCTGGGCGGTGTCGTCGTGCTGACGTCGCTCGCTGACGGAAGCGTCCTGGCGATCGCGCTGGCGGCGGTGGGCGTCATGGGCGTCGCCTATCTGCTGCGCGCGGAGGGCGGTTTGTGCGCGCTGATGATGTTCGCATTATTGGGGTGGCTGGCGAGCAGATAGCGCGAGCGACCCAAACGCAACGTGCCGCAATCGGGCGTCGGCAGCGAGTCCGCCTCCTGCATCTACCGCCCGACACCCAGGCTCATTGCGTCCGGTCGAGCAGCGCCACCAGATCCTGTTTCCAGAAGCGTGCCGCGGTGTGCGTACCGTGGCCGCGCGTGTCGTCGCTCTCCGCGATCAGCCGGAAACGCGCGTCCTTCATCCGCGCGACCGCGCGGGTCGGCAAGTCGAGGTTGCGCGGGTTGATGAAGTCGTCGGCGGAATTGATCCACATCGTCGGCGCGGTGATCCGCTCGAGCTTCGGCCACGGGTCATAGGTCCGCGACGCGTCGATCTGGTAGATCAGGTCGTTCGCATCAGTCGGCGCGATCGATGCCGTCACGCGCTGCCGCGCGAACGCCTCGGCGTCCTGGCGCCGCGGATATTGCGCCTGGAAATACAGCGGTGCCGCGCCTGCCACGAACAACAGACTGGCGGCGGTGCGCAGGCCCTGCACGGGCGGTGCGCGATAGTCGCCGTTCGCCCAGGCGGGATCGGCCTGAATCCCGTCGATCGCCAGTTGCCGCCACATCCGGTTCAATCCCCCGATCTCGACCGGTTCGCACGCAAGCGGCATCAGCGCGCGCGCAAAGTCGGGATGCGTCTCGCCCCAGACCAGCCCGTGCATGCACCCCATCGACGTGCCCATGATCAACCGCATCCGCGCGATGCCAAGACCGTCCTTGAGCAGCCGATATTGCGCGTCGACCATGTCGTCATAGTCGTAATGCGGGAAGCGCATGTGCAGCCCGTCGGACGGTTTGGACGATTTTCCGTGGCCGATGTTGTCGGGCAGGATGATCCAGTAGCGCCGGATATCGAGCGGCTGCCCGGGGCCGTACAGTTCGTCCGCGAATTGCGGGCTGAGGAACTGACGCCCGGTGCCGCCGGTCCCGTGCAGGATCATCACTGCATTGTCGATCTCACCCTGCGCATTGCGATGCGGCTGGCCGAGCATGGTGTAGTTGATCCGCAGTTCGGCCATGCTTTCGCCCGAGCGGAAGCGGAAGTCGCGCAGCGTGTATTGCGCGTCACGCGCCGGCCAGCTTGTCGATGGCTTGGCCGGAGTCGTCGCCGCGGTCAGCGGCGGGACTTGCGCGGGCTTCGGCGTCGGCGATGGCGTCGCTTGCGCGAGCACGAACAGCAAGGCGGATAACATTGCACTTTTCTGCCCTCGATCGGCCCGACTGCCAAGCGATTGCTGGTTCCGCGCCGCCTCCAGGGCTGACGGTCCACTTTATCGCGGCATGTTTCCCGATCTGAGCCACGACATGCGGACAAGGCGGCTTGGATCAGCGTACCTCTTTCGGATAGCTGTTAAGTGCGAGTACAGGCGTTCACCGCAACAGGGGCGCGCTGAAAGGAAGCGTATCGATGGTAACCAACCTGCCGACGGATCCCGTGGCAGCCGACATGGATCGGATCTTCAAGCCGCTGGCCAAACGTGGGCTGGCGAGCACGGTGCCGCTCGATCGCGTCGGTTCGGGGAAGTCGTCGCGGGGCGGGCGTCGCTGGCGCGGGCTGACGATCGTCGCGCCGGTGCTGGTCGTGGCTGCGTCGACGATGCTTGCGGTGGGCTATGTGAGTCAGGATTCGGCGCATCCTCGATCGGCGTCGCGCGCAGCGATCGTGCCTGACCGGGCCTCGCTCCGGTCGACGGCTTCGCCTTCGGCCGCGGTCCAGACCGTCGCGTTGGTCGCGCCATCGGTGCGGACCGGATCCGAAATGCTGGTCGACGCCGACGGCAACCGCACGGTGGAGCCACGCGCGCCCGCGATCGAACCGCTTCGCCGGACGACCGGCGAAACCGGAGACGCCGCCGCGCGCGCGCTCCCGGCAGAGCGTGGTGCGCGGTCCGCCCCGTCGTCCATGCTGACCGAGCCCGAGGTTGCACGCCCCGCGCGTCGGGGAAGCACAGCCGCGGGCTGTGCGCCGGGCAGCCTCGAGGATCGCTGTATCTATCAGGACGTGCTCAACGCGGATGCACGGCTTCGTCTGGCCTATAGCCGCGCGCGGCGCAGCGGCGTCTCGGTCCGTCAGCTCACCGCGGTCAATCGTCGCTGGATTCGCGCACGCGAGATGTCGCTGGACGATCCCGACGGCACGATCGAGCGCTACGACGCGCTCGCCGACACGCTCGACCGCGCGCGGCGCGATCTGGACGAATGACGATGGCAGGCCAGGGAACCGCCGTCGACATCGAGATCGTGCGCCTGCCTGACGCGCCGCCGTCGCAGCGTGCGACGTCGACCGATGGGCGGATCGTCTATGCGGTGGGGGACATCCACGGCTGCTACCCACAGTTGTCGGCATTGCTCGAGGCGATCGTGGCGGATGTCGAGGCGGCGGACGTCGCGGTTCCGCCGTTGCTGGTCTTCTGTGGCGACTACGTCGACCGCGGGCCGGAAACCGCCAACGTCGTGACCGCGCTGATCTGGCTGGCGCGCCATGCCGCGCTCGACGTCGTGTTCCTGCGCGGCAATCACGAGGTGATGCTGCTCGATTTCATCGATCAGCCCGAGGAAAGCCTCGCGTGGTTGCGCCGCGACGGGAAGGCGACGCTGACGTCCTACGGTGTCCGTTTTTCCGACATCGCGCCCGACGCCTATGACGAGGAATGTTTCCGGCTGCGCGATCGCCTGATGGACAAGATGCCCGCGTCGCATCTCGAATTCCTGCGGGGATTGCCGGTGACGCATGTCTGCGGGGACTACGTCTTCGTCCATGCCGGGATGAAACCGGGCGTCCCGATTGCGCGGCAGGATGACGAAGACTGTCTGTGGATCGGCAAGGAATTCCTCACATCGGACTACCGGTTCGAGAAAGTCGTCGTCCACGGGCACAGCTGGAGTTCCGCCGAACCCGTCGTCTTGCCCAACCGGATCGGGATCGACACTGGCGCCTATGCGACCGGCGCCCTAAGCGCGGTGCGTCTCGACGGCCGACGTATCGGGTTCCTGCAAGCCCGGTCGCCCGACGACGCGGCGGCGGGATCGGCACCGCGTGGGCCAAAGATCAGCCCAGGAGGCTTATAATGCTTCGTCTTAGAATTTTCGCGGCGATCGTATCGATCGTCACGCTGGCGGCTATGGTGCTGTCGCTCGTCCTGGGCGCGCCGATCGGGGTGGCGATCGCGCTGATCGTGGCGGCGGCATGCCTCGCGGCGATCGCGCCGTTCGACGCGCCCGCTCTGCGCGAGCGGAACCGCGTGCTGTTCGCGTGCCTTGCGTATCTCGTGCCCGTAGCGGCGGCGCTTGCGTTCGCGCGGGGGGTGCCCGGGATGAACATCATGATGGTGGCGATCATCGTCCTGCTGCAGCTCGGCATCGGGCTCGCCTGCTGGGCATTTGCGACGCGAAAGCGGCGGCGGATGCCGCGGTCGCGTCGCTATTTCGACAATTGATGCAGGCTGGATCGACGCGAAAGCGTTACGATCCGCTGCGTTTGTGCGTTAGAAAGAAGTCCAGCATCGCGCGTGACGCATCGGGGCCGGCGGCGTCGGCATAGGACCCTGCCGCATCGCCGCCCGACCAGGCGTGACCCGCACCCGCGATCGTCCATTGCTCGATCACGACGACCCCCTTTGCATCGCGGGTCAGCGCGCGCGAATAGCTGCGGCCCTTCGCGCTCCCCGTTTCGACGGTGACGGGATCCTTCACGGTCGTGGCAGCGGTTGCCGCCTCGACGATATCGCGCGCATTGACCTCGCCCACCGTCGTATCGCGATCGCCGTGGAAGGTGATGACAGGCACGAAATGCGCCGTCGCACCGGCATGGCGTGTCGTGCCCCCTTGCTTGCCGTTCTTCATTGCCGACAGCGCACTCGGCAAGTCGCGGGCTGCGCCGCAGGCGATCCCCGAATGCACCCCGATCGCTGCGAAAACGTCGGGATAGGCATCCGCCATGATCGCCGCGGCGGCACCGCCTGCGGACAGGCCCGCGGCGTAGACGCGGGTTGCATCTGCCTGTTCCTGCTCCACAATGTCGCGCACCACCCCGGCGATCAGCGCGGGCTCGCCGCGGTCGCGCTGCTGGTTGCCCGGCTGGAACCAGTTCCAGCACTTCTGCATGTTCGCGGACGGGGTCTGGCGCGGATAGGCGACCAGACAGCCGTATTCGTCGGCCAGTTGGTTCATGCGCGTCCCCCGCGCGAAATCCTCGGGCGACTGCGTGCAGCCGTGAAGCATGACGACGAGCGGCATGTCGGGACGGGCCCCCGCCGGACGATACAGCATATAGTCGATCGAGCCTGCCGGACCGCGATGTGTTCGCGCCTCGAAACTGCCCACCGAATCAGGTGTGCGGGCGCTGGCGGGCTCGGCCTGCGCCGCGGTGCGGCCGGGCGTCACGTCGATCACGCGCGTCGCGGGATGCACGGGCGAAGCGGCAGGCGCTGCCTCACCCGTCATCACGCCGCGAACCAGCCGGGTCGCGCCGAGAAGATCGCCGGACCGGGTCAGCCGTAGCGCCTCGGCCATTGAAGGGATCAGGGCCATGATAGGATACTCCAGGTACGAAAGGGGTCAGGCGATGCGGTCGGCCAGCGCGGCCTTGACCGCGGGGCTCGCATGCAGCGCGCCAAGCACGGTGATCGAACCGATCGTCGCCCGTGCAAGTTCCGGCGTGACGTCGGCGGCGATGGTAGCAAGGCCGAGCACGCGAATGTCGAGCAACTCGCCCGCCGCGCGCGTCGCTTCCAGATCGCGTGCGGCATAATGGCAAAGGCCAAGCTGCAATTGGCGGCGGACGGTCGACTGGCGCGCAGCCTCGCCGTGCCGGTCAAGCTGGTTGCGGATCGCCGTCCGGATGAAATCGGTGCGATTGCCGTAGAACCCCTCGCGGACGAGAAGATCGACATAGCCAAGATCGACGAAGCCGAGATTGATCGTGATCTTCTCGCTTTCGCTCTGCTTTGCCTCGCGCACTCCGACAACCATGCCTATCATCCCACCATCCACATGGATGGTATATGGATGGCAGATCGAGCGCATTCAAGGACAGCCGAACGGATGCCCCTGAGAAACATCAAAACTTTACCGCGGCCAAACATTTGCAAGGCAGCGCTGGCGGCCGGTTTCCCTATCCTCCTGCGACGCGACCATGCCCTCCGAATATTGGCGGGTCGCGCGAAAAAGGAGTGGTTATGATCGAAGATCGCCAACGCAGCAGCGAGCATCTGGACGTTCGTCCAACGACCGGCGGACTCGGCGCGGAAGTCCGCAACATCGACTTGCGGACGCTCAGCGACGACAGTTTCGCCGCGATCCACGCCGCCTGGCTGCAGAACCTCGTCCTGTTGTTCCGCCACCAGGATCTCACGCCCGCCGATCTCATCACGTTCAGCCGACGCCTGGGGGCGCTCGACCATGCACCGATCCAGGAAACCGGGCGGCGGGTCGTCGGCGGGATGCCGGAGTTATATGTCGTCTCGAACGTCGTCGAGAATGGCGAGCCGATCGGCAGCCTCGGCAATGGCGAGGCGGTCTGGCACACCGACATGTCCTACGTCGAGCAGCCCCCCAAGGCGAGCGCGCTCTACGCGCTCGAGGTTCCGCCGACCGGCGGGAACACCAGCTTCATCAACATGTACGCGCTGTACGACTCGCTTCCCGATGCCCTGAAGCAGCGGATCGCCGGTCGCCGCGTAAAGCATGACGGGACGTACAACAGCGGCGGCTATGTGCGGCAGGGGGTGATCCCGAGCGACGATCCGCGCGAAGCGCCGGGTGCGCTGCATCCGCTCGTCTACACGCACCCCGAAACCGGCCGCCCCGCCTTGTATCTGGGACGCCGCCGTAACGCCTATATCGAGGGGCTCGACTTGGCGGAGTCCGAGGCGTTGCTCGACGACCTCTGGAGCCATGTCGATCAGGCGGCGCTGACCTGGACCAACGTCTGGCAGGTCGGCGATCTCGTCCTGTGGGACAATCGCTGCACGATGCACCGGCGTGATCCGTTCGATCCGAACACGCGGCGGGTGATGCATCGCACGCAGATCAAGGGCGAAAGCCGCCCTGCGTGATCGGCAGGGCAGGGCAGGCGACGGGCGGTCCGCGTCGTCGCGGGTTCGGGTTGAGCGTTCCGAGCCAGGTGCTCGCAGTGCTGTGCGTGATGTACCTCGTGCTCTATGTCGAGCGCGTCAACATCGCGACGATCGCGCCCGCGATGACCGCCGACCTCGGTCTGACCAACGCGCAATTCGGTCTCGCGGTCTCGGCCTTCTCCTACCCCTATGCATTGATCCAGCTGTTCGGCGGGTGGATCAGCGATCGCTTTGGCACGCGGCGAACGCTGCTGTTCTGCGGCGCGCTCGTCACCGTGGCGACGATGCTGACGGGGCTGGTCGGCGGGCTTGCCTCCCTTTTCGCGCTGCGGCTTGCGCTCGGCTTCGGCGAAGGGTTCGCTTTCCCCAGCGCGACGCGCGCAATCGCGACATGGCTGCCGGTATCGCGCTGGGGGTTCGCGCAGGGCATCACCCATGCGGCGGCACGGCTGGGCAATGCGCTTACCCCGCCGCTGGTGGTCGCGGTCCTGACTTTCGCGTCGTGGCGCGGCGCGTTCGTCGCGCTCGGATTGTTCAACCTGATCTGGGTGGCGTTGTGGTTCTGGGTCGCACGCGACGATCCGCGCAGCCATCCCGGGATGACCCCGGACGACATCGCGGCCCTGCCGCCGGTATCCACGCGATCGAAGACGCCGCCGGTGCGCTGGTGGCGGCTCGCGCGCCGCATCGCGCCGGTGACCGCGGTCGATTTCTGCTACGGCTGGACGCTGTGGGTCTTCCTGACCTGGCTGCCCTCGTTCTTCTTCAAGAACTTCCATCTCGATCTTGCGCATTCGGCGTTGTTTTCCGCCGGGGTCCTGCTCGGCGGCGTGGCGGGGGACGCGGTCGGCGGTCTCGTCAGCGACCGGATCTACCGCGCGACCGGCAATTTGCAGGCGGCACGGCGCAACGTCATCATCACCGGAATGCTCGGGGCGTTCGTCTTCCTGATTCCGGTGGTGCTCACGCATGACCTGACCACGGTCGCGATCTGCCTGTCGATTGCCTTCTTCTTCTCCGAACTGGTGGTCGCGCCGATCTGGGCAGTGCCGATGGACATCGCGCCCGACCATGCGGGTGCCGCCAGTGGAATGATGAACTTCGGTTTTGGTCTCGCGGGCATTCTGTCGCCGCTGGTGTTCGGGGCGGTGCTCGACCTGACGGGGAGCTGGACCGCGCCGTTCCTGGCGTCGATCGCGTTGCTGCTCGTGGGTGCGGGTCTGTCGTTCTTCATGCGGCCGGACCGCCCGTTCGACCCCGGCGACGCTTGACGCCAGGTCAGGCGGGGGCGACCCCGTCGGCACTGACCCGCTCCGGGCCGACGATCGTCCCCCGCAACCGTACGCGTTTCTCGACCAGATCGACCGGGGTCCGCTGCAACTCGAGCGCGAACCGGCCCCCCAAATCCCGTTGCAGGTAGAATGCCCCGCCGTCGCGGATCAGTGTCCCGGTTTCATCTACGCTCGTCCCAACGTCCATCATCGTTCCTGCTTGATCCCTGCGCGCGTCGGTTTGCCATCAACCGGACGCGATCGACACCCATTTCCGCCCGGCACGCGATCTTCGCTTGCGCAGGGAACCGAATGGCCGGATCGACTGTACCCGTCTGGTGCCGGTCGATCGCGATCCGCGCCGGGGGAACGGAGCGTTGGCGATGGGCGAAGTCTCGCTTGGGGAGAAGGGCGGCAACGGAGCGCTGCTCGACGTTCGGGCGCTGGTCAAGTCGGTGCCCGGGCCGCGGCAGCTGTTCCGCCATCTCGATCTTGCGGTGATGCCGGGCGAACTGGTGGCGATCATCGGAGAATCGGGCGTCGGTAAATCCACGCTGCTCAATATTCTCGCGGGGCTCGATGATGCGGACAGCGGCACGGTGGCGGTCGACGGCACCGTTCTCGGCACGCTCGACGAGACGGCGCGGACCCGCTTGCGGCGCGAGCGGATCGGCTTCGTGTTCCAGGCCTTCCACATCCTTCCGTATCTGACGCTGCGGCAGAACGTCGCGCTCCCGCTCGCACTCGTGTCGCCAGACGTGCGCGCCGCGGATGCGCGCGCGGAGGCGATGCTCGAAGCGGTCGGACTGGCGGGGCGCGGCAGCGGCTATGCGCGCGATCTGTCCGGCGGCGAATTGCAGCGCGTCGCGATCGCGCGCGCCCTGGTTCACCGCCCCGCGCTGATCCTCGCGGACGAGCCGACCGGGAATCTCGACCCGGAAACCGCGGCACGCGTGCTGGCGCTGTTCGCGGAAGCGGTGCGGGGGAACGGCGCGGCAGGCGTGATGGTGACGCATTCCGAAGCCAGCGCTGCGATCGCCGATCGCGTATTGACGCTCGGCGCGGATGGATTGGTCGAGCGGCGTGGCTGAACGCGCCGGACTGATCTCGGGAAGGCTTGCGCTCGGCTGGCTGATCGGCGGCGAGTGGCGGTTCCACCCCGCGCGCTTCGTGACGACCGCCGTTGCGATCGCGGTCGGCGTGGCGCTGGGCTTTGCGGTCCATCTCGTCAACGGCAGCGCGCTGTCGTCGTTCGACGGCGCGATGCGCGGCGTCAGCGGTGCGGCCGAGCTGTCGATCCGGGGGACCAGTCCGCTCGGCTTTGATGAACGCGTCTATCCGCGCGTCGCCACGACGACCGGTGTCTCCGACGCGAGCCCCGTCGTCAGCCTGTCCGCACGGATCGGCAAGACCCGGCTGACGGTGCTGGGGGTCGATGTGATCCGTGCGGCGAATGTCACGCCGTCGCTGATCGGGCGGCGCGCGGCGGGGCCGGATGCCGATAACGACGCCGCGTTCGATGAAACCGCTTTGTATCTGTCACGTCGTGCCCTGGCGCAGACCGGCGCGCGGGTCGGCGCGACCGTGCCGGTGATCGCGAACGGGCGGACCGTCCGGCTGCGGATTGCGGGAACCTTGCCTGCGGTCGACGACGTCGCGATCGGCGTGATCGACATCGCCGCGGCGCAGTGGCGGTTCGGCAAGCTGGGTCGGATCGACCGGCTTGATCTCGCGCTGTCCGATCGGTCCGTTGCGGAACCCGCGCTGCGCGAACTGTTGCCCGAGGATGCGATTCTGTCGACCGCGGCGGCGCAGAACGCGCAAGGCGATGCATTGTCGCGTGCCTATCGCGTCAATCTCGACATGCTCGCGCTCGTTGCGCTGCTGACCGGCGGGTTTCTGGTCTATTCCGCGCAATCTCTTTCGGTGGTGCGCCGTCAGCGCGCCTTCGCCTTGCTCCGCACGCTCGGCATGCCACGCGGCGCGGTCATCGCCGCGATCGTCACCGAAGGCGTCGTCATCGGCGTGGTCGGCTCCGCGGTCGGCCTGCTCGCGGGCTATTGGCTGGCGTGGGGGGCGTTGCGCTGGTTCGGCGGCGATCTCGGCGCTGGATATTTCGGCGGGGGCGGGGTGCGCATGGTGTTCCAGCCGCTCGCCGCGTCCGGCTTTTTCGCGCTCGGGCTCGTCGCGGCGTGCCTCGGCAGCGCGCTCCCCGCGCTGGCGGCGGCCCGCGCCGCACCGGCTGCAGCCCTCAAGAACGCCGGGGATGTGCTCGATCCGCGCCGACCCGTCCCGTGGCTTCCGGCGGTCGTGCTGCTGGGGGCGGGCGTGGGTGTCGCGTTGTTGCCTGCGGTTAGTGGATTGCCGGTGTTCGGGTTCATCGGGATGGCGCTGATCCTCGCCGGCGGCGTCGCAGGCGTGCCGTGGTTCGCGCGGACGCTGCTCGCCCCGATCGCGGCGCGCGGGCAGGGCGGTATTCCCCGGATGCTCGCGGTCCGCCACCTGTACGGTGCACCGGGCGAGGCCGCGACGGCCTTGTGCGGGATCGTCGCGTCGACCGCGCTGATGATCGCGATGGCAACGATGGTGACGAGCTTCCGGGGCGCGGTCGACGACTGGCTCGGCGCAGTGCTCGGCGCGGACCTGTACGCGCGCACCACGGCGGGGGCGTCGTTCGATCCCGCGACGCGTGCGCGCCTCGCCGCAACCCCCGGGATCGCGACCGTGGCGTTCAGCCGCCAGATCCCGCTGACGATCACCGCCGATCGCCCCCCCGTCAGCCTGATCGCCCGGCCTGAGCGCAATGCGCGGGATCCGTTGCTCGTATTGATCGACCGTGCGCGTATCATTCCGGCTCAAACCATACCCGTTTGGGTGTCAGAACCGGCCCAACGGCTCTACAAATGGGACCCGGGCGACACGATTCTGCTGCCAATCGCGGGGAAAAGGCGCTTCTTCGTGGCAGGGGTCTGGCGAGATTACGGGCGGCAGGCGGGGGCGGTGCTGCTCGATGAAGCGGATTACCAGCGGCTGACCGGTGACGATGGCCGCGACGAAATTTCCGCAACCGTAGCAAAAGGTTACGACATCGATCGCGTCGCGGCGGGGCTGACCGCTCGGCTCCCCGCGGACCTGCGTGGTCAGGTCGAGATCACGCGACCTGCGACCCTGCGCCGGCTCGCGCTGACGCTGTTCGATCGCAGCTTCGCGGTCACCTATCTGCTTGAGGCGGTGGCGATTCTCGTGGGGCTCGCCGGGGTCGCGGCAACCATGTCGGCCCAGACGATCTCGCGCGAACGCGAGTTCGGCATGCTTCGCCACCTCGGACTCACCCGCCGCCAACTGACTGACATGCTTGCGACCGAAGGCGCGATCGTCGGCCTGACGGGCGCGCTTGCCGGGATCTTGCTCGGGCTCGTCCTGGCGCAGGTGTTGATCCACGTGATCAACCCGCAATCGTTCAACTGGACGATGACGACGCGTATCCCATTGTTAACACTGGCAACTGTCACCGCCGCCCTGACCGGCGCGGCGACGGTGACCGCGGTATTGGCAGGGCGGCGCGCGACCGCCCGCAGCGCGATCGCCTCGGTTCGGGAGGATTGGTGATGCTACGCCTATGTGCGATGATCGCTGTGTTCGGTGCGATCGGTGTGGCGGCGCCGGCAGCGACGCCCTATCCGCAAGTCCGTCCCGGAATCGTCCTGCGCTTTCCCGCCGACCACGGCGCGCATCCCACGTTTCGCACCGAATGGTGGTACGTGACCGGCTGGCTTCGTACCGCGGAGGGCAAGGACCTCGGCTTTCAGGTCACGTTCTTCCGCACGCGTCCCCCGGTCGATCCCGCAAACCCCAGTCGATTTGCCCCGTCGCAGATCCTGTTCGCCCACGCCGCGTTGTCTGACCCGAACACCGGCAAGCTCCTGCACGGCGAGCGCGCGGCGCGGCAAGGCTTCGGTCTCGCCGCCGCCACGACAGGCTACGCCGATGTCGCGATCCGCGACTGGCGTTTGCGCCGCGGCGCGGATGGGCGATGGCACACCACCATCGCCGCGGACGGGTTCAAACTCGCTCTTGCCTTCGACCCGACCCAGCCGCCGCTACCGCAAGGGCAGGGGGGGTATAGCCGCAAGGGGGCACGGCCTGGCGAGGGCAGCTATTATTATTCGGTCCCGCATCTGCAGGTCAGCGGCACGGTCGAGCGCGGTGGCCGCCGCGTTGGCGTGCGGGGCAGTGCGTGGCTCGACCGGGAATGGTCGTCCAACTATCTCGCACCGGAAGCGCAAGGGTGGGACTGGACCGGGCTCAATCTCGATGACGGGTCGGCGCTGATGGCGTTTCGTATCCGTCGCAAGGATGGCGGGACGTTATGGGCGGGAGGATCGTTGCGAACGCGCGATGGCACCACAACCGTGTTCGGGCCGAACGATGTGGTGTTCCGCCCCGTGGCCACATGGCGCAGTCGCGCGACCGGGGCGACTTACCCGGTCATCCAGGACCTCACGATCCGGGTCGGGGGGAAGCGTATCACACGGCGTCTGACCCCGATGTTCGCTGCGCAGGAACTCGATGCCCGGCGGAGTGGCTTGCCCGTCTACTGGGAGGGTGCTGTTCGTACGCCGGGGGGGCGAGGGTATCTCGAGCTGACCGGCTATGCGACGCCCCTGGCGATGTAGCGTGGGGTGGGGCTGTCATACGGCCCGCGCTGGCGTTTGCACGGGCACCAGCGTGCCGTGGAGGGGTTCTTGAAGAAAAATCGCATTGCGTGAAACTTTTGCGTTGACGGGCTCTGGTTCGCCCCGTAGAGACCACTCCACCGCAGCGACGGACCGAACGGTTCGCTTCTGCAGTCACCAGATCCTCGGCGCTCGGTTCGCCCTTTGAAAGAAGGGTGTGACAAGGTGTCGGTATTCTGCGCTCTTTGACATTGTCGGTTTTAGATGAAGGGACATGTGGGCGGCGGCTACACGGTTTTTCGGGTCCTCTAGGCTCGTTGGATCGTTCAAAGCTAAGTCGCTCTTATACATGTCCTTCACGTATCCATACGTAAGAATATGTGCAGAGCAGCTCCTAGAGATGCTGACGTTATCGTGGAATTCCACTGCGATGATGTTGGTCATAAACTTGAGAGTTTGATCATGGCTCAGAATGAACGCTGGCGGCATGCCTAACACATGCAAGTCGAACGAAGGCTTCGGCCTTAGTGGCGCACGGGTGCGTAACGCGTGGGAATCTGCCCCTTGGTTCGGAATAACAGTTGGAAACGACTGCTAATACCGGATGACGACGTAAGTCCAAAGATTTATCGCCGAGGGATGAGCCCGCGTAAGATTAGCTAGTTGGTGTGGTAAAGGCGCACCAAGGCGACGATCTTTAGCTG
>NZ_JBEPST010000010.1:0-159979 GCF_040549155.1 Sphingomonas sp. PvP056
ACCAGCGTTTTGGGGACGGACCTGCGGGGTAGCCCCCCCCCCCCCCCGTTCGTTTCGAGCGAAGTCGAGAAACCCGGCACAGCGCAGGTTTCTCGACTTCGCTCGAAACGAACGGGAGGAAGGCAAAAGTCTTACGACCCTCGCATTACCCCAGCGCGGCGATGAAGGCGCGCGCGTTCGCGCCGACTTGTTCCGCCGTCGCACCGACCGAATACAGCGCACCGCCAAGACCAAAGCCCGCAGCCCCCGCCGCGGTCCACGGTGCCATCCCCTCGGGGGTGATCCCGCCGACCGGCAGCACGCGGACGGTCTTGGGCAAGACCGCGCGCATCGCCTTGAGCACCACCGGGCTCGCCGCCTCGGCGGGGAACAGCTTGAGCGCGGTCGCCCCGGTTTCGAGCGCGAAAAACGCCTCGCTCGGCGTCGCGATGCCCGGCAGCGACACCAGCCCCGCCGCGGCGGTCGCCGCGATCACGCGCGGGTTCATGTTGGGGGAGATCACCATGGTTCCGCCCGCCGCCTGCACCGCGGCCACGCCGTCGACATCGAGCACGGTGCCCGCACCGATGATCGCGCGGCCTTCGAACCGCTTCGCCAGCCGCGCGACGCTGTCGAGCGGGTCGGGCGAATTCATCGGCACCTCGAGCAGCGTGAAGCCAGCCGCGACGAGTTCCTCGCCGATCGCCTCGACTTCATCGGGGCGGACCCCGCGCAGGATGGCGACGAGCGGGCAGCGCGCGAAGGCGGCGTCGAAATCGGAAACCATGGTCATGCGATCATTCTCCAAGCGCGCGTGCGAGCGCGATAATACCGGCGGCGAAGGCGGCGTGGCTGTCGACGATATGCGGCGTGCCGCCATTCGCCTCGACCGCAATGGCGTACAGGCCGCCAAGCGACGGGTCGGACAGGATATGGACATCCCCAGCGCCGTTTTCGAGCCGCACCGCGACGTCGCTGCCGATCAGCAGCCCGCTCGCATAGGATGCGGCATCGGCATCGTCGCGCTGTCCCAGCAGCTTGCTCGCGCGAATGCCGAACAGCGCGGCGGACAGATCGCGTCGTTTGCCCGCCTCGACGCCCTCGCGGAACGCCTCATTGGCGGTGACGTCACCGCTAAGCTGCGTCGACAGCAGTCCGTGGCCGCGCACCAGCGCGAACAGTTCGCCGGTCATCGCGGTGGTGAAATCGACCACCACGCCCGCTTCCATCCGCGCCCATTTGCAATGCGTTCCGGGCTGACACAGCAGGCCATCGCGCGGCACCAGCCCCGCCTCGACCGCGCCGAGCAATTGAATCTCTTCCCCGCGCATCACGTCCGCGCGCCCATCGACCAGCACCGACAGCCCCGGGACGATCGCGGTGCGATCATCGATCCAGCCGAGCCCGCGCGCGAGCACCTCGAACCCGGCGGGGGTCGCGACATAGGGCACGTCGCGCCAGCCGATCGTCGAGCCGACCATCCCCGCCAGCAGCATCGGCAAATCCCCAAAGCGCGCACGAATATCGGCGACTTCCGCCGGGAATCCCTCCTTGTCGATCGCGGTCACGCCGCGCGCATTGCGATCCGTAGCCACGACCTGCCCGGCTTCGATCCGGTAAACCCGCCGGTTGGTGGTGCCCCAATCGACTGCGAGGAAGGCATCATTGAACAGCGGCGATACGGGCATGGTCAACGCTTGGTCTCCTGCGCGCCAGGGTGCCACCGACCGCAGACGGTGGTTGCGCGCTAGGGCGGTATTTATCTGACTTATTCGCCGTGTCCACCCGCTCAAGCGGCTGCGGGTGGTGACAGCATCGTCGCAAACCGCCAGAAAGGCGGCTTATGGTTCAGCAAGCCCCCCCGCCGACGCGCAACCTGACCTACCGTCTGCTCGACACGATCGGACTTGCGATCGTCACCGGCCAATATGAGACGCAGCCCTTTCCGACCGAAGCGCAGCTCGCGCAGACGCACGGCGTCAGCCGGTCGGTGACGCGCGAAGCGGTCAAGATGCTCACCGCCAAGGGCCTGCTCAGCGCACGTCCGCGTCAGGGCACGATCGTCCGCCCGTCCGAGACGTGGAACCTGTTCGATACGGATGTCCTGCGGTGGATGCTCGAACGGACCTTCTCGGTCGATCTGCTCCGTCAGTTCAGCCAGCTGCGGATAGCGATCGAGCCCGAGGCGGCGGCGCTGGCAGCGCAGTTCGGCGGCGCGACGGACCTGGTCGACATTGATGCCGGGCTCGAGCGGATGATCGCCGCCGACCGGGATGCCGATGATCCACTCGATGCGGACATCGCATTCCATATCGCGATCCTGAAAGCGTCGCGCAATCCGTTCTACGGGCAGTTCCGCGACGTCGTCGCCACGGCCTTGCGTACCTCGATCCGCTTCACCAACCGGATCAAGGGACGCAACGCGAGCATCGCCGACCATTCCGCCGTCCGCAACGCGATCTTCGCCCGGGATCCGGAAGCCGCGCGCACGGCAATGCGGCACCTGATCGGCGACGTGATCGAGCTGATCGACCGGGTCGACGCTGTCGGGAACGGGTCCACGACTTGATGCCGCCGTCGCGTCGCCATAAGGGCGGCGCAATAATCATATAAAGACGAGAGCTGCAGTGACGAACGCGACCGACCGAGCTCTGCCGCGCGACGGCGCGATCCGTCTTGGCATCGTTGGCATCGGCAAGATCGCGCGGGACCAGCACGTTCCCGCCATCCTTGCCGATCCCCGCTTCGTGCTGGTCGCGACCGCCGACCCGCATGGCAGTCTCGACGGTGTCGCCGCTTATCCCGACCTTGCCGCGATGATGGCCGGAGTGCCCGATCTCGACGCGGTCGCGATCTGCACGCCGCCCGCCTACCGGCCCGCCATCGCGATGGCCGCAATCGATGCCGGGCTTGCGGTCCTGCTCGAAAAGCCGACTGCGGCGACGCTGGCCGAGGCCGAGGGAATCGTTGCGCATGCCGCCGGCGCGGACGTTTCGGTGATGGCGACATGGCATTCGCGCGAAGCCGCCGCGGTCGCCGAGGCGCGAACCTGGATCGCGGAACGCGACGTTTCGGCGGTGCAGATCACATGGAAGGAAGACATTCGTCGCTGGCATCCGGGGCAGGACTGGATTCTGGCGGAGAATGGGTTCGGCGTGTTCGATCCGGGGATCAACGCATTGTCGATCCTGACCTCCCTCCTGCCCCAACCGGTTCGCGTCGAAACCGCCCGGATCGCGATCCCCGAAGGTCGCGGCGCGCCGATTGCTGCGACGCTCGCGATGGCGGCGGGGGACACGCGGATCACGGCCGATTTCGACTTCCTGCAAACCGGGCCGCAAAGCTGGGACATACGGATCGATACCGATCGTGGCAGTGTGTTGCTCAGCGATGGCGGGGCGACGATTGCGATTGACGGCGAAACACCGCGCACGGCAGCGAACAGCGAATATCCCGCGATCTATGCGCGCCTTGCGAAGCTGGTGGCGGCGGGCGAGTCCGAGGTCGATCTGTCGCCCTTGCGGCTGGTCGCGGACGCACTGCGCATCGCAGAGCGCACGACGGTCGCGCCATTCGCGTTCTGAGTAAGGGCGCTACCCTGGACTCCCGTTTTCGCCTGGCCTCTGCGAAAGTTGGGTAACGGAGGCGTCATTTGCTGCCTTCCTGCGAAGGCGAGGGTGCCAAAAAACCGTCCGTCATCCTGAACTTGTTTCAGGATCCAGCCCTCCGCAAGTCCGCACTATGCCTGTTGCGCGGTGGATGCTGAAACAAGTTCAGCATGACGGCAGATTTTGGGGCGCGGGGTGATGATCAAACCGCCGAATGCCTTGATGCCGAGGTCTCGCACAGCCGGTAAAACGGATCTGGCACACCCTACCGTCGCACTGCCGACACGTCAGCTTCGGTCCAGCCGCCCCCCATCGCCTGATACAGCGCGACATAGGACGTCAACCGGTCCGCATTCGCCTGCACCAGCGCAAGCTCGGCGGTCAGCAGCCCGCGTTGCGTATCGAGCTGGTCGAGATACGAAGAATAGCCCGCACGATACCGGTTCGATGCATTGCGCAGCGCCGCCGCATAGGCGTCGCGTTGCCCACGGATCGCGACCGCCTGTTCGCCCGAGCGCTGGACCCCGGCGAGACTGTCATCGACTTCGCGGAACGCAGTAAGCGCGGAACGGCGATAGCTGAATGCTGCCTGGTCGCGCCGCGCGGCGTTCAGATCGACATTGGCACGAAGCCGCCCGCCGTCGAACAGCGGGGACAGCACGCTGCCGCCGATCGAGAAGATCCCGACCGGATTGGCGAGTGCGGTCGACAGGATCACCCCCGCAGATCCGGTCAGCGCGATGTTGGGCAGCAACGCCGCACGCGCACTGTCGAGGCTGCGGTCCGCCGCGACCAGCGTCTGCTCCGCCTGGAACAGGTCGGGTCGGCGTCGCAGCAAATCGGCGGGCAGCCCGTCCGGGATCGGCGGCGGCACCAGCGCGGTCAAAGCCGCCCCCCGCTGGATCGCGCGGGGCGTATCCCCCAGCAACAGGCTGAGCGCATCCTCCTGCCGCGTGATTGCAAGCTGCGCCTGCGGGATCAGCTGTTCGGTCGCGCGATACTCGCCTTCGGCCTGATGCAGTTCGAGGTTCGAGGTATAGCCCGTCTCCGCACGCCGCCGCGCAATGCGGAGCGCATCGCCCCGCGCGGCGAGCGTATCGCGCGCGACCGCCAGCCGCGCATCGAGCGCGCGCAGCGTAATGTACCCGCTCGCGACGCTGCTTGCGATGGCGAGCCGGACGACGTCGCGCGCGCCCTCGCTCGCGAGCAATTGCGCGCGCGCAGCGGCGCTCGCGTTGCGCAGACGCCCGAACAGGTCGGGATCGTAGCTGGCGGTCAGCGATGGCTGCGCCGTCAGGTTGGTGCTCGCGACGCCGAACGCGTTGAGCGCACGTGCATCGGTCGTTGGCAAACCCGCACTGACCGTCGGCGACAGTTGCGCGCGCGCCAGCCGCTGTGCCGCGCGCGCCTCGTCGACGCGGCCCGCCGCAATCCCGAGATCGGGACTGTTGGCGAGCGCCTGGCCGATCAGTTGCGCGAGCACCGGATCGCCGAACGCGTTCCACCATTGCGCGCGGACCGGCGACCCGGGGCCGAGCGCGGTGCGCCAGGCGGGGGGTGCAACGATCGCTGTGGCGGCAGGCGCTTCCGGGCGCGGCCCCACGCACGCAGCGACCATCATCCCCGCCGCGAGGACGCCCAGTCCGCGTCTCATCGGATTTGCGGCCCCGAAGACGTATCGATCCGCGTCTGCACCGACATCCCCGGCCGCAAGCGTGCCGCAAGCGGCTGGCCCGGATCGATCTTGATCCGCACCGCGATGCGTTGCGGCACCTTGGTAAAGTTACCCGTCGCATTGTCCGCCTTGAGAACCGCGAATTCGGACCCCGCCGCAGGGGACAGGCGCTCGACATGACCCGTCAGCCGCGCATTGGCGAGACCGTCGACGGTGAAGCTGGCAGGCTGCCCGACCGCCATCCGCGCGGTCTGCGCTTCCTTGTAATTGGCGATCACCCAAGTCTCGGGCGGCACGAGGAACATCAGCTGCGAACCCGCGGTGACATATTGCCCCACCCGCACGCCGACCTCGCTCAGCCGGCCGCTCTCGGGCGCGCGCACCACCGTATTGTTGAAGTCGATCTGCGCAAGCCGCTGCGCCGCTTCCGCGCCGCTGACGCCGGCCTGCTGACCGCCGCGCCCGACCTCGACCGTGCGAATGTCCTGCCGGGCGATTTCGCGCGCAGCCTTCGCCTGGAGCACGCCCGCCTGTGCCTGTCGCAGCGCCGCCAGCGTCTGGTCGCGTTCCCGCAGCGACACCGAACCGTCGGTGACGAGGTCGTTGACTCGGTTCATGTCCGCCCGCGCGCGCAGCAACTGCGCGTTGGCGTTGGCGACTGCCGCGTCCTGCGCCTGCAGGCTGGCGGCGCGGGCGCGTGCGGTCTGCTGGCTGTTCGCGAGCGTCGCCTCCTGACCCGCGACCTGCGCCTTCGCCTGGTCGACGCGCTGGCGGTAGATCCGGTCGTCGATCTGCACCAGCGGCTGCCCCTGCGTCACGCTCGCAAAGTCGCGCACCAGCACCGCGGTGACATACCCGCTGACCTGCGGGCTGATCACCGTGGTGCGCCCGCGGACATAAGCGTTGTCGGTCGCCTGGTTGGCGGTCGCAAACGGCGGCAGACGCCACGCGTACAGCACAGCGCCGATCCCGATCGCGGACAACAGGATCGCGACGATCAGCGCGCTGCGCGACGGACGCGGCGGGCGCCAGCCCGATCCGACCGGCGCGGTGGGGGCAGCGGGTGCAGCGGGTGCGGCAGCAGCGGCGGCGTTTTCGGCGGCGCGGGCTTCGGTCACGGGGGTGGCCGCGACGGGGCTTTGCGGCGGTTGGCGCGTATCGGTCATGCGGAAGCCTTGGCAAGCGCCGCGCGACGTTCGCGCCTCGTGCGGCGGATCAGAAGAAAAGCGAGATAGGCGGTGGTCAGACCGGCGAGGATCGCCACCAACCGGAACGTGTCGTCATAGGCAAGCACATTGGCCTCGCGTGTCGCGGTCTGCGAAAGCAAGGCACCGCCTTCGGCAGAGCGCAGCGTCGGATCGCTGACGACGCGGCCGACCGCGCCGCCCCCCGCCGCGATGCGCGCGGCGACGATCGGATCGGTCGGGTCGATCGCCTGGACGATCGCCGCGCTGTGCGCCTTTTCCGAGATCGTCTGATAGGTGCCCAGCAACGCCGCCCCCCCAAGCCCGCCGATCGCATTGACCATGCCGAACAGCGCCAGGAAGCTGATGATGTGCCCTGCGCCTTCCTTGAGCGCACGCGTCATCCCGAACAGCAGTGATGGCCCGAGGAAGAAGGTGCCGGCAAACGCGATCACCGCCTGCGTGACATACAGTTGCGCCGGACGCGTCAGGCTGGTCGACAGCGAGTCGACATAGGCCGCGACCGCGACCAGCCCGATCGCGAGCATCACCGGATGCGTCAGCCGGTTGACGTCGAGCGTCACCGCGCTCGCGATCACGCCAGCGATCGACGCGACGAAGATGATCGCGAACAGCGTCCCGAACTGGTCGTTGTTTTGCCCCAATACCGTCAACAGCCCGACCGCGGCATAGGTCTGTTCGGACAGCACGAGTCGCGCCATCAAAGTGACGATCGTGAAGCGCACAATATCCGCGCTGCCCAGCCAGCGCGTGTTGAGCAGCGGGTTCGCGCGACCATGCTCGATCACCAACGCCGCCGCAAACAACGGGATCGCCACGACCAGCGACCAGCCGATCCACGGCGCCTCGAACCACCACACCAGCCGCCCCTGCCCCAGCACCGCCGACAGCAGCGCAATCGCAACCGCGAACAGCGTGAAGGTCACGAAATCCAAAGGCTCGAACGCCTGCTTCCGCTCGGTCGGCGGCAAGCGCAGCAGGCTCACCGCGACCAGCGACAACAGTGCCAGCCCGAATTCGAACAGATACAGCGCCCGCCATTGCGACATCGCCAGCAGCTCGGGCGAAAACAGCCGCGCGAGCGGGGTCGCGCATTGCGGGATCCCGATCCCCACGACCAGCGCGCGCAGCCGCCATTTGGTCGGCAGCGCCTGCATCATGTAATAGAGGCTGAGCGAGCTGAGCGATGCCCCCGCCATCCCGCTCGCCGCGCGCACCGCGATCGCCGACCAGAAGCCGTGGACGAACAGATGCGCGAACGCGAGCAGCACGTACAGGCCGAGGAAAATGATCGTGAACGGCCGCAGCCCATATTGCTGACGGAACTTGATCAGCAGCAGGTTCACCGATGCGTTGGTCATCACGTACACCGTCGGCAACCACGCGATCTCGGTCGGATCGAACCCGAGCGACCCTTGCAAGGTCATCGTATTGACCGAAATCAGCGCGGTACCCAGCCCCCCGGTCAGCCCCACCAGGATCGCGATCGCGCCGTACGCCAGCCGCACGATCTGGGTGTGCTCGGGCGACGCCGGCGAACCCGGCAGTGCGGGGCGCTCGTGCGGCGCGAAGGTCCAGTTCTCCTCGGTCAAGAAACGACGGATTCGACTGGTGGCCATGCCACTCCCCTACGCGCCTCACCCGGACCGGATCAATCCATCCATGATGGTGATATGCGGTTCCTGCGTCTCGCAGAATCTGCCCGATCCCGCGCGAACAAAAAGAGTATCGAACCCCGTATCTCTTGATACATATCAGCCCATGATTTCGACGAGGTCGTTACGACCCCGATGAAAGGGGAGAGTGTGTGGCGGATTGTCCTACCGGCGTGGCCGGCCTTGACGATATTCTGGGCGGGGGCCTTCAGCGCGGGCGTCTGATCCTGCTCGAAGGCAGTCCCGGCACCGGCAAGACCACCATCTCGACCCAGTTCCTGCTCCAGGGTGCTGAGGCTGGCGAACGCGTCCTCTACATCACGCTGTCCGAAACCGACGAGGAGCTGCGCGAAGGCGCAGAATCGCATGGCTGGACCTTCCCGCCATCCTTCACGGTGTTCGAACTGGTCCCGCCCGAAAGCCTGCTCGACGAAGACCATCAGCAAAGCCTGCTCTATTCGTCCGACCTGGAACTGGGCGAGACGACCAAGCGGATCTTCGAGATTTTCGAGCAGATCAAGCCTTCGCGCGTCGTGCTCGACAGCCTGTCCGAAATCCGCCTGCTTGCGCAAAGTTCGCTGCGCTATCGGCGTCAGATCCTCGCGCTCAAACATTATTTCGCGCGGCATGACGCGACCGTGCTGATGCTCGACGACCTGACCGCGGACATGCTGGACCGGACGGTTCATTCGGTCGCGCATGCGGTGATCCGGCTCGAGGAACTGTCTCCCAATTACGGCGCCGAACGGCGGCGTCTGCGCGTCCTAAAATATCGCGGGCGGCGCTATCGTGGCGGGTACCATGATCTCGTCATCGACACCGGCGGGATCCGCGTCTTCCCGCGGCTCGTATCGGCGGAACATCGCGGCAGCTTCTCGCGTGAGAGCATTCCGGTGGGGGATGCAGCGTTCGACGGGCTGATCGGCGGCGGCTTCGAACGCGGCGCGAGCACGCTGATCCTCGGCCCCGCAGGCACCGGCAAATCGCTGCTGACGTTGAGCTTCGTCAAGGCCGCAATCGAACGCGGCGAGAATGCGGCGATGTTCGTGTTCGACGAAGAACTGGGGCTGCTGTTCAGCCGCGCGCTGGGGCTCGGGATCGATCTGCAGGCAATGGTCGAGTCCGAGCAGCTCGTCATCGAACAGATCGACGCGGCGGAACTGTCGCCCGGCGAGTTCTCGGAACGTGTGCGGATTTGCGTCGAACGCTACAAGGCGCGCACCGTCGTGATCGATAGCCTCAACGGCTATCAGGCGGCGATGCCGGAGGAGCAGGCGCTGATCCTGCACATGCACGAATTGCTGCAATATCTGAATCGGCAAGGCGTCATGACGTTCCTGACGGTCGCGCAACATGGCCTGGTCGGCGACATGAAATCCCCGGTCGACGTGACCTATCTTGCGGACACCGTGATCCTGCTGCGATATTTCGAAGCGACCGGGCGGGTCCGACGCGCGATCTCGGTCGTTAAGAAGCGGATGGGAAACCATGAGGATACGATCCGCGAATTCACGATCGGTCAGACAGGCATCACGCTCGGACACCCGTTGACGGCTTTCCAGGGTATCTTGCGCGGGGTTCCGGCGTTGATCGGCGAAGACGATGCACTCCTGCTGGACTAACATGGGCTTGAATTCTTCTTGAACCGCACGCTCGCCGAAGGCGCCATCATCCTTGCACCGCGCGGTCGCGACGCGGTGATTGCGCGTGCGATGCTGCAAGAAGGGCAACTGGGTGCGGAAATCGCGCCGGACCTGCCATCGCTGGTCGCGGCGATCGCGCAAGGTTGCGGGTTCGCCGTCCTGACCGAAGAAGCGTTGCGGGGCGCGGACCTGCGCGACCTGACCAGCGTCCTCGCGCAACAGGCGGAATGGTCGGACCTGCCGTTCATCGTGCTGACCGAACGCGGCGGCGGGCTCGAACGCAATCCGGGCGCGGTGCGGCTGCTGGAGGCGCTTGGCAACGTCACCTTCCTCGAACGACCGTTCCACCCGACGACGCTGCTGTCACTCGCACGCGCGGCAAGGCGCGCACGGCTCCGGCAATATGACGCGCGCAACCGCCTGGAGGACATCCACGCGGGGCAGCAACGGCTCAAGCTCGCGATTGCGGCGGGTGGCCTGGGGGCGTGGACGCTCGACATGACGACCTCGTCGCTCCACGTCGAACCCGATACCAAGGCGCAATTCGGTCGCGCTGCGGACGAACCGTTCGATTATGACGACCTGCTCGCGGCGATCCACCCCGACGATCGCGACGATACCGTCGCCGGGATCAAGCGCGCGCTGGCGGACGGAGCCGATTACCGCGCCGAAGTGCGCTGCCTCTGGCGCGACGGATCGCTGCACTGGCTTCAGGTCGATGGCCGGGTCGAGCGCGACCCCGTCGGACGGCCGCAGCGCGTCGTCGGCGTGTCGCACGAAATCACCGATCGCCGCGTGATCGAACTGCGCCAGCGCGCGCTGCTGTCGCTCAGTGACCGGCTGCGCGAAGCCCCCGATACCGCCGCCATGTCGTTCGAGGCGGCGGCGATCCTCGGCAACACGCTCAGCGTCAGTCGCGCAGGCTATGGCGTCATCGATCCGGTTGCGGAGACGATCACGATCGAACGCGACTGGTGCATGCCGGGCGTACCGACGCTCGCAGGCGTGCTGCGCTTCCGCGACTATGGCTCGTATATCGAGGATCTGAAACGCGGCGACGTGGTGACTTTTGCGGACGCCCGCACCGATCCCCGTACCGCCGGCAATGCCGACGCGCTCGAAGCGATCGATGCGCTCGCCGTCGTCAACCTGCCGCTGGTGGAACGCGGGCGGTTCTCGGCGCTGCTGTACCTCAACAACAGGGCGCCGCGGGTCTGGTCGGACGATGACCTCATCTTCGTCCGTGACGTGGCAGACCGCACGCAGGCGGCGATCGAACGGCGGCGCGCCGAGGATGCCCTCGCCGCACTGGCGGAAACGCTCGAGCGCCAGGTCGCCGAACGCACCCGCGAGCGCGACCGGACCTGGCAGAATTCGCAGGACATGCTCGTGATCCTCTCCGACGAGGGGATCATCCTGTCGATCAATCCTGCCTGGACCGACGTCCTCGGGTGGACGGCGGACGAAATCGTCGGGCGCAGCCATCTGGCGTTCGGGCACCCGGACGAATCCGCCACCAACGCCGTCGCGTTCGAGGAAACGCTGAACGCGACGCTTCGGCAATATGAGAACCGCTATCGCCACAAGGACGGCAGCTACCGCTGGATCGCTTGGGTCGCGACGCTTGAGGGCGGTCGGGTCTATGCGAGCGGACGCCATATCACCGTCGAGCGCGAAGCCCGCGCCGATCTCGAGACCGCGCAGGAACAGTTGCGCCAGGCGCAGAAGATGGAAGCCGTGGGTCAGTTGACCGGCGGTCTAGCGCATGATTTCAACAATCTGCTGACCGCGATTTCGGGCAGCCTTGAACTGATCCAGGCACGGATCAAGCAGGGGCGCATCAACGACGTCGACCGCTACATCGGCATGGCGCAACAGGGTGCCAAACGCGCGGCCGCGCTGACCCACCGCCTGCTGGCCTTCTCGCGTCGGCAGACGCTCGACCCGCGGCCGACCGACATCGATCGCCTGATCGCGAGTTTCGAGGATCTGCTGCAACGCGCGGTCGGCCCCGCGATCGAGATCAGGGTCGTCCGCGACGAGACGTTATGGACGACTCTGATCGATCCGAACCAGCTCGAGAACGCTGTCCTCAATCTCTGCATCAACGCGCGCGATGCGATGCCCGAAGGCGGTCGGATCACGGTCGAGACCGGTAACGTCGCGCTTGACGCTGCCGCGGCGCGCAGCCGCGACATGGCGGCAGGCCAGTATATCGTGCTGAGCGTCACCGACACCGGATCGGGCATGTCCCCCGAGACGATCGCGCGTGCGTTCGATCCGTTCTTCACGACCAAGCCGTTGGGTGAAGGTACCGGCCTCGGGCTGTCGATGATCTACGGGTTCGTCCACCAATCGGGCGGACAGGTGCGGATCACGTCCGAAGTCGGGCATGGCACGACGATGCAGCTGTTCTTCCCGCGGTCGCACGGAGTCGCGGCGGCGGATCCGGAGATCGTGGTCGCGGTCGATATGGCGGCACCGTCGATCGCAAAGACCGTCCTGGTGGTGGACGACGAACCCGACGTTCGGGCGCTGGTGGTCGATACACTGACCGATCTCGGGCACCACGTGTTGCAGGCGGGTGACGGCCCGAGCGCGCTGGACGTGCTGGCGTCGGGCGACGCGATCGACCTGATGATTACCGATGTCGGCCTGCCCAAAGGCATGAACGGACGCCAATTGGCAGATGCCGCAAGAGTCGCACGCCCCGATCTGAAGATCTTGTTCATCACCGGCTATGCAGAGAATGCAGCGGTTGGGAATGGACATCTCGATCCGGGGATGCATATTCTTACCAAACCGTTCGCAATGGATGTCTTGTCCGCAAGAATACAACAGCTCGTCGCAGCGTAGATACATAATTTGGAGTAGTTCAAAGGGTAGTCTGTCGCGCGCATTGCGTCATGACCCGTTTCCTTGATACCCACGGTACTTGCCGTGGGGGCAAGGGTTATCGACGCGCGAGGGTTGGCCATGGGTCGGGCAATGACGTGTAACGAATTTGCGGGGCACGTCGGCACGACATTCTCGCTGGGCGTGCCGCGCGTCGGCATCATGCCGCTGACGCTGGTGGAGGCGTCGCGCCGTCGCGGGGGCGAAGGCGGGCGTGTTCCCTTTTCGCTGGTCTTCCGCAGTTCGTCGGACGAAACCTGGCCGCACTCGACTTATCAGATGACGCATCCGGTGATGGGCCGGATCGACATCGTCCTGGCACCGTTTCGCCGCGTCGAGAATGGTGTGGATTACGTCGCGACGTTCGACTGATCGGGCGATCATCAAACCCGCCGCTTTTCGCATGGCGGCAAGGCAACCGAAGGCGCTGCGTCGCGTTGCCCCGCCATGACGCTTAAACCGATCAGCTTCTTCATTCATCACCAGGGCCGCGGCCACGCCAATCGCGCGATGGCGATCATCCGCGAACTCCCCGCGGAGCGTCCGGTGAGCGTCCTGTGCGCGCGGCCTGACCTGTTCGACGGGTTCGACCGGCCGATCGACATCGTGCCGCTGCCCAACATGATCGGTGCGCCGGTCCCCTCCCCCGGCCTGTTCGCGCAGCCGACGCCCGAGATCATGCACTGCGTTCCGCTCGGCGTCGCGAAGACGCGGGGCACGATGCGGACGATCCTCGACCATCTCGACGATGTCGATCCCGCATTGTTCGTCGTCGACGTCTCCGCCGAGATCGCGATGCTCGCGCGGATCGCGAGTGTCCCGGCGATCAGCTTGCGAATGCATGGCGACCGGCTCGATCCGGGGCATCTGGGGGCGTATCAGGCAAGCGTCGGGCTGCTCGCCCCGTTCGATCGGACGTTGGAACAGGACGACACGCCAGACTGGGTGCGTGCGGCGACGTGCTACACCGGCGGACTGTGCACAACGGTCGACGCGATTCCGTCGCGCGAGGCCGCGCGGGCGAAGCTCGGGCTCGACCCGACACAGGAAATCATCGTCGTGCTGACCGGCGGCGGCGGGGCGGGAACGCCCTATGCCCCGCTGACGATGGCGGCGCGTGCGGTGCCGAACGCGTTGTGGCTGGTGCTCGGTCCGACTCACCGCGAGGGGCATGAGACCGATTTCGGCAATCTGCGCGAACTGGGCTGGGTCGCGGGCGTGACCGATTACATCGCCGCTGCGGACGTGGTCATCGCCTCCGCCGGGGACAATACAGTGCACGAGATCGCACGCGTCGGGCGTCCTTATGTCTGTGCGCCCGAATGGCGCTATTTTGCCGAACAGACGCGCAAGGCCGAACGGCTCGCCGAGGTCGGCGCGGCGGTGATGTTGCGCGAATGGCCCGGCGCGCTCGCCCCGTGGCGCAAAATCCTCGATGCCGCGAAGGCGCTCGACCCGGCGGCGCTCGCCGCGCTGTACGACGCCGATGCCGCGCGCAAGGCGGCGACCTATCTTGAGGGCATGGCGGTGGATCTGTGGTCAACGGAGGCACCGGCAGCGCCGGTTGCAGCGCAGGCCGCAGGGAATGACGCCCCGCCGCTCATGTCAGCGGCCTGAGCGTCGCCGACGATCAACTGAACAGCGCGGTCGCGTCCAGCGTCGCGTCGATCTCGTCCCGGGTCGGCGCGCGCACTACGGTCAGCGCGGCGTCGTCGATCGCAATCAGGCCGCGCTCCGCGAACTGGCCCAGCCAGTAGTCCATGCACCACCGCCCCCATGTCGCGTGGAACAGCCGCGCGTTGCGCAGGATCGCGTCGAAATGCTGGAGCGGCGGGATGTGGATCGAGTGATGCTGGTGATACGCCCGCGCGCCGCCGACCCATGCCATCGTCACGCCAGCGCGTTCCAGCCGCGCCGCGAAGTCGGTCTCTTCGCCGCCATAGCCGATGTAACGCTCGTCCATCCCGCCTGCACGCCGCCAGTCCGCCGCGGATAGCGCGAAGGACAGCCCCCACAACTCGCCGTGGCTCGGTGTGGCACGAATTTCATCCTCGGCCAGTTCAGGTTTGGCAGGATGGCGGACACCAATGCGGTCCAGCGCGGCATCGTCAATCCGTTCGACCCCGCCCGGCGGCAGATACAGCACATCCCCCAGCCGCACCCCCGCAGCCTCCGCGGTTGCGGCATAGCGTTCGACCAGCCCCGCCGCCGGAATGCAATCGACGTCGAGCAGGATCAACTGCTCCCCCCGCGCCGCCTCGGCGGCACGGTTGCGCGCCGCGGCAAGCGGCATCGGGTCCCCCGGCACCAGCACCGACCGCACCGGAAAGCGCGTTTCAGGCAGCGGCGACGGCACATCCTGCATCCACGCGATGACGAGCTCGTCGGGCGCACGCGTCTGGCGTTCCAGGCCCGCGATCAGATTGGCGAGATGCGACGATCGTCCGCGGACGATCGTCAGGACGCTGACGCTCACGCGCGCTTGGCGGTCTTGCGGAAGTGCGCGACGCCTTCGAGAATCCCATGTGCATGCGAACCGCGCGCGACGTAACAGCGGCTAAGGTCCTTCCGCTCGGCGAGCCCGTCGGAATGGTTGCCGACGATGATCGCGTTGGGGACCGAGCGCAGCATCTCGATATCGTTGCCGCTGTCGCCCGCGACGACCACCTGCCCCGCCGCCAGCCCGAGCGCCTGGCGGACATGCTCTACCGCGGTCCCCTTGGACGCCGCGAACGGCAGCACGTCGAGATACCGTCCGTGGCTCTGGATGATCGTGCACGCCAGCCCGCGCGCATCGAGCAACGCGCGCAACCGCCGCCCGGCATCGGGATCGCCCTGGATCATGTAACTGAGCTTGGCGCGGCGCTGTTCGAGCGGGCTTTGCGGCGTCAGCCCGCCTTCGCGCGCGATGACCCCTGCGATCGCCTCCCGATCCCAGCCCGCGGCAACCTTCTCGTCCCACGCGATGTCGCGCGCATAGATCCCGCCCGGACGGCGGTGATAGATTTCCGAGCCCACCGACGAAATAACGATCGCGGGCAACGGCGCGTGATGCTGTGCCAAAACCGCCATCGCGCTGTGGAAACTGCGCCCGGTTGCAACCGCGAAGACCAGCGCGCGCTCGTCGCCATGCCACTGCCGGAACGCCGACAGTGCGTCCGCGCAGCCGAGCAACGTCCCGTCGATATCGGACACGAGCAGGTTTTGTGGAATCGTGTCACGGTCCGGCTGCGCCATCGGCGCGGCAACGACTTCGGCAAGCAGATCGGCGTAGATCGCGACATGCGCGTCCCAGTCGTACGTCCGCATCGCCGTCCGTCCGCCGGCCGCATAGCGATCATACAGCGCGTCATCGGCGAGGATCGCGAGCAAGGCATTCGAAATCGCTTCCGGCGCGCGCGGATCGACGAGCAACCCGTTGCCGCAGGTCTCGACGATGTCGTTCGGCCCGCCGCTGTCGGTTGCCACCACCGGCAACCCCGCCGCCGCCGCCTCGAGCAGCGTGAGGCCGAACGGCTCGTTGAGCGCAGGATTGGCGAACACCCCCCGCCGCTCCCGCGCATAGGCGTAGACTGCGGGGATGTCACACGGTCGATGCGTCTTGGGATAGGCGACCTTGCCGTACAGATCGTACCGGTCGATCAGGATCAGCAATTCGGCGAGATTGTCGCGCACCTCGGGTTCGAGCGTGCGCAGATCGTCGCGCGTTCCCGCGACGATCACCAGGTTCGCCGCCGCCTGCAGCGCGGACGAACGCCCGTACGCCTCGACCAGTCCCGCGAGGTTCTTCTTGGTGACGGGACGCGCGATCGCAAGGATCGTCGGCTTCGACGGATCGGTCAGAAAACGGTCGATCGCTGCGTCGATCGCCCGATCGGGCATGGCGTTGGCGAAGTCCTTTACGTCGCTGCCCGGCGCGATGATGCGGATACGGCCGGGGTCATAGGCGTCGTACAACGCATATTGCAGCTCGGCCTCGTCGCGCGACGACGCAATGATCGCAGATGCGCCCGCAATCGCGCGGTCCTCGATCGCGATGCGCTGCTCCAGCCCGTCGAGCTCGCGACACGGCTTGTCGAACGCCGCGCGCTTCACATGGCCGAGCGAATGCGCGGTGAAGACATAGGGGATTCCCAACCGGTCCTTGATCGCGGCGGCCAGCGCCCCTGCATCGGCATAATGCGCGTGGATGACGTCGGGCCAGCGATCGAGCGCACTGATGTGCGCGACCGCCGCCTCGACCATGCTGTCATGCTGCGTCCACAGTTGTTCCTTGGCGAGATAGCCCGAGTCCACGCTGCGCAGCCGCACGATCCGCGTGTGATCGTCGATCGTCTCGATACACTGATCGTAACATTCGCCATGGACCGGATCGACGAAAGCGCGCGTCAGGATCTCGATCCGATCGATCGCCGGATGCGCGTCGCTCGCGCGCGCCAGATCGAGCACGTAGCGGATGTGCCCGCCGGTATCAGCCGTCATGCCGTATTCCACATCGTGCCCCCGAAGGCAGCCCTGAAGTGCGATGTGGAGTACGAACATTGTTACCGTTCATTCTGGAGACAGAAAGATGGAACTGACTCACATTCATCGCAGTTCCGAAACGATGTACGGGAATTTAATTGATCCAGAGCAAGTATCCCCCCAGCTGCAGGTTGGTTTGCTGACGTGGGCGCTACCGCCCGAGAAAAGCGGGCTGTCCCGTGCGGCGCTGGAAATTGCCCATGCGGCGGCCGAAGCCGGTGCCAATGTCCGCGTGTTCACGCTGGATCGCAGCGGACGGGACCGCGACGGAGAACTCGAGATCATCGGGTGCGCCCCCCGCGGAGCGCTTGCCACGTTGCGGCGCACGGCGGCGCTGGGGCATCTCGCCGCGCCGCTCGCGTTCCGCGCGGCGGTCATCGCGGAGCATCGGAAACGGCGCTTCGACGTGATCGAGGCGACCAACTGGTATGCCCCCGGTGCCGCGATCGCCGCGCGACGGACGATACCGCTCGTCACGCGCAACTCCACGCCCGCCGCGATCACATTATCGCAGGAGCCGACGCTGCGTAACCGGGTCGACCGTGCGGGCGCGATCCTGATCGAACGGCTGTCGGCGCAGTGGAGTGCCGGGCTGATCTCGAACACCACGGCGCATGGCGACACCATCGCGGACCTGTACCGCGTGCCCCACCCCGGCTCCCATCACGCGGTGATCGGGCTGAGTTTGCCACAGGTCATCACCGAACGTGGGCAGAACGCCGCCTATCCGGGCGACGGCGGAACGGTCGAGCTGCTGTTCGTCGGGCGAAACGAGCCGCGCAAGGGGTTCGATGCATTGCTGGAGGCGATGACGATCCTTGCGACCGAGCACGCGACCGGGCGCCTGCCGGCGTTCCGGCTGACCCTGGTCGGCGCGCAGGAAGAAGACGTCGCTGCACTCCCAGCGCACGCGCGCGAAAGGCTCCGCCTGTTCCACCGCGTCGACGAGACCCGCTTGCACGATCTGTTCGCGGCGGCGCATGTCGTCGTCGCCCCATCGCGCTACGAAAGTTTCGGCCTCGTCTATCAGGAGGCGATGATGTTCGGTCGCCCCGTCGTCGCCTGCGCCGAAGATGCAAGCGCGCGGCTATTCGTCGGGGACAGCGGCGCAGGGATCCTCGCGACGAGGTGTACCGCGGCGGACGTCGCCGCCGCGCTGCGCCCGCTGATCGAAGATCCTGCGCTGCGCATACGCTATGCCGCCGCGAGCCGCGCGGCGTCCGGCCAGTTCACGCGCCGCACGCTTGGGGAACAGACGCTCGCGGCCTATCGATCCGCGATCGTGTCGAACGGGCGCAACAAACGGGTTTCGTCCTCGGGCCGCGCGCCGTCGGCGGACATCGCGGCATAGGTCCGCGTTCGCGCTCGAACACGGACCGCATCGAGCCGATGCTCGATCACCCCTGACAGCGCGAGCGACGTCTGCGCGAACGGGACGACCGGGCCTTCGTGGACGTTCCCCGCAAAGCGCACGGCGCTTCGGTTGAGCCGGTACTGGATGTCGGGAAACAGCGCCGACTGAGCGCCATCGACGAGGTTGCACCGCGCGAGCCCCAACGACTCCAGCCCGTCGCCGTCCGCAGCCGCGACCAGCCACCCGAGACTGTCACGCAAGACCGCGTCGGGCCGCTCGTCGCTGTCCAGTTGCAAAACCCACCCTTCCCCGGCCAGCGCCTGCACGCGGTTGCGTTGTGCGGCGAAATCCCCGGCCAGCGGGTGCGCATGAAGCTCGACGCCGGGAAACGCATCGCCCCAGGGTGCAGCGTCGGGTGCATCGATCAGCACGATCCGTCGTGCGAACTCGGGAAGCGCCGCGACCAGCGCCGCCGCATCGGCGCATTCTTCGGGCCGGGTGATGATCCCGAGCGTGATCGCATGGTTGCGCGGCACAGCTGGACCCGCGCGATCGTGGTCCAGCACATAGCCGAACCGCCACGCCGCATTGCGCCACCCTTCCGCAGTCAGTGCCCAGCGATCGTTCGGAGCACCACATGCCAGACCTTCGCCGAGACGATGCAGCATCGCCGCGCGAACCCCGTCGAGCGGAACACCCGCATCGACCTGAAGCCCGCAATGCGTGCATTCCTCCCCACCGATTCGCGCGTGCCAGTCGGGGTTGGCGCACACCGGGCACCGCAGCCGTGCGACGTGCCGCGACGTCATCCGCGCGCCCGCGCGATCTGCGCCGCGTACAGATCGACGTAATCGCGCGCCATCCGATCGGCGGTGAAGCGTTGCTCGAACACGCGCCGGATCACGCTGCGGTCGAGCATGGCGGCTTTGGCGACCGCTTCCGCCGCTTCCGCCTCGCTGGATACGATAAAGCCGGTGACGCCCGGCTCGACGATCTCGCGCACGCTGCCCTTGTCCCACGCGATCACCGGCGTCCCGCACGCCATCGCCTCGATCATCACCAGCCCGAACGGCTCGGGCCAGTCGATCGGGAACAGCAGCGCCACCGCATTGCCCAGCAGGTCCTGCTTCGCCGCATCGTCCAGTTCGCCGACGTGGACGATGGCGTCCCCCAGCGCTGGCGCAACGTGCTTCGCGAAATAGGTCGGGTTGCCGACATCGACCGCACCCGCAAGCCGCAGCGGCATCCCCACCGCCTGCGCGATCGCGATCGCGCGGTCGGGGCGTTTCTGGTCGGTCATCCGCCCGATGAACGCGAGATAGCCCCCCGCGCCGTCGCCGATCCGATAGCGGTCGTGTGCGATGCCGTGGTGCACGATCCCGGCAAGGTTCGCCAACGGCAAGGCGGACGCCTGCGCCGCCGAGATTGCCGCCACCGGCAGGTCGGTGAAATGCCCGAAGAACAGTTCGCGGTCGCATTCGTCGAGCCGCCAGTGGACCGTCGTGATGCTCCGCGACCGCGCCGCGCCGAGTACGGCTGCGTGGGCGAATTCGCCGTGGCAATGGACGATATCGAATTGGCCAAGCCGTTCGGCGAGCAGTCCCAGTTGCATCGCCTCCAGCGCAGCCGGCACCCCCGGCGCGACATCCCCGCGCGTCTGTTTCAGCGCGGCAAGGCTCGGTCCCGCGAACACCAGCGTCGCGGACGTCCGGCTGTCGGACGGCGCGAACAGCGTGACGTCATGCCCCTGCTCGACGAGCGCTTCGGTCAGGTCGTACACGATCCGCTCGGTCCCGCCCGATCCGCTCGGCGGGGTCGGGAAGACCACCGGGGCGACCTGTGCAATCCGCAGGCGTTGCGTGGTTGGTCCGTCGGTCATGATCCCCCTTTGGACGAGGCGTGATCCCCGACGGGAGGCTGGACGAATGCAGGTGGCGGTCGGTTCCCCGTATCAATCGCGCGGGATACCGGGGGTGCGCAACCGATCTGCCTCCTCGTCCTTTATGATGAGGTCGGCATCCTAAGCGTGCATCGTCCGTTTGCGCGCTCCGACACCTTTGAAAGGCAAGCACAATGTCCATCGACGTCATTTACAAGACCAAGGCCACCGCAACCGGCGGTCGCGACGGTTCCGCACGCTCGGACGATGGGTCGGTCGATGTCAAGCTGGTCGTTCCCAAGGAGATGGGCGGCCCCGGCGGTGTCGGCGCCAACCCCGAGAAGCTGTTTGCGGCTGGCTATTCCGCCTGCTTCCTCGGCGCGATGAAGGCGGTTTCGGGCAAGGTTGGGGTCAAGGTCCCCGCCGATGCGACCGTAACCGCCGAGGTCGGGTTCGGTCCGCGTTCGGAAGGTGGCTACGGCATTACCGCCGACCTGACGATCACGCTCCCCGGCGTCGACAAGGCCGAGGCCGAGAAGCTCGCGAACGCGGCGCATGAGGTCTGTCCTTATTCCAACGCGACGCGCAACAATGTCCACGTCGGGCTCAATATCGCCTGACCTGACGGACGCGCCGATGTTGTTGACCCCGATAAACCGAACCTGAACGGGACGGTTCAGTCGATCGCCATTATCCCACTGATAACAGGCGAAAGATCAAGACATCGGCGCGGACGGCCGGGCACCGGGTAGGCAACCTTCGCACTCTTTGCCCACCCGGCCCATTCTGCGGCCAACCCTTCGACCATCGGAGTTTGCGTGATGACCGTCCCGTTGCGCATATCGGAGCCCACCCGCCCGCGACGCCGTTCGTGAGCCTCGCGACGGGTGTAACCTGGGGCATTTGTGCGGCCTCCACCGCCGGCGTCATCACGCGGCCGTTCCGCTGGCCCGAAGCGATCTGGGCGATGCTGGGGGCGGCGTTGCTGCTCGTGTTCGGGCTGCTCCCGTTCTCCGCCGCGCTCGGCGCGATCGGCAAGGGCACGGACGTCTATCTGTTCCTGATCGGCATGATGCTGCTCAGCGAAACCTGCCGCCGCCACGGCCTGTTCGACTGGGTCGCCGCGACGGCGGTCAATCATGCCCACGGCTCACGCCCGCGCCTGTTCCTGCTCGTCTATGCGACCGGGATCGTCACCACGACGTTCCTGTCCAATGACGCGACCGCGGTGGTGTTGACCCCGGCGGTCTACGCCGCCGCACGCAAGGCCGAGGCGGACCCACTGCCGCTGCTATTCGCCTGCGCATTGATCGCGAACGCGGCGAGCTTCGTGCTGCCGATCTCCAACCCTGCCAACCTCGTGCTGTACGGCGGGCACATGCCCCCGCTCGGGCAATGGTTCGCGTCGTTCGCGCTGCCGTCGCTCGTCGCCATCGCCGTGACCTTCCTGATCCTGCGCTACGTCGAACGCGCGCGGATCGTCGGCGACTGCCAGTCCGAGGTCGATCGCACCCCGCTGTCGACCGGGGGCAAGATCGCGCTGGGCGGGATCGTCGCGACCGCCTCCGCGCTGCTGCTGGCGTCCGCCTTCGACATCGAGCTCGGCCTGCCGACCTGCATCGCCGGGGTCGCGACGACGCTGGTGGTCGCCATGGCGACGCGAAGCTCCCCCATCGCCGTGGCACGCGACGTATCGTGGAGCGTCCTGCCGCTCGTCGCCGGGCTGTTCGTGCTGGTCGAGGCGCTCGATCATACCGGCGTGATCCGGCATGTCGCCGAGGCGCTCCGTACCGCGTCCGCCGACCCGGCGCGCGGTGCGCTCACCGCGGGCACGCTGCTCGCGTTCGGATCGAACCTCATCAACAACCTGCCCGCCGGACTGATCGCAAGCAGCGCCGTGCTTCAGGCGCACCCGCCGCAGATGGTGGTGGATGCGCTGCTGATCGGCGTCGATCTCGGCCCGAACCTGTCGATCACCGGGTCGCTCGCCACGATCCTGTGGCTTCAGGCGATCCGGCGCGAAGGCGAAGACGTCGGGTTCTGGCGCTTCCTCAAGGTCGGTGCGGTGACGATGATCCCCGCCCTCGCCGCCGCGCTCGCCGCGCGCATCGCGCTCGGCTGACGCCCGCCACCCGACCGCCCCCTTCTCAAGCCCCGCGAGACTCCCTCATGGCCACTGCCTTCGCTTCTCCCGCATCCGGCGGCTCGACACCGCGGCGCTCCAAACCGGGCAGCACGCTCGACGCGCTCAACTTCTTCCTCGCCGACGTTCGCGACGGGCTCGGGCCGTATCTCGCGATCTATCTCGTCGCGGTGCGCGGACCGGCGCATGGCTGGAACGAGGCGACCGTCGGGCTGGTGCTGACGATCGCGGGGATCGTCGGCCTGCTCGCACAAACGCCTGCAGGCGGCCTGATCGACCGCAGCAAGAACAAGCCGCGGATCGTGATGATCGCGGCACTGCTGGTGACATTGAGCAGCCTGTCGCTGCCGATCGTATCCGGCTTCGCCGCGGTAACCGTTACGCAATCGATCGCCGCGGTGGCGGGTGCGGTGTTTGCGCCCGCCATTTCGGCGATCACGCTCGGCCTCGTCGGCCCCAAGCTGTTCGCCAAGCGCGTCGCGCGCAACGAAGCATTCAACCACGCGGGCAACGCGGTGTCCGCGGCGCTCGCGGGCGTGCTCGCGTGGAAGTTCGGGCCGGTCGTGGTGTTCTGGCTGATGGCCGGCCTCACCGTCGCAAGCATCGCGACGACCTTCCGCATCCGCAACGACGACATCGACAATGCGGTCGCACGCGGGCTCGATTGCGAGCCCGAGGAAGGCTGCGAGGAACCAAGCGGCTGGAAGGTGCTGGTCGAGAACCGCCCGCTGATGCTGTTCGCGGTGATCGCCTTCCTGTTCCATCTGTCGAATGCCGCGATGCTCACCTCGGTCAGCCAGTTGCTCGCGAAGACCGTAGGCAAGGACCAGGCGACCTCGCTCACCGCCGCGTGCATCGTCGCCGCGCAGCTCGTGATGGTACCGGTCGCGATCCTCGTTGGGCGCAGCACCGAACGGTTCGGCACCAAGCCGATCTTCCTGCTCGCCTTCGCCTTCCTCGCCGCCCGCGGCGCGCTCTACACCGTATCAAACGATCCCTATTGGCTGGTCGGCGTGCAAGCGCTCGACGGCGTTGGGGCAGGAATCTTCGGGGCATTGTTCCCGGTGGTGATCGCCGACCTGACCGAGGGCAGCGGACGCTTCAACGTCAGCCAGGGCGCGGTCGCTACGACACAGGGGCTGGGTGCGGCGCTGTCCGCGTCGCTCGCGGGCGCGATCATCGTCTGGGCAGGGTATAGCGTCAGCTTCCTGACGCTCGCGGCGATCGCGGCGGCTGGGTTTACGCTCTACCTGCTGGCGATGCCCGAGACGAAGAAGGCGAAGCAATAGCCACGGCGCCGATCAGTCGATGCGGAGCCCGGTGCTCAACACCTCGAGCACCGCATCGACTTTCGGGCTGAGCTGGCGACTACGCTGCCAGACGAGGTGGAGCGGCAGCCCTTCGGTCGCTTGGTCGGGCAGGACCTCCACCAGCTCTCCTCGCGCGAGTTCGTCCGCGATCAGCCAGGTTGCGAGCTGTGCAATCCCGAACCCAGCCTTGACTGCCTCGACCTGCGCCTCCGCACTGCCGAGCACGATCCGCGGCTCCATCGTGCGGTGTTCCACCCCGCCCGCGCCGTCGGCGAACCGCCACGCGATCGTGCTGCCGTCCGCGCGACCATACAGGATGCAGTCGCGCGCCATCACCTCCTCGACCGTCCGGGGCACGCCATGCCGCGCAAGATACGCCGGCGACGCACAAACGATCACGCGTTCGGTGCCGAGATAGCGATGCCCCAGCGCATCCGGCCATGCCGCCACCGTCCCGATCCGCACCGCGACGTCGATCCCTTCCTCGACGATATCGACCAGCCGATCGGTAAAGGTGATGTGCGGCCGCACGTTCGGATTACGCTCGGCAAAGCCGAGCAACAGCGGCATCGCGCGCATCCGCCCGAACGCGATCGGCACGTCGACCTTGATCCGCCCGACCACTTCGGAGCGATGCGACGCCAGCACCGCCTCCGCCTCGACCAGTTCCGCCAGCACGCGGACGCACGTTTCGTAAAACGCCGCCCCCGCCTCGGTCAGCGTCAGCCGCCGCGTGGTCCGGTCGAACAACCGACTGCCAAGCCGGCTCTCGAGCCGCGCCATCGCCTTGCTGATTGCGGAACTCGACAGGTTGAGCCGCTTGCCTGCGGTGGTGAAACTGCCCGCATCCGCCGCGGTGACAAAGGCCTCGATGCCCTTCAGGCGTTCCGACGGGATCATGGCGCGCTCACAATTAGGGAATTTTGGTCCCAAGTTAGGCGAATTCTTACCGCGTGACGAGACGTTTCGTCATCCTACATCGGGCAGATCCGCTGGAGAATGCCCGATGCCGTCTGCCACTATCCCTACCGCCCACGCCGGGGCACCACCGCAAACGCGTGGCAACGGCCTTGCCGTGCTGTTGCTCGCCATCTCGGCGTTCGTGATCGTCACGACCGAGTTCATCATCGTCGGACTGCTGCCGGGGCTCGCGCGCGATCTCGACATCTCGGTCGCGGCGGCCGGGCAACTCGTCACGCTGTTCGCGTTCACCGTGATGCTGGCGGGGCCGTTCCTCACTGCGATGCTGTCGCATTTCGAACGCAAGCGGCTGTTCGTCGTGATCCTGCTGATTTTCGCAGGGGCCAATGCGCTGGCCGCGGCCGCCCCCAATATCTGGATCCTCGAATTCGCGCGCTTTCTCCCAGCGCTTGCGCTCCCCGTCTTCTGGGGCACCGCGAGCGAGACCGCAGGCACGCTGGCTGGCCCGGAACGGTCGGGCAAAGCGGTCGCGAACGTTTATCTCGGAATCTCGGGCGCGATGGTGCTCGGCATTCCGCTCGGCACGCTCGCGTCGGATGCGTTCGGCTGGCGCGGGACGTTCTGGGGCCTGTCGGGGCTGTCGTTGCTAATGGGTGTGCTGCTGTTCTTCGTCATGCCGACGCTCGCCCGCCCCGCCCGTGTCCGGCTCGCCGAGCAGGCGCGGATCCTCAAGGACCCGTATTTCCTCGGCAACGTCGTGCTGTCGGTGGTGGTCTTCACCGCGATGTTCACCGCCTACACCTATCTCGCCGACACGCTGCAGCAGATCGCGCATATCCCCGCGGGTCGGGTCGGCTGGTGGCTGATGGGGTTCGGCATCGTCGGGCTTGGCGGCAATTGGCTCGGCGGGCAGTTCGTTGGCAAGGGGCCGCTGCTGGTGACCGCAATCGCCTCGCTGGTGCTCGCAGTCGGGATCGCGGCGACGACCCTGTTCGCCGGGTCGCCGGTCTGGCTCGGTGTCGCGCTCGCGGTGTGGGGCGTCGCCAACACCGCGCTCTACCCGATCTGCCAGGTCCGCGTCATGCAGTCGGCGAGCCATGCGCAGGCACTGGCGGGCACGCTCAACGTGTCGATGGCGAACGCCGGAATCGGGCTCGGCGCGATCATCGGCGGGGCGATCATCCTGCACCTTGGCCTGCCGAGCGTCGGCTATGTCGCTGCGGCGATTGCCGTGCTGGCGGTGGTGCTGACCCCGCTGGTCGCGCGACTGAAGCGCGGCTGAAGCGTTAGGCCTCCTTCTTCCTCCCCTCCCTGAAAGGGAGGGGATCGAGGGGTGGGTCGGCCCGATCATCTGACGGACGGCCAGCCTCACACCGACCCACCCCCAGCCCCTCCCTTCCAGGGAGGGGAGCAAAATCCGAACTCTTGCAGATCAAAGGAGCATCCGAATGCCCAAGGTATCCACCGATCACGATTACGCCGCCCGCGATAAGAGCATCGGGATCAACACCTACACCACCGTGCTGCGCCGCCCGCGCGTGCCGCACGAGCTGTTCGCGACCTATTGGCGCGACGTCCACGGCCCGTTGTGCTCGCGCGTTCCGGGGCTTTGCTGGTACGTCCAGACCCATTTCGACCGCGCGCAGGACGCGCATCTGTGGCCATCCGTGGAAGGGATCACCCCCTTCCCCGATTACGAACTCGATGGCGGCGTGGAAATCGGTTTCGCCTCCGCCGAGGATCAAACGACGTTCAACGATGCCAGTTCGATCCTGTTCGCAGACGAGCAGAACATGTTCGCCGCGACGGTCGCTTATGCGCTTCCGAATGGATCGCGCACGCTCGTCGACCGCATTCCCGACCCGATCCCCAATGCGGGCGACGGGTTCGACCGGATCCACGTCCACCTCGGCGCAGCGACCGACGACCTCGACGCGTTCGGCACCTTCCTGACCGATTTCGCAGAGAAGCTCGCGGCGGAAACGGCGGTACTCAAGGTCCGGCTGCACCTGCCCGAGCGCTACGACAATGCGAAGCCCGCACCGCCCGCGCCCAACGTCGACCACCTTGTTCCCCCCGAACGCGCTGCGGTCGGCATCCTCGAACTCGCGTTCGAGACCCCGCTGACCCGCCGTGCGTTCCTAGAAAGCGATGCATTCGCGGCGATCGCGCAAGGGCAGCAGCAGCATGTCCGCCACGCCACTGCCTTCGCGGTCAGCGGGGTCTACACCTACGTCCGTGACAAGACGCTGACGCTCGCCGGACTGCGCGGCAGCCGCCCGGCGCAACTGATCGAACGGCTCGGCGCGAACAACCAGGCCGCCGACGACGTTCGCCAGCTGATCCTGACCGGCCAACTCTGAACGGGTCGCGGCCCTCCGACCCATTCGGGACGGAGGGCCGCGGCGATCAGGCGGCGCGCGCCTCGACCCGTGGCAGGAACAGATAGCCGCGGTTGCGCACCGTACGAATGATCTCGTCGCCGCCGTTGACCGCCAGCTTGCGGCGCAAACGGCTGACATGGACGTCGATCGTCCGGTCGTTGCAGCTGGGCACGTCGCGCCCGGTCAGATCCGCCAGGTCCTCGCGCGAATGGACGATCTGCGGATCGCGCAGGAAGATGGCGAGCATCCGATATTCGGTTTCGGTAACGGCGACGATCACGCCGTCGGGTGCGGTGAGCTTGCGGCGACGCGCATCGAAACTCCAGCCGGCGAACGCATAACAGTCGGTCGGTGCAGCGCCGGCGTTGCCGATCCCGGTCGTCGTCCCGCGCGCCGCAGTCGACGCACGGCGCCGCAGAACCGAGCGGATCCGCGCCATGATCTCGCGCGGGCTCGACGGTTTGAGGATATAGTCGTCGGCGCCCATCTCGAGCGCGACGATCCGGTCGATCTCGCTTGAGATCGCCGAGAACATGATGATCCCGGGGCCATCCTCGACATGCATCAGCGACCGCAGGATCGACAGCCCGTCCTCGCCCGGCATCATGATGTCGAGCACGATCAGGTCGCAGTCGCGCCGGTCCAACCGGTCGCGCAACGCCGCACCATTCGCCACCGCTTCGGCCCCGAAACCGTTGTCGACCAGGAATTCGGTCAGCAGCTCGCGGACGCCGGGATCGTCGTCGACGATTACGATCCTTGCGCCCGTGGCGGCGGGGATGGCAGCATTGGCGACGCCGGACGACATCGTGTCGCCGCTGGTATGGAATGTCATGGTCATGCGACTCCTGAAGGAAAGATGCTGCGGCGACGAACTGCACCCTGTCCTTGGCGTGCATTCTTTTCCGGCTTGTTTCCCGCGATGTCCGCGCCGTTACAAAAGTGTGGCCCGGCGGCATCACCCGATAGGGGCGATCCGCCGATCGGACATATGGCGGACACATCGCAATCGCATCGCACCGCGATGACCACGGCTTTCCAGACCGCCCCCTCCCCATCGCCGCGCGACGCGCCCACGCTGCTCGTCGTCGACGACGATCACGAGATTCGCACGCTGCTGACCGAAAGCCTCAGCCGCCACGGCTACCGCGTCGAAACCGCCTCGAACGCGCAGGAGATGGACGTCGTGCTCGCGCGGCACCCGGTGTCGCTGGTGCTGCTCGACATCATGATGCCGGGGGAGGACGGCATTTCCGCATGTCGCCGGATCGCGCTGCGCGGTGGGCCGCCGATCGTTTTCCTCAGTGCGCTGGGGGACGAACCCGACCGAATCCTCGGGCTCGAAATGGGGGCGAGCCATTATCTGACCAAACCGTGCAGCGCGCGCGAGATCCTCGCGACCGTCCGCGCCGCACTGCGCGCGCGCGACGAAATCGCCGCCGAACCGCGCTATTACTGCTTCCTCGACTGGCGAGTCGATTTCGCCGCGCGCGAGTTGCTCGACGGCAGCGGAATGCTGGTCGACCTGACCGACGGCGAATTCTCGGTCCTGCGCGCCTTCGTCAAGCGCCCGCGCCGCGTCCTGACGCGCGACATCTTGCTGGAGGACGCGCGCGGCCCGGACAGCGACGCCTATGACCGCGCGATCGACGTCCAGGTCAGCCGCCTGCGCCGCAAACTCCGCGCGCGCGACGACGAGATCATCCGCACGATCCGCAACGAAGGCTATTTCTTCGTGCCATCGGTGACGCGCGCATGACCGTCCGTGCCGCGGCAGACCCGCTTCCCTACCCCGCCACCACGCCTGCGAACGCCCAAAAGTCTTGGCCGCTGTTCCTGCGCATCTTCACGATGATGCTGGCGACCGTGCTGCTCGTGCAGATCCTCAATTTCGGCGCGTTCCTGCTGATGCCGCCGCCATCGCCGACGATCTTCACGACCAGCCGGATCGCCGCGGTTGCGCGGAGCGGGCGCGATGCCAGCGGGTTGTTGACGGTGCGCATCGCGGATGCGCCGACCATCGCCGTGTCCAACCCGCGCGACCTGGCACTGGCGCGCGCGATCGCGTTCGATCTGCGGTTGCCGATCGGATCGGTCGTCGTCCATTCGGGGCAACACAAGGGCCCGACGATCATCGGTGCCTTCCGCCCGCCGATTCCCGCCGGCATGGTCAGCCCCCGGCTGCGCCAGCGTCGCGCGATGGACGATGCGTTGTTCGGCGATTTCACGGTATCGGTTCGCCATCCCGATGGCGGCTGGCGCAGGATCGAGCCGGTCGAGCGCCTGCTCCGGCCGTGGCGGTTGCGCTTTATCCTGTGGTTCGTGCTCGCGGTTCTGGGGATCGCGCCGCTTGCGTGGTGGGTCTCGCGCCGGATCGCCAAGCCGATCGCCTTGTTTGCGGGCGCGGCCGACCGGCTCGGGCGCGATCCGCGCGCCGCACCGCTGACGCTGTCCGGCCCGCCCGAAATCACCGAGGCCGCCGCCGCGTTTAACCAGATGCAGGAACGGCTCAATCGCTATGTCGAGGATCGCACCACGCTGATCGCGGCGGTCGCGCACGATTTGCGAACGCCCCTGATGCGCCTGTCGCTGCGGCTCGAAAAGGCACCCGACGAGATCCGGCTTGCGGGCGAGGAGGACATTCGCGAAATGAGCGAGCGGATCGGCGCCGCAATGGCGTTCGTCCGCGAGATGACCCGACATGTCCGGCGGCAAAGGCTCGACCTGCGCTCGCTCGCCGAAAGCGTGACGACCGATGCGGCGGATGCCGGGGGCGACGTTACGCTGCTGCCCGGACCTGCGATCGGGATCGACGGGGACGCTCCGTCGCTCAAGGCATTGCTGACCAATCTGGTGAGCAATGCGGTGAACTATGCGGGGAATGCGCAAGTCTCGCTCAGCGCCGGCAAGGGCGTCGCGATCATCGAGGTCCGCGATACCGGCCCGGGCATGGCCCCCGCCGACCTCGCCCGCGCGTTCGAACCCTTCTTCCGGGCCGAACGATCGCGCAACCGCGACACCGGCGGCACCGGGCTCGGCCTTGCAAGCGTCCGTGCCGTCGCGCGCGCGCACGGCGGCGACGCGACGATCGAGAACCACCCGGACGGCGGATTGCTCGCGCGCGTGACGCTACCGGTGTGAGTCCGTTCCCCTGCGCGGGGCAGGGGAACCGGGGTGGATCAGGGGACGAAGCGCCACCAGTTGTGCGCCGCGAACAGGACGATCCGCAGCATCACTGGAACGTCGCCCCGCCCGCCAGCATCTTGGACGCGCTGATCCCCTGCTGTTCGAGGAACTGGTTGAGTCCGGTGACGAGCTCGAGCGCGGCGGTCGTGGTCAACGCGACGCGGCCGACGACCACGCGTTCCAGCGCGGGTTGCGGGCGGCTGTGGTCGCACCGCGCGCTCTCCAGCGTCAGGACGATCACGCCCTGCATATTGGCGATTCCGGAATAGCCGGTCGCGAAGATCTCGGGCGCGAACGGATTGTCGACATAGGGCGGCTCCTCGACCTTGGGTTCGGGGACGATCGGGCTCTTGATGGCAACGTACATGGCAGGCCTTTCAAACGCGCGCGCCGGATGGGGGAAACGGTGCGCAAGCCCGTTGGTGCGCCGCGCGAATGTCTGCCGCGTGTCCCGCGCTTGACCACGCCGACACAGTTGCCGCCGCGCGCCCGGCCAGGGTTGCGCCACGTGACGGGGTATGCCCGCACCGACGCATCGCGTGGCGCAGACGTCACAGGCGAAAATCCGCCGGACACATGCGCGCCCTAGCTCGCGAAGCTGGTTGGAGATGCAGTGATGATATTGGTGTTGGGCGTAGGCCCGATCGTTTTCGCGTCCGCCGTCGCATCGGGTACGGCGCCCCCCCAGACTGTTGCCGCCCCGATTGCCGCCCCCGCTACGACCCCTGCCGCGTCCCATACGATCCGGTCGATCCGCGTCGACGGCGTGCAGCGGGTCGAGCCCGAGACCGTGCTGTCCTATACCAAGCTGCGGACGGGCCAGTCCTTCACCAACGAGACGCTCGACCAGGCGATCAAGGATCTCTACGCGAGCGACCTGTTCGCCGACGTATCGATCGCGGGCGCGGAAACCGGCGACATCGTGCTGCGGATCCGCGAGAACCCGGTGATCAACCGCATCATCTTCGAGGGCAACAAGCGGCTCAAGGAAGACAAGATCCGCAAGGAGGTCAAGCTCGCCCCGCGCCAGATCTTCACGCGCGCCGCGGTCCGCCAGGACATCGCGCGGATTATCGAGCTGTACCGCCGCCAAGGCCGCTTCGCCGCGTCGGTCGACCCCAAGATGGTCAACCTCGACCAGAACCGCGTCGACGTCATCTTCGAGGTCAGCGAAGGCCCCAAATCCAAGGTCCGCCAGATCAACATCCTCGGCAACGACCATTTCTCGGACGGCAAGCTGCGCGAACAAATGGCCACCAAGGAAGCGCGGCTCAAGACGATGCTGAGCTCCAACACCAGCTACGACCAGGACCGCATGGCCTATGACCAGCAAAAGCTCCGCCAATTCTACCTGACCGAGGGCTATGCCGACTTCAAGGTCACCTCCGCCGTCGCCGAACTGACCCCCGACAAGCGCGATTTCATCATCACCTATGTCGTCGAGGAGGGAAAACGCTACAAATTCGGCGACGTGACGGTCGACAGCGACATCCGCGATTTCGACAACACAAAACTCGCAGCCAGCCTCGGGATCACCAAGGGCAGCTGGTACAACGCCAAACAGGTCGAGACCGCGGTCGACTCGCTGAGCGAGGCGGCGGGCGCGTTCGGCTACGCCTTCGTTGACGTCAGCCCCGATTTCCAGCGCGACAAGGACACGCTGACGATGGGGATCAATTTCCACGTCGCCGAGGCCAAACGCAGCTATGTCGAGCGGATCGACGTCAACGGCAACACCCAGACCAACAACAAGGTCGTCCGCCGCGAGATCCGGCTGGCCGAAGGCGATGCGTTCAGCAGCTTCCAGGTCAAGCGATCGCAGGACCGGATCAACTCGCTCGGCTATTTCCAGGACAAGTTCGAGATCAAGCAGACGCAGGGCTCCGCCCCCGACCGCGTCGTGCTGACCGCCGACGTGCAGGAGAAATCGACCGGCGAACTGTCGCTGTCGGCGGGCTATTCCAGCCTCGAGAAATTCATCATCCAGGCGTCGATCAAGCAGCGCAATTTCCGCGGCATGGGGCAGGAACTGCGGGCCAGCGTGAGCTACTCGACCTATTCCAAGTCGGTCGAGCTGGGGTTCACCGAACCCTATCTGTTCGACAGCAACGTCGCGCTCGGCGGCGACATCTTCCGCCGCGATTACCGATCGTACAACACGGTCGGCGACACCAACACGACGACCTACAAACAGGTCTCGACCGGGTTCCAGATCCGCGCGGCGGTCCCGCTCAGCGAATATTGGAGCGGCGCGGCGCGCTACGGGCTCAGCTACGACCAGGTCTCGCTCGACCAGGCGACCTATTACACCAACGGCAGTTGCGACGTCGCGCTCGCGGGATCGTATCTGTGCGACGCGATCGGCAACCGCTGGACCTCGTCGGTCGGCTATTCGCTGATCCGCGATTCGCTCAACAGCCGGCTCAACCCGACCCGGGGGTCGCGCCTGTCGATCAGCCAGGATTTCGCAGGCCTAGGCGGCGACACACATTATCTCCGCTCGACCATCATCGCGTCCAAATTCTGGGGGCTGGGATCGGGTTTCGTGCTCAACGCGCAGGCCGAGGGCGGGCATATCCAGGGGATCGGGCAGGACGTGCGGCTGACCGATCGCTTCTTCCTCGGCGATCCGCAGATCCGCGGGTTCGACATCCGCGGCGTCGGCCCGCGCGTGACGCGCGCGTATTACGACACGTCGACCGTCCCCGCGACGCTGACCGCGACGAGCAACAACACGACCGAGGCGCTCGGCGGCAACACCTATTATCGCGGGCGGCTCGAACTCCAAGTGCCGCTCGGCGCAGGCGCGCGCGAACTCGGGCTGCGGCCGTCGATCTACGCCGATATCGGCGCGGTGTTCGGCGGCAAGACGCCAACGCTCGCGGACAGCTGCGCCGCCGCGATCATCGCCGGGGTCGCCTGCACCGGGGCGACGCGGCAATATACCGACAGCAATGGCGCGCCGCTGTATCTCGATTCATCGGGCGCGAGCACGACGACCAACACGGGCACGCCTTACACCTATGCGCTGAGCGCCTACCGCGAGACCTATTCGGGCAACAGCCCCAAGCCACGTGTGTCGATTGGCGTGGGGGTCAACTGGAACTCGCCGTTCGGCCCCTTGCGGATCGATCTGGCAAAGGCGCTGATCAAGCAGAAGGGGGATGACACCAAGCTGGTGACGTTCAACGTGGGGGGGCAGTTCTGAGGGGGGTTGGGGTGCGGGGGGGCGTTTGTGGCGTGGGAGCGTTCGCCTCCGTCCGATTATTCGTGAAAGAACCACGAGAAGTTGTTGAAGATAGAACGTCGGCTTTCGATGCGAATGGCAATAGCTACCGTGCGCGGGACCGTAGCCTTATTCAAAAACGAATAGTGAATTGGGAACCGTCGAAGCTTCCCAAACCAGTCGTTGTCGTAGAACCGTCAGCGTTTCAGTCCGAAAGCCGCTTTGAGAAAAACCCCGAAAACAACGTCGTCCTTTTCAGTCGTGTATCCAATCTTGATACCGGGCAGCACGGGAGATTTGGATTCGAGAGGTAGCAGATAGATTGGGAGTTCAAGTCCGACGTCGCCATCAAGAGAGTCGACAGTTGCCTTCGGGGAGATGGCCAGGTCAGCGAAGCTCCAACCCAGCCCGAAAGTGCGGCGCAACTCAAACGACAAGAGTAGACCTTCATCCTCGGTCGGAGGTCCAGGCGGACTTTTGACGCAATCGTCCTTTGCCTGGACGACCTGCGACTTGCAGACAATCTCCTCGTCCTGCGCCTCAAAGCCATGCTGATATTCCATACCGACGCTGACCATGGAACGCGCATCAGCGGGATATATTGAAGCGAAGACCGCAACAGAGTATTGAAATTTGTCGCTGGACAACTTTGTTAAGCTACCATTTTCACGATAGTCAAAGCGATTAAACCCAAACGTTGCCTCTCCGCCGAACTGCAAGCCTATAGCTGGCTTCGGTCCATTGGCCTCGTCCCGGCTGGACGTGCGGAATTGGGATACTCCCATGGTCACCGTGGGACCTACTGACAACTTGTTGAGTGTCTGCGGATTGACGAGATCGTCTTTACCGCCAATCGGTGAGGTTGCCGAGGCGCTGAAACTGGTTTGACGGAAAAAGGACGTAAGCCCATCAGCCCCCCCTGCTTTTAGCGAAGGTCGAAGCTGACGGGCGATCGACACAGACAGCGCGGGCTTGTCGTTGTTAACCTCCAGCGCCAGTCCAAGTCCCTTATCTGAAGCATCCTGGCGTCCGGCAGGGGCCGGTATCGGTTCCACAGGCCCCGCCTGCTTACGTTCGGTCATTGTGGGGAGCACCGGTGTAGCTGCCACCTGTGAGGTTGCGAGTGTAGCCAAAAACGCGACAATCATGTCGTGAACTCCGCCACGGTTGTCGCCGAACTCTTGTTTCTTGGAACGGCGAGGGTGAGCGGCCATCCATTCCCAGGCACAATCAGTTGGGCACCGCCGTCGATCTGTACCTTGAACGTGGAACCGCTACCTCGGACGTCCAACGCCAATCTGTGCCGACCAGGCTGAAGAATCAGCGACCCTTTAAAATCGCGATTGAAGTCAATCATTGGACGATGATCGATGAATACGAACCACGCCTGAACGTCTTCATCCGGTTCTACGGTAACGGTGTGTGCCATTTGATATACCCCCGCTACTTTCCCAGTATATCATTTATCGATATTTAGCAACTTCAAGCATATTTTATGTATTAATACTGTAGTGTACCTTGGATCAGCCCTAACTCGCACATTTCGACTAGTAACGTTCTCAATTTAAGTCCGTGACTTGTTAGTACCCCCCCCAAAAAAAGCAAAGTCGCGCCAAACGCTACCGCTTAACTTGCACCCCCCCCAAATACGCCCCACCCACATTGCCTACACGCAACGCACCCGTCACAATGATCCGCCAAATGATGGCCCAGCCATACCACCGCCCGCCACCGGGTAGTGGCAACGGCCCGTACCGCGTCCCGCCCTTTCGCTGACCGGAGCACCGCCATGCCCACCATCACCACCACCGACGGAACCGAGATCTTCTACAAGGACTGGGGCCCGCGCGATGCGGCGGTCGTCATGTTCCACCACGGCTGGCCGCTCAGTTCGGACGACTGGGACGCGCAGATGATGTTCTTCCTAGACCACGGCTACCGCGTGATCGCGCACGACCGCCGCGGGCACGGTCGCTCGAGCCAGGCCGCGACCGGGCATGACATGGACGGCTATGTCGCCGACGTGGTCGCGCTGACCGACTCGCTCGATCTGCAAAACGCAGTCCACATCGGCCATTCGACCGGCGGCGGCGAAGTCGCCCGCTATGTCGCGCAGGCCAAGCCCGGCCGCGTCGCCAAGGCGATCCTCATCAGCGCGGTCGCGCCGATCATGGTGCAGACCGACGCCAACCCCGACGGCATCCCGCTCGCGGTGTTCGACGGGCTCCGCGTCCAGACCGCGACCAACCGCGCGCAATTCTTCTACGACTTCACGATGCCCTTCTTCGGCTACAATCGCGAAGGCGCGGAGATCAAGGAAGCGGTCCGGCTCAACTGGTGGCGTCAGGGGATGATGGGCAGCATTCTGGCACATACCCAGGGGATCAAGGCGTTTTCCGAAACCGACTTCACCGCGGATCTGGAGGCGATCACGGTGCCGACGCTGGTGATGCACGGCGAGGACGACCAGGTCGTGCCGATCGCGACCACCGGCAAGCTGTCGGCGGAGATCGTGGCGGGCGCGGTACTCAAATCCTATCCGGGCTATCCGCACGGCATGCCGACGACCAACGCGGACCAGATCAACGCGAATCTGCTGGCCTTCATCCTGGGCTGACACATGGTGCATCGTTCGCGCGTGTAACGGTGTCGAACACGCTCCGTTCATGCGTAAAACGGTGCCGAGACCGCCCCGTTTCTGCTGGAAACGGGGCGTTTCCGCGGCGTACCCGCTGGACGTTGTGGCGCTAATGCCTATATACCGCTCGGTATGAATAGCGTGTGTTCCATCTCGGCCCCGAAAGGCAGGCCCCGCGAGTTCGACATCGACGATGCGCTCGGCAAGGCGTTGCTCGTGTTCTGGCGCAACGGCTACGAAGCCGCGTCTATGACCGAGCTGACCGCGGCGATGGGGATCACCAAGCCCAGCCTGTATGCCGCGTTCGGCAACAAGGAAGCGTTGTTCAACAAGGCGTTGGACCTCTACGAGCGCGAGAAACTGGCGTATATGACCTCGGCGCTCGATGCGCCGACAGCGCGCGGCGTGGCCGAACGGCTGCTCAACGGTGCGCTCGAAATGCAGTCGAGCACGTGCGATCCCAAGGGGTGTCTCGGCGTGATCAGCACCGCCACCTGTGGCGCGGAAGCCGAGTCGATCAAGGCCGCCGTCGTCAAGCGCCGCGCCTCGTCCGAGGCCGCGCTGATCCTGCGGTTCGAGCAGGCACAGGCGGCGGGCGAGTTTCCCGAGGGCATGACCCCGGCGGCACTGACCCGCTATCTCTTTGCGATTCTTCAGGGATTGATGCTCCAGGCGGGCTCCGGCGCGACCTGTGCGGAGCTGACCGAACTGGTCGCGACGAGCATGGCGGTCTGGCCGACCAAATAGCATTCTCTCCACCGTTGCGATAATTATTCGGAACGGTATAGAATGCAGTTGACGCACCGGCTTACCCCTTTATATACCGACTGGTATTGAAGCCGGGTCCTAGCGTGGATGCGGTGCCGGCAAAGGGGTTTCCGCCCATGATCCACCAAACCAGCTGATCCGGCTCGCGCAATCGCGAGTCCGTTATCTTTCAAAGTCTTAACCGTCCGACGGCACGTGATACCACGTTGCCGGGCGGTCATCCGCGCCTTGCGCCGTGTGCAACGTTGACGATCTTTCGTCCGCGAAGGCCGGCGTGTGTCCTGCAAAGACCCAACAGGGGGAATTTCCATGGCCTATTACGACATCAACCACCCGTTCGCCGCACCCGTCGCCACCCGCACCCAGACTGCATCGGCAGCCGCCTGCGCCGCGCCGACTACCAGCCCGGCCTCGGGTTTCTCCGCACTCGAATGGAGCGTCATCGCGATCGCCCAACGCGATACGCTGCGCAGCCTCGGCACCCCCGGCCGCATGTCGCGCGCGCTCGGCACCGTGTTCGGACTCGGCACGGCCTCGCGGCTCGCCGATCCCAAGCTCGAGGCGCTGCGCCGCGCCGCGGTCTACGCTCGCCACCGCGGCTATGCGATGCCCGTCACTGAGATCAGCAATTTCCACGAAAACGGCTTCTCCGAAGCGCAGATGGAGACGCTCGTCACCAGCGTCACCGGGATGCGCGTCGGGCAAAGCAGCCGGAGAGCCTCCGCATGAACATGATCGCCCCCATCGATACGGCCGCCGCCAATGAAGCCACGGCCCCGCCCCCGTCAAAGCGCTGGACGCGGTGGCAAAAGCGCGGTGCCATCGTGATCCCGGTGGCGATCGCCGGGGTCGTCGGCGTCAAGCTGTTCGATCATTCGGACGCGGTCGCCGCAGCCCCGCCCCCGGCCGCGGTCACCATAGCCACCCCGCTGGTTCGCCAGGTCAGCGAGTGGGACGATTATGTCGGCCGCTTCGCCCCGAGCCGCTCGGTCGAGGTGCGCCCCCGCGTTGCGGGTGAAGTGACGGGCGTCCATTTCCACGACGGCGATATCGTACGCCCGGGGCAGTTGCTGTTCACGATCGACGCGCGCCCCTTCGCTGCTGCGCTCGCCGAAGCACGCGCCAACGAAGCGAGCGCACAAAGCGCGCTAACGCTCGCGCGCACCGATCTCGGTCGTGCGACGCGGCTGATCGACGACGAAGCGGTCTCCGCGGGCGAAGTCGATGCGCTCCGCGGCAAATTGCAAGCGGCACAGGCGGGGCTCGCCGCCGCGCAGGCACGCGTCCGCGCCCGCGCGCTCGACGTGTCGTTCACGCAGATCCGCGCCCCGATCGGCGGACGCATCTCGGATCGTAAGGTCGATGCAGGCAATCAGGTCGCGGGCGGCGAAGGCACCGGCGGCACGGTGCTCACCACGATCAACGCGCTCGACCCAATCTACTTCACCTTCGATGGCTCCGAGGCGCTGTACCTCAAGACCCAGCGCGCGCGTCAGCCGGGGGCCACCGCGCCCGCGGTCGAGATTCAGTTGCAGGACGAGACCGCGCATCGCTGGAAGGGCAAGCTCGACTTCACCGACAACGGCCTCGACACACATTCGGGCACGATCCGCGGGCGTGCGGTGCTGCCCAATCCGGGGCTGTTCCTGACGCCGGGGATGTTCGGCAACATGCGGCTCGCCAGCGCCGGAACCAAGCCTGCTTTGCTCGTCCCCGACGATGCGGTGCAGACCGATCAGGCGCGAAAGGTGCTGCTGACCGTCGGGCCCGACAATGTCGTGACCGCGAAGCCGGTCGTCGTCGGCGCGGTGGTCGACGGGATGCGCGTGATCCGCTGGGGCGTCGGCCCCAAGGACCGGATCATCATCAAGGGCACGCAAATGGCCATGCCGGGGGCCAAGGTCGCGCCGACGCTCGGCAAGATCGCGGTGTCGGCGGATGCATCCACGCCGATGGCGCAGCCGATCGCGGGCGAAGCGACGCTGACCAAATAGCCGCCTTCTTCCCCGGCGAAGGCCGGGGCCCAGTCGGGACGCACTCTCGGCTCCATTCACTGCCGTTCCACTCCTGAACCCCGGCCTCCGTCCGGGAAGGAGGGAGTGTGCCCGCGGAATAGGAACTCGCATCATGCGCTTCTCGCGCTTCTTCATCACCCGGCCGATCTTCGCCGGGGTCATCGCGGTGGTCATCACCATCGTCGGGCTGATCGCGTATCTGGGGCTCCCCGTGTCGCAATATCCCGACATCGTGCCCCCCACCGTCACCGTCAGCGCGACCTATCCGGGTGCCTCCGCCGAGACGGTCGCCGAAACCGTTGCCGCGCCGATCGAGCAGGAAATCAACGGCGTCGACAATATGCTGTACCAGTCGTCGCAATCGACCGGCGACGGCAAGGTGACGATCACCGTCACTTTCAAGATCGGCACCAACCTCGATGCCGCACAGGTGCTGGTGCAGAACCGCGTCGCGGTCGCCGTCCCGCGCCTGCCCGAGGACGTGCAACGGCTGGGCGTCGTCACGCGCAAGACGAGCCCCGACTTCCTGATGGTGGTCAACCTCGTCTCGCCCGACGATTCGCTCGATCGCGGCTACATCTCCAATTATGCGCTGACGCAGGTGCGCGATCGCCTCAGCCGCATCGACGGCGTGGGTGACGTGCAGCTGTTCGGCGCGCGCGACTATTCGATGCGTGTGTGGATCGACCCCGGTCGCGCCGCCGCACTTGACCTGACCGCTGGCGAAATCGTTGCGGCCTTGCGCGCCCAGAACGTCCAGGTCGCCGCCGGCACGCTCGGCCAGCCGCCTTATGCTACCGGCAACGCCTTCCAGCTCAACGTCGAGACGCAAGGCCGCCTGACCGACCCCAAGCAGTTCGCCGACGTGGTGATCCGGACCGACACGGATGGTCGCCAGGTCAAGGTCTCCGACGTCGCCCGCGTCGAGCTCGGCGCGCAGGATTATGGCGCGAACACCTATCTCAGCGGCAAACCGACCGTCATCGCCGCGGTCTTCCAGCGCCCCGGCTCCAACGCGCTCGCCGCCGCGCAAGCGGTGTCCGCCGAGATGGAGGCGATGTCCAAGAAGTTCCCCAAGGGCCTCGCGTACAAGGTCATCTACAATCCAACCGAGTTCATCGCCCAGTCGATCGACGCGGTGAAGCATACGCTGATCGAGGCGATGGTGCTGGTCGTGCTCGTCATCCTCGTCTTCCTGCAGAAATGGCGCGCGGCGATCATCCCGATCGTGGCGATCCCGGTCTCGCTGATCGGGACGTTCGCCGTGCTCGCGGCGGTGGGCTATTCGCTCAACAATCTGTCGCTGTTCGGTCTGGTGCTCGCGATTGGGATCGTCGTCGATGACGCGATCGTCGTGGTCGAGAATGTCGAGCGAAATCTGGAACATGGACTGTCCCCGCTCGAGGCGGCGCGCAAGTCTATGGACGAAGTTTCGGGAGCTCTGGTCGCAATCGTGCTGGTGTTGTGCGCGGTGTTCATTCCGACCGTGTTCCTGACCGGGCTGTCGGGTGCGTTTTACCGCCAGTTCGCGGTAACGATCTCGACCGCGACGATCATCTCGCTGCTGCTCTCGCTGACCTTGTCGCCAGCACTCGCGGCGATGCTGCTCAAGCCGCACACCGATGCGCATTCGAGCGGTCGCCTGACCCGGCTCGTCCGGCGCGCGGGCGACGGCTTCAACCGCGGGTTCGAGCGGATGAGCACGGCCTATGGTCGCCTCACCTTCCGGCTCGTCAGCGCACCGCGCAAGATGATGCTCGTCTACGGCGGCCTGATCGCGCTCACCGCCTTCGTCTTCACGGTGACGCCCGCAGGGTTCGTCCCCGCACAGGACCAGGGCTATTTCCTGACCGTGATCCAGCTGCCGCCGGGCTCCTCGGTCGAACGCACCGATGCGGTGATGCAGAAGGTCGCCAAGCGCATCCTCCCGCTCGCCGGGGTCAAGGGCGCGGTGATGCTCGCGGGCTTCGATGGCCCGTCGCAGACGCTCGCGCCGAACAGCGCCGCCGCCTACATCCCGCTCAAAAGCTTCGAGGAGCGCAAGAAACTCGGCGTCACCTTCGCCGGGATCATGGCCGAAGCGCAAAAGGCGACCGCCGACATCAACGAGGCGCGGTTGCTGATCGTCCCGCCACCGCTGATCCAGGGGATCGGCTCGGCGGGTGGCTATCGGCTGATGGTGCAGGACCAGCAGGGGCATGGCTATCAGGAAATGGGCAAGACCGCTTATGATTTGATCGGCAAGGCCAACCAGACCAAGGGCCTCGCACAAGTCTATACCTTCTTCGACACCGCCACCCCGCGCATCTTCGCGGATGTCGATCGCACCAAGGCGAACATGCTGGGCGTGCCCCCGGAGCGCGTGTTCGAGGCGTTGCAGGTCTATCTCGGCTCGGCGTTCGTCAACGACTTCAACCTGCTCGGGCGCACCTACCGCGTCACCGCGCAGGCCGACTCGCCGTTCCGCAACACCACCGCGGATATCGCCAACCTCAAGACGCGCTCGAACACCGGGCAAATGGTCCCTATCGGGTCGGTCTCGACCTTCCGCGACAAGACCGGGCCGTATCGTGTCGTGCGCTACAATCTGTTTCCCGCGGTCGAGGTGGATGGCGACACCGCCAAGGGTTCGTCCTCCGGCCAGTCGCTAGTTGCGATGGAGAAGCTCGCCGATACTGCCTTGCCGACCGGCTATGCGCATGAATGGACCGGCATCGCCTATCAGCAGAAGTCTGCGGGAAGCACGGCTGCGCTCGTCTTCGGCATGGCGGTGGTGTTCGTCTTCCTCGTGCTCGCCGCGCAATATGAGAGTCTGACGCTGCCGCTCGCGATCATCCTGATCGTGCCGATGTGTCTGCTCGCGGCGATGACCGGGGTGAACCTGCGCGGCATGGACAATAACGTCCTGACGCAGATCGGCCTCGTCGTGCTGATCGCATTGGCCGCCAAGAACGCGATCCTCGTGGTCGAGTTCGCCAAGCAGGCCGAGGAAGAGGATGGTCTCACGCCGATCGAGGCCGCGGTGCGCGCCGCGACCGACCGTCTGCGCCCGATCCTGATGACGAGCTTCGCGTTCATCCTCGGCGCGGTGCCGCTGGTGATCGCCGAGGGGGCTGGCGCGGAATTGCGCCAGGCGCTCGGCACCGCGGTGTTCTTCGGGATGATCGGCGTGACCGGCTTCGGCTTGCTCTTCACTCCCACCTTCTACGTCGTCGCGCGCGCGCTGGCGCAGCGGTTCGAACGCCGTCGCCCAATGCCAGCACCCGTCGCGCCATATGGCCCGGTAGCGCCGCACGCGCTCCAGCCAGCCGAATAGGACCGCTCATGAAAACCCCGCTGCTCACCAGCCTCTCCGCGCTCGCACTGTCCGCCTGCGCCGCTGGCCCCAATTACGTCGCCCCCCCGGCCCCACCGTCTGCCGCCGCGCCGTTCGTCTCGACCAGCGCCGCGACGGTGACGGCCCCCGCCGACCAGAACTGGTGGCAGATGTACCGTGACCCGGTCCTCGACGGTCTCGTCGCGGATGCACTCGCGGCGAACACCGACCTGCGCGTCGCGGTCGCGCGGCTCGACAGCGCGCGCGCATCGCTGCGGGGCGCCAAGACCGACCGCGAACCGCAAATCAACGCGGGCGCGAGCGGCAATTACGCGCGCACTTCGCAATTGCAGAACCTCCCCGGTTTCGACCGCGAGCGCGCCACCTATGATATCGGGCTCGACGTCAGCTACGAAGTCGACCTGTCGGGGCGCGTTCGTCGCAATGTCGAAGCCGCGCGCGGTGATGTCGGCGCGGCGCAGGCGGATGCCGATGCGGTCCGCGTCTCGATCGTTGCGGCGACGACGCGCGCCTATGTCGACGCCGCCTCTTCGGCGGAGCGACTTGGCGTCGCCCGCCGCATCGTCGACCTGCTCGACAAGTCCACCACCCTGACGGGCAAGCGCGTCGACGCGGGCCGCGCGTCGCGGCTCGATGCGGTGCGGATCGCCGCTTTGCGCAGTCAGCGCGCGGCGCTTATTCCGCAGATCGAGGCGGAGCGGCAAGCCGCGCTGTTCCGCCTTGCCACGCTCACCGGTCGCACCCCGCAGGACCTGCCCGCCGCCGCCGGCGCGCGCACCACTACCCCGCGGATCGACCAGCCGATCCCGGTCGGCGACGGTGCGGCGCTGCTCGCGCGCCGCCCCGACGTCCGCGCCGCCGAACGCCGCCTCGCCGCCGCCACCGCGCGGATCGGGGTGCAGACGTCGCAGCTTTACCCGCAAATCTCGCTCGGCGGATCGATCGGCTCGACCGCGCTGACGGTGGGCGACATCTTCACCGGCGGCCCGGTGCGCTGGCTGGTCGGTCCGTTGCTCAACTGGACGCTCAACCAGTCCGCCGCGCGTGCACGGATCGCGGGCGCGCAGGCGGACACGCGCGGCGCGCTCGCCAGCTTCGACGGCAGCGTGCTGACCGCGCTTGAGGAAACCGAAACCGCGCTCTCCAATTACGCGCGCGAACTCGATCGCCGCACGCACTTGCAGGCCGCGCGCGACAGTGCGGAGACGGCGGCGCGGATCACGCGCGCCCGGCAACGCGAGGGGACTATCGATTTCCTTGAGGTGCTCGACGCCGAACGGACTTTTGCCGACAGCGAGGCCGACCTTGCCACCGCGGATGCGCGTATTGCCGATGCACAGGTTGACGTCTTCCGTGCGCTTGGGGGCGGCTGGCAAGCGTAGCAAGATCAACGATCGGTTGGTCTTTGCGCGCCTGCGACAGGCTTGCTTCGGTGTCGCGAGGAGGGGCTCCTTGCCGGAAGGCCGGATCGGCTTTGCGCGGAGGCGACGGGTATGGCGGTCATTACGGCAAAGACGAAAGCGATCAGCAGGCCGAAATCGACAGACGTGGTGCTGCCTGCAAACGGCAACATGCTCACTAGGAGCGTGCGTTTGGCACCGCCAACCAAAAGCCGATCCGCAAAGTCGATTTGGCCAACTGGCTGGAGCACCGCGTTCGAGACGAATACCGCCAGCAATACGCTGCCAATGACGCCCGTCCCGCTTGCCAATGCCACGAACCAGCTCGACGCCCGTGTGGAGCCCACACCGAGTCCCAAACCCCCTGTGGCTTTCAACCCATCCAGGCTGACGGTATTCCAGTACAGCCGTTCCTCAAAAGAACTCGTCGATGTCTTGTGCACGACGGCTGCGTCAAAAACTTCCGCGATGTTCGCCCCGATGTTCGGCAGCACGGTCAAGACGAGCCCCGCAGCCACCGCCAGACTGGTCAGGGCACCGAGATTTGCGCGAAGTCGGCCGGCCGCAGCGCCACCCTGGCCACGAACGAGCAGGACGATCGTGTCGAACACCACGACGGCCAGCAACACGACCAGACCAGCCAGCGCACCCGAGGAGGTCGACAATGCCGCCATCAGCAGACACGACCAGCCGACGGGTGCGCCAAGCCAGCGCCAACCGCGACTGAGCCCCTCCCCCGGGCGCATCAACGTGATCAGCGATCCGAACGACAGGGCGACATAGCCGAAGCCGGACGCTTCGGGGTGCAGCCCCACGACGCGCCGCGTGCCACCCAATTCGGCGTGGGTCAGCAAGGTGTAACTCGCGGTACGCAACGGATCGAGCAGAGCACTGCCAAACGTCGCCATATCGGCGATCCCGGTAATGACCACCGCCACACCGCCGATGACCAGGCCCTTACGACACATCTGGCGGCCGTGTCCGTTTGACATCAGGACAAACATGGCCAGTGTCATCACACAGGAGTTCGTCAGGTAAAGGCCTTGGGTAATGTTACCGATGCTCGGGGCAAGCGGCGTTAGTTGCTGGATGTTCAACCCCATCGTTGGTGCACCGGCGAAGACCCATGGCGCCATTACAGTGAGCAGCAAGGCATAGACCAGGAACGCCATCAGCACGCCAAGGTGGCGCCAGTTCAACGCCGCGTCGACGATGGCGGCAGCATCCGCCTGCAAGACCACCCGGACGATCACGATCGACGACAAGATCGTAACCGGAAGCAGAGTAACACCGCCAACCATCTCGAGCGGCACCACGGCCAGGGTTCCAAAACTAATACTGATGAACAGCCCGTAGACAACCAGACGCAATGGTAACCATATGGCTACAACCGCGAATAGCCAGAACAATGCCAGGATCATCGAGCGCCACCCGTCGCCGCCACCTCAAGTCAGCATAGACGACGAATATCTTGCTGAACATGGCAAGTTGGCAAGGCAGTTAATCGACCGGAATATGTCTATTTGCCCGAGAGCTTTCAAATTTATCAACCGTGCGAATCGGTGCGGCCAGCCGCATATCAGGTCGCGCAATGCGGCGACTCAAACGACATTAGTCGCCCGCTCAGAACACTCTCGTCACTATCCGCTGATCAAACGTTCGGCTTCACGAGCGAGACGACCGAGCGCCGTCAGATCGGGCGCTTCTTCCCGGGGAACCGTGTCGATGACGCATAACGCCCCGAGCGCATATCCCGCGCGATTGACCAGTGGGATGCCCGCATAGAAGCGGACGAACGGCGCATGTGTGACCGTCGAGATCTGCGCGTACCGTTCGTCCGCCCGGGCGTCGAGGATCACGAGCGGTTCGCCAGGGCGGAGGATGACCCTGCTGCAAATCGACGCGGAACGGGGCGTTTCGGTAATGTCTAAGCCGTGCCCCGCCGCGATCCACTGACGGTTGCGATCGATGATCGAGACGGATGCGATCGGAGTCCGTGCAACGGCAGCGGCCTGATTGACGATCCGCTTGAGTTCCACCTCGCGTTCGGTCGTCGTTTGCCGGGCGGCATCGACTGCGATCTGGCGCCGTTGTTCCAGAACTGCCTCGTCCGCGGTCGCCCAATGCTGCATCACTTCTCGCTTCCGTACATCGGTTCCGATCCCTTACCCCTGCCGTCGCAATCCTTATCGAACTCTTTACATCGTGGCGTTTGTGGGGCGACGCCGCCCCGAGTTTCCAGGAGATACGGGCGACGACCGTCAAAGACGTCATTCTCCCGTCATTTCAGGCAGTAATTGCGTCGACCTGTTCGATGAACGCCGCCATTCGGATCGTTTTCGTGACGAAAACGTCCGCTCCCGCCGACCGGCACGACTCCTCGTCCTGGCGACTGCTGAGAACAGTGACCGCCATTACCGGGATGTGCTTCGTGAGCGGGCTCGCCTTGAGCTGGCGGATGATGTCGCGCCCGTCGACATAGGGCAGCCGGATGTCAGTGATGATCGCATCGGGCTGGCTGGCGACGGCTTCGAGATACGCCATCCGTTCGTCGGCCACCAATACGGATTTGTGCCCGGCATTTTCCAGCCACGCGGCGAATAATTTGCGATGAAGCATGTTATCTTCGATCACCAAGACCGTCTTCGTCATACTCACCTTTTATGTCGCATTCTCCCCTACCGGATAGGGAAGAAGGGCACCCATGTCCAAGATTTGGTAATAACCCATTAGTCACAAAGTTCCCGTGGGATACCGGACGCGCGATCCCGTGTTGGCTACCCCGGCCGAGCGGGCGATCGGCCGGCCCCCATCGCCCGGATAGTTCCGGTTTCCGTCGCACCGCGCGCCTGCTAAGCACTTGCTGTGGATAACGCGAAGCTTCTTCCGGCAGCCAGTGAGCGCGACGCCGCGCCGGATACCGAATTGCCCGCGCGGCAACCCCGCGGCAAGGGACGCCGGTTGCGCGGCGCCATCGCGCACAAGCTCGGTGTGGCGATTCTTTCAGGGGAATTCGCGCCGGGGCAGACCTTGTCGAGCGAGGTCGTCTTCGCCGAATCGCTCGACGTGTCACGCAGTGCCTACCGCGAGGGGATCCAGGTGCTGATCGCCAAGGGGCTGGTGGAAAGCCGCCCCAAAGCCGGCACGCGCGTATTGCCCCGCGAACGCTGGAACCTGCTCGACCCCGATGTGCTTGCCTGGGCGTTTGCGGGCGAACCCGACCCGCAACTGGTGCGCAGCCTGTTCGAGCTGCGGGCGATCATCGAACCTGCCGCGGCGGGGCTGGCCGCGACGAATCGGGATCGCACCGACCTGAAACAGATGAAGGAAGCGCTCGCGGCGATGCGCCGCCATTCGCTCGCGACCGATCTCGGCCGCGCAGCGGACCGACAGTTTCACGACGCGATCCTGCGCGCGACGCGCAACGACGCGCTGGGCGTACTGAGCGCATCGATCGGCGCGGCCGTCAGCTGGACAACGCAGTTCAAGCAACGGTTGCGGGCATTGCCGCGCAACCCGATTCCGGATCACGTGCTGGTCTATGACGCGATCGTGGCGTCCGACGCCGCGGGCGCCAGCGCGGCGATGCGGCGACTGGTCGACCTCGCGCTGGAGGATACGCAAAGCGCGATGGCCAGCTGACCGCGCTGTGTCAGCACCACTGTGCCGCCGGTTCGGTCAGCGTACGGCCCTGGTCACGAGGTTCTTGCCGAAGAACGGAATTACATAATCCTGGAACCGCACGGCGACATCGCTGACGTGCGTCCCGGGATAGATTTCAAAGCTGTTCACGATCCCGTAGCGGTCCATTGCGGCATGAAGCTTGACGGCATCATCCTTCAAACCGTCCTGATCCCCGACATCCATCGCGATCGCACGATATTGCCGCAGATTGCCGATGTATTGGTCGACGAAGGCTAGCGGTGCGTTCGCGGCCCAGCGCGCCAGCACATCGGGTTGCACGACACCGTTCTTCGTCGGCAGATCAAAATAGAAGGGCGGGTTCTTCGGGTTGGGCGACCAGGCAGCGGCGGTGGCGAACTGCGCGCGTCCGCCGAATGGCAGCGCAGCCGCAGCCTCCCGCGTCTGCACCGCTTCGAGTGCGGCACCGGCCTTTGCATCAAATTGTCCCGCATCGCGTGCAGACAGGCAGCACGGGCTCATCATATAGATGGCGCCGAACATATCGGGGTGACGCATCCCGATCCGGGTCGTGCCATACCCACCCATCGAATGCCCCGCCAGGCCCCGGCTGCGCCGGTCTGCCATCGTCCGATATTTCGAGTCGATCGCGCGAATCAGGTCGCGCGCGATGAACGTCTCGAAATCCCCCGTGGTCGACGCGCTGGAATACATTGATCCGTTATGGACGGTCTTGGAATCGGGGATGACCACGATCATTTCCGGGGCACCCTTGGCGAATGCGCCCTCGATCGTCTGCGGCACGTGGATCTCGCCGATCCACTGCTCCGCCCCGATCGAATAGCCGTGCAGGGCGTAGAGCACGGGATAGCGTCGCGTCGGACTGGTGGCGTAGCTCGGCGGCAGCACGACGATGACATCGCGATCCGCGGCATTGCCCTCGAGATTACCGACGATGGTCGGCGCATGGACCTTGATTCGCTCCATCGTGACCGGGCGGGCCCCTGCGACGGGCGGGGGAACGTGGGTGGGTACCTGCGCGGCACCGGGCGCGGCAACAGCCGTCAGCAGCACGAGCGCACAGGCGGCTCCGATCGTACGTCCACGCCAAAGCTGCGCCACTTTTCGACGATCGTTCCGCATAACCATCCCCTCCGCGCGCTTTGCGCCCCCTGCCGCAGCGTTCGCGCGGCAGTATCTTGTCCGTCTATTCGATCGTCCCGTCAAACGCTGAAGCGTTGATCCGGAAGCGCACCCTCAACCGCCCCGCAGCGTCTTCATCACCCACGCACGGATCCTGCCGTAATTGCCGCCGCCCAGCGCCCCGAGAATGCCGTGCTGCGCGTCTGGCAAATGCGCGAGCGGATGCCCATTCGGACGAAAGACGTAATGATCGAAGAACGCACGCCACGCCGCGCGTTCAGCGGGCGGACGCTCGGCGATCGCGATCATCGACAGCAACATCGCGGTATAAGGCGCGTCAGGCCCGGCGGCGAAACCATCCCACCAGTAATTGACCAGCATGTTGAACGGGGCAGTCGCCTCGACCGAATGCCACCATAATTTGGGCATGTACAAGGCATCGCCCGGCGCAAGATCGACGACCATCGCGCGGCCCCGCGCGGCGGGGAAATCGGGATAGCGTGGGTCATCGGTGTCAGCGCCGGCCGCAAGACTGATCGGTTGCCCCGCCATCGTATGGTCGATCGGGCCGACATACAGGTTTCCGATCGCATCGGGCGGATAGAGCGTGAAACGGCGGGTTCCCGCGACGACGCACGCGAGATTGTCGAACGTATCGTAATGACAGGCGACCGAGGATGCCGTCCCCAGCCAGATTCGCGGACGGGCGGTGGGCGGTACGATCGGCACAGCGTTGTCGGCTGCAAAGCCCGGGAGATAGGCATCGGTCGGAAGCGACCCGAGATAGACCGACTCGGTTTCGGGTGCATCCGCGGCAGCGACGATGCGACCGAGCGCATCCCCGAACCGAAGGCTTTCGCGGGTAAAGTTGAAGCCCGCCAGATCCTTCCCATAGGTATAGCGGCCCGCAATTGTGGGGTCTCCTACGAATGCCTCGGCAGTCCGCCCGGCATCGAGCCGCGCAAGATAGGCGACCAAGGCCGCGCGCGACTGTCCGGACGCTTGCGTTGCCGGCCAGTCGCGACACAGGCCCCGCAGGACGACCGGCATGCCGGGGCGGGCAACGTCGCGAACGAACGCGTCGAGATCCCCTACGCTCGCGCCATCGACGTCGCGAACCGCTAGCTGCGCGCCCGTCATCCGGTAGCGACCCGATCATTGCGCAACCGCGCCAGGCGACGGATGTGTTGCAGCGAGGCGATCACGCTGTGAATGCGCTCCAGGTCGCCCGAGCGGAACAGCTCGAGCACGACGCCATCGTCCAGCTCGGCGAGCGCGTCGCGGCTTATGGTGTACAAACCTTCGACACTCAGCCGCTCGCCGTCGTCGAAGCTAAACGACAGGTCGATCGGCTCGACCAGCTTGAGCGCCAGCAGACGCGCGATGAACGCATTAGTCCGTGTAACACCGGCATGGAGCTGCCCCAGCGCCCTTTGGACCGAACGTAGCGCCGGGGTAGCGTCACCATCGGTTTCGAACACCGGCGAACCACCCCCAACGGCGAAGCGCGAATGCTCCGGATCAATCGCGATCGCGTCTTCAGCGATATAGAACCCTTCGCGCACAACGTCATGCAGACGACTTGCCGGCTCGCCATCGGGCTCGTCACGAACAAGGTTCTCCCCGGGCTTGAGCCCGAGCATGGCACCAGCATAGAAGTCGCCGGTTTCCGCATTCTTGCAAAACAGGATGGGAAAGTACGCGCCGGCCGACTCGATTTCATCGAGAACGACTTGCACGAAATGCCGGTCACCCGACGTCGGCGCGGCCATTTGAAGTGTGGCGTGGGTATGAATGTTCAATACTTCCAGCGTCGCCATGCCAATCACTCTCTCCGCTTGCCCCGTCGTTGCAGGATACCTTGCGCCGGATACCGTGCCGAAGCCTTCTCGCAAAGCTGCAATACCCATTTATCCAATACACCGACAAAACGCTTGCATCCCCAAAGTGGTAGCGATACCACCCCCATCGACACAATGGTCAAGTGAACGACCGAGGTCCACGCGATTCTATCGGCAAACCGCCTGGCGGGCCGGCAGAGCAGCGCGAATAACCGATGAGAAAAATCTCATAAAGGAGGGGATCGATGAAGCATTTTACCCAGCACGACGGCTCCAGTTTCGCGACGCGTCAGCGCCGAAAAGGACTTCTCGTCGGAGCAACCAGCCTGGTTGCGCTCACACTCGCGGCACCAGCGCTTGCACAGACCGCTGACGCGCAAAATGCGCAGACGAACCAGCCCGCCCCCGTCCAGCCGGCCGTTGCAGCCCCCGCCGGCACCGTGACCGCCAGCGAAGCCGGCACCCCGCAGGATCAGGCAACCCAGCCCGCAATCGGCAACACGGCTGGTGCCGAAGGTGAGGACATCATCGTCACGGGCCTGCGCGGTTCGCTCCAGCGCAACCTCGACATCAAGCGCAACGCCACCGGCGTGGTCGACGCGATCTCCGCCGAAGACATCGGCAAGTTCCCGGATTCAAACGTCGCGGCATCGCTCCAGCGCCTTCCCGGTGTGTCGATCCAGCGTTCGGGCAACCGCGGCGAGCCGACCGGCATCACCGTTCGCGGCTTCGGCGGCGATTTCAACACCACGCTGTATGACGGTCGCCGCATCTCGACCGCAACCGGCGGTCGCCAGATCGATTTCTCGACCGTCGGCGTGGACTTCATCGGCCAGTTGAGCGTGTTCAAGACGCCGGACGTGACGCTGTCGTCCAACTCGATCGGCGCGACCGTCAACATCGAGTTCCCCAAGCCGTTCGATCACCCGGGCTTCCGCATGGCGGCAAGCGGTTCGGGCTCGATCCAGGACCGTTCGGGCAAGGTTGTGCCAACCGCGGGGCTGCTGCTCAGCAACACCTTCGCCAATGATACGCTCGGCGTTCTCGCCGACGTTATCTACACGCGCCGCGACACCACCAGCAACCGCGTCTCGGTTTCGGGCTGGGCCGGCGGCTTCTACGCACCGTGCCAGTTGGCCGGATCGACCAGCACCACGTGCGCGCCTTCGACCGACGTCACTGCGGCTCCCGGCAACCGCGCGAACATCACCGGCTGGTTCCCGCAGCAATATGTGATCAGCCAGGAAGCCGTTAAGGACGAGCGCGTCGACGGCCGGATCGCACTGCAGTGGCATCCGTCCGAGTCGGTGATGGTCACCATCGACGACAATTACTCGCGTCAGGAAATCGTCACCAAGATCCCCGCGCTCGGCGTGTGGTTCAACCAGGGTGCGCTGCGCAACGTCACGCTCGACGAGAACGGCACCGCGGTCAATTTCAGCCAGCCGAACGGCTCGCCGACCGATTTCACCGCGGCGCGTAACACCCAGGTGCTCCAGACCAACCAGCTTGGCGGCAACGTCAAGTGGGACGTGTCGGACAACTTCTCGGTCAACGGCGACGTCGCCTGGGCCAAGAGCTGGCTCAACCCGAGCGGCAACACGATCGGCAGCCAGAACGGCGACATCGGTTATGGCGGCGCGCAGGCGAACAGCGCAGGTGTGTCGATCACCGGCAACAGCAACAACAGCTTCCCGTCGCTCACGCAGACCGGTCCGCGCGGCGACGCCGCCAATTTCCTCAACCAGGGGATCATCGGCTCGCACGTCGTCGTCAACCAGACCCAGAACAACGTCGATGAACTCAAGCAGGGTCGCCTGACCGCAACCTGGAAGCAGGACGATCTGACGATCAAGTTCGGCGGCCAATATTATGAGGACAAGTTCAACCTCAGCAACAAGAGCACCTTCACCAACAATTACTGGCAGGCCTACGCCGGTTATGGTGGCCCGTCGGGCCAGGGTTCGGGCATCGCGCCGCTCCCCTCCAGCCTGTATCAGGGTACGGTCAACCTCGGCAGCAACTTCATCCCCGGGTTCAAGGGAACGCTGCCGTCGTCGCTGATCGTGTTCGATCCGGCTGCCTATCAGAATTACCTGACGAGCCTGGGCAACCCCCAGACGCAGACGATCCCGGGCTTCAACAACGTGACCGGGTTCACGGGCACGTTCGACCAGCTGGTCGACCCGAACAGCGTCCAGCAGATCACCGAGAAGACGTGGTCGCTGTACATGAACGTCGCGTTCCAGACCGAGATCGCGAGCATGCCGTTCCACTTCGCGGCTGGCGTGCGTAACGAGAACACGCATCTCGTCTCGGTCGGCCAGGGGCGCCTGCCCACGTCGATCTCGACCAGCACCGCCGATCCGACGCTGCTCAACCTCAACTTCGGCGCGGTTTCGCCGATCAGCGCGCGCAGCAACTATTCGTACCTGCTGCCGTCGATCGATACGCGCCTCGAAGTCACCGACAAGCTCCAGTTGCGTTTCGATGCGTCGCGCACGCTGACGCGGCCGGGCCTTGGCAACCTCAACCCGGTGCTCGCGGTCGGCGTCGGCCAGCGCGTCGGTGCGCTGACCGGCAGCGGCGGCAATCCGAACCTCAAGCCGTACCTCGCGGACAATTTCGACGTCGCGGCGGAATGGTATTACCAGCGCAACTCGTACCTCTCGGTCGATTTCTTCCTGAAGAACGTCAGCAACTTCATCGTTGGCGGCGTGACGCGGCAGGCAATCAACGGCGTGATCGATCCGACGACCGGCTCGCTCGCCAACTTCGCGGTGTCGCAGCAGGTCAACGGACCGGACGCGACCGTCCGCGGTGTCGAGCTGGCGTGGCAGCAGGTGTTCGGCAGCTCGGGCTTCGGGTTCAATGCGAACGCGACGTTCGTCGGCACCAACAAGCCGTATGATCCGACCAACATCTCGCAGACCGGCTTCGCCGTTACGGGCCTTGCCAACTCCGCGAACTTCGTCGGGTTCTACGACAAAAAGGGCTTCCAGCTTCGTGCCGCGGTCAACTGGCGCGACAAGTATCTGCTCCAGTTCGGCCAGAACCAGAATACCAGCAACTTCGGTGCCGAACCGACCTTCGTCAATTCGAGCCTCCAGCTCGACCTGTCGACGAGCTACGATATCAACAAGCACTTCAGCGTGTTTGCCGAGGCGATCAACGTCAACAACAACCAGCAGAGCACGCATGGCCGCTTCGCGAACCAGCTGCTCGACGTGTACGATTACGGCCGCCGCTACGTGGCTGGGGCGCGATACCGCTTCTGATGTTCCTCCCCTGGGGGCGCCACATCGGCGCCCCCTTTTTTTTGTCCCCCAATCTCTGGTAACCGGGTCCATGCAGACCGTCCGCAACATCGTGATCGTCGGCGGCGGGACCGCCGGCTGGCTGACCGCAGGGATCATCGCCGCGCGCCACCAGGGCCGGATGCCGGGTGGCTTCACGGTAACGCTGGTCGAATCCCCCAACACCCCGATCATCGGTGTCGGCGAAGGCACCTGGCCGACCCTCCGCTCGACGCTGTCCAAGATGGGCGTGTCCGAGAGCGACTTCTTCCGCGAATGCAACGCCTCGTTCAAACAGGGCGCACGCTTCGCACGCTGGACCACCGGCGAACCCGACGAGGGCTATTACCATCCGCTGATGTTGCCGCAGGGCTTCACCCGCGTAAATCTCGCCGAGCATTGGATCGCGGATTCCAAGGGCCAGAGCTTTTGCGACATGGTGTCGCCGCAGGGCCTGTTGTGCGACGACGGGTTGGCCCCGAAGACGATCGCGACCCCCGAATTCGAAGCGGTCGCGAATTACGCGTACCATCTCGATGCGGGCAAATTCGCGGGCTTTCTCCAGCGGCATTGCTGCGAAAAGCTCGGCGTGCGCCATGTCCTAGCCGACGTGCAACATGCGACCCAGGCCGAGAATGGCGACATCCTGAGCGTCGTCACCGAACAGGCGGGCGAGATCCCCGGCGACCTGTTCATCGACTGCACCGGCTTTGCCGCGCTGCTGATCGGCAAGACGCTGGGCGTGCCGTTCAAGAGCTGTGCCGATACGCTGTTCTGCGACACCGCGCTCGCGGTGCAATTGCCGCACGAGGACCCCGAAGGGCCGATCGCGTCGCACACCATCTCGACCGCGCAATCCTCGGGCTGGATCTGGGACATCGGTTTGCCGACGCGGCGCGGGGTCGGGCATGTCTTTTCGAGCAGCCATATCTCGGACGATGCCGCCGAACAGGAACTGCGCGCCTATCTGGGCCCCGCGGGCAAGGACCTGCCGGTCCGCAAGCTCGCGATCCGCGCGGGGCACCGCGAGACATTCTGGAAGAACAATTGCGTCGCTGTCGGGCTGGCAGCGGGGTTCCTCGAACCGCTCGAAGCGTCCGCGATCGTGCTGATCGAACTGTCGGCCAAGTTGATCGCCGAGCAGATGCCGGTGTGCCGCGAGGTGATGGACATCATCGCCGCGCGCTTCAATGCGACGACCCACTATCGCTGGGGTCGGATCATCGACTTCCTCAAGCTGCATTATGTCCTGACCAAGCGCACCGACAGCGACTTCTGGCGCGACAATGTCCGGCCTGAGTCGATCCCCGACCGCCTCAGCGACCTGCTGACGCTGTGGCAATACCAGCCGCCGTGGTTCCACGACGAGTTCGACCGGGTCGAGGAAGTCTTCCCCGCCGCGAGCTATCAATATGTGCTGTACGGCATGGGCTTCCAGACGCAGGTCGAGCGCGCGGCGATCGCGGGCGATACGCGCATCGCCGACCAGGCACGGCGCGAGGCGGCAACGCAGACTGCGCGGATGCGACAAGGCCTGCCGCGGCACCGCGACCTGATCCGCAAGATCGTCGAGCGGGGGCTTCCGACGATCTGACTTGTCTTTCGACTCTTGTCCGGCATCCCCTACCCCGGTGCGCGCCCGCCATTGTACGGCGCGACCGCGTCAGCTTGCTGCCGTAGCCGCAGCCACGCTACGGCTGCAGTTCGACCAGCACGACGCCCTGGCGCGGGATGCGCACGTCGATGCCTGTCGCGGTCGTTGCGATCGGTTCGGCAACCAGGCGCGACGCCGCCTTCAGCTTCGCGACCTGATCCGCGGTCGGTTTCGCCGGGCTGCCGAGCGCCTGCCACGCGCCGAACGCATTGGCGTGAGTCGCGTCGACTCGCCACAGGCGCGCGGTCTGCCCATGCTTGCCACCAAGGGCGACATGCACCGCCGCGTCAGGGCCAGCCACATCGTCGTCGTGGTAGTTCCACAACAGGATCGCGACCTTCCCGGCCCGGTCGCGCGTTGCCAGCGCGCCGACGTCTGGCGCGCCGCGCACACCGTTCTGCACGATCGTATCCAGCGCGATCTCGCCGTCACTGGTCGCCGCGACCTGTTCGTCACCGAGCTTCGCGAACAGGCGGAACACGTTGAGCACCGCCAGATCGACACCGTTGCTGGCGAGCTGGCGATAGCCCGCAAACCACGGTTGGCCGACGAACGTGTACGACCACGACAACGCCCCCTCGAGCGTCACCCCGCGCCGCCGCGCCAGGGTCCACAGTCGCGCGTAACTCGCGGCGGTGTAGCTCGCGTAAAGCGGACCGTTGCGATAGGCGTTCGCCGGACCGGGGCATGCCGCGCACCCCTCAGGGTCATTCTCGCCGATGATGATCGGTTTGCGCGCGAGTGCCGGGATGGCGGCGATCTTGGCGAACCCGGCATCCGCGGTCTTCAACTGGTTGGCGATCCCCATCCGGACATGCCCGTCGACCACGCTCGGCTGACCCTTGGCATGGAAGGAGAGGAAGTCGGTCGGCGTACCGACCTTGCCGGTCGCATAGTTCTTCCCCGTCGTCACATGCGTGAGGAAATCGTCCATGAACGCATCGCCCGACCCGGCGACGTCGGGCCCGCCGACCCGCGCGGTCGGCAGTGCGCGCCGGACCGCGTCGATCGCGACATCGTGCATCCGGTAGAATTCCTGTGGCTTGCCCGACCAGTAGAAATCGAGATTGGCTTCGTTCCAGACCTCGAAATACCAGCGCTCGACCTCGGCGCGGCCGTAGCGCGCGACGTTGTGGCGGGTCCATTGATAGACCAGCTCGCCCCATTTGGCGTAATCGTTGGGCGGGTACGACCAGCCCGCGGTGATCCCCTTATAGTCGTTGCCCGGCTTCCACGCGCGGCGATACGGCACGCCTTTGGGGGCCGCCGACAAGGCCTCGGGCATGAAGCCGATCTCGAGATAGGGGCGCACCCCTCGGGCGCGATACGTATCGATGATACCGTCGACGATATGCCAATCATAGACCGGCTTGCCGTTCTTCTCGGTATAGACGTTCGTGCTGCCCCATTTGAAATCGGCCGTCCCGTCGCCGGTCGTCAGCAGATTGTGCGCGCGGAAATAAACCGCATCGGGCTTCAGCTTCCCGAGTTCGGTAAGTAGGGCGGCACCATCGGGCGCGGTCGCGTAGTTGGGCTCGTCCGCCCCGAAGAAACGCCATATCGGCGGAAGCGGCGCGACGATCCGGTCTGGATCGACGCGAACCGTTACCGGAAGCGGCGGTATTTCGGATGGAGCGGCGGTAGCCGGCCCGCTCGACAGCAACACTGCGCTCGCCCCGACTGCAAAGCTGCTCAACCGCATCGTCCGTCTCCCTGTCGCGCGGTCACGCTCTTTATGCGTGCCCGTTCGGGAGAGCGCTAACACGGAACCTGCGAAGTCAAAACGGCTTGTCTCGAAGGATCTGGCTTAACGGGTTGCCGCAACGGCCACTTCGATCGCGCCGGGGGCAATCTTCGCGGTCACCGGCGTGCAGGCGAGCACTTCGCCATCGATCGAAATGCGTTGCGGCGGGTCGATCGTCACCTTGAAACACTCGCCGACGAAGTCGCGGCTGCACGCATCCTTGTCCCGCAGCTTGAAGAATTTGGCATACCAGTCCCGCGCGAGCGCGACCTTGCTCTGCCCGACCACCGCCTGCAGCAGCAGTTTGCGCGAGCCGACATCCGCCGTGTCCGATAGCGCAACCCCGCCGTGATGGCGCCCGTTGAGGATCCGCAATTCGGTCGCCCATAGTGTTTGCGATTGCGTGCCGTCGTCGATCGTCAGCCGGAACGCGCGGAACCGCACCGAACATTTGAGCGCCCACATCAGATAACCGACGCGCCCGGCATAGCGCTTGAGCTTGTGCGGCACGGTTTCGCCGATCATCGTCGACAGCCCTATCGAAGCGCCGTTCACGAAGTAATCGTCGTCGATCATGCCCAGATCGACCCGCCGCCGTTGGCCATTGGCGATCACGTCGATCGCGCCGTCCAGATCCAGCGGCAGATGCAGCGACCGCGCAAAGCTGTTCGCAGTGCCGAGCGGGAGCACGGCGAAGACGCAATCCTTCCCCACCACCTCGTCGACGACGCCCGAAAGCGACCCGTCCCCACCGCCGACGATCACCATGGGCACACCGCTGGCGACGACAGTGCGCATCGTTGCTTCCATCTCGTCGGGATCCTTGACCGCATGGCAGGCGGTGAGGATGACGCCTGCAGCCACCAGCTTGTCGCGCGCGGTCTCGAACAGATCCTGGCCCTTGCGCGAATGCGCGTTGATGATCAGCGCAGCTTCGCGCGGCAGGGGCTTTGTTTCCATTTCGCAACAACACATGAACTGCGCGGTTGCTCCGGCATCGTGCAGTTAAACCGATCGGGCCTCCCGCACGGCACGGTTGACCGGCGCAACCGCAATCGTCAGGCGGACGATCATGCCACGCCCGCTTGAGAACCCGGCAATAGACCGCAGCCAGAACCGCCCCGGCGCGATGCAGTTCGTGGTGTTCGGCGCGGGGGATTTCGCGTGCAATCTCTACTGGCAGAGCGTCTCGCTGTACCTGTTGTTCTTCTACACCGACGTGCTCGGCGTGTCGGCAGCGCTAGGCGGGACGCTGTATATGATTGGCGCGTTGTGGGACGGGATTGCCGACCTGCTCGTCGGGATTGCGGCACAGCGGCCGGCGGTGCGGTATCGGCGGTTCATCGCTTGGGGGGCGGTGCCGTTGGGGATTGCGTTCGTACTGCTGTACTCTGCGCCGGACCTGACCGGAGCGTGGCTGGCGGGGGTGATCGGCGCGACGCAGATCCTGTTTCGCACGCTCTATGCGCTGGTCAACGTGCCGTATGCGGCCTGGACCGCGCGGTTCAGCCCCGACAGTCGCGATCGCACGATGCTCGCGGGGGTGCGGATGCTGTTCGGGACGATCGCGGCGCTGGTCGTGACAATGGGGACGCCGTGGATCGCGCTGCGCGTGACGGGCGATGCGACCAGTCAGGCGGGGTTCGCGAGCGCGGCGATCGTTTACGGCGTCGTTGGTGCGGGGCTGTTGCTGGTGCTCGCTTGTAGCGCACGGGAGGCTTTGCCAGCGGCGACGTCCCGGGCGCAGGTGCCGCTGCTGACGTGCCTGCGGTTGCTGCTCGCCAATCGGGCGTTCGTGACGCTCAATCTGGCGGCGATGGTCGCGGGGCTGGCGGCGGCGGTGCTGACGCAATCGGTGCTCTATTATTTCAAGCACGTAGCAGGGCAGCCCGCGCAGGGGCCGCAGACGCTTGCGCTGATGGCGGTTGCGGGGACGATCGCGGTGCCCGTTTGGTTGCTCGTGACGCGCTGGATCGGGTTGCGCGGGGTCTGGTTCGCGGCGGTCGGCTGGGGGCTGATTTGCCTCGCTATATTCGGCATTTCGCCGGGCGGCGCGGGGACGATCGCGGTGCTCGCCTTGCTGCAGGCGGCGTTTACCGGGTTCAATCTGGTGTTCTGGTCGATGCTGCCCAACACGGTCGAATATGGCGAAGATCGCACAGGCGCGCGGGTGGAGGCGCTGGCGTTCGGGGTCGCGGCCTTGTGGCAGAAGATCGGGCTTGCCGCAGCGGCGGGAGGACTTGGCTTGTTTTACAGACACATAGGCTATGTCGCAGGCGCAACCCAGAGCGCGGCCACCGCCGCCGGGATTCGCGACCTGATGCTGTATGCCTGTTCGGCGGGGTTGGTGGCGTCGGCGCTGGTCATGCTGGGCAATCCGCTCAAGCGCGGGGTCCATGCCGCGCTGGTCGAGGATTTGGCACGCCGCGCCGACGTCTGAAGATCAGGCCGCAACCAGTTCGAAGGTGGCGCTAACGCCTTCCGCTTGCGCCGAAGGGGCGACCCACAGGCGGAACTGGCCCGGCTCGACGGTCGGCTTGAGGTCGAGCCCGACGAACTGCAGGTCGCTGCGCTTGAGCGTGAACACCACCTCCTGCCGCGCGCCCGCAGCGAGGCGGACGCGGCGGAACGCCTTCAGTTCGCGCACCGGGCGCGTGATGCTGGCCGCAACGTCGTGAATATAAAGCTGAACGACTTCCTCCGCCGCGCGCGTGCCGCTGTTGGTGATCGTCGCGCGGACTTCGAGCGTTCCGTCCCACGCCAGCTTGCCGCCCGCCAGTTGCAGGTCGGAATAACCGATCTTGCCGTAGGTCAGCCCGTGCCCGAACGCGAAGCGCGCGGCGTTGGGAACCTCGCGATACTGCGCTTTATAGTCGACCCGCGGCCCGTCAGGGTTGGGACGACCAGTCGATTTGTGCGCATAATGGTACGGTTCCTGCCCGGTTGCATACGGAAAACTGACGGGTAGACGCGCAGATGGCGCAACGATTCCGAACAATATGTCGGCGATGGCCGGGCCGGATTGTGACCCGAGGAACCACGTTACCAGGATCGCGGGCGCATCGAGCACCGCACCCGACAAGGCCAAAGCGCGCCCGTTGCGCAAAGCGACGACGATCGGCTTGCCCGTCGCCGCAACCGCCGCGGCGAGCGCCATTTGCGCCGCCGGGACGACGATATCGGCCCGCGATTGCGCCTCGCCCGACATGTTTTGCGCCTCGCCGACCGCAAGAACGACGATATCGGCGGCATTTGCCGCCGCGACTGCCGCCTCGATCCCGCCGGGAAGCGGCGCATCGATCCCGGATCCGTCGGTCGCGGTGACCGAGGCGGGGTCAGCGACCAGCGCGCGAACCCCGCTCAACAGGTCGACCGCTTCCTTGTCCGATCCGTAGACGTTCCACGGGCCGATCAGTTCACGCTGGCCTTGCGCGAACGGCCCGATCAGCGCGATCCGCTTTCCCGACCGCGGCAGCGGCAACAGGTCGCCGTCGTTCTTGAGCAGCACGATCGAGCGCCGCCCCGCATCGCGTGCGAGCGCAAGATGCGCCTTGGTCCGCACGCGGGTGCGTTCGCGCTTGGGGTCGATGCGGCGGAACGGATCGTCGAACAGGCCGAGCGCCTGCTTCGCCAGCAACACCCGCCGCACCGCCTGGTCGATCCGTGCCATCGGCACCGCGCCCGATGCCACCAGCGCCGGCAGATGATCGCGGTAGAAGTTGCTTTGCATGCTCATGTCGACGCCAGCCATGAACGCCAGCCGCGTCGCCTCGCGGGCATCGGCGGCAAAACCGTGCGCGATCAATTCCTCGTCGCCGGTGTAATCCGACACGACCAGTCCGCCGAAGCCCCATTCCTTGCGCAAGACCGTGTCGAGCAGCCACGGGTTGGCGGTTGCGGGAACGCCCGAGATTTCGTTGAACGACGCCATCGTCGACCCCACGCCAGCGCCGAACGCCGCCTGGAACGGCGGAAAATAGACGTCGCGCAGCGTCCGTTCGGACACGTCGACCGAATTATAGTCGAGCCCCGCCTCTGCCGCACCGTAGGCCGCGAAGTGCTTGGCGCAGGCCATCACCGCGTCGTCGGCGGTGAGCCCCTTGGTCCCCTGGAACCCACGGACTCGCGCGGCGGCCATCATCCGGCCGAGGAATACGTCCTCGCCCGCACCCTCGACCGCCCGTCCCCAGCGCTGATCGCGCGCGATGTCGACCATCGGGGCGAAGGTCCAGTCGATCCCGGCGGCGGACGCCTCGACTGCAGCCGCGCGCGCGGTCTGTTCGGCGAGATCGGGGTCGAAGCTTCCCGCTTCGGCCAGGGGCACGGGGAAAACGGTGCGGAAGCCGTGGATGACGTCGGCGGCGAAGATCAGCGGGATCTTGAGCCGCGCCTCGCGTATCGCGACGGTCTGCATCCGCTGCGCCATGTCGGTGCCGTGGCCGTTGAACACGCCACCGAGCTGGCCGGCGCGGACTTCGCCCAGTTGCGCGTCGAACGTCGCACCAGCCTTGGTCGGGTTAAGCGCGTTGGCCGCGCCCCCCGCCCAGGCGGCGGCGTTGAGCGTCAATTGCCCCGCTTTCTCCGCAACTGTCATCCGCGCGAGTAACGACTCGATCATCGGAGACGCCGCCATCGCGTCGACTCCTGCCAAAAGCGCCCGCGCGGGACTCGCCGCCCACGCCGTCACGGCCCCTGCCCCCAGCAGCATTGCGCGGCGTGAAATGCCCGACGATTCCATTGCTTAACCTCCTGTTGGGGGGACCTTCCGCCGCCCTGCCCGTGCCCCGAAACGCCCGGTCTTGAACACGGTTAATGAATGATGTAACCGGTTACATCAAGCAGGGAGATCGGCAGGGCCACTGTCCCAGTCGGCGGAATGTGACGCGGGGGAGCATCCTTCGCATCGCTCAAAGGAAGGGTGTTCTCGAACAATGGCGCATGCCACGATCCGCGATGTTGCGCGCGAAGCCGACGTATCGGTCGCGAGCGTGTCGCGTGCGCTGAACGGGCACAGCAACGTCCGGCCCGAACTGCGCCGCCATGTCGAAACGGTTGCCGCCGCGCTCGGGTACGTGCCCCACGCCGGCGCGCGCAACCTCAGCATGGCGCGCGCGAATGCGATCGGCGTGGTCCTGCCCGACCTGCACGGCGAGTTCTTCTCGGAGACGCTGCGCGGGATCGACCGCGCCGCGTCCGAACGCGGGCTGCACCTGTTGCTGTCGAACCTGCACGACGGCGACCGCGCGGTCGGGATGCTGCACACGATGCGTGGGCGGGTCGACGGGCTGATCATCATGGCACCGCATATCGACCCCGCGCTGTTGCTGGCCGGTATCCCGCCGAGCATCCCCGCGGTGCTGGTCAATTGCGCTGCGCCGGGGAAGGATCGCCCGACGTTGCAGGTCGACAATGTCGCGGGTGCGCGCACGATGACCGAGCATCTGATCGCGACCGGGCGGCGTGCGATCGTCCATCTGTCCGGACCGGAGAGCAATGCCGAGGCGCGCGAGCGTATCGCCGGATACCGCACCGCGATGGATGCCGCCGGGCTGCCGCAGCGGATCATCGAGGGCGACTTCATGCAGGAGACCGGCGCCGCGCTGACGCCGCAGATCCTGCACGACCACCCCGACGCCGACGCGATCTTTGCCGCCAATGACATGATGGCGATCGGCGCGATGATCGCGCTTCGCGCGGCAGGCGTCGACGTGCCCGGGCGGATCGCGCTCGCTGGCTTCGACGACATTCCGCTGTCCCGCCTGATCTCGCCTTCGCTCACCACGATGCACGTCGACATCGCCGGGATCGGGGAGCGCGCGGTCGCGCGGCTGACCGAAGCGATCGCAGGATCAAAGGATCACCAGCTCGAGATGTCGTTGCCCGAGCTGATGTTGCGAGAAACGACACAAAAAAAGCCCGCGTAAGTCGGGCGTAAGCAGGGAACACGAGTATGAGTATGCGTAACCAGAAGTTTCTCCGGCTGTTGCTCGCAAGCGCAGCCGTCTCCGCCGCGAGCGTTGCCGCGGTCCCCGCCTTCGCACAGACCAGCACTGCCGCGATCCGCGGGCAGGTCACCGATGCGGCAGGCTCCCCCGTCGCGGGCGCGAGCGTCGCAGCCGTCAGCAGCGACACCAACCAGACGGTCCGCGCGACCACCGATGCCACCGGCAATTACAGCCTCAACGGCCTGCGTCCCGGATCGTATCAGGTCACCTCAACCGCGACCGACGGGCAGACCGCGACCCAGCTCATCACCGTCGCGATCGGCCAGACCGCCTCGCTCGACGCGACCGTCGCGCCCCCCGGCTCGACGCCGGATGCGGCAGGCGGCAGCGGCAAGGACATCGTCGTCACCGGCAGCCGCCTGACCGAGACGCGCACCAGCGAAATCGCGACCAACGTCAGTCAGGCGCAGATCCGCGCGCTGCCGCAGACCGACCGCAACTTCCTGTCGTTTGCCGCGCTCGCGCCGGGCGTGAAGTATAATGACGGCGAGACCGGCAAAGGGATCCAGTCGGGCGCATCGACCGCGAGCCAGGTCAACGTCTTCATCGACGGCGTCAGCCTGAAGAACAAGCTGAGCGAAGGCGGTATCGCCGGGCAGCAGAACAGCCGCGGCAATCCGTTCGGGCAGCTCGCGGTGCAGGAATTCCGCGTGCTGACGCAGAATTACAAGGCTGAGTATGAGCAAGCCGGGTCCGCGATCATCACCGCGGTGACCAAGTCGGGCACCAACGAGTTCCACGGCGAAGTGTTTGGCCAATATACCGGCAAGGGCCTGTCCGAGACGTCATTCATCGACAAGCGCGATGGCAACCCCAAGCCCGATTTCACGCGCAAACAGTACGGCATCGCGCTCGGCGGCCCGATCATCAAGGATCGCCTGTTCTTCTTCGGCACATACGAGGGCAACGACCAGAACCGTGCGCTCAACGTCAAGAGCACGGGTTCGGCGGATGCGGTCAACGAATTCAACCAGGTTTCGGGCCGCCGGCTCTCCGACTTCGAGGCCCCGTTCATCAGCCCGTTCCGCGGCGATTTCTACTTCGGCAAACTGACGCTGACCCCGGACGATCGCCAGACCTTCGACGCGTCGTTCAGCCGCCGCCAGGAAACCGATATCCAGAATTTCGGCGGCAACGTGTCGTTCGAGAACGCCGAGAACAAGCGCAACACGATCGACACCTATCAGTTCAAATGGGCGTATAAGGGCGACAAGTTCGTCAACGAATTCAACGCCAACTACCTGTCCTATACGTTCAACCCGACGTCGCTCAATCCCGATCTGCCGACCTATGACTATAGCGGCGTGATCATTTTCGGCGGCAAGGATGCGACCCGCAAGCAAGTCCAGCAAAGCTATACGCTGCGCGACGACTTCACCTATTCGGGGATCGACAGCCATACGTTCAAGGTCGGCGGCCGGGTCGAGATCACCGACATCACGTTCGACAACCGGCTGTATGTCCAGCCGCGCTACTCCTTCCTGCGCGAGCCGCAGAACAACCTCAATTTCACCTTCCCGGGCGAAGCGCGGCTTGGTCTCGGCAACGGGCTGATCCAGGGGTCGAACACGCAGATCGGCCTGTATGCGCAGGACGATTGGGACATTACCGGGCGGCTGCAGCTCAATCTCGGCGTGCGCTGGGATTATGAGACGAACGCGGTCAACAACGACTATGTCACGCCCGTCGCGGCGGCGGCGGCGTTGCGGTCGTTGCCGTCGACGTCCTACTTCAATCCCGAGAATTACATTTCGACTGGGACCAACCGCAAGCCGTTCGCCGGCGCGATCGCGCCGCGCGTCGGCTTCTCGTGGGACATCAAGGGCGACCGCACGACCGTGATCTTCGGCGGGTTCGGGCGCTATTACGATCGCAACAACTTCAACAACACCGTCGACGAGCTGTCGCGCGCGATCAATCCGGTCGGGATCTTCCGCTTCTCGGCGGACGGCCAACCGCGCAACGGCTTGCCGACGATCCAGTGGAATCCCGCTTATGGCACGCGGGAGGGCCTGCTCGCGCTGCGCGCGGCGTCGACCAGCGCGGGGGCACCGGAGCTGTTCGCGGTCCAGAACAACGCCAAGCCCCCGGTCAACGACCAGCTCAGCTTCGGCGTTCGCCAGCGGCTCGGGGTGTTCGAGGCGTCGATCACGGGGTCGTACCAGCGCGGGCGCAACGGTTACACCAACATCTTCGCGACCCGCAACAACGGCGGGTTCGGCACGTGCTGCAACACGTCGTCGCTTACCCAGTTCGGCTTCTCCAACGCGCTGATCGGGTTCGACGGGCTCGACACGCGCTACAAGGCGGTGTTCGTCACGCTCGACAAGAATTACACCAAGACCTCGGGCTGGGGCCTCAACATCGCCTATACGCTGTCGAAGGGCGAGCAGAACGGCGGCGACCTGTTCAGCCTCGATCAGGTCACGCCGGACGCCTATGGCTGGCGCCCGCGCGACGGCGACGAACGGCACCGTGTAGTGGTGTCGGGGATCGTCGACCTGCCGCTCGGCTTCCAGTTCGCCACGCTCACCACGCTCGGCAGCGGGCAGGCGTTCCGCGTGACCGACGGGACCAACGGCTCGACCTCGGGCTTCAACGATTTCAGCGCACGCTACCCGCAGAAGAACTGCATCGGCATGTTCGCCTTCTGCGAGGTCAACGTGACGCTGTCGAAGAAGATTCCGGTGTTTGGCAAGGATACGCTCGAGGCTGCGGTCGATGTGTTGAACGCGTTCAACAACAATAACTTCTCGGGCTTCGACGGCTTTTTCAACAACACCGTCAACCCTGCCACGGGCCGTGTCACCGACACGCTCGACCCGGCACGGATCGGCACGTCGCTGCTGACGCTGCCGCGGCGGATTCAGTTCCGGCTCGGGTATCGCTTCTAAGGCATCCCTGCCGAGCGGACGGCGTCGCAGCGCCGTCCGCTTCTTTTTGTCCGAATGTGTTGCGCGAGGCTCACCCGATGATCGACCGGCGGCATTTCCTCGGCTCCGGTGGGCTGGCGCTCGTCGGTCTGGCGAGCGGCGGGATCGCCGCGCCGCGGCGGCGGACGCGGCCCAAGGCGGTCATCGCGCCGCAGGAGCCGCTGATCGGCGACCTGCAACGCCGGACCTTCCAGTATTTCTGGGACACAACCGACGCCGCGACCGGGCTCGCGCCCGATCGCTGGCCGACGCCGTCCTTCGCGAGCATCGCGGCGACCGGCTTTGCGCTGACCGCTTATCCGATCGGGGTGGTCAACGGCTGGATCACCCGCGACCAGGCGCGCGCGCGGACGCTCGCCACGCTGCGCTTCTTCGCCAATGCGCCGCAAGGCCCTGCCCCCAGTGGTACTGCGGGGCACAAGGGGTTCTTCTACCATTTCCTCGACATGCAGAGCGGGACTCGCTTCCGCCAGACCGAGCTGTCGACGATCGATACCGCGTTGCTGCTCGGCGGGGTGCTGTTCGCGCAGAGCTGGTTCGACAGCGACCATCCGGGCGAAGCGCAGATTCGGGCGCTTGCCGAGCAAATTTATGCCGCGGTCGACTGGACGTGGTTCACCCCGCGCGCACCGTTCGTGTCGATGGGGTGGCACCCCGAACGCGGGTACATCCCGAGCGACTGGAACATCTACAATGAATCGCTGATGATGTACCTGCTAGCGCTCGGATCGCCGACGCATCCGCTGCCGGCCGACACTTGGAACGCGTGGACCGAGCGCTTCGCGCCGTCGTGGAGCGATCGCTGGGGGGAGCCGCACCTCGCCTTCCCGCCGATGTTCGGGCATCAATACAGCCAGACCTGGGTCGACTTTCGCGGCATCCGCGACCGCTTCATCGCGACCAAGGGCATCGATTATTTCGAGAACAGCCGCCGCGCGACCTACGGCCAGCGTGCCTATGCAATCGCCAATCCTGGCAAGTTCGCGGGCTATGGCGCGGACTGCTGGGGGCTGACCGCGTGCGATGGGCCGGGCGACTTCAAGCTGACGGTCGACGACGTTCCCCGCAGCTTCTTCAGTTACTCGGCGCGCGGCCCCGATGACCGCGACGACGGCACGATCGCGCCGACCGCTGCGCTCGGGTCGATCGCGTTCGCGCCCGAAATCGTCCTCCCCGCAGCGGGCGCGTTGCACGAGCGCTATGGCCGCGGAATCTACCAACGCTACGGCTTCATCGACTCCTTCAACCCGACGCTGACCACCGCGCGGCAGGACATGCGCCACGGCCACGTCGATCCCGGGATCGGCTGGGTCGACCGCGACTATATCGGGATCGATCAGGGGCCGATCGTCGCGATGATCGAAAACCGGCGGACTGGCTTGATCTGGCGGACGATGCATCGCAACCCGCATCTTCGGCGCGGACTCCAGCGTGCGGGGTTCACAGGTGGATGGCTCGCCTGAACAGAGCATTACGAAAGCGTTTCCCAACTGCGCGCGCCCTTTCGGTTCGGCGCAAATCGTCAGCATTTTGGCGCACGCCTATTGCCCATCGCCCGCGTAGGAATAGCCTCTGACATCCAAGCAGCGTTCGAGTCGGCCGCCATGCGACGGTCGATCGATATGCCGCGAGTGACAGGAGAGCGGTCATGGGCCTCGACGCCACGGAACATGCGGGAGAGCCACGCGCCATTCTGGTGAGCGTGGCAGGCGATCCGCCGGCGCAGGGCGGGATCGAGCAGGTGATGCTGGACCTCGCCAAATTTCATAACGGTCGCTGGGCTTTGCAACTGGACGCGGCATTCGCGCACCGCAAGACGCCGGTGGTGATCCTGGCACAGGGGCTGGCGTGTCTCGCCGTATCGTGGTGGGCGCAACTGTCGCCGCGCAGCTATCTGCGCTCTGTGCGGGGCGCGGTGTTCGATTCGCCGCTGTCGGTGGATTTCCCGCATGTCGCAGCGGCGGCGAGCTTTCGGACCGGCCCGACCTACCGCCTGCCCTTCCCCTCGGTGGTCGTCAGCGACGCGTCGTTCCAGATTGAGCAGGTTCTCGCGCTGGCCGACAAATGGGGCAGCCAGTTCGTCGCGCAGCCCTCAGACCTCGACGCGGATCATACCAACCGCCACGCCTCCTCGGACGGCGCCGCTGCGTTGCTGGCCCATGCCGGCTTGCTCGACCGTGCCGATACCGAATTGCAAGGACGCGCGAAGGGGCTCGGGCTGCGCCCGCTTCCCGCAGACGGCAGGGGGTGACATGATCCCGCCGTTCGGAGCCGCCACGTGCAAGGCAATCCTCACAAGCGGTTGATTGACAGCGGGTTTAACCTCACCCACACATTGTTCGATGCCCGCCTTGCCGCAGTCCACCCCCCTGGCGCTGCCGCCGGAATATGATCGCTTCGTCGAGGAGCAGATTGCCTCCGGTGCTTACCGCGATGCCGATGACGTCCTCGTGGCGGCAATGGCGTTGTTGCGGGCACGCGAGACGGCGAAACAGTCCGCCAGCCCGCATCCGCAATGGCCGCATGACGGTGGCACCTGCGGCAGCATCCTGCGCGCCCGCGACTGGAGCAAGACCGCGCTTGGCCCGATCGAGGATTGGCCGCCCGAACTGCGCACGACCGTCACCAACATCCTGCATTCTCCCGTCGCGAAGGTCCTGATGTGGGGGCCCGACCACGTCATGCTGTATAACGATCCCTATCGCGCGATTGCAGGGGATCGTCACCCGGCGGCGTTCGGGATGCCGGTGGCCACCGCCTTCCCCGACGTGTGGGACTGGAACCGTCCGATCCTCGAGGCCGGCTATCGCGGCGAACGTATGTCGCACCGCGACCAACCGATTGTATTCGACCGCCCCGACGGGCAGGAAACGATGGTCCTCGACATGTTCTATACCCCCGTTCACGATGCAGAGGGTCGCGTCGGCGGGATCATGTGCACGATGGTCGACAATAGTGCGCGGGTCGATGCCGAGCGCCTCGTTGCGGCGACGGCGGCGGAATTGCGCCGGATCACCGATGCGGTGCCGATGCTCGTCGCTTATGTCGATCGCGACCAGGTCTACCGGTTCGCCAACGGCTGCTACCGCGACTGGCTCGATATCGACCCCGACACGATGGTGGGAGAAACCGTCGAAACGGTACTGGGTTCGGATCTGTACGAACAGCGCCGTCCGTCGATCGAGCGTGCGCTGGCCGGCGAGCGTTTGTTCTCCGAAGCGATGCTGCAGCACCGCGACGGATCGTTCCGGCGCAGCGAGATCCGCTATATTCCGCATGTCGACCCCGACGGATCGATTCCCGGAGTCCATATCCTTGCGATCGACATTGAGGATCGCGCCCAGCGCGAAGACGCTCTGGCGGTCAGCAATGGCCGGTTTCGCACCGCGATGGATGCGATTCATGGAGTCCTCTGGACCAACAGCCCTGACGGACGGATGACCGGCGAACAGCCGGGCTGGGCTGCGCTGACCGGTCAGTTGACCGAAGCGTATCAGGACTATGGCTGGGCCGACGCGCTCCACCCGGACGACGTCACGCCGACCACACAGGCGTGGCGCGCTGCGCTCGCCGCCAAGGCGATGTTCGTGCACGAGCATCGCGTGCGGCATCATTCGGGCCAGTGGCGCAATTTCGTGGTGCGTGCGCTGCCGCTGCTCGACGATGCGGGCGAGATCCGCGAATGGGTCGGCGTCCATACCGACATCACGCACCAGCGCGCCGCCGAGGCGGCGCTGCGCGAACAGGCCGAGAAGCTCGCACGCGAGGCGCTCCACCGTCGCCGCGCCGAGGATCAGTTGCGCGTGCTCAACGAGGAACTGGAAGCGCGCGTGATCGCGGAGATCGACGAACGCCGCCAGGCCGAAGCAAAGCTTGCGCAGTCGCAGAAGATGGAGACCGTCGGCAAACTGACCGGCGGCGTAGCGCACGACTTCAACAATCTGCTCCAGGTCGTGTCTGGCAATCTGCAATTGCTGGCGAAGGACATCGCGGGCAACGACCGGGCCGAGCGGCGTGTCGCCAATGCGATGGCGGGTGTCTCGCGCGGTGCGAAGCTCGCCGCGCAATTGCTCGCGTTCGGCCGGCGGCAGGCGCTCGAGCCCAAGGTCGTCAACGTGACCCGCTTCGTGCGCGCGATGGACGACATGTTGCGTCGCGCGATCGGCGAAGGAATCGAAGTCGAGACGATCGTTGGTGGAGGCCTGTGGAACACTTTCATCGATCCCGCACAGGTCGAGAACGCCTTGCTCAACTTGGCGATCAACGCGCGCGACGCGATGGAAGGCCAGGGCAAGCTGACGATCGAACTCGGCAATGCGCATCTCGACGACGACTATGCCAAAGCGCATGATGACATCACACCGGGCCAATATGTCATGCTGGCGGTGTCGGATACGGGCAGCGGGATGCCGCCCGAAGTGATCGACAAGGTGTTCGAGCCGTTCTTCTCGACCAAGAGCGAAGGCAAGGGTTCGGGGCTGGGCCTGTCGATGGTGTACGGGTTCGTCAAGCAATCGGGCGGCCACGTGAAGATCTATTCGGAGGTCGGCGAGGGCACCACGATCAAGCTGTATCTTCCGCGCGCGATGCAGTCCGAGGACGTCGAGGTTGCGACGGTGATCGGGCCGATCGTCGGGGGCAGCGAAACCGTGCTGGTCGTCGAGGACGATACGGAGGTGCGCAACACCGTGGTCGAGATGCTGTCCGACCTGGGCTATCGCGTGCTCAAGGCGGTTGATGCGGCAAGCGGGCTCAGCGTGATCGAAAGCGGGATCCTGATCGACGTGCTGTTCACCGACGTGGTGATGCCCGGTACGCTGAAAAGCCCCGAGCTGGCGCGCAAGGCGCGCGAGCGGCTGCCCGACATCGCGGTGCTGTTCACATCGGGCTATACCGAGAATTCGATCGTCCACGGCGGCAAGCTGGATGCCGGGATCGAACTGCTGTCGAAACCCTATAGCCGCGAGGCCCTCGCCCGGAAGTTCAACCATGTTCTCGCCAACCAGCGCCAGCGCAAGGAAAACCGCGCTGCAATGGGTAATGTGGGCAGTTCGGTTGCCACCATCGCGGAACGCGTGACGCGCCGTACCATCCTGCTGGTCGAGGACGATGATCTGATCCGCATGAGCAGTGCCGAAATGCTGCAAGCCAGCGGCTTCGCCGTGATCGACGCAGCCAGCGCCGAGGAGGCGATCACGGCAATCTCGACCTTGCCGATTGACGTGCTGATCACCGACGTCAATTTGCCGGGAATGTCGGGCCCCGATCTCGCACGGACGGCGCGCGCCCAACGTCCCCAGCTCGGGATCGTGTTCGCCAGCGGCGACCTGACCGCGGTCGCGACGGACGTGCCTGCGGTGCAGCTTCCCAAGCCGTATCGACCGACGCATCTGATCGCCTCGGTCGAGCGTGCGCTCGCAATTGCCGAAGCTGCGACGACTTCGGACTGACTCCCCCGACGAATTACGCGGCGCAGGGGCGAAGTCCCTCTGTGATTCGCGCCATGTGCGATACACACACGCAAAAAGCGGAGGAGATGATTGATGAAAAGCCTGTTCCCCCTTGGTGCGGCCACCGCGCTTGTCGTTGCCGCCCCCTTCTCCATCGCCGTCGGTGCCACCCAACCGACCGCGCCGACGGTAACGATCGACAGCGGGGCGATCCGCGGCACGCTGACCGACGGCGTCGCAAGCTGGAAGGGGGTTCCCTTCGCCGCCGCACCGATCGGCCCATTGCGCTGGCGGGCACCGCAACCCGTGGCGGCATGGCGGACGGTGCGCGACGCCACGACCTATGCGCATGATTGCATGCAGGTCCCCTTCCCCAGCGACGCGGCACCGCTCGGCACGCAGCCCGCGGAGGATTGCCTGTACGCAAACGTCTGGAAACCGGCGCAGGCGCGCGGCAAGCTGCCGGTCATCGTGTGGATCTACGGTGGCGGCTTCGTCAACGGCGGGGCCTCGCCGCCGACCTATGCGGGGGCCAATGTCGCGAAACAGGGCGTCGTGTTCGTCAGCTTCAACTACCGCGTCGGGCGGTTCGGTACCTTCGCGCATCCGCAACTCACCAAGCAGAACCCCGATGGCGGGATGCTCGGCAATTACGGGTTCATGGACCAGATCGCCGCGCTGAAATGGGTCCAGCGCAACGTTGCGGCATTCGGCGGTGATCCGGCCAACGTGACCATCATCGGCGAAAGCGCGGGCGGCATGTCGGTCCATGCGCTGGTGACCTCGCCGCTGGCCAAGGGACTGATGGCGAAGGCGATCGTGATGTCGGGCGGTGCGGGCATGACCGCCCCGGATGCGATGCTCGCCTCGGCGGAACAGATCGGCGTCAATTTCGCGGCTGCGCACGGTGTGGCGGCGGGCGATGCCGACGCGATCGGCAAGTTGCGGGCGCTGACCGCGGAGCAAGTCACCGACGGACTGAGCATGATGCAATTGTTCCGCCCCGCCCCCGGGCCGAAGACCTTCACCGGTCCGGTCGTCGACGGCACCGTCCAGGTCGATATGGGCAAGGCCTATGCCAACGGCGCGTTTGCGCATGTGCCGATGATGATCGGTGCAACCAGCGCCGACATGGGGGGCAAGACCGGCTTCATGATCGGCGGTGCGCGCAGTGCGGCGATCGCGGTGTCGGACAAGGGCGTGCCGGTGTACGCATACCGCTTCTCCTATGTCGCCAATTCGGTCGACCGTCCCGGTGCGGACCACGCATCGGACATTCCGTTCTTCTTCGACAATGCCGGGGTCAAATACGGCCCCGCGACGACGCCGCGCGACGCCGCGATGGGCAAGACGATCAGCGCCTATATCGTCAACTTCGCGAAGACGGGGAATCCCAACGCGGCGGGGCTGCCGGTGTGGCCGGCGTACCGGCATGACAGCGACGCGCTGATGGACTTTTCGGCGGCGGGCACCGCGCAGCCGCAGAAGGACCCGTGGGGCGCGGAGATCGAGGCGGCGGCGGCCAAGCCCGGTTCGGGCAACTAGGGATTACGCCTGCCGTCGTCCTGCGCCTGTGTCTGCGGCGTCCAGCGCAGAAAGGCGTGGGTCGCAAAGCGCGACGGCTTCCGACCGAAGCCGGCGCGCGCATACAGGCGGATCGCCGCGGAATTGTCGATCTCGACATGCAGCCCCACCGCATCCGCCGCCCCTGCTTCCGCCGCCTGCTGGATCCAGCGGACCAGCGCGGTTCCACGTCCACAGCCGCGTTCCGCCGGAAGGAGCGACAGTTCGATCAGGTGCCATTCGCTTTCGCTGCGGTCGAGCGACAGCCGGCCGATCGGGATCCACGCTCCGCCCTCGTCGATGCGATCGACCACCCAATAGTCGGCGGCGGGGTGCGCGCGCCGGTAGTGCGCCTGTTGCAACCAGAACTGATCCGCAATGAACGCGTCTTTTTGCCGTCGCGACCACAGGCAGCCGCGCAGCTCGGGCGCGCGGACGCTACCGTATAGCGCCAGCAGGAAGGGATGATCGGCGCGCCGCACGGCGCGTAGCCGCACATCGCCGGAAGGACTTGCGTCCGGTGCGGGCGACGGGTGCATCGGAACGGTTGTCCGGGCGCGGGTCACGCGGTTGCGGGCCGACAACCATGTCCGTTGTCGTTCCATCCGCTTCTGAACACCCAGATTCTGCGGCACGAAGCGGTCGGACCGTCCTGTCCCGTCCGGAGGATATGATCGAATGCGCCTGGTGAAACCCGAAGACTTCCAACCCTGGGTGGGCCGCCGGGTCCGGGTCGATACCGCGCCTGCTCCGGTCGACCTGCTGCTCGTGCGGATCGAGCGGATGCCGCCGATCGTGGGCGCGGATTTCCGCGAGCCCTTTTCGATACTGTTCGAAGGATCATGGTTGGTGCTGCTGTTGGATGCGACCTACTGGTTCGACTGCGGCCGCGCAGGTCCGCATCCCTTCCACGTGACGCAGCTCATCCCGCAGGGGCGGACGCGACGGTATCAGGCGATCTTCACCTGATCAGGGTTGTTCGGGCCAGATCCCCACGGAGGCAATGATCGTGGTCACCGCCAGAAACGGCGGCATCGTCGCAAATGGTGCAGATGCGCCGGCCGACGCGACCGTTACCGCTCCCCCGCCGGCGGTGACGCTGCCCTGCACACCGGAAAGATTGACCGGGACCGCGCCCGGCTGCGTTGCGCTCGCCGCGGGGACGTACAGAACCGGCTGGGTATCCGTCTCGGCCGCCGAGCCAAGAAAACAGCCGTCCGTCGGGATCGCGATTTCCTGCGCCGCGGGAACCCCCGCAACGGCGGTCAACGTGCCGTGGAAAGCGCCGTTGGAGGTCGGGGTGAACGTCGCATTATGCGTATGCATAGGCAGTTGCGAGATACTGAGCGCAACGCCCTCAACACCGCCCGCCCCCCCCGGCAAGCGCGGGGTGAGTCCCGGCCCCGAGCCAGTCCCGATGAACGTCCGCCCGCGCGCGTCCGGGAGGCAAAAGGTGCTGTTCTGCGTGCCGCCGAAGGTGTTCCCAAGCAATGCGTACAGCGCCTGGTTCTGGCTTATCTGAAGCGGTGCCCCGTTGCAGGTAAGCCAGTTGACCGGCGCATACCGAAACCCGACCTGCATGATTTGTCCAATAAACGGATCCATAACCCCTCCTCATTCCGTTTACATAATACGCATCATGTACTGATCGATCCAATCGAGTTACGTCGCTTATGGAGCATAGTCGGGTTTGACCATCCCTGGCATTTTTAATGATTTTCAACGCTATAAATCATGTGTTCTGTCACTTTACTTCATTTGTAGTACAGCCTGAAGCATCAATTATGGTTCAGTTTATTATTAAATCCTTCGATTTTTAAAAATTAGTCGAAATATCCTAACCTGACGACAGAACAGTTCGATTGATCATCTAGTCAAGGGGGGGCGCGGATGCGGGGGGGTGTCGGGCTTCAGTTTCCCAGACTCGCGGTCGATGGACCGTCGCGCGTCCTCCGTGCCGTTCTGGCAGCGGCGGCGGCGGTCGCCTTGCTGCACCCTGCCGCGGCCATGGCGCAGAGTAGCGGATGCTCGGCGGTCAACGCCCGCTTGCTGGATTTCAACGCGGTCCTCGTGGGCCCCAACGCGAACCAGCCGGGGACCACGAGCGGCTACCGCGGGACTTCGGGCGCGCTTTCGATGATGCGGACGACCACGTCCTATACGGACAATGTCATTGGTTCGACCGGGTTCGTGCCCGACGACACAACGACGTACAGCTTCACGACGGGGGATCGTCTAGAATTCACCGCAGACGTCTCCGCGATCAGCGTCCTGGATCCTGCCCGCATCCGGTTCCGCGCCGGATTGAGCACTGGAGGCGGAGCGTATCAAGCCATCCCGGCACGCGCCAACGTCACGACGACGGGTACGTTCACCGGCTATTACGAGATTCCGAGCGGCTTGCGCGCGATCGCCATGACGATCGATAACCCGAACGGCAACAACGTCACCACGAGTATCTCCGTCCTCTGCATCCCCTTCGTCGACCCCGGCGTGTCGCTCGGCGTGACGATGGCGCACAGCGGTTCCCCGGCGCAGAACGGAACGGTCGACTATACGATTACCCCCAGCGCGAACGGGAACGCTACCGGGACCAATCTGACGCTCACCTTCACCTTGCCGACCGGACTGAGCTTCGTGTCCGGCACCGGATTGGGCTGGAGCTGCACGTCGACACGGTGTAGCTACACCAATACGATCGGTGCGGGCGGCACCGGCAACCCGCTGACGCTGCGCGCCAATGTCGCAATTTCCGCGAGCACCAGCCTGACCCCGAGCGTCTCGCTGTCGGGTGGCAACGCAGGGAGCGCCGCCACCGCGAGCGACCCGACCACGATCACGCAGGTCGCCGCAACGGTGACGGTTGCCGGGGGCAATTCCCAGAGCGCCGCAACCGGCACCGCTTTCGCCACCCCGCTGAGCGTCACGGTGCGCGATGCGGGGAGCGTGGTGATCCCCAACGCTACGGTCACCTTCACCGCGCCCGCGACGGGCGCCAGCGGGAGCTTCAGCAACACGAGCAACACGATCGCGGTTACCGCCTCCGGCACAGGCGTCGCCAGTTCGGGGACGTTCACCGCGAATGCGACCGCCGGGGCCTATTCGGTCTCCGCCGCTGCAGGGGCGGCGTCCGCGACCTTCGCGCTGACCAACACCGCTGCGACCGCGGTCCCGACGGTCACTGGCATCGCTCCGGCATCGGGCCCGCTGACGGGCGGCGGGCCGGTGGTCATTACCGGCACCGGTCTGACCGGCGCGACCGCGGTCTCCTTCGGATCGACCGCCGCCACCGGCTTCACCGTCGACAGCGCGACGCAGATCACCGCCACCGCCCCCGCCGCGAGCGCGGGCGTGGTAGACGTGACGGTCACTACCCCCGGCGGCACCAGCGCGACGAACGCCTCCACCCAGTTCACCTACGCACAGCCCCCCGCCGCGCCGACGATCACCGCGACGCCACCCACACTGTCGAACAGCACGAGCGCAACCTTCCAGTTCACGCTCGCCAGCGGCACGGCGGAATGCGCGATCGACAATGGCAGCTATGCCGCCTGCACCAGCCCGGTGACGCTGACCGGCCTGTCCGAGGGCGCACACAGCTTTCAGATCCGCGCGGTCAACGGCGGGCAGACGAGTTCGGCTGCGTCGCACAGCTGGACGATCGACTCCAATCCGCCCGCAGCCCCCGTCGTCACCACGCCCGCCAACGGATCGAACCGCGTGGTATCGTTGCGCAGTGTCACCGGCACGGCAGAAGCCGCGAGCACGGTCACGGTCTATCTCGACGGCGCGTCGGACGGGACGGCAACGGCGGACGTGTCAGGGAACTGGACCCATACGCTGACGACGCTGACCGCGGGTTCGCACGCCCTCAAGGCCCGCGCAAGCGATGCCGCGGGCAATAGCTCGACCGATTCCGCGACCAGCAGTTTCACCGCCGTGGCGGTGCTCGCCGCGGCGCAGGCATCCCCGAGCGTGACCGCGGTCATCAGCACCGCAATCACCACGGTCCAGCCGGTCACCGTCAGCGGCGGACTTGCGCCAATTTCCTACGCGCTCAGCGGCGGCACCTTGCCCAGCGGGTTGGCGTTCGACACCACCACCGGCCAGCTTTCGGGCACGCCCACGACCACGCTCGGGGCAACGACCTTCACCGTCACCGCAACCGATGCCCTGTCGCAGACCGCTGCGCGGACGTTCAGTCTGAGTGTCGGCAATGCCAGCCAGACGATCGCCTTCACCTCGACCGCCCCGGTCGCCGCAGTCATCGGCGGGGCGAGCTATACGCCGAGCGCGACCGCGACATCGAGCCTGACTGTCGCCTTCACGATCGATCCTGCGAGCAACAGCGTCTGCACCATCGCCGCTGGCGTCGTCAGTTTCACTGGTGCCGGGACATGCCGGATCAACGCCGACCAGCCGGGCAACGCCAGTTACGCCGCAGCCACGCAAGTCCAGCAGAGCTTCGCCGTTAGCGCGGCGAGTCAGACGATCGCCTTTACTTCGACCGCGCCCGTCGCTGCGGTTGTGAGCGGGGCCACCTATACACCGAGCGCGACCGCTACATCGAGCCTGACCGTCACGTTCACGATCGATCCTACAAGCAACAGCGTCTGCACCATCGCCGCTGGTGTCGTCAGCTTTACCGGTGCCGGGACATGCCGGATCAACGCCAACCAGCCAGGCAACGCCAGTTACGCCGCGGCAACGCAAGTCCAGCAGAGCTTCGCCGTTAGCGCGGCGAGTCAGACGATCGCCTTTACCTCGACCGCGCCGGTCGCCGCGGTCGTCGGCGGGGCGACCTATACGCCCAGCGCGACCGCCACATCGAGCCTGACCGTCGCCTTCACGATCGACCCCACGAGCAACGGCATCTGCACCATCGCCGGTGGCGTCGTCAGTTTCACCGGTACGGGAACCTGCCGGATCAATGCCGACCAGCCGGGCAACGCCAGTTACGCCGCGGCCACACAAGTCCAGCAGAGCTTCGCCGTTAGCGCGGGAAGCCAGACGATCGCCTTTACCTCGACCGCGCCAGTCGCCGCGGTGGTCGGCGGGGCGACCTATACGCCCAGCGCGACCGCGACATCGGCGCTAACCGTTGCGTTCACGATCGATCCTGCGAGCGACGGCATCTGCGCCATCGCCGCTGGCGTCGTCAGTTTCACCGGTGCCGGAACATGCCGGATCAACGCCGACCAGCCGGGCAACGCCAGTTATGCCGCAGCCACACAAGTCCAGCAGAGCTTCGCCGTTAGCGCGGGAAGCCAGACGATCGCCTTTACCTCGACCGCGCCAGTCGCCGCGGTGGTAGGCGGGGCGACCTATACGCCAAGCGCGACCGCGACATCGAGCCTGACCGTCGCCTTCACGATCGATCCGGCGAGCAACAGCGTCTGCACCATCGCAGCTGGCGTCGTCAGTTTTACCGGTACGGGAACATGCCGGATCAACGCCGACCAGCCGGGCAACGCCAGCTACGCCGCGGCCACGCAAGTCCAGCAGAGCTTCGCCGTTAGCGCGGCAAGCCAGACGATCGCCTTTACCTCGACCGCGCCGGTCGCCGCGGTCGTCGGCGGGGCGACCTATACGCCGAGCGCGACTGCGACATCGACCCTGACCGTAGCGTTCACGATCGACGCCACGAGCAACGGCATCTGCACCATCGCTGCTGGCGTCGTCAGTTTCGCTGGCACGGGAGCATGCCGGATCAACGCCGACCAGCCGGGCAACGCCAGTTACGCAGCCGCAACCCAGGTTCAGCAAAGCTTCACGGTCAGCGCGGCGAGTCAGACGATCGGCTTTACGTCGACCGCCCCCGTCGCCGCAGTCATCGGCGGAGCGACCTATACGCCGGGCGCGACCGCGACATCGGCACTGACCGTCGCGTTCACAATCGATCCTGCCAGCAACGGCATCTGCGCCATTGCCGCGGGCGTCGTCAGTTTCACCGGTACGGGAACCTGCCGGATCAACGCCGACCAGCCGGGCAACGCCAGTTACGCCGCAGCAACGCAGGTCCAGCAGAGCTTCACTGTGAGCGCGGCGAGCCAGACAATCAGCTTTACCTCGGTCGCGCCGGTCGCTGCGGTCGTTGGCGGGGCGACCTATACGCCGAGCGCCACCGCGACATCGAGCCTGACTGTCGCCTTCACGATCGATCCCGCGAGCAACGGCATCTGCACCATTGCCGCTGGCGTCGTCAGTTTCACCGGTGCGGGAACATGCCGGATCAACGCTGACCAACCCGGCAACGCCAGTTACGCGGCGGCAACGCAGGTCCAGCAGAGTTTTACCGTGAGTGCGGCGAGCCAGACGATCGCCTTTACCTCGACCGCGCCAGTCGCCGCGGTCGTCGGCGGGGCGACTTATACACCGAGCGCGACCGCGACATCGGCCCTGACCGTCGCGTTCACGATCGATCCTGCGAGCAACGGCATCTGCACCATCGCTGCGGGCGTCGTCAGTTTCACCGGTGCCGGGACATGCCGCATCAACGCCGACCAGCCGGGCAACGCGAATTATGATGCGGCAACGCAGGTTCAGCAGAGCTTTGCGGTGACCGTGGCCAGCCAGACGATCAGTTTTACGTCGAACGCACCGGGCAGTGCCCGCGTCGGCGGCGCGCCGTACACACCGGCCGCGACCGCGACATCAGGGCTTCCGGTCGACCTGACGATCGCCCCTGCCAGCAGCGCCATCTGCACGCTGTCCGGTGGCAACGTCACGTTTAGTGCGGCGGGGACGTGCCTGATCGACGCCAATCAGGCGGGCAACGCCAGTTACGCCGCCGCATCGCTCGTGCAGCAGAGCGTCACCGTCGCAAAAGGCGACCAGACCGTCAGTTTTGCGGGATTGTCCGACGCCTCGCTGTCGGCATCCCCGCTGACCCTGTCGGCCACCGCAGGGTCAGGACTGGCGGTGGAGTTCGCGAGCGGCACGGCGGGGATCTGTACGGTTGCAGGGACGACGCTCTCGCTGATCGCGCAAGGCACGTGCACCGTGACCGCGGACCAGCCGGGCAACACCAACTGGAACGCCGCGCCGACGGTGACGCGCAGCTTCTCCGTGCTGCCGGCTACGCTCGCGCTGTTGAGCAATCCGTCGGCAAGCGCTGTCGTCGGCGCGGCGTTCAGCCAGGACAATACGGTGACGGGCGGGGTTGCGCCGTACCAGTTCACGCTCGCAAGCGGTGCGCTGCCGGCGGGGGCCAGCCTCAATGCCGCGACCGGGGCGGTGCGGGGCACCCTCACCAGCGCCGGGGCGTTCAGTTATGCCATCACGGTCGCCGACTCCGCCAGTCCGCCGACGACCGCCACCGGCAGCACGGTCAGCGGCACGGTCGGCAAGGGCAGCCAGACGCTCGGCTTCACCTCCACGCCCCCTGCCCCGGCGATCGTCGGCGGGACCTATACGGTGGCCGCACAATCGTCCGCGACCCTAACGCCGGTCTTTACGATCGCGCCCGCCAGCGCGGGCCTATGTGCCGTAACCGGGGCGACCGTTAGCTTCACCGCAGCAGGAAGCTGCGTCATCCTCGCCGATCAGGCCGGGACGAGCGATTACGATGCCGCTCCCCAGATCAGCCAGTCGGTTACGATCCTCGCCGCGCCAACCGCCGCCGACCGCACCGCGTCGATTGCCTATGACAGCACCGGCACCGCGATCGACCTCACGGCGAGCATTGGCGGGGGTGCGCACGATGGCGTCGCGATCGTCACTGCGCCAGCGCATGGCACCGCGAGTGTCGCCGGTGACATCGTAACCTATACGCCGACGGCGGGATATTTCGGTGCGGACAGCTTCACGTACAGCGCAACCGGGCCGGGTGGCACGTCTGCGCCAGCAACCGTCAGCCTGACGGTCGCCACGCCTGCCGTTCCAACCGCCGCGGCGGGCACTGTGGACGTCGGGTACGATAGCGCCGGACAGGCGATCCCGCTCCAACCAAGTGGAGTCTACACGACCGTAGCGATCGCTACCGCCCCGACAAAGGGAACGGTGACGCTGAGCGGCGCGACGGCGACTTATGTGCCGACCCCCGGCAACTTTGGCACGGACAGCTTCACCTATACTGCCACCGGGCCCGGTGGGACGTCTGCACCTGCCACCATCAGCGTGACGATCGCCACTCCTGCCACCCCGGGCGCGGCGGGGAGCACGGTCGACGTTGCGTACGACAGCGCGGGACAGGCGGTCACTTTGCAGCCGAGCGGCGTCTATACGACCGTAGCGATCGCTTCAGCCCCGACAAAGGGAACGGTGTCGCTGAGTGGCACGACGGCGACCTATGTCCCGACCCTAGGCAGTTTCGGGGCGGACAGCTTCACCTATACCGCGACCGGGCCGGGCGGCACCTCAGCGCCAGCGACCGTCAGCGTGACGGTCGCCACACCCGCCACGCCGGGCGCGGCGGGGAGCACGGTCGATGTTGCGTACGACAGTGCCGGACAAGCGGTCACGTTGCTGCCGAGCGGCGTCTATACGACCGTCGCGATCGCGACCGGGCCGACCAAGGGAACGGTGACGCTGAGCGGCACGACGGCGACCTATGTGCCAACCCCAGGCAGTTTTGGCGCGGACAGCTTCACCTATACCGCGACCGGACCGGGCGGCACCTCAGCGCCAGCGACCGTCGGCGTTACGATCGCCACACCCGCCACACCGGGTGCGGCGGGGAGCACGGTTGACGTTGCGTACGACAGTGCCGGACAGGCGGTCACATTGCAGCCGAGCGGCGTCTATACGACCGTCGCGATCGCGATCGCCCCAACCAAGGGAACGGTGACGCTGAGCGGTACAACCGCAACCTACATACCGACCCCCGGCAGCTTCGGCGCTGACAGCTTCACTTATACCGCGACCGGGCCCGGTGGGACGTCTGCGCCTGCCACCGTCAGCGTGACGATAGCCACGCCTGCCACCCCGGGCGCGGCGGGGAGCGCGGTCGACGTTGCGTACGACAGTGCCGGACAGGCGATCGCTCTGCAGCCTAGCGGCGTCTACACCACCGTCGCGATCGCGACCGCCCCGACCAAGGGGACCGTGACGCTGAGCGGGACGACGGCAACCTATGTGCCGACCCCCGGCAGCTTCGGCGCCGACAACTTCACTTATACCGCGACCGGGCCGGGCGGCACCTCAGCGCCAGCGACCGTCAGCGTGACGATCGCCACACCCGCCACCCCGGGCGCGGCGGGAAGCATGGTCGACGTTGCGTACGACAGTGCCGGACAGGCGATCGCTGTGCAGCCGAGCGGCGTCTATACGACCGTCGCGATCGCCACCGGCCCGACCAAGGGAACGGTGGCGTTGAGCGGCACGACCGCAACCTACATACCGACCCCCGGCAGTTTCGGCGCGGACAGCTTTACCTATACCGCGACCGGGCCGGGCGGCACCTCGGCACCCGCAACGATCAGCGTGACGATCGCCACGCCTGCCACCCCGGGCGCTGCGGGGAGCACGGTTGACGTTGCGTACGAGAGCGCGGGACAGGCGATCGCCCTGCAGCCGAGCGGCGTCTTTACCACCGTTGCCATTGCTACCGCCCCGACCAAGGGAACGGTGACGCTGAGCGGTACAACCGCAACCTACATACCGACCCCCGGCAGCTTCGGCGCGGACAGCTTCACCTATACCGCGACCGGGCCCGGCGGCACCTCGCCGCCTGCAACCGTCAGCGTGACGATCGCTACCCCCGCCACGCCCGGCGCGGCGAACCTGTCCGCCGACGTCGCGTTCGACAGCGCCGGGCAGGCCATCGTGCTTCAACCGAGCGGCGTCTATAGCAGCGTCACGCTCGCCACTGCGCCCACCAAGGGTAGCGTGACGATCAGCGGCGCGACCGCAACCTATGTCCCGACCGCCGGCAGCTTTGGCAGCGACAGCTTCAGCTACATCGCGACCGGCCCCGGGGGGAATTCCCCCGCGGCAACGGTAAGCGTGACGATCGCGGCACCCCCAGTGCCGGTCGCCGAACCCGTCAACGTCGACACCGCGGGCACTACCGTCGAAGGCGGCGCGAGCGTGGGGATCGATCTCGGCAAGCTCGTTTCGGGCACTTTCGCCACGATCGAAATCGCCGCGCCCCCCACGCACGGAACCGTCACGCTGCGCGGAACGACAGCCGCCGCGCGAAGCACGGGCGGGGCACGCGCTCTCGCCGTGAACGACTGGACCGCCACTTATGAACCCAACCCGGGCTATGCAGGCAAGGACAGTTTCCAGTTCGTCGCGGTCGGGCCCGGCGGACGATCGGCGCCGGCAACCGTGGAGATCACCGTCACCGGCCAGCCCCCGACCGCGCTGGCCAAGTCCGCCAGTATCGGGGACGCGCAGACCGTATCGGTCGAACTGACCGAAGGCGCGATCGGGGGCCCGTTCACCACCGCGACGATCGACGCGGTGAGCCCCGCAGAGGCCGCTACCGCCCGCATCGTCCAGGGCGGCACCGCGGCGCAACCGAGCTACCGGCTCGACGTGACGACGGCAGCACATTTCGGCGGAACGGTGGTCGTGCGCTATCGTCTTGGCAATGCCTTCGGCATGTCCGCCGCCGCCACGGTGACGATCACGGTAACCGCGCGTCCCGACCCGTCCGCCGACCCGGTCGTACGCGCGATTTCGGACGCGCAGGCCGAGATCGCGCGGCGGTTCGCGCGCACGCAGGTCTCCAATTTCATGGCCCGCGCGCAGCAACTCCACCACGGTGGCGGCGCGACCAATCCGCTGGGGATCGCGGTCAATCTGCGCGATGCGGTACTGACCCCCGGCGACCCGCGTGTGTCCGGACGGGACCCGGCGCTATCGCCGGACGGGCTCGACCGTGACCGCTTCGTGTCCAGAAGCGTCGCGGAAGCCACCCTGCCCGGACGGGCGATCGGCAGCGGGCGGGGGAACGATCTGCCCGAGCGCGACGACGCGCCGCACAGTGACGCGGCGACTGTCGGGCCGCGTCCGGTCGGCGACATCGCGCTATGGACCGGCGGGTCGATCGAAGTCGGGACGCTCGACCGGCGATCGGGCCGGGCAAAGATCACGCTGGCAAGCGGCGGGCTCTCGACCGGTGCCGATCTGCGCATCGCCGATTGGGCGACGATCGGCCTCGGTGGCGGCTATGGCAGCGACGTCAGCCGGATCGACGGCGAGGCGGCGCGCATCCGCAGCGAAACCAAGGTCTTCGCGGCGTACGGCAGCTTCGCGCCTGTGGACGGCACGTTCGTCGATGCGATGATCGGCCACGGCACCCTCGATTACCGGACACGGCGGGCGGTTGCGGCAACGGGCGAGGTCGCGCTGGGCAAGCGCGAGGGCGGCATGACGTTCGGCGCGGTATCGGCCGGCGTCGACCGCCAGAACGACGGTCTGCGCTGGTCGGGCTACGGTCGCCTGGAATGGTTGGACGGAACGCTCGACGGCTATTCCGAAACAGGCGTCGCACGCTACGCGCTGCGGTTCGACGACCGCAGTGTGCGATCGTTGACCGGGGTCGTCGGTGGCCGGTTCGAGATCGCGCACGACCTCGGCTTCGCGCGGGTCAGCCCGCGGATCGCGGCGGAATGGCTCCACGAATTCCAGACCGCCGGGGTGCAAAGCCTCGACTATGCCGATTTCAGCGGCCTGGCGACCTATCGCATCCGCGGCACCGGCTGGCAGCGCGAGCAATATCAGCTGTCGCTCGGAAGCCGCTGGAGCCTGATGCTGCAATGGATGGTCGACATGGAAATCGGCTTGCGCGGCGCGGCGGGGGAAAGCGCGGCGCAAGGCCGGTTGCGGATCAGCAAGCGGTTCTGACCCGCCCCCCGTCAGTTCTTGAGCCGCCATCCGCTGCGGAAGATCCATCCGACCACGCCGAGGCACACCACCAGGAACAGCGCGGTGACGCCGAGGCTCAGCCCGACCGACACATCGCCCTTGTCGAAGAACGCCCAGCGGAACCCGCTCACCAGATAGACCACCGGATTGAACAGGCTGATCGTCCGCCACGGCTGCGGCAGCATGTCGATCGAGTAGAAGGCACCGCCGAGGAAGGTGAGCGGGGTGATCAGCAGCGCGGGGATGAAGTTCAATTGCTCGAACCCCTTCGCCCAGATGCCGATGATGAAGCCGAACAGGCTGAAGGTCACGCTGGTCAGCACCAGGAATGCAATCATTGCGAGCGGGTGGACGATCTGCAACGGAACGAACAGCGCCGCGGTCGCGAGAATGATCAGTCCGATCACGATCGATTTGGTTGCGGCTGCACCGACATAGCCGACCACCATCTCCATCGCCGAGACGGGCGCGGAGAGAAGCTCGAACATCGTGCCGGTGAACTTGGGGAAATAGATGCCGATCGAGGCATTGGCGATGCTTTGCGTCAGCAGCGACAGCATGATCAGCCCGGGCACGATGAAGCTGCCATAGCCGACCCCGCCGACCGTGCTGATCCGCGACCCGATCGCGCCGCCGAACACGACGAAATAGAGCGAGGTGGTGATCACCGGAGTGACGAGGCTCTGCCACAAGGTGCGCAAGCCCCGTGCCATCTCGAAGCGGTAGATTGCCCAGATGCCGTTGAAGTTGATCGCGGGGGCTTTGTCGGTGCCGCTCATGCCGCGTCCTTCTTTTCGACCAGGTCGACGAAAATATCCTCGAGGCTCGATTTCGAGGTTTCGAGATCCTTGAACCCGATCCCGAGCTCCGCAAGCTTGCGCAGCAGCGAGGGGATGCCGGTATGCTCGGCCTGCGCGTCGAAGATGTAGCGCAGCGTCTTGCCGTCATTCTCGAGCGCGACGTCCCAGTCGGACAGGTCGCCCGGCATCGCGTCGAGCGGCTCCTGCAACGCAATCAGCATCTGGCGCTTGCCGAGCTTCTTCATCAGTTCGGCCTTGCCTTCGACGAGGATCAACTGGCCCTTGTTGATGACGCCAACACGGTCGGCCATTTCCTCGGCCTCCTCGATGTAATGCGTCGTCAGGATGATCGTCGTGCCCTTTTCGCGCAGCCGGTGGACGAGCTTCCACATGTCGCGGCGCAAAGCGACGTCGACGCCCGCGGTGGGTTCGTCAAGAAACAGGATGTCGGGTTCGTGGCTGAGCGCCTTGGCGATCAGCACGCGGCGCTTCATGCCCCCCGACAGTTCCATGATCTTGGCGTTACGCTTGTCCCACAGCGACAGGTCGCGCAGCACCTGTTCGAGATACGCCTCGTTCGCGCCGCGCCCGAACAGGCGGCGGCTAAAGCGGACGGTGGCGATGACGGTCTCGAACATGTCGACCGACAGCTCCTGCGGGACGAGCCCGATCGCGCGACGTGCGCTGCGGAAATCGGTCAGCGCATCGTGGCCAAGCACGGTCACGCTGCCGGTCGTGGGCGTGACAATGCCGCAGATGATCGAGATGAGCGTCGTCTTCCCCGCGCCATTGGGGCCAAGCAGCGCAAAGATCTCGCCCCGGTTGATCGACAGGTCGATCGGTTGGAGCGCGTGATGGCCTGATGCGTAGGTCTTCGAGACCCCCGCGACCGAAAGTATACTGTCCATCAAGCCCCCGTTTGTTGTGCGGGAGATAGGGCGGCTGGTGCGGTGCAACAAGGTTGCGGGTCGGTTCAAGCCATTCCCTCCCTCCCTTCACGCGCTTCCCCGGCGAAGGCCGGGGCCCAGTAGCGAAGGTCGAGGTTATTGAGCGCAGCACACGCCACTACCCGCCCTCGACTGGGCCCCGGCCTTCGCCGGGGAAGAAATGCAGAGGAAAAGGCGGAGGCGATGCCGCCCCTATTTCGCGGCGCGAGCCGTTGCGACCGCCTTCTGCAACGCGTCCAGCGTCAGCGCGGACGACACCACGGTGTTCCCGATCACCCAGCTCGGCGTCCCCGTCAGGCCCAATTGCCGCGCGATGCCCATGTTGGAGGCGATCTCCGCCTCGGCCTGCGGCGTGAAAGCCGCGGCCTTGGCAAGATCGACCCCCGCCGTCTTGGCCGATGCCGTGATCGTTTCGCGCGATACCGGTCCGGCGGCGTAGAGCGCATCGTGGAAGCGCTGGAACTTGCCCTGGTTCGCCGCTGCAAGGCTCATCCGTGCGGCATCGACGCTTGCGTCGCTCAGCACCGGGAATTCGCGGAACACGACGCGGAGCTTGGGATCGCTCTTGAGCAATGCCGTGATCGTTGGGAGGCTGGCGCGACAGTAGCCGCAATTATAGTCGAAATATTCAACGAGCGTGACGTCGGGATTGGCGCTGCCCATCCAGGCGCTGCCGACCGGCTTCAGGATCGCATCCTTGTTGGCGGCGATCGCGTCGGCATGCGCGCGGTCGCGCAGCGCGTCCATCGCCTGCGGGATGATCTCGGGGTGGCTCAGCAGATAATCGTGGACGACCTGCTCGGTCCGGGCAGCATCCGGCGCGCTGGCGGGAACGAGCCGTTCGACCGCCCAGAACAGCGCCGCACCGAGAATGGCGGCGACGAACGCCACCGCGAAGGAACCTGCATAAGGGCGCATCAACGTCTTTTCTTATATTTCTTGGGGTTGTCGGACATTTCGTTCTGCGCCGCCATTGCGATGTCCTGCGCACGGATCCAATCGGTCGAATTGGGCGGCAGACCCTGCATCGCGCCCCGCGCGCTATAGGCGGCAGTGCGCTGGTCCCCGGTCAGGCTCGCCTGCTCGGCGGTGGCGAGCAGCGCGCGGGTCTGATCGCCCGACGCCTCGTACACCGTCCCCAGTTGATACCAGGCGAACGGATTGTCGTCATCGCGTGCGACCGCCTGGCGCAGCACCTTGATTGCTTCGGGATAGTTGGCCTTGTCCTCGGTCGCGATCAGCGCGTGGCCGAAGGTGGTCGCGATCAGCGGGCTGTTGCGCGACTGGTCGGTCGCCTCACGCAAGGGCACCAACGCCGCCACCGGCTTGCCCGCCTCGAGCAGGATCTGTCCCTGGATCTCGAGGAAATACGGGTCGTGCGGGTACGCTTTGATCAGCGCGTTCGCCTCGGCATCCGCCTTTTCAGGGTAGCCCGATTTGTGCCACGCATAAGCCCGCGCATAATGCGCGTACAGGGTCTGGTCCTGCTCGGGATAGACGTTGAGCGTCGTCTTGGGGTCGGCGACATAGCCGAGCAGCTTGGCTTTCACCCGCTTGAACCGCTCCTCGAGTCCGGGGTCGGGCTTGGTGTTGTACGCCGGCGACGATTGCACGTCGGCGGTCAACGCCGAGATGCGGTCACCCGACAGTGGATGGCTCTGCGCGAACGGATCGATGTTCTTGAGGCCATACGCATATTCCTCGTTCTGCAACTTCTTGAAGAACGTCAGCATCCCCTTCCCGCTGATCCCGGACTGGCGCAGGAACCGGGCACCGGTCGCATCCGCGGTCGATTCCTGGACGCGCGTGAAGGCAAGGAACTTGCCTTGCGCGGCACTCGTTCCCGCGGAAAGGATCCCCGCCCCGGCTTCGGGCGCGCCCGCGGCGATGGCCGCGACGCCGAGTACCATGCTGAGGATCGATATGCCCATCGCGGGCTTTGCGCCGCGGTCCATCAGGATGACATGGCCATCGGCGACGTGGCCGAGTTCGTGCGCGATCACGCCCTGCACCTGATTGGCATTGTCGGCGGCGCGGATCAGCCCCGAATGCACGTAGACCGTCTGTCCGCCGGCAGTGAACGCGTTGATCGAATCGTCGTTGATCAGCACGATCTTGACCGCCGCGGGCGACAGGCCCGCCGCCTTGATCAGCGGGAGCGACATTTCGTTGAACATCGCTTCGGTTTCGGCATCGCGCAGGATCGATTGCGCGGTTGCCGGTTGTACGAGGAGCAGGAGAGAGGCCGCGAGTCCCGCGATGTACCGCTTCATGGTGCTTCTATCCCCGAGTTTCGCCGTGCGGGCAACCGGGGCTGCGGTGAACGCGCGGCACTGAACCCCGCGTGAAGCGGTGCCACGTCCCCCGGTGCCACATCAAGGGACGTGGGCCGAGGGACGTGGTTCGGATCAGGCCCCGAAGGTCCGCTGCCACCAGCCGCGACGCGGCGTACCGGCTTCGCCCGGATCGGGATCGATCGCGGTCGGCGCAGGCGCAGGCGCGGCACGTTCGCTGTCCGCGACCGGCGCGGCGGCTTCGGGCGCCGGTTCGATCGCCGGGGTCGACTCGACCGCGACGACCGGATCGATCGGCGCTTCAGCGGCTACCTCGGCCTTCGCCTTGGGGCGACGGGCGCGCTTGGGCTTGGCGGCAGGCTCTTCGGCAACGGGCGCGACCGGTGCTTCGACCACAGCCTCGGCGGGTGCCTCGGCGGGAGCGTCGGCAACGACCTTCTTGCTGCGGCGACGCTTCGGCTTGACCTCTGCCTCGGTATCCGCAGCAGGTGCCTCGACCGGCGCCGGCTCGGCCGGGGCCGCTTCGACCGGAGCAGCCTTCGTCCGCGCCGTCTTGGCAGCCGGAGCGACCGCTGCGTCGTCCTTGCGCGCCTTGGGACGACGACGGCCCTTCTTGGGCGCATCCGCTTCTACCGGGGCTTCTACGGCGGATTCATCGCTGACCTCGGACGGAGCCTCGGCTTCGGACAAGGCGACCATGGTCTCGACGTCCACCGCAGGCAGGTCCGCCGCGATGATCAGGCCAGGTGCTTCGCCACCGGCGTCGTCCGTTGCCGGCTCGGCCGTGGTCTGCTCGCCCTCGGCGCGACGTCCGCCGCGACGACCGCGACGACCGCGACGGCGCTTGCCGCCCTCACCCGTTGCTTCGCCTTCGGCAACCGCCGCGATGTCCTCGGCTCCGGCATCCACATCATCCGCAGCCACGAGGTCTGCAGGAGCGAGTTCGTCGCCGAGCAGTTCGGCAACGTCCGACACTTCCGTGCCTTCATCGCCGACGTCCTCGCCAGCTTCGATCGCGCCTTCGCCCTCACCCTCGGGACGGTTGCGACCGCGACGACCGCGACGGCGGCGACGGCGGCGCGAGCCGCTGTCGTCGTCGCCCGCACGCTCGGCCCGCTCGGGACGCTCGCGCGGTTCGCGGACGGCCTTGGGCTCTTCCTCTTCCTCGACCACGTCGTCGATTTCGTCCTCAACCTCTTCCTCGATGAAATCTTCCTCGATTTCCTCGATCGGCGCGTCGAAGCGCGGCGTGTAGGCGGGCGGCGGTCCGGAGACCTCGACCGACATGCGCGCGCCTTCCTGCTCGCCGTCGGGCGAGACTTCGATCATCACGCCGTAGCGTTCCTCGATCTCGGCGAGTTCGGCGCGCTTGCGGTTGAGCAGGTAGAAGGCGGCTTCCTGGCTCGCGCGCAGCAGAAGCTGCGACCCGCGACCCTGGGCAGCTTCGTCCTCGAGCAAACGCAGCGCCGACAGGCCCGACGACGAGGCGGTACGGACAAAGCCCGAGCCTTCGCAATGCGGGCACGGACGCGTCGATGCTTCGAGCACGCCGGTGCGCAGGCGCTGGCGGCTCATTTCCATCAGCCCGAACGACGAGATGCGACCGATCTGAATGCGTGCGCGATCGTTCTTAAGCGCTTCCTTCATCGCCTTCTCGACCTTGCGGACGTTCGAGCCGTTATCCATGTCGATGAAGTCGATCACGACGAGACCCGCCATGTCGCGCAGGCGCAACTGGCGCGCGATCTCGGCAGCGGCCTCGAGGTTGGTCGCGGTCGCGGTCTGCTCGATCGAATGCTCGCGGGTCGAGCGCCCCGAGTTGATGTCGATCGACACCAGCGCCTCGGTCGGGTTGATCACGAGATAGCCGCCCGACTTGAGCTGGACCACCGGGTGATACATCGCGGACAGCTGCTCCTCGACGCCCGCGCGCTGGAACAACGGCACGGGGTCGCTGTAATGCTTCACCTTGCGCGCATGGCTCGGCATTAGCAAACGCATGAAATCCTTGGCGTGCTGATAGCCTTCGGTGCCCTCGACGATGACCTCGTCGATCTCGCGATTGTAGATATCGCGGATCGCGCGCTTCATCAGGTCGCTGTCGCCGTACACCAAAGCAGGCGCGGACGAGGAGAGCGTCGCCTCGCGGATCCCGTCCCACAGGCGGGCGAGATAATCGAAGTCGCGCTTGATCTCCTGGCGCGTGCGCTGGAGCCCCGCGGTCCGCACGATGCAGCCCATCGACGGGGGCAGCTTCATGTCCGCCATGATCGACTTCAGACGCTTGCGATCGCCCGCGTTCGAAATCTTGCGGCTGATCCCGCCGCCGTGCGACGTGTTGGGCATCAGCACGCAATAGCGACCCGCCAGCGACAGATACGTCGTCAGCGCAGCACCCTTGTTGCCGCGTTCTTCCTTGACAACCTGGACGAGCAGCACCTGCCGACGCCGGATGACGTCCTGGATCTTGTAGCGATGGCGCAAATTGGTGCGACGCTCGCGCAGATCGTCGGCGGCATCGTCCGATGCCGAGCGCTTGCGACGGCGACGGCCGCGGCCTTCGCCGGGGTTTTCGCCTTCAGATGCGACTTCGCGGTCGGGGATGATCTCGTCGGACTCGTGCCCGCCGTCATCCTCGTAGCGCTCGATCGATTCTTCGTCGGGCTCGAACCCGTCGTCTTCCATCTCCAGATCGTCGTCGGCGTCCTGCTGGGCGCGCAAGGCAGCTTCTTCAGCGGCATGCTCGGCCTCTTCGCGCAGGAGCGCGTCGCGGTCTTCCTTCGGGATCTGGTAATAGTCGGGGTGGATTTCGCTGAAAGCGAGGAAGCCGTGGCGGTTGCCACCGTAATCGATGAAAGCGGCCTGGAGCGACGGCTCGACGCGCGTCACCTTGGCGAGATAGATATTCCCCTTGAGCTGCTTGCGCTCAGCGGATTCGAAATCAAACTCTTCGATCCGGTTTCCCTTGACGACGGCAACACGGGTTTCTTCCCGGTGCCGTGCGTCGATCAGCATACGCGTGGTCATGTAATTGTCTCCGGACACGCGGCCGGCTGCGCCATGGCGCTGGCCGCGCGAAATAAAGGTACGCGGAGCGAGGGGCGGTAACGCCGCCGGATTCGCTCGCACGGTGGGTTGCTAAAATCGCCTCTGTTCGCTCTGCACGCCCGGCCTTCCGGCCCTGGGCATCCCGCGCAGTCGCGTTCCCGCCGGTAGCAACCGGGGGAAACGAGAAACGGGAACCATGCATCATGCGAACGTCAACCTGGATAGGCCGCGGCCAGAGAACACCGGGGCGGCCGAGTGGACCTGTCGCATCCGTAACTTGGGTAACGATCAGGTACTGGTTATTGCCTAGCACCGACCTGCGCGCGCAGCAACCGGCACGTGAAGCGACGATATCGGGTAATTCTATGGTTGGACGACACGTTAACGTTTCTGCGCTATCGTCTGCGAAATGTTCATCGGGGGTTCCGGGAAAGTGTGCGTAGTGCGCAAAATGCAGGCGTTTTATGCCATTTTTGCGTCGATCCGTGCCCGGTTTGCACCCGCCTGCGACCGCAATGGCCCTGTTCGTAGCGCGATTGCCGCCGGTTTGGCCCTGACAATAGCATCCCTGACGACGACCCCTGCGGTTGCCGAAAGGATCGTACAGGATTCAGATCGTGTCGCGGCCAGCGCGATCAAGATGGCGTCGCCCAAAAAGCCCCCAGCCCGCCAACCCGCCGCGGTGCCCGCGACCCAGCGCCACGGACGGTTGCCGCGGATCTATGGGGATGACGACCGCCGCCCACTGGTCGTGATCGATGCGGGCCACGGCGGGGTCGACCCCGGCGCGATCTCGCCGATCGACGGGCGACGCGAGAAGGACGTGACGCTGAAGATCGCGCGCGCGATCCGCGACGAACTGGTCCGCGCGGGGCGCGTGCGCGTCGCGTTGACGCGCGAGGACGACCGCTTCCTGATCCTGCGCCAGCGGTACGGGATCGCCCGTCGGCTCGGCGGAGCCTTGTTCATCTCGATCCATTGCGACAGCGTCGGCTCGGGTGCGGCCACGGGGGCATCGGTCTACACGCTGTCCGAGGTCGCCTCCGACCGCGAGTCCGCACGGCTGGCGGCGCGTGAGAACAAGTCCGACATCATCGCGGGCGTCAATCTCGCTTCGACCAACGCCGATATCTCCTCGATCCTGATCGACCTGACGCAGCGCGAGACGATGAACGCGTCGGCGGGGTTCGCACGGCTGCTCGGGCGCGAGGCGCGCGACCGCGTGCCGCTCAAGCCCAATTTCCACCGCATGGCTTCGTTGATGGTCCTGAAAGCACCCGACATGCCGTCGGTGCTGTTCGAGACCGGCTATATTTCCAACCCCGCCGACGCCGAATTCATCGACAGCGAGGACGGCCGTCGCCGCATCGCCCAAAGCGTCGAGCGCGCGGTCGAAGTGCATTTCGCGCGGCGCATGGCGAACCGCTGAAACCAGCGACACGACGCCGTGCGATGCGACGGCCCCGGCACCGCGCGGGATAAGGCGGCTGGCAAGCGACGCGAAAGTTGCTAGAGCCTCGTGGCTTATGGCCGAGCCCAACTCCACCGTGACATTCCGTATTCGTCGGGAAGACGGGAGCTCCGAAGGCTTTCTCCGCCGTGCCTGGGGGCGCTGGTGGGTCAAGACGCTGGCGGTTCTCGCGCTGCTGGGCTCGATCGGTGCCGGGATCGGCTGGTATGTTTTCGCTTCCGACCTGCCTTCGGTCGACAAATTGCGCACCTATGAGCCACCTTTGCCGACCAACGTGCGCGGAACCGACGGAACACCGATCTACACCTACGCCCGCGAGCGCCGCGTCGAGCTGAGCTACGGCGAATATCCGCCGATGCTCGTCCGTGCGTTTCTCGCCGCCGAGGACAAGTCGTTCTTCGAGCATCACGGTGTCGATTATCTCGGCATTGCCGGCGCGGCCTTTCGCAATCTGAGCACGGGGCGGCGTCCGGCGGGCGCATCGACCATCACGCAACAGGTCGCCAAGAACCTGCTGATCGGCAATGCGCCCAATTACAGCCGCAAGATCAAGGAAGCGATCCTCGCGTACAAGATCGAGGGGACGCTGACCAAGAAGCAGATCCTCGAACTGTACCTCAACCAGATCGCGCTGGGGCGCAACGCGTTCGGCGTGGCGGCGGCGAGCTACGCCTATTTCGGCAAGGACCTGAACAAGCTCGATCTCGCGCAGATTGCGTATTTGGCGATTTTGCCCAAGGGGCCGGCGAATTACGATCCGGTCCGCCATACCCAGCGCGCGCTCGACCGGCGCGCCTATGTGCTGCGCGAGATGCTCAAGAACGGGTTCATCACGCAAGGCCAGCACGATGCCGCGATGGCGGAGCCGCTCGGGACGGTGCCGCGTCAGACGCCCAAACGCGAGACGGCGGGCGCAGGCTATTTCGTCGAGGAAGTCCGTCGCCAGTTGATGGGCAAGTTCGGCGAGGATGCGCTCACCGGGCCGTACAGCGTCTATGCGGGCGGTCTTTGGGTCCGGACCTCGCTCGACCCGAAGATCCAGGATTACGCGCAGACCGCGCTGCGCGAGGGGTTGCTCCGGTTCGACCGAGGGCGGGGATGGTCCGGGCGGATCGATCATGCCGACATCGACGGCGACGCGTGGCAGAGCGCGTTCCTCAACAAGAACATCGGGCTCGATTACGACGACTGGCGCGCCGCGATCGTGATCGATCTGGACACCAGCCGTGCGACGCTCGGGTTTGGCGACGGCACGACCGGTGAGATGCCCCGTTCCGCCGCACAGACCCCGGTCCGTGGCAAGGGCGGCACCGCTTATGCGGCGCTCAAGGTCGGCGACATCATCGCGGTTGCCCCCGAAGGCGGCAGCTTCGCGCTGCGGTCGGTGCCCAAGATCTCGGGCGCGTTCGTCGTCGAGGAACCGCAGACCGGCCGCGTGCTGGCGATGCAGGGCGGGTTCGACTCGCGGCTCCAGGCGTTCAATCGCGCGACCCAGGCGCAGCGCCAGCCGGGTTCGACGATCAAGCCGATCGTCTATGCCGCCGCGCTGGAAGGCGGGATGACGCCGGCCTCGATCATCGTCGACGGGCCGTTCTGCGTCTATCAGGGCGCGCGGCTCGGGCAGAAGTGCTTCCGCAACTTCGGCAACATGCGCGGCGCCGGACCGCACACGATGCGCTGGGGCGTCGAGCAATCGCGCAACCTAATGACGGTGCGCACCGCGGCCACCACCGGAATGCCGCGGATCGTGTCGCTGATGGACCGGATCGGCGTCGGCAAATACCCGCCCTATCTGTCCTATGCGCTCGGCGCCGGCGAGACGACCGTGTCGCGGATGGTCAACGCCTATGCGATCCTGGCGAACCAGGGGCAGTCGCATCCCGCCTCGCTGGTCGATTTCGTCCAGGACCGGCACGGCAAGGTGATCTGGCCCGAGAACTGGCGCGCATGCGACCGCTGCAACGCACCCAACTGGAACGGCAAGGCGATGCCGCGTCCGGTCGTCCGCGGGAAACAGATCCTCAGCGCGATGAGCGCGTATCAGATGATCCACATCGCCGAGGGCGTGATCCAGCGCGGCACCGCGACCGTGCTGCGTGATCTCGACCGACCGATGTTCGGCAAGACGGGTACGAACTCGGGGCCGACCGACGTGTGGTTCATCGGGGGCACGCCGCAGATGATCGGCGGGCTGTACATCGGGTATGACCAGCCGCATTCGCTGGGCGGTGCGGCGCAGGGCGGCACGGTCGCCGCGCCGATCTTCAAGGCGTTCGCGGTCAAGGCGTATGAGGGTCTGCCCAAGCTGCCGTTCCGCGCGCCCGCGGGGATCCGCATGGTCCGGATCGATCGCGGGAGCGGGCGCCCGGTGTTCGGCGCGTGGCCGACCGACGACCCCAAGGCCCCCGTCATCTGGGAAGCGTTCAAGCCCGAGAGCGAGCCGCGCCGCGTGATCCACCGCGACATGACCGCGCCCGATCCCGCCGCCGCGGCGGCTGCCGCCGCCGCAAAGGCGCGCGCGGCGAGCGAGGCCCAGAAGGAGACACGCAAGGACAGCGATTTCTTGCAAAGACAGGGTGGTATTTACTAGCACCACCTGCGGCCCATATACGTCATCCCCGCGCCGGCGAGGGATCCATTCCCTCAACGCGTTGGAGATGATGGATTCCCGTCCCCCTCGGGAATGACGAAACGATGTATTCTGGAAGGTTTTCCCATGCGCGCTGAAGCGCAGGCTCATATCGACTCGATCAAGGACGCGCTCGCGCTGCTCCGCCGGTTCCTCGACTGGGACCGCGCGCTGCGTCGGCTCGACGAGCTCAACGCGCGCGTCGAGGACCAGGCCTTGTGGAACGATCCCAAGGCCGCGCAGGCGGTGATGCGCGAACGGCGGCGTCTCGACGAGGCGATCACCGCGACGCGCGCGATCGAGAGCGAACTCAACGACACCGCCGAACTGATCGAGATGGCCGAAGTCGAGGGTGACACCGAGATGGAGAGCGAGGGCGTCGCCGCGCTCGCCGATCTCGCGCGCCGCGCGGACACCGACAAGGTCAAGGCGCTGCTCGCGGGCGAAGCCGATGGCAACGACACCTACATTGAAGTCAATGCCGGCGCCGGCGGGACCGAGAGCCAGGACTGGGCGGGGATGCTCAGCCGGATGTACTCGCGCTGGGGTGAACGCCACGGCCTCAAGGTCGAGCTGATCGACCAGCATTCGGGCGAACAGGCCGGGATCAAGTCCGCGACGCTGCTGCTCAAGGGCGAGAACGCCTATGGCTATGCCAAGACCGAAAGCGGCGTCCACCGCCTCGTCCGCATCAGCCCGTATGACAGCGCGGCACGTCGCCACACCTCGTTCGCAAGCGTGTGGGTCTATCCGGTCGTCGATGACAATATCGAGGTCGAGTATAACGAGAGCGACCTGCGGATCGACACGTACCGCGCATCCGGCGCGGGCGGGCAGCACATCAACACGACCGATTCGGCGGTGCGCATCACGCACATCCCGACTGGGATCGTGGTGCAGTGCCAGAACCAGCGGTCGCAGCACAAGAACAAGGCCGAGGCGTACAACCAGCTCCGCGCGCGGTTGTACGAGCGCGAACTCGCGATTCGCGAAGCCGCCGCCAATGCCGAGAATGCGGGCAAGACCGACATCGGCTGGGGCCACCAGATCCGCTCCTATGTCCTCCAGCCGTATCAGATGGTGAAGGATTTGCGCACGGGCGTCACCTCGTCGAGCCCGTCGGACGTGCTCGACGGCGATCTCGATGCGTTCATGGCGGCGGCGCTATCGCAGCGTGTCACCGGCGAGACGGTCGAGGTCGAGGACGTCGAATAGTGGGGGACAGACGTCCGGCACCGGGTGCTACCGCTTCCCCGGCGAAGGCTGGGGCGCAGTTCCGCTGGCCGGGGCAAGCGAAAGCTGCGCCCGGTCAACGGGCGGTCCACGACCGGGCCCCGGCCTTCGCCGGGGAAGTGCGAATGATGACGATCCTCCGACGCGCCACGCTCGCTGGCTTCCTGCTCGTCTCAGCGTGCGACGGCGGCCCGGCTAGGGTTCCCGACCGCACCGAAAAGGCAGGCCCCTTCCCCGCGCCCGACCGGCCCGTTGCCCCCGTGGTATCATCGCGCTGGTCGACCGAGGAGGAGCGCGACCGGCTCAACGAAGCCAGCGAAGTGATGGCCAAGGCCGGAATCAAGCGGGGGATGACCGTCGCCGACATCGGCGCGGGCGAAGGCTATTACACGATGCGTCTGGCCGCGCGGGTCGGCAAGGATGGGCGTGTGCTGGCCGAAGACATCTTCCCCGCGGTGCGCGACACGCTCGCGCTGCGCGTCGCGCGCGAGCGGGTTGAATCGGTCAGCGTCCGGCTCGGTGCGGTCAACGATCCGCGCTTGCCCGATGCGAGCTTCGATCGTGTGCTGATGGTGCACATGTACCATGAGATCGAACAGCCATACGAGTTTCTGTGGCGGCTGCGCCCGTCGCTGCGCCCCGACGGGCTGGTCGTCGTGGTCGATGCCGCCCGCCAGACGCAGAACCACGGCACCCCGCCGGCATTGCTGAAATGCGAATTCGCCGCGGTCGGCTACGTTCCGGTCGCGACCTATGACATGCCCTCGGCCGGGGGATATCTCGCGACGTTCCGGCCGAAGGGTCCCCGCCCCGACCCGAGCGCGATCAAGCCCTGCCGCAACGGCTGACGTTTCGAACGCCTACAGCAACCCCAGGTCACGGAAGCGTACCGTGCCATCCCGCGCGAGCACGACGTGCTCGACCAGCCGCACGCCCACCGCATCGAGCGTGCGCGCCAGGCGCCGGGTCAGCCGATAGTCCGCGCTGCTCGGTGTCGGGTTGCCGCTCGGATGGTTATGCGCCAGCACGACCGCCACCGCATCCAGCGCGATCGCGTCCGCCACCACGCTGCGCACGGGCAACAGCAGCGACTGCGTCTGGTCCGCGGCATGATGGCGCATCCCGAGAAGCCTCCATTCCGGATCAAGATAGGCCATGATCGCAATCTCCTGCGCCGCGTCCGCGATCGGCGCAAAGTGCCGGTCGAGCGCGCGCAGGGCGGCGAGGATCCCGTTTTCGCCCCGGTCTTCGGCAATTTCGGGGAGCCCCGCGATCATTCGCCATCAAGACGCCATGCCACCGCATCGGCCCAGCCGAGCCGTATCCGTTACGGAGGATCTGGGGCGGCGCAAAACCGGCGATGGCCCCCTGCCCGAAAGCTGCTAGGTCGGCAGCGAAGGACCGACACGCGACCGATCGTGCGGGGCTGGACCGCCGCGCGCCGATCGACACGAGAATGAGGCACGATGATGCGACACCCGGAATATCAGTATCTCGACCTGATCGAGCGCGTGCTCGACCACGGCGACGAGCGCGTCGATCGGACGGGTGTTGGCACGCGGTCGATCTTCGGCGCTATGGTCCGGTTCGACCTGTCGGGCGGGCAGGTGCCGATCCTTACGACCAAGCGCGTTTACTGGAAGACCGCGGTCAAGGAGATGCTGTGGTTCCTGACCGGCGGCACCAACATCCAGGCGTTGTTGCGCGACAATGTACGGATCTGGACCGACTGGCCGCTGGCGACGTATCGCCGCGAGACGGGCGAGCAGATCGACCAGGAGACGTTCGAACGCCGGATCGTCGAGGACGATGCCTTCGCCGCGCGCTGGGGGGAATTGGGACCCGTGTACGGCAAGCAATGGCGGCGCTGGCTCGGCACCGACGGGCAGGAACACGACCAGATCGCGACGCTCGTCGAGACGCTCCGCACCAATCCGGCGAGCCGCCGGATGCTGTTTCACGCCTGGAACGTCGGCGAACTATCGGGGATGGCGCTGCCGCCGTGCCATATGGTGTATCAATATCATGTCACGTCGGACGGACGCCTCAACTGTCTGATGTTCCAGCGATCGGTCGATCTGCTGCTGGGCGCGGCGTTCAATTACGTCGGGGCGACCGCGTTACAGTTGATGCTCGCGCAGCAGGCGGGTCTGCAGCCCGGAGAGCTGGTGTGGGTTGCGGGGGATGCGCATCTGTATCTCAATCACCTCGACCAGGCGCGCGAACAGATCACGCGCACCCCGCATCCCTTCCCGACGATGCGACTCGTCCGTCACGCCGACAGCATCGACAACTACCGGATCGAGGACTTCGTGGTGGAGGGTTATGCGCCGCACGCCGCCATCAAGGCGGACGTTGCGGTGTAAAACATTGAGGGACTGTCCTTTTTACGGGAATGGTCGATCGTCAAAAACTATGGACAGTCGGGGGCCGGTCGTGAGAAACAGGACTGCGGGAGAAGTCGTAACCGACCAATAGGAGCAGGATGATGTATCGAGGATCGACAACGTCTTTCGGGACGTCTTTTGGACGATTGGGTTTGGGCCTTGCCTGTGCCGCGTTCGCGCTGAGCGCGTGTGGCAAGAAGGCGGAAACCACCGAAACCAGCACCACGACCACGACTGAGTCCACACCCGCCGCAACCGCGTCCACCGAAACGGCACCCGCCGCCGCGCCTGCTGCGGCAGCCGCCAAGGCCCCGGCCCCCGACAACACCGACACAATCGCGGGCGTCAAGCTGGCGGCCTATACCGGCGATGCCGCCAAGGGCGCGACCGCGTTCGTCACGTGCAAGACGTGCCACGCGATCGAGGAAGGCGTGAACCGGATCGGACCGTCGCTGCATGCAGTGGTCGGTCGTGCCGCGGGGACGATCCCCGGCTACACCTATTCCGCCGCCAACAAGAATAGCGGCATCACCTGGAGCGAAGACAAGCTGTTCCAGTATCTCGAAAATCCCCAGCGCGTCGTGCCGGGGACCAAGATGAGCTTCGCGGGCTGGCCGACCGATCCACAAAAGCGTGCGGACGTGATCGCCTATCTCAAGACGCTGTCCTGATCTGCGTCGACAGGGTCCGGCAGGTTTGCCGGATCCTGTCGGCCAACCGACCTGACGTACCCTAACCCCCGCCGTCGCGCGAGATCGGCAAGATGCGGCGGAAAGGACGCCGCAAGCGCCAGCGCGATCCAGGGCCAGGCGAGCCCCGCCAATGCCGCCCGCAGCGCCAGCAGCATCAGCGCCCCCGGCAGCAGACGCATCGTCGCATCCCACGCGGTCCACCCAAGCCGCCGGGTCAATATCCCCCATTCGATCAGCAGCACGGCCAGGAGCAGGTCGACGGCATGGCCCTGCCCGAACAGCCAGAAACCGATCGCGCTCAGCCGAACGGTCCGTTGAGCCGGACGATCGTCATCGTCAGATACCCGGCATAGGTCACCCAGGCGAGATACGGCAGCAATAACAGCGCCGTAGCGAACGAGCGGGGCCAGATGACGTAGATCCACGAGGCGATCGCGACCCACCACGCAACCGCCTCGACCATCGCCCAGTCCGGACGATGGAGCTTGAACAGCAACAGGCTCCACAGGATATTGAGGAACCCGTTAAGCGCGAACAGCCCAATCATCCATTCCGCCGCCGACTGGTTCGGCATCGCGCGCCACCCCGTCACCGCCGCGAGCGCGGTGCACAGATAGATCGCGGTCCACGCCGAACTCGAGATGCGCTCGGGGAGCGCCCAGTCGGGTTGGACGAGCGTGCGATACCACGGGTCGATGTCGGTGATCGTTGCGCCCATCGCGACCACCGCGACCGCGGCGACCGCCGCCATGCCGATCGGCAGGCCCCAGGACCGATGCACCACGGGCGCACGGACCTTCATGCCGGGGCCAGCCCGAGCAGGTGCCGGACATCTTTCAGGAAGATACGAACATGCGCGATCGGTTTGGCGCGCACCAGCCGCTTGTTCATATAGGCGTCCCAGGTCAGCCGCTGGACGTCGGGATCCTCGCAGATCTTGACGAAGCGCTCGCGGCGCTTGTCGCTCGAATACCAGAAATACTGCATCATCCCGAGGATCCAGAACACCCGGCCATGCTCGCGCATGAAGCGTTTGCGCGCGAGCCGAAGCGCGGACGCCTTGCCCGTCGCGAGGAACAGCGTCACCGCTTCGGCGGCGTGGCGCCCGCCGACCATCGCGTAATAGATCCCCTCGCCCGACGCCGGCGCGACCACGCCGGCGGCATCGCCCGCGACGATCACGTCGCGACCATTGTCCCACCGACGCAGCGGCTTGAGCGGGATCGGCGCACCTTCACGGCGAAGCGTCGCGCAAGCGTCGAGCCCGGTCTGGCTGCGCAGCGCGGCAATCTTGTCGCGCAACGCCAGTCCTTTCTGCGCGCTGCCGACGCCGATGCTTGCGGTGTCGCCGTGCGGGAATACCCAGGCGTAGAAATCGGGGGAATGCTTGCCCTGATAGAAGACGTCGCACCGCGCGCGATCATAGTCGGCGCTGCCCTCCACGGGGGAAGCAACGATCTCGTGATAGGCGAAGACGTAGCGCATCTTGTCCGCGCTCTTGAGTTCGGCCCGCGCCACGCCCGAGCGCGCGCCGTCCGCGCCGATCACGACGCGCGCGGTGACACGGTGTTCGGGCTCGCCGCGATCGGTTCGATACACCACCACCGCGCGGCCCTCCGCGTCGCGTTCGATCCGCTCGAACGTGCCGTTACGGCGTTCCGCCCCGGCAAGCGCGGCGCGGGCGCGGAGCCATTCGTCGAACGTCTCGCGATCGACCAGCCCGACGAAGCCGTCGCCAACCGGCATGTCGACGGTCTTGGCGGAGGGCGCGACCATTCGTGCCATCGTCGCCTTGCCGACCAGCAGATGCTCGGGAATCGCGAAATCGGCGATCGCACGCGGCGGGATCGCGCCGCCGCACGGCTTGATCCGGCCCGCACGGTCGAGCAGCAACACCGAATGCCCGGCGCGTGCCAGATCGGTCGCGGCGGTCGCGCCCGACGGCCCCCCGCCAACCACGATACAGTCGTATGCAGCGTTCACAGCACAACCTCCCGATCGAAATGGACTTCGCGTAGCGGCGGGCGAAGCGCCAGCACGGCCGCGACGAGAAAAAGCAAAGCCTCCGCCCCGAAAACGAGCATGAATGTCTGCGGCAGCGACCCGGTAAGCGCGCGTCCCGCATCGACCGCGACCGCGCCGGTCAATCCGCCAAGCCCGAACGCGATCGCCTGCGCCGCACCCCAGATGCCCATGCGGATGCCCGCACTATGCGTTCCGGTCGCTCCGCCATCCGCGAGCGCCATCATCGCGCCGATCGCGGCAACCGCAAACACGCCATTGGCGAACCCCAGCGCGAAGATGTTGGCGAGGATCGGCCATCCCGGACCGACCCGCGCCGCCATCACCAGCCCACACAAGGCGACCGCAGACCCGACGCATCCCCCGACGATCCAGTGCCGCATCCCCCCGCTGGCACGACCGCCGAACCCGCTGCCCGCGATTCCGGTGAGGATCATCCCGAGCAGGACCCCGCCATGCTGGATGCCCGAAACCTGGGTCGACTGGCCCGGTGTCAGCCCGAAACGCAATCCGGTAAAGGGTTCGAGGATCAGATCCTGCATCGCATAGGCGAGCATCGACAGGAAAACGAAGCCCGTGAAGCGGCGCGCCTCGGTGTCCGCCCACAAAGCGCGCAAGGCATCGCCGAAAGACGGATCGCCCGACGGAGGCGTCGACATCAGATCGAAGCGATCGACCGGGTCCGGTGCGCCACGCTCGACACCGCGCACTGCCAGCGTTGCGGCCAACACCGCACCGGCCGCCACGCCCGCAACGACCTGCAGCAAGCGACCAAAGGAGAAGGGATCGAGCAACGCCCCCGCGCCCGCCGCCGACAGCGCGATCCCGGCCACCATCATGATCCAGGTCACCGCTGCCGCCGCCGCGCGGCGCTCAGGCGCGACACGGCTGGCGAGCAGCGCGAGCAGCGACGTGCCCGCCGCCCCTACGCCCGCACCGATCATCGCAAACGCGAGCACCGCGAGCGCATAGCCAAGCGTCGCCCCACCCGTAATCACGCCCAGCGCCCAGACCGCGACGATCGCGCCCGCCGCCAGCAGCGCCATGCCGGCGATGATCCACGGCGTCCGGCGGCGTCCGCGGTCGGATCCGTGCCCCCACACCGGCCGCGACAACTGGACCGCATAATGCCACGCGACCAGTCCCGCGGGCAGCGCGGCGGGCAACGCATATTCGACGACCATGACTCGGTTGAGCAGCGACGTCGCCAGCATCACGATCGCACCGATCGCGGCCTGCACCACGCCAAGGCGAACGATCCCGACCCAGCCAAGCGCGGGGATCGGCGACCGCATCGTCACAACCCCAACACCCGCCCGAGCCCGAAGGCCGACGCCAGCATTCCGAGCACGTAGAGGCTCGTCCCCGTCGCATTGTACCACGGTGTCTGTCGCACCGGATCGCGCAGCAGGCGCGGCATCAGCGCGCATTGCCCGACGAGCAGCGCGGCAACGACCGCGGCGACGAGCATATGGCCCCACGCCCAGAGCAACAGGACAACCGCGATTTGCGGCACGGCCATGACCACGCACGCAATCCGCGCTGCGGGACCGACCCCGAGCGTCGCGGGCAGCGACCGGATCCCCATCGCCCGGTCCCCGGCAACCGCCTTGAAATCGTTAAGCGTCATGATGCCGAACGCACCCGCGCTGTACAGGCCGAGAATGAGCAGGATACGCCAGCCCGGCAGCGCCCCGGCCATGACGCTCGCCCCCGTGAACCAGGTCAGCCCTTCATAGGTCAGCGCGACCGCGCTCGGCCCCCAGACGCCGCTCATCTTCAACCGGAAGGGCGGCGCGCTGTACGCCCAGGCGAACAGCAGGCCGACGCAGGTGGCCGCGAATACCCAGGGTCCGGTCACGGCAGCCACCCCGAGCGCAAGCGTGGTGCCCACGATCGCGATCCACAGTCCCCATCGTCCGCCGATGCGACCCGACGGGATCGGGCGTCCGGGTTCGTTGATCGCATCGACATGCCGGTCGAACCAGTCGTTGACCGCCTGGCTCGTCCCGCAGACGAGCGGGCCGACCAGCAGCACCCCGGCGATCAGGAACGGAACGCGGCTCGCCACAGGAACACCCGAGGATACGACCCCGCACAGGAACGCCCAGATCGGCGGAAACCATGTGATCGGCTTGAGCAATTCGACGATGTCGCGCAGCCGCGGAACGGATGGAGATGCCAGCGGAGGAGTCGCCACGCGTGCCATGGCCGGAAGCTAATATGGACACACCGTAGCGTCAAATGGAATTGACGTCTTGCAGGTGGCGGTCAGTTGTCCCCGGACACCAGATTGCCCAACCCGTGCCGGTGGAGCTTGGAATACAGGCTTTGCCGACTGATCCCGAGGATCTCGGCGGCCGATGCGCGATTGTCCGACGTGTATGCAAGCGCGGCCTCGATACAGAGCCGCTCGATCAGATCGGTCGATTCGCGCACGATGTCCTTCATCGACATGCGCCCGACCAGTTCGGTCAGTTGCTCGACCGAACGCGGCAGATCCCGCTCCGTCGTGGGAACGCTGCGCAACCGGCGCGCGACGTTGCGGATCGTGAAACCGTAGCACTGCCCTTCGCCCTTTGGCGCGACGACGCCCGAAATCTCGATCTCTTCCTGCCCACCGCCTGCGCCACGCAGGATCGTCGCGACGTTGCGGACGACCCCATGCTCGCGGAGTTGCCCGATGATCAGGTCAAGGTCGATCCCCGGCCGCCCGAGCCAGGTCGCAAGCGGCGCGCCGACGACGCGCGCGACCGACGCGGCGCCCGCCAGCTCGACGAACGCCGCATTGGCGGTCAGGACATCGAGCGCGGCGTCGACCAGGACGAACGCATCGGGCATATGCTCGATCACGTCCGCCATCGACGTGGCATGGTCCGCCGCTTCGGTCGGGGATTGCGTGGGGAGCAGCCGGACGAGCAACAAGGCCGCGCGCCCCTGACGGAACAGGCGCGCCGACACCGCGACGGACTGACCGCCCGCCAAACGCACCGAAATCGGCGACAGGTCGTCGCTTGCCCCTGCCGCACCGAGATGCGCGATCAGTTCCTCGCGGTCCGCGGCGTCGACGATCGCGCCGATCGGCTGGTCGGTCAGCGCATCGACCTTTGCGCCGATCAGCTGCGCGGCGGCCGGGTTGATCTCGCGGACACGGCGACTCGCGGCATCGACGATCAGCACCGGTTCGGTGCCGAGGTCGAACAACAGGCGATACCGCGCCTCCGCCTGACGCAGCTTGATGTAATCGCGCTCGAGCGATTGCTGGGTCTGCAGCAATCGTTGCTGCATCGCCGCGGTCGCGCGCATGTCGCGTCCGATCGCGATCGCCCCGCCCTGCGACAGTTGCATGACCAGATACCGGACGGGAACGTCGCCGCCATGCGTCGGGTGGTTGACTTGACGCCAGCGCGCCGGTTCTACCCCCGCGCTATCCGCAAGCATCTGCGCGACCTTGGCCTTGCTTTCGGTCGTGACGGTATCGAGCCAGGTCTGGCCGATCCAGTCGCCGAACCCCTGTGCCACCAGATCGGCGTTGCTGATCGCGATGTCACGGATCACGCCGCCGGAATCGATCACCAGCGAAATGTCGCCTGCGGACGCGAGCAAGGATGCGGCGACGTCGGGCGCAAGGCTGCTCGCGACAGCGTCCGGGCTGGAAAAGGCATGCGGGGCGAAGAGGATGGGACGATCGTTCATCGACGAACAACTTGCTCCTGCAATAGGTGTCGCGGTTCGTACCCTGCCCGCGAAACCCGATCGGGATCAACCGGTCATAGCCGAAACCGCCTCCCGCGCGACCGCATCGACCAGTGCCCCGGCAACGCGAACCGCGACCCTTGCGTCGGGCGCTGTCCCGTCCGCGCCGACCGCGGCGGCAAGGTCCGCATTCTGGGCGAAGACCCTTCCGCCGACCATCACACAAATCCGGGGATTTCTGGACGACGCCCGTACGGCACGGACGATCGAGGGCAAGGGGGCGATATGGCAGTCGCAAGTGATCGTCAATCCAATCAGATCGAACGCGTCCTGGCGAACGTGCCGCAACAAGTCCTCGGTCGTCGCTTCGTTGAGGCGATCGGTGATCCACCCGTTCGTGCAGAACATCTCGTCGATCACCACCGTGCCGAAACTATGTTGATCGCCCTCGAGCGACGCGAACAATGCGCGGCGAACGTGCTGGTCCCCGTGCACGATCTTGGCGGGACAGCCCGACAGTTCATGGACCACTTCCTGCAACCGCCACAGGCCCATCGTCACGTCGACGAAATCGCAACGATCGTCGTCCCACAATTCGCCGAGGTGGCGTGCCGCCGGGGCGAGCAGGTCGACCAGCAGCGTCTCGAACGACACCCCGCGCGCGACGAGCCCCTCGACATATTGCAGCAGCTCATCCGCTTCTACGTGCAACGCGAGCGGGGCGAACGCCTCGACTTCGGCCCGTGAGATCGTCGCGTCGGGTTCGGCCGGGACCACGGCTTGCGGTTCACCGGCATGCGCGACCAGCAACCGCGGGATGATCTCGCATTCGATCAGGCGGCTCAACGACCGGGCCTGCTCGCCGACGGCGTTGCGCTGTCGGTCGGCGGCGGTAGGACCGCTCAACGTACGGCTCAGCTCCGGATCGGGCCACCCCCCGTTGTTTCGGAAGAAATGTTCAATTCCGGTAAGCGAAGTCATCCTGACCCCCTCCGGCCTGGTTGAACATGCGAAGCGGTCGAACCCGCCATATTTGGCTAGCCCGGCGACTCGCATCGTATCCCTCTCGAAACGACCTTGCAACGGACAAACGATGCTGCAGCACAGCATGTGTCTTTGTTTCTTTACGTCAAGACAGGTTGACACTTTTGGGGCTGTGGCTTTACGTTGCGCAGCGAGAGGCGAGGCAACCATGCGGCCAAACAGTCCAGTCCCGGCACCGATCCCACGGCGATCCGCCGCGGCCCCGCTGTACACGCCCGACCAGAAGCGCCGTCGCGACTCCAGCGTCTGGACGACGGTCCAGGCGATCCTCGCGCCACTGCAGTTCGCGATCTTCCTGGTCAGCCTGGTGCTGGTGCTGCGCTACCTTGCGACCGGTGACGGGGCGCAGGCGGCGACGGTGTCGATCGTGATCAAGACGATCGCGCTCTACACGATCATGGTGACCGGCTCGATCTGGGAGAAGGTCGTGTTCGATCGCTGGCTGTTTGCGGACGCCTTCTTCTGGGAGGACGTGTTCAGCTTTGCGGTCCTTGCGCTGCACACTGCCTATCTGGCGATGCTGATTGGGGGTTTGGGGACCGAGCGCGACCGGATGCTGCTCGCGCTCGCGGCCTATGCAACCTATGCGATCAACGCGACGCAGTTCCTGCTCAAGCTGCGCGCCGCCCGTCTGCAAAGCGCGCGCGCGCTGTCCGCGCACAATGCGGTGGCGGCATGAGCGGGATCGCGCCTCTGGCTGTTCCCGGCAGGACAGATGCCGCGCCCGTTACGCTGCCCGCGATCCTGCGCGAACGCGGGCAACGCGAAGTGTTCTGCGGGCTCACCGGGATCATCTGGCTGCATCGCAAAATCCAAGATGCGTTCTTCCTCGTCGTCGGATCGCGCACCTGCGCGCATCTGCTGCAATCCGCGGCGGGGGTGATGGTGTTCGCCGAACCTCGCTTCGCGACCGCGATCATCGAGGAGCGCGACCTTGCCGGCATGGCGGACTGCAACGATGAACTCGACCGCGTGGTCGACCGGCTGTTGCTGCGCCGTCCCGACATCAAGCTGCTGTTCCTCGTCGGATCGTGCCCGTCCGAAGTGATCAAGCTCGATCTCGCGCGCGCGGCACACCGTCTGTCGGTCGAGCATGCGGGCAGCACGCGCGTGCTGCACTATTCCGGCAGCGGGATCGAGACGACCTTCACCGAGGGCGAGGACGCGTGCCTGGCGGCACTGGTGCCTGACCTCGTCGCGTCCGCGCCCGATGCGGCACCCGAATTGATGATCGTCGGTGCGTTGCCGGATGTGGTCGAGGACCAGTTTCTCAGGCTGTTCGCGCAGATGGGGATCGCCACGGTGCACAGTTTCCCGGCGCGCCGCGCGGGTGCGATGCCGCCGGTCGGACCCAATACGCGCTTCCTGCTCGCGCAACCCTTCCTGGGGGACACCGCGCGCGCACTGGCGGATCGCGGCGCGGTGCGACTCGAGTCGCTGTTTCCGTTCGGGGCGGAAGGGACGAGCGACTGGCTGCATGCCGCCGCGCGCGCGTTCGGGATCGACGAAATGCATTTCCGCTCGGTCATCGCGCCGGGCCGCGAACGCGCCAAGCGCGCGATCGCGCACGCGCGCGACCGGCTAGAGGGCAAAAGCATCTTTTTCCTCCCCGATTCGCAGCTCGAACTGCCGCTCGCGCGCTTCCTTTCGCAGGAATTGGGGATGATCCCGATCGAAGTCGGCACGCCGTATCTCCACCGCGCGCACATGGCGCCGGAACTGGCGCTGCTGCCTGCCGGGACGGTGATCAGCGAAGGTCAGGACGTCGATCGCCAGCTCGACCGAGTCCGCGCCGCCCGCCCCGACTTGACGGTGTGCGGGCTGGGGCTCGCGAATCCGCTCGAGGCGGAGGGGCTGACGACCAAATGGGCGATCGAACTGGTGTTCTCGCCGGTCCACGGCTTCGACCAGGCGGGCGATCTTGCCGATCTGTTCGCGCGTCCGCTGCGGCGGCGCGACGTGTTGCGGGTATGACGGCCGTGTCCGCCCTTGCGCCGCGCGATCGGTGGCTGCCATGCAGCTGACCGTCTGGACCTATGAAGGCCCGCCGCATGTCGGCGCGATGCGGATCGCGACCGCGATGGAGGGCGTCCATTACGTGCTCCACGCGCCGCAGGGCGACACCTATGCCGACCTGTTATTCACGATGATCGAACGCCGCGACAAGCGGCCGCCAGTGACCTTCACCACCTTCCAGGCGCGCGATCTGGGGAGCGACACCGCCGCTTTGTTCCAGACTGCGGTGCGCGAGGCGGTCGACCGCTTTTCGCCGCAGGCGTTGCTGGTCGGCGCTTCGTGCACCGCAGAGTTGATCCAGGACGATCCGGCGGGGCTTGCGGCGGCGCTGCGCTTGCCGATCCCGGTGATCGCGCTCGAACTGCCGAGCTATCAGCGCAAGGAGAATTGGGGCGCGGCGGAGACTTTCTACCAGTTAGTGCGTGCGCTGGCGGTGCCGCCTGCGGACGTTTCCGCAACTTTTGGGGCTTCATCAACCTTTGGCGCGCTTATCAACAATGCCACTTCCCCGGCGAAGGCCGGGGCCCAGGAGCGGGACGATGGAAACGAAGCACTGCCCCCGGTTACCGCCGACATCTCGACTGGGCCCCGGCCTTCGCCGGGGAAGAAAGAAAGAATAAAGCGCCCCAGCGCCAACATTCTCGGGCCGACCGCGCTCGGTTTCCGTCACCGCGATGACGTCGTCGAGATCACGCGCCTGCTGGAAACGCTCGGGATAGACGTCAACGTCGTCGCCCCGCTCGGCGCGACTCCGGCGGACCTGGCGCGGCTTGGTGCGGCGGATTTCAACATCTGCCTGTACCCCGAGATTGCCGATACCGCATGTCGCTGGCTCGAACGGACGTTCGCACAGCCAACCGTCCGCACCGTCCCGATCGGCCACGGCGCGACGCGCGATTTCATTGCCGAGGTCGCGGCGCTTGCCGGGGTCGATCCCGCCGCCGCGCTCGACACGTCGCGGTTGCCGTGGTGGAGCCGCTCGGTCGACTCGACCTATCTGACCGGCAAACGCGTGTTCGTTTTCGGCGACGCGACCCATGCGATCACCGCTGCGCGGATCGCGCGCGACGAGTTCGGGTTCGAGGTGGTCGGGATCGGTTGCTACAACCGCGAATTCGCGCGCGAGATGCGGGCTGCCGCGGCGCTGTACGGGCTCGAGCCGCTGATCACCGACGATTATCTCGCGGTCGAAGACGCCATCGCCAAGCTGCAGCCTGAGCTGGTGCTCGGCACGCAGATGGAGCGGCACATCGCCAAGCGGTTGCGGATCCCGTGCGCGGTCATCTCCGCCCCGGTGCATGTCCAGGATTTTCCTGCGCGCTACAGCCCGCAGATGGGGTTCGAGGGTGCGAACGTGCTGTTCGACACCTGGGTCCACCCGCTGGTGATGGGGCTGGAAGAACATCTGCTGACGATGTTCCGCGAGGACTTCGAGTTTTCGGACGCGGCGGGGGCGAGCCATCTGGGGCACGGCGCGGCGTCGATCCTCCCCCGGGAACCGGGGGAGCGGGACCTTGAGCATTCAGCGAACGGTGGAGGGGGAGCGACGGCGGCGGTCGCGCCCAGCCCCCGCCCCCTCCACCACTCGGCTGAAGAAGCCGAGCGGTCCCCCTCCCCCGCTGAAGCGGGGGAGGAACGGCGCGGCTGGTCGCCCGACGCCGAGCGCGAACTCCTCAAGATCCCGTTCTTCGTCCGCGGCAAGGCGCGGCGCAATACCGAGCGCTATGCCGCAGAGCAGGGCATCGCCGCGATCACGCTCGACACGCTTTATGACGCAAAGGCGCATTATGCCCGCTAGCGCACCCCTTCCCGCCACCGGAAACCCGGCTGTTCGCGTCGTGATCGTCACGCTCGACAACCATCTGTCGGGCGCGGTGGAGCGCGCGCAGGTGCGGCTTGCGCGCGAAAATCCGGGCGTGACGATCGGCTTCCACGCCGCCGCCGACTGGGACGAAAAGCCCGAAACGCTCGAGGCCACGCGCGCGGACATTGCGCGGGGCGACATCGTGCTGCTGACGATGCTGTTCCTCGAGGATCATATTCGCGCGGTGCTGCCGCAGCTCCAGGCGCGGCGCGATTCGTGCGACGCGATGGTCGGGCTGATGTCGGCGGGCGACATCGTCCGGCTGACGCGGATGGGCGACTATCGCATGGACAAGCCGAGCGGGGGGATGCTCGCGTTGCTCAAGAAGCTACGCGGATCGCCCAAGCCCGGCGCGAGCGGCGGCGCAAAACAGATGGCGATGCTGCGGCGGTTGCCCAAATTGCTCCGCTTCGTCCCCGGCACCGCGCAGGACGTCCGCGCCTATTTCCTGACGATGCAATATTGGCTCGCGGCATCGGACGATAATGTCGTCGACATGGTCCGTGCGCTGGTCGATCGCTATGCCGCCGGGCCGCGAATGCGGCTGCGCGGGACGATGCGCGCGCAGGGGCCGCGCGATTATCCCGAGGTCGGTGTCTATCATCCTGCGCTGCCGGGGCGGATCGCCGCGACCACGACCGAGCTTCCGCGCCGCCGCGGTGCGACGGGCACGGTCGGGCTGCTGATGCTGCGGTCGTACGTGCTCGCCAACGATGCGGGGCATTATGACGGGGTGATCGCCGCGCTGGAGGCGCGCGGACTCGACGTGATGCCGGCGTTCGCGGGCGGACTCGACGGGCGCCCCGCGATCGAGGCGCTGTTCCTGCGCGACGGCGCGCCGATCGTCGACGCGGTAATCAACCTCACCGGGTTCAGCCTCGTCGGCGGACCCGCCTATAACGATGCCGCCGCCGCCGAGGCGATCCTGGCGCGGCTCGATCTGCCGTATATCGCGGCGCATCCGGTGGAATTCCAGACGTTGCAGGCGTGGGGCGCCAACCGGCAGGGGCTGCTCCCGCTCGAGGCGACGATGATGGTCGCGATCCCCGAACTCGACGGCGGGACGGTGCCGATGGTGTTCGGCGGGCGCTCCGACGGGTCGGATTCGGCGTGCACGGGCTGCGCGCGGGGCTGCACCTTCCCCGCGACCGGTGCGGTGCGCGCGATGCAGGCGTGCGGCGACCGCGCGGACATGCTCGCCGCGCGCGTGCTCAAGCTGATCGCGCTGCGCCGCGCCGAGAACGCCGAAAAGCGCGTCGCGGTCGTGCTGTTCAACTTCCCACCCAATGCGGGTGCCGCGGGGACCGCGCAGTTCCTCAGCGTGTTCGCATCGCTCCATGCCACGCTCGGGCGGCTTGCGCGCGAAGGGTATCGGGTCGAACTCCCTGCGACGGTCGATGCGCTGCGCGAGGCGATCCTCGGCGGCAATGCCGCGCGCTTCGGGACCGAGGCGAATGTCCATGCGAAGGTCAGCGCGGACACGATCGTTGCGCGCGAGGCCTGGCTCGCCGAGATCGAGGCGAGCTGGGGGCCGGCACCGGGCAAGCTGCAATCGGACGGCACATCGGTGCAGATCCTCGGGCGGCAGTTCGGGAACGTCTTCGTCGGGCTGCAACCCGCGCTGGGGTATGAGGGCGATCCGATGCGGCTGCTGTTCGCCGGGCGCTATGCACCGACGCATGCCTTCGCCGCCTTCTACCGCTGGCTGCGCGAGGATTTCGCGGCGCATGCGGTGCTGCATTTCGGGACGCATGGCAGCCTCGAATTCATGCCGGGCAAGCAAAGCGGGCTGAGCGCCGAGTGCTGGCCCGACCGGCTGATCGGTGATCTGCCCAACATCTATTTCTATGCCGCGAACAACCCGTCGGAGGGTGTGCTCGCCAAGCGGCGTTCGGGCGCGACCCTGGTATCCTATCTGACGCCTGCGTTGACCAACGCGGGGGTGTACAAGGGTCTCGCCGCGCTCAAGGCGTCGGTCGAGCGGTGGCGTGTAGCCGATCCGGCAAGCGACGAGGCGCACGATCTGGCGGAACTGATCACGGATCAGGCGACGGCGCTCGACCTGGGGGGTGGCCCTGCAGAGGCGACCGGGTGGATCGCCGACCTCGCCGCCAAGCTTTACGAGATCGAGCGCGAGCTCATCCCGCAAGGGCTTCACGTCGCGGGCGAAGCTGCGTCGCGCGAGGAGCGGATCGCGATGATCGCGGCGTCGTCGGACGCGCGCGGCGAGGCGCTGCCGCACGACACGATCGTCGCTCTGGTCGACGGGACCGTCACGCCCGACACACAGCTGTTACAGGACATGGCCGCGCTCGACCGTGCGCTGTCGGCGAATGGCGAGATCGACGGCATCGTCGCCGCGCTCGCCGGGCGTTACATCCACCCGGTCACCGGCGGCGATCTGTTGCGCAATCCCGAGATCCTGCCGACCGGGCGCAACATCCACGGCTTCGACCCGTTCCGCATTCCCTCGGCCTTCGCGGTCAAGGATGGCGCGGCGCAGGCGCAGCGGCTGCTCGATCGCAGCCTCGCGGATTCGGGGCATCTGCCCGAGACGGTCGCGATGGTTCTGTGGGGCACCGACAATCTGAAAAGCGAAGGCGCGCAGATCGCGCAGGCCCTGGCGCTGCTCGGTGCGCGGCCGCGGTTCGACAGTTACAACCGGCTGGCGGGCGCGGAACTGGTGCCGCTCACCGAACTCGGGCGGCCGCGGATCGATGTCGTGGTCACCTTGTCGGGGGTCTTCCGCGACCTGCTCCCGCTGCAGACGCGGATGCTCGCGCAGGCGGCGCTGCTCGCGGCGGAGGCGGACGAACCCGACAGCGACAATTTTGTCCGTCGCCATGCGCGCGCACACGCCGCGGCGCAGGGCTGCGACCTCGAAACCGCCGCTTTGCGCGTCTTCTCCAATGCCGAAGGGGCATATGGCGCGAACGTCAATCTGATGATCGACACGGGTGCATGGACCGACCCAGACGAGCTGGCGGACAGTTTCGAGCGGCAGAAGGGCTATGCCTACGGCGTCAAGGGCGCACCGGTGCGCCAGCCCGACGTGCTCAAGGCAGCCCTCCAGACGGTCGATTGCGCGTATCAGAACCTCGAGAGCGTCGAGCTCGGCATCACCAGTATCGACCAATATGTCGATGCGCTTGGCGGGATCAGCCGCGCGGTGACTCGGGCGAAGGGCGGACAGACCGCACCGGTCTATATCGGCGACCAGACGCAAGGTGTCGGCAAGGTGCGCAGCTTGCAGGAACAGGTCGCGCTAGAGACACGGACGCGGGTGCTCAACCCGGTGTGGACCGAGGCGCTGCTGCGCCACGGTTATGAAGGCGTCCGCCAGATCGAGGGCAGCGTCACCACGACGATGGGCTGGTCGGCGACCACCGGCGAAGTCGATCCGTGGGTCTATCAGCAGATCAGCGAAACCTATGTGCTCGACGCGGCGATGCGGGAACGGATCGCCGCGCTCAACCCCAAGGCCTCCGCGCGCGTCGCCAACCGCCTGATCGAGGCGAGCGAGCGCAAATACTGGTCCCCCGACGCGGCGACGCTCGCCGCACTCCATGCCGCCAGCGACGACCTCGAGGACCGCCTCGAGGGGATCGTGGCGGTGGCGGCTTGAAGGAACAGATGATGGCATTGCTCGATCCCCCAGTCCGCGGACTTGACGGCGAAGGCTCGCTCCAGGTGGGGCTCGATCCGAACGACCGGATCGGCAACGCGAAGGTGTTCGCGGTGTACGGCAAGGGCGGGATCGGCAAATCGACCACCTCGTCCAACCTGTCCGCCGCCTTCTCGCTGCTCGGCAAGCGCGTGCTGCAGATCGGCTGCGACCCCAAGCACGACAGCACCTTCACGCTGACCAAAAAACTGATGCCGACCGTGATCGACGTGCTCGAGACGGTGCAGTTCCACGCCGAGGAACTGCGGCCCGAGGATTACATGTTCGAGGGGTATAATGGCGTCATGTGCGTCGAGGCGGGCGGTCCGCCCGCGGGGACGGGGTGCGGCGGCTATGTCGTCGGGCAAACGGTCAAATTGCTCAAGCAACATCATCTGCTCGAGGAAACCGACGTGGTGATCTTCGACGTGCTCGGGGACGTGGTGTGCGGCGGGTTTGCTGCCCCGCTCCAACATGCCGAGCGCGCGGTCGTCGTTGCGGCGAACGATTTCGACAGCATCTTCGCGATGAATCGCATCGTCGCGGCGATCAAGGCGAAGGCGAAGAATTACGACGTGCGGATGGCGGGCGTGATCGCCAACCGCTCCGCCGCGACCGACGAGATCGACCGGTTCAATGCGGCGACGGGGCTCAAGCGGCTCGCGCATTTCCCCGATCTCGACGCGATCCGGCGCTCACGGCTCAAGAAATGCACGCTGTTCGAGATGGACTCGACCCCCGAAGTCGATGCCGCCTGTCTCGAATACAAACGCCTCGCCGCGCAGATGTGGGCGGGGTGCGAACCGCTCGACGCGCAGCCGATGAAGGATCGCGAGATCTTCGAATTCCTGGGGTTCGAATGATGCCATCCCGTTCCCATCCGCTCACCGTCATCCCGCTGCGAACGGAGGACGCGCGATGACCACCGCGACCTACCATCGTTATCGCGGCGCGCTCGAAACCTATTTCGACCGCACCGCCGCCAAGGCGTGGGAACAGCTCACCTCCGACGCCCCCGTCAGCGGAATCCGCGCGACGGTGCGCGCGGGGCGGACCGACATGCGCGACACGCTGCTGTCATGGCTCCCCGCGGACATGACCGGGCTGCGGCTGCTCGATGCCGGGTGCGGGACCGGCGCGCTCGCGGTTGCGGCGGCGGAACGCGGTGCGCAAGTGGTGGCGATCGACGTCGCGGGCAGCCTGGTCAAGATCGCGCGCGACCGTGCGCCCGCTACGCTGGCGATCGACTGGCGCGTCGGCGACATGCTCGACCCTGCGCTCGGACAGTTCGATCATGTCGTCGCAATGGACTCGCTGATCCATTATCCCGCGTTCGAGATCGTCAGTGTATTGGAGCGGCTCGCCGAACGGACGCGCGGGTCGATCGTCTTCACCTTCGCACCGCAGACCCCGTTGTTGATGGCGATGCTCGGCATAGGCCGGCTGTTCCCGCGCAGCGACCGTTCGCCTGCGATCCTGCCGGTGCGCGACCGGTTGCTCCGCACGCTGATCCGCACCGCGCTGCCTTCCGCCGAAATCGGGCGTGACCGGCGCGTTTCGGCGAGCTTCTACACCAGCCACGCGATTGAGGTGGTGACGCGGTGAGCGACCTGTCCGCCCTCAAGAGATCGCTCCAACCGCACGCGGACCGCAGGCAGTCCGTGCGGGGCGGAGGGTTTCGCACGGGTGCATTCTGGAACCAGGTCGGGGCACGGTTCCTGCCGTTTGCGGATGCGGCGAGCGTGGAATTGCCGCTTGGTCGGCTCCTGCGGTTGTCGCTGTTCCAGGTATCGGTCGGGATGGCGGCGGTGCTGCTGACCGGCACGCTCAACCGCGTGATGATCGTCGAACTCGGCATGGCGAGCTGGGCGGTGGGCGCGATGGTATCGTTGCCGCTCGTCTTCGCGCCGCTGCGCGCGCTGATCGGGTTCAAGTCGGATCACCACCAGTCGCTGCTCGGGTGGAAGCGCGTGCCGTATCTGTGGTTCGGGACGTTGCTCCAGTTCGGCGGGTTCGCGTTGCTGCCGTTCGCGTTGCTGGTGATGACCGGGCTGGGGAATGGCCCCGCGATCGTCGGGCAGGTCGGCGCGGGGATCGCGTTTCTGATGGTCGGTGCGGGGATGCACACGACGCAGACCGCGGGCCTCGCGCTCGCGACCGACCTCGCACCGCCCGACAGCCGACCTCGCGTCGTTGCGCTGCTGTATGTCATGCTGCTGATCGGCATGATGGTCAGCGCGATCGTGATCGGGCGCCTGCTCAACCATTTCACCCCGACGCACCTCGTGCAGATCGTCCAGGGGGCCGCGGTGCTGACGGTCGTGCTCAACATCACCGCCTTGTGGAAACAGGAGCCACGACGGCGTGGCGGCCCCGTGGCGGACGACCGCCGCGAGAGCTTCCGCGAGATGTGGGCGATCTTCATCGCACGCCCGCGGACGATGCGGCTGCTGGTCGCGACCGGGCTGGGGTCCGCAGCTTTCTCGATGCAGGACGTGCTGCTCGAGCCGTATGGCGGGCAGATCCTGGGGCTGTCGGTCGGCGCGACGACGTCGCTGACCGCCTTGTGGGCGATCGGGATGCTGAGCGGTTTCGCGCTCGCCGCGCGTGCGCTCGGCAAGGGTGCCGAGCCGCACCGACTGGCGGGGTTCGGCGGGGTTGCGGGGATCGCAGCGTTCCTGGGCGTGATCTTCGCCGCACCCTTGCACGCCGCCGCGCTGCTCGCGGTCGGGGCCGCGATGATCGGATTTGGCGGGGGGCTGTTTTCGGTCGGCACGCTGACCGCGGCGATGGCGATTTCGGACGCGCGCGACCTCGGCGGACGGACCGGCCTGGCGCTCGGGGCGTGGGGTGCGGTGCAGGCAACGTGCGCCGGGTTGGCGATCGCGATCGGCGCGATCCTGCGCGACGTGACGTCCGCGGCGGCGATCCGCCACGCGCTCGGGCCGACGCTGGCCGATCCCGCGACCGGCTACGGCGTCGTCTACGCGCTCGAAATCGCGCTGCTGCTCGCGACGCTGATCGTCCTCGGGCCGCTCGTCCGCCCAGCGACCGATCCGGCCGCGATCCGCTTTGGCAAAACCCGTTTCGGCCTCGCCGAATTTCCGGCTTAATTGGGGAGACAGACCATGCACCCGACCCTAACCCCCGGCATCGATGTCGCGCTGCTGGTCTTCTACGCGTTCGTCCTGTTCTTCATCTGCCTCGTCTTCTATCTCCGCCGCGAGGATCGGCGCGAGGGCTATCCGCTCGAGCATGAGTTCACCGGGCGGCTCGAATCCGAAGGCGGACCGTTCCTCACCGCGCTCCCCAAGACGTTCAAGCTGTCGTTCGGGCGCGGCACCGTGACCACCCCGACGCAGGGGCGCGAACCGGTCGAGATCGCGGCGCGCTTCACCGATCGCTTTCCGGGCGCGCCCTATGCGCCGACCGGCAACCCGCTGGTCGACGGGATCGGCCCCGCGGCCTACGCCAACCGCGCAAAACATCCCGACATCGACATGGAAGGGCATCCGCGGATCGTGCCGATGGGCAGCGCGCTCGATTTTGCAATCGAACGCCGCGATCCCGATCCGCGCGGGATGCCGGTGCTGGGGTGTGACGGTGCGCTCGCGGGGACGGTTTCGGAACTGTGGATCGACCGCGCAGACCGGCTGATCCGCTATCTCGCGGTCGACCTGACCGTCGGCGGCACGGTGCTCGTGCCGATGATGATGACCGATATCCAGCGCGGTAACCGCCGCGTGGTGTGCGACGCGGTCACCGCCGCGCAATTCGCGGATGCGCCACGGATCGAGGCGACCGACCGGATCACCCTGTACGAGGAGGACCGTATGCTCGGCTATTTCGGCGGCGGCTATCTCTACGCCACGCCCGATCGTCAGGAGCCGTTGCTGTGACCGAACATGACCACGAACCGATCCCGGGGCTGCCGGGGCTGCTCCCCAAGGACGAGCGAATCCTGTGGCAGGGTGCCCCCGACTGGCGCGTGCTCGCGCGGACCGCTTATCATACGCGGATCGTGACCGGCTATTTCGTCCTGCTCGCGGGATGGTCGCTCGGCGAAGCGCTGGCGCGCGGCGTGGATGCAATCGGCGACTTGTCGGGAGTCGGACTGACCGCCGGGTTCGGTGCGGTCGCAGTGGGGCTGCTCAACCTGCTTGCCTGGGGCGCCGCGCGGACGACGCTGTATACGCTGACCAACCGCCGGATCGTGTTCCGCGTCGGAATCGCTTTCTCCAAATGCATCAATCTGCCGCTGCGCCGGATCGCAAGCGTCGGGCTGGCGGTGCAGGCGGATGGCTCGGGCGACTTGCCGCTCGCGCTCGAGAGCGAACGCAAATTGGGGTTCTTGGCGCTGTGGCCGCACGCGCGACCCTGGCGAGTCGCGACCCCCGAGCCGATGCTGCGCGCGGTGCCCGATGCGCGCCACGTCGCAGCCCTCGTCGCGCGCGCGTGTCTTTCGGTCCATCCGCAGGGCACCGTCGCGCAGCCCGCACTCGTGACGGTGGCCGAGCCGGCGTTCGGCCAGGCGGTGGCGGCATGAGCCGGACGCACCCCGAACAGCTCCCGCGTGGTGCGCTGATCCTCGGCGGCACGCTCGTCGCCTTTGCCTTCACGCTGACCGCGATGATGCGGATCGCGCAGGTTCCGCCCGGGGCCTCGCCCGTGCTGTTGCGCAGCGCGGACCATGTTGCTCCCGTCCGGTCGCGCACGTTGCGGTTCGTCGATGCGCCCGATCGCGGGGTGCGGATCGAGGATGCGGGCACCGGCCGCACCGCCTCTGTCATCGTGCCCGATCAGAAGACCGGGTTCATTCGCGGCGTGATGCGCGGGCTTGCACGCGAGCGGCGGATGCGCGGGATCGGCAGCGCGCCGCCCTTTACCCTCACCCAGTGGCAGGACGGCGAACTGACGCTCACCGACACCGCAACCGGGCGCTCGATCGAACTCAACGCGTTCGGCACGACCAACCGCGCAGCGTTCGCGGCCTTGCTCGAAACCCCGGAGACAGGCCGATGATCCCGTTCCGCCGCACCGCCTTCGACACGCCGTGCCGCGTGCTGGTCGAGCATAGCGACGAATTCCTGTGCGCGCATGTCGAGCTCGCGGGCGGCGTGGCGATCAACCCGGGCGACCGGGTGCGGGTCCACGGCGACCCGATCCACGTCGCGTTCGGCGATTCACGCGTGTTCGAGCGGCTCGCCACGGTCGAACGTGCAAGCGCGGTCGAGCGGTTGTGGACCAAGCTTTGCGGCCATTTCGAGATGACCGAACTGTACGAAGTCAGCTTTTCGGATCGGAGACTGTCATGAACGCCATCACCGCGATCGCGCCCGCCGATATTCCACCAACCGATACGATGCGGATCGCGCGCGAGGATACGGTGCTGTCTCCCCGCTTCTATACGACCGATTTCGCGGCGATGGACCGGATCGACGTGTCGCCGGTGCGCGCCGAATGGGACCAGCTGATCGCCGAAATGGTCGCCGATCCCAACCGTCGCCATTTCCGCCGGACCAATGCGTTCGACGGCGTGATCGAAAGCCTGCCCGATGGCCTGCGCGAGGAATTCATCGATTTCCTGGTGAGTTCGCTCACCGCCGAATTTTCGGGCTGCATCCTTTACGCCGAGATCCAGAAGCGCGCGCAGAACCCCGATATCAAGATGCTGTTCAAGCTGATGAGCCGCGACGAAAGCCGCCACGCAGGCTTCATCAACGATACGCTCAAGGATGCCGGGATCGGGGTTAACCTCAGCTTCCTGACCAAGACCAAGAAATACACCTATTTCCGCCCGAAGTTCATCTTCTACGCGACCTATCTGTCGGAGAAGATCGGTTATTCGCGCTACATCACGATCTTCCGGCATCTCGCGCAGCACCCCGAATGGCGCTTCCATCCGATCTTCAACTGGTTCGAGGAATGGTGCAACGACGAGTTCCGCCACGGCGAGGCGTTCGCGATCCTGATGCGCACCGACCGCAAACTGCTGCGCGGACATAACGTGCTGTGGATCCGGTTCTTCCTAGTTGCCGTCTATACGACGATGTATGTCCGCGACCACAATCGCCCCGCCTTCCACAAGGCGCTCGGGATCGACCCGACCGACTATGACCAGCGCGTCTTTAAGGTCTGCTCGCAGATCACGCGGCAGGTCTTTCCGGTCGTGCTCGATACCGATGCGCCCGCGTTCCGCGCCGGGCTGGAGCGGATGCGCCGGATCGCCGCGGGGATCGATGCCGCGAAGGAACAGGGCGGCGTGACCGGCTGGATCAAGCGCACCGCGCTGGTCGGCGCGGCGGGCGTCGCGTTCGCGCGGCTGTACTTCACGCCGGTGCAGCGCAACGCGATCCCGGCCTCCGCGCGGCTGGTCCCGGCCTGGTGACGATCCCGCCGCTCCTGTTCGCGCTGGTGCTGTGGTTCATCGGGACGGCGGCGGTGGTGTGGCTCGACAGCCGCCCGCGCGCGACCTTCCGCACGAGCTTCACGCTGGCGGGGGTGCTCGCCCTCGTCGCGACGGGTGCGGTGTGGTGGAGCGCGGACGATTCGAGCTGGGGCGGCGCGTATCTCGGTTTCGCGGCGGCGATCGTGATCTGGGGCTGGCATGAAATGGGGTTCCTGATGGGGTTCGTCGCCGGGCCCAATCGCCTGCCCTGCCCGCCAGATGCCGCCGGATGGGACCGGCTTCGGCTTGCGACCGCGACGGTGATCCATCACGAAGTTGCGATCGCCGCGACCGCGCTGCTGCTGTTCGCGCTGACCTGGGGCCAGCCCAACCAGTCGGCACCGCTCACGTTCCTGTTGCTGTTCGTCCTGCGGCTGAGTGCCAAGTTCAACCTGTATCTCGGCGTGCCCAATCTCAGCGACGAAGTGTTTCCGGCGCATCTCGCCTATCTCAAGAGCTATTTCCGCAAGCGCGCCGGCAATGCGCTGCTGCCGGTATCGCTGATCGGGTCGGGCGGGCTCGCGATCTGGGCGTGGACCGTCGCCGAAGCCGCGCCGCTGCGCAGCGGCGTGGGCGTGACCGCGAGCTTGCTTGCCGGGCTCTCGGCCCTTGGCATGATCGAGCATCTTTTTCTTGTCCTGCCGCTCAGAGATGCCAAGATGTGGCATTGGGCGTCGGCCAGAAACAAAGCGGCAAAAGCCGCTGCCAACGACTAGACGCGGGAGGGTATGCGATGGATTACGAGGCATTCTTTCAGGTTCAGCTCGATACGCTGAAAGAGGACGGGCGCTATCGCACCTTTGCGGAACTGGAGCGCAAGGCCGGGCACTTCCCGCGTGCGCGGCACCATGCCGAGGGTGGAGTCGACGAGGTCACGGTGTGGTGCTCGAACGACTATCTGGGCATGGGGCAACACCCCAAAGTCCTCGCCGCGATGCACGAGACGCTCGATGCGTGCGGCGCGGGCGCAGGCGGGACGCGCAACATCTCTGGCACCACGCACGCGCATGTCGTGCTCGAGGCCGAACTCGCCGACTTGCACGGCAAGGAAGCCGCGCTGCTGTTCACTTCGGGCTATGTGTCCAACTGGGCGGCGCTGAGCACGCTCGCCGCGCGGCTGCCCGATTGCGTCGTGCTGTCGGACGAACTCAACCACGCCTCGATGATCGAGGGGATCCGGCACAGCCGCGCGCAGTGCATCCGCTTCAAGCATAACGACGCAGCGGATCTCGACCGCCGCCTGTCCGAAATCCCCGCGGACCGGCCCAAGCTGGTCGCGTTCGAAAGCGTCTATTCGATGGACGGCGACATCGCGCCGATCGCGGAAATCCTCGACGTGTGCGAGCGGCACGGCGCGATGTCCTATCTCGACGAAGTCCACGGAGTCGGGCTGTACGGCCCGCGCGGCGGCGGGGTGGCCGAACGCGAAGGGCTGATGGACCGAGTCACGCTGATCGAGGGAACGCTGGGCAAGGCGTTCGGGGTGATGGGCGGCTATATCGCGGGCTCGGCCGCTTTGTGCGATTTCATCCGCAGCTTCGCGAGTGGGTTCATCTTCACCACCGCGCTGCCGCCCGCACTTGCCGCGGGGGCGACCGCGAGCATTCGTCATCTCAAGCACAGCGACGCGGAACGCGCGCAGCATCAGGCGCGTGTGGCGCAGGTGCGCCGGCGGCTCGACGCGATCGGCATCCCGACGATCGACAACCCGAGCCACATCATCCCGGTGATGGTTGGCGATGCGCACAAGTGCAAGATGATCAGCGACTGGCTGCTCGAACATCACGGTATCTATGTCCAGCCGATCAACTACCCGACCGTTCCGGTCGGCACCGAGCGGCTGCGGCTGACACCCTCGCCGGTCCATTCGGACGGCGATGTCGACAAACTGGTGAGCGCGCTGTCGGAAATCTGGTCGCAATGCGCGCTGGCGCGGCGCGCGTTGGCGGCGTGAGAGTACAACCGGAATAGAACCGCCTGCACCTCCCCGTTCGTTTCGAAATTAGCCGAGAAACGAACGGGGGAAGCGCCGCGCCGCAAAGCCGTACCGCTATTCCGCCAGCCCCTGGCGCAACCGCCGCGCGAACAGCCACGCGCCCGCGAACACCGCGGGCACCGCGGCGACCATCACCCATTCCTTCCAGGCATGCGCCGGCGCCGCGAGATACCCGATCAGTGCGACCGCATAATAACTGATCGCGACGACCGACAAGCCCTCGACCGTCTGTTGCAGGCGCAGTTGCAGCTGCGTTCGGGTGTTCATCGATTCGAGCAGGTCGCGATTCTGCTTGGCGAGCGCGATGTCGATCCGGGTGCGGAGCAGTTCGCTGGTCCACGCCGCGCGCTGCGACAGGTCCGCCAGCCGCGCCGAGAAGCTGTCGCACGTCCGCACCGCCGGGGTCAGCCGCCGCTCGGTAAAGTCGGCAAGCGTCTGATAGCCGGGGATCCGCCCGATCCCGAGCGTCTCGAGCCGGTCGAGGCTCAGTTGCGCATACGCGCGCGTCGCGCTCATCCGGTAGCGGGTTTCCGCGAGCAATCGCGCGAGTTCGGCGGACAGGTAAGTCAGTTCATCGAGCAGGCTGTCGTCCTGCGACACGCGTTCGGACACCGATGCGGTGAGCCCCGCGAGCCGCGCCTCGAGCCGCGATACGTCCGGCGTCAGCCGCTGCGCGAGCGGCAAGCCGAGCAGCGCCATGTTGCGGTAATTGCCCAATTCCTGGATACGCAACACGAGTTGCGCGGGCTCGTCGCGGAGCAACCCCTGGTCGAGCAGCAGCAGACGGCCGAAGCCGTCGGGGTTGAGCCGGAAATCGGACATCACCCGCGCCTTGCCCCCCGCGACGTCGCACAGGATCAGCGCCTCGGGGACGAACAGCGTGTCGAGCGTTGCTTCGTCGGGGGGATCGGTCCCTGCGGGATAGAGGGCGATCTGCGTCGCGCGAATGACGTCGCCGGGCATGTCCGCCAGGATGCTGGTCGCGGCGGGATCGAACACGCCGCTGGCGAAAGGCTGGTCGAACGCGCCCTCGCGCACGAAGGTGTAGCTCGCGAACTCGGTATGTCGCTCGAGCACGAGCTTCATGCCCCCGAGATCGACCACCGCATATTTGGTCGCGGGGGCGAGCGTCAGTCCGAGCCGCATCGCCACCGCCTCGAAATGAGCGCCGGCGCTCCCCGCCCCCGCTTCGCCCAGCACCGTGACGATCTGCATCAGCCGGCATGGCGCGGTAAAACGCGGCAGCCGCCGGACGTGCATCTCCTCCGCCAGCGCGGCGCGTAGCGGATGGCTGCGCAGACTTAGCCCGTCCATGATGGCGCTCCCGACCGTGGGGCAAGGCGTACGCAACCGCCCGGCTGCGCACGCGCGCGCCTCATTGCCGTTTCGTCATTGCCTGCGGATTGGCCAACACCGCGGGCACCGCCGCCCCTGCCGCGCCGCCTTCGGGGGCGGCGGTGGGAACGGGCGGCCCCTTCAGCGTCGGATTGTCCGCGAGCATCGAATAGCCGCCGAGCGGCTTGGACTGGCCCTGGTGGCAGGTCTGGCAATTGATCTTGTACGGATCGCCATGCGGCCCCTTGCGATACGCCGGGAACACCGCGGTCAGCGGCGTGATATACCCCTCGTTCGAATCGCGGACCATGCGGATCCCGTAATAAGCCGTCGCGCGCTGCGGGCGGCTGAGGCTCCACGACCGGAACGACTGGCTGTTGTGGCAATAAGTGCAATTGACCCCGAGCGCGGTGCTCATGTGCATCATCAGGCCGTAGCTCTTCTCGGCATCCTTGATCGACACGACATGGTTGGGCGAGGGATATTGGCTGCTTGACGCGACGCGGATCTGCGCCTTGCCTGCGAGATAACTTTGGAACGGATCGTACGGGAGCGATGCGTAGCCGACGCTGACATTGGGGGTGTTCTGCCCGTGCTTGTTGCGCACGATCGTGTCGGGATCCTCGACACCCTCCGCGATCGCCCATTTGTACGTCGGCACCGCATTGCCGCGGTGGCAGGTGTAGCAGGTCACGCCCGTCTTCTGGACGTGGCTCGACCATTTGCCGTTGATGTTGCGCGTCATCTGCAACATCCGCCGCGCGACGACCTTGGTGTATTTCTCGTCCGAGGCCATGTTCTCCGGGTTGTGGCAGTAATTGCAGCCTTGTTCGGGCGGCGCGACCCATTGGTTCATCGCTGCCATCAGATGGTTGAACCGCTCCGCCGACACGTCGCCCAGCACCTGGACATTCTGATAGGCCTCGCGTGCGCGCGGACCGCTATCGTCGGGGAGCGCATAGGGCGGCGGAGGAATCGCGCCGAGCTTGACGACATGATCGGGATCGACGATCTGCGCCATACCGGTGCCGCGGAAGCCCGTCTGTTGCGATTGCTTGGGCCCAAGTTCGCACCCGCCAAGCACGACGGTCGCGCCGATCAGCCCCGTTACCGCGACTATTCTGCCAAGACCGCTCATTGCGATGCTCCCGGAAGCGTGGCGGGATCGATTACGCCCGTGCCCGGATAATCGGGCGCATAGCCGTGCTGGATCGCCCACAGATACCAATTGTCGACCACGGTGCCGGTGAGCAGGATCCCGATCCCGCCGGTCAGCGTCGTCAGCACCGCGAACCACCAGGCCCAGCGATGGATCGATTCGTAGGTCGCGTTGAACCCCATGGTCCAGCGCCAGAACAGCGCCGCGCGTTCGGCCGCGGTGCCGCGATCGGTGATATGCTCGATCTCGCGTTCCCCGCCATAGCGCCCGACCGCGAGGATCGTCGCGCCGTGCATCGCGAACAGCAGCGTCGAGCCGTACAGGAACACGATCGAGAGGCAGTGGAACGGGTTGTAGAAGAGATTGCCGTAGCGGATCGAAAAAGCCGCGGTCCAGTCGAGGTGCGGGAAGATGCCGAACGGTACCGCTTCCGCCCAGCTGCCCATCAGCATCGGACGCAGGAAGCCGAGCACGACCATCAGCCAGATTGCGCTGGCGAACGCCCAGGGGACATGCGTCCCCATTCCCAGCGCCTTTGCGCGGCGGAAGGTGCGCAACCACCATAGCAGCACCGAGGTCGTCATGCTGAACCCGGCGAGCTGCCACCAGCCGCCCTTGGCGAGCGGCACGAACAGCTGGAAGCCATATTCCGGCCCCGGCGGCTCTAAAGCGAGCCACGGCAATTGCCGCGCGAACTGAATCGGATCCCAGCCGACCGACGCCCACATGTTGAGCCCGACGATCTCGAACGCGAGAAAACCGAACATCAGCGACAGGATGCCGAGCCCGCCCAGATAGATCGGGCCGATCTGCGCATTGCCGATCTTGCCGATCCAGTAGGAAAAACCGGGCTCGCCCAGTCGCGGAAAATCATAGGCGCCGAGCGCCGGCCCCATTTCGGGGGCCCCGCGCAATTGCACCTGGGTGAAGATGTTCTGATAGCGTGCCATCGTCTTTCCCCCTCACGACCAGATCGGCAGGTTGAGCCACCACGTCCACCATTCGGGCCAGCCGCGAGTCCACAGCGGCCCTGAGATGATGATGCAGATCGCGCTCCAGAACCCGGCGCTCAGCGCGAGGAACAGCCCGAGCCGGTGGATGCCGAGCGTCCCGATCGAATAGCCGATCGTGTCGCGGAAGAAGGCGTCCTCATATTCGGGCGACTTGACCTCGCCTTGCGACCCGTCGGGGTTCTTCGCGGGATTGACCGCGGACAACACCAGCCCGCCATGCAGCGCGAGCGCGAGCGTTGTCGTGAAGAAGAAGCTCACCGCGAGCATGTGCGCGGGATTGTAGTGGAAATGGAGATATTGGTAGCCGGTGTTCGACACCCAATCGAGGTGGCTGAAAATGCCGTACGGGAAGCCGAAGCCCCACGCCCCCAGCAGCCACGGGCGGATCACCACCAGCGAGACATAGGCGAAGATCGCGACCCCGAACGCGATCGGCACATGATAACTGATCCCGAGCTTGCGGCAGATCTCGACCTCGCGCAGCGCCCAGGACACGAACGCCCCGACCGCGCAGATCGTGATGACCTGCCAGAATCCACCTTCGCGCAGCGGCGCGAGCGACAGACCGTAGGACAGGTCGGGCGGCGCAATGCTGATCAACCAGATGTTCCACGTCGGTCCGAGCGACGCGGCATAGACGATCAGTCCCGTGCCGAGCAGCGAGAAGATCGCTGTCGTCACCCCGAAGAAGCCGACGTAAAAGGGGCCGACCCAGAAATCGAAAAGATCCCCGCCGAGCAGCGTGCCGCCGCGGACGCGATATTTCCGTTCGAAACTCAGCAACGCCATGACGACTCCCTCCTCCCCCCGCAGGCCGCATGCGGCCTGGGCGCGGGGTCACGGTCCATCGGGTTCAAGATGACGGGAACCGTTGTCCTGCCCCCGTCATCCTGAAACGGTACGCTTCACTGCGCGGGCGGCGCCGCCGGTGCGCTTGCCGCCGCGGGTGCGTGGCGCGGCCCGTCGAGCCAGTTGAACTTGTCGGTGCTGAGCAAGATGAAATGAATCAGCAGCGCCAACACGAACAGGAACGAAAACAACGCGACGAGCGTCCGTCGCGGATCGAAAATCAGCCAAATTCTCCACATGGCGTGGGCTCCTCTTGATGATGTCGGGCAATCAGTCGATCCAGGGTTTCCACGTCCACATCAGGAAGTGCGCAACCACCGCGATCGCCGTGAACAGCGCGAAGCTGGTCAGGAAGATCTTGTGGAATTCCTTGGCTTCTTCGGGCGTCAGATAGGTTCCTGGTCCGAACCGCTCGTCTCGTTTGTCGCTCATTGCTCCGTCTCCTTGGTGACGATCGACAGGAGCGTCGCAGGCGCTCCCCGGCTGCATCCGCGCGGCATGGTGCCGTGGGGATCGAGTGTCCGCGTCGACGCGGAATGGCTGGTTGAGGTGCGCGTCATCCGCCGCGGCTTTCGCTGATCGCGTTCGCGAGGCGGCGCGCGGTGACCGAGGCTTCGCCTGCACGGCGTGCGCCGCGTTCGGCGGCGTCGCGGATCCGCTTGGCTGCGGAAATCCGCACCAGTACCGGCTCGCGTTCGATCACCGCGTCGAGCGCGGTCTTGGCGTCATCGTCCCACGCGACGTCGCGATCGACCCGCGCGGGCGTTGCCTCGACCTGGTCGAGCTGCCCGGCGAGCGGGAGGATGTGGAAAAGCGCGTCGAACAGCGCGTTGCACACTTCCTGGATCAGATAGGTCGCGCCGGCATAGCCCATGAACGGCGTGCCGGTGTGCCGCCGGATCACCGCGCCGGGGAAGCTCGCGGGGATATAGACGCCGCGCGCGCCGGTCTCGGCCATGTACATGCGTTCGTTGAAGCTGCCGAACACGATCAGCGGCGGATTGCTGCGGATCGCGTCGATCACTGCCTGATTGTCAGGCTTGACCCCCGCCGAGCGACCGAACGCGAAATGGCAGGGCAACCCCATGTCGGTTTCGAGGAAGTTGCGGATGCCGCGCGCATAGGTTTCGGTCGCGACGATGCCGAAGCTCGCGGTTCCGAAGAAATCCTGCGTGACCGAACGCCACAGGTCCCACAGCGGCTTGATCGTGGTGTGCTTCTCGCGTTCGATGAACGGCTCTGGGTCAAGACCGAGCAGTTCGCCGAGCGTGCGCAGGAACAGCGTCGTGCTTTCCAGGCCGATCGGTGCCTGGAGATACGGGCGCTCGAGCATCTCGCACAGCCCGCGCCCGAATTCGCGGTACAGGCAGACATTGGCCTGCGCGTCGGCGAGCTTGCGGACATCGGCGAGATGGCTGCCGAGCGGGAAGACCATCCCGACCTCGGCGCCGATCCCCTCGATCAGGCGGCGGATCTCGGCAAGATCGGAGGGCATGTTGAAACTGCCGTACATCGGGCCGATGATGTTGACCTTGGGGCGCTCGCCGGGCTTGAGCGGACGCGGTGCGGGCACTTTCTTCGGCCCGAACTGAGTCCACAGCCAGATCAGCGCACGGTCGCCCGACTGCCACTGGTCCTCGTCGATCGTGCGCGGCAGGAACCGCTGGATGTTGGTGCCTTCGGGCGTGACGCCACCGCCGATCATCTCGGCGATCGAGCCGGTCACCACCACTGCGGGCAGATCCGGATCGAGCGTCGCCCAGGCGCGCTTCATCGCGCCCTCGGTGCCGTCGCGGCCAAGCTCCTGCTCGCCGAGCCCGGTCACGACGACCGGCAATTCATGCGGCGGGAGCGCGTCGGTATAGTGCAGCACCGAGGTGACGGGGAGGTTCTCGCAGCCGACCGGGCCGTCGATGATGACCTGCAGCCCCTTGATCGCGGTGAAGGCGTAGACCGCGCCCCAATAACCGCCGGCGCGGTCGTGATCGAGGATGAGGGTCATCGGATCGCCCCCGTTGCGTGCGCTGCAAAGCGGGCTGGCCTCACGCAAAGGCGCAAAGACGCAAAGCAGGATATCTTCCAGGAAAGCACGGCGTCGACCTTCGGTGTCCGCGCGCTTTGCGCCTTTGCGCCTTTGCGTGAGGCCAATTTGACGCAAGCCCTGCTACGCGGGGTAGGTAAACCGCTCATGACCCCACGCTTTCTTCGGCCTTGGCCGCAGCGATGCGTTTGGCGGCGTATTTCGCCTTGAACTCGGGCCGGTCGACCGGCGTATTTTCCCACACCCCCGCGGTCGGACCAGCGCCAACGCCTTCGAAGAAGGCGGTCATCTTGTCGAAGCGCGCCTGGTTGGCGAGCGCTGCATTGACCACCAGCGCGAGGCTCCCCGCCCCCGCCGGCCCCATCAGCGGGCGCGCCGAGATGAGGTTGGTGAAATAGAGCGCCGGGATCGATTTCTGCTTGGCGTGCTGGACAACGGGCGTAGTGCCGATCGCGAGATCGGGGCCGAATTCCTCGACCGCGGCGATGTCCTGCTCGAGGCTCGCGCGATACTGGACCTGGACGCCGCGGCTCACCAGCCAGTCGCGGTCGGGCTCCGACCAGGGCGTGCGCGGGCAGGCGGTGCCGACATAGGGCACGTCCGCGCCGCTCTCGATCAGCAACCGCGCGACGAGCAGTTCGGAGCCTTCATAGCCCGACACGGTGATCCGCCCGGCGATCGGTCGCGCGGCAAGTGCACCACGGATCGCGGGAAGGAAGCGGTTCTTCGCCGCATCGACCTTATCCTGCGCGATCCCGCACGCCGCACCGATCGCGTCTAGCCAGGCCGCGGTGCCGTCCGCGCCGACCGGGGCCGACCCGACCACCGTGCGCCCCGCCGCCTCGAATTCGCGGACGCTCGCGGTGTAGAAGGGGTGGATCGCGGCGACCGCCGCGCAATCGAGCGCCGCATACAGTTCGCGCCATTCGCGTGTTGGTACGACCGGGCCTGCCGCAAGGCCCAGCGGTTCGAGCAATAGCCCGATTCCTGGCGGGTCAGCCGGGAACATCTCGCCAAGGAGAGTCACGCTCGGCCGGTCCGGTCGTTGCTTGGGCGCGGCGACGGGGCCTAGCTCGGCCTCCTTTCGCGCATAGGCGAGCATCGCGCCCGCGAGGACGTCCTTCGCCTCGGCATGCGTCGGCACGCCGAAACCGGGGACGTCGATCCCGATGATCCGCACCCCGTTGATCTGGTCGGGGAGCAATTGCAGCGGCACGCCGCTTGCGGTGGGGACGCAGAGGTTGGTGACGATGATCGTGTCGTACAGCGCGGGGTCGGCGAGCTGGTGGACCGCGTCGCGAATGTCCTCGAACAATTTGCCCGTCACCAGCGTCTCGGACGAGAAGGGGACGTAGCCGACGCTGCGTTTGGCGCCGTAGAAATGCGAGGTGAAGGTGAGGCCGTAGACGCAGCAGGCCGAGCCCGAGAGGACGGTGGCGGTGCGGCGCATGCGGAGGCCGACGCGGAGGGAGCCGAAGGCGGGGCACATGGATTGCGGCTGGTCGTGGGGGCCCTTGGGGTAGTCGACGTCGTAGCGGGCTAGGATGTCGGATTTTCCGGCTAGTTCTGCGGACTCACGAAGCGTGGTGCCGTTCGAACACGTAAGCCCCTCCCCTTCAGGGGAGGGGTTTGGGGTGGGGACGCTTGAAATCACGTCGCGGACGCGGTCTGACGTCCCCACCCCAACCCCTCCCCTGAAGGGGAGGGGCTTAGCAGAAGAAGGAGGGCCAGCTTCAGACGGCATCGTACACCACCTCAAGCGTCGGCTTCGCCACATAGGCGACCCCGCGCATGTCCGCCTGGCTCGCGGGTTTCAGCGCGTAATCCGCCCCCGTAACATCCGCCGAGAACAGCCCGAGCAACCCGTCCTGGTCGAGCGGCGACGGCCGCAGCGGCGGGGCTTCTGCCACGTTGACCGCGAGTTCCTCGAACAGGCTCGCCCATTGCCCGCCGGGTTTGCCGATGATCTGGTAATTCGCGCTTTTCTTGCGAATGTCCTCGTTCGCGGGGATCGCGGTCAGCACCGGGATGCCGACTGCCGCGGCGAACGCCTGCGCCTCGCCGGTGCCGTCGTCCTTGTTGAGGATCATCCCCGCGACGCCGACATTCCCGCCCATCTTGCGGAAATATTCGACCGCCTTGCACACGTTATTGGCGACATAGAGCGATTGCAGGTCGTTCGAGGCGACCACGATCACCTTCTGGCACATGTCCCGCGCGATCGGCAGGCCGAAGCCGCCGCACACCACGTCGCCGAGGAAATCGAGCAAGACATAGTCGAAGCCCCATTCGTGGAACCCGAGTTTCTCGAGCGTCTCGAACCCGTGGATGATCCCGCGCCCGCCGCAGCCGCGCCCTACCTCGGGGCCGCCGAGTTCCATCGCGAACACCCCGTCGCGCTGGAAGCAGACGTCCTCGATCCCGATCTCCTCGCCCGCGAGCTTCTTGCGCGAGCTGGTCTCGATGATCGTCGGGGTCGATTTGCCGCCGAACAGCAGCGAGGTCGTATCGCTCTTGGGGTCGCAACCGATCAGCAGCACGCGTTTGCCCTGTTGCGCCATCATGTAGCTGAGGTTCGCCAGCGCGAACGACTTGCCGCTGCCGCCCTTGCCGTAGATCGCGATGATCTGCGTTTCCTTGGTGATGGGCCCGGTTGGAACGGGGTCCGGCTCCTGCTCGGCTTCATGCCGCAGTGGTCCGGGATCGAGCATCGTCATGCAGCCCTCCAGTCGAGCACCATCTTGAGACACGCCGGATCGCCAAATGCGGCGGGATAGGCATCCGCCGCCTCGGTCGCCGGGCGCATGTGGCTGATCAGCCCGCCAAGCCGGAGCGCACCCGATGCGACCAGTGCGGTCGTTGCGGCGACATCGGCGGGGGTGAATTCGGCAGAGATGCGGAGCCGCGCCTCACGCTGGAAGGCGGGCGGGAAGCCAAAGCTCAGCCGGTCGTAAAACCCCGCGAGCACGATCTCGCCGCGCTTGGCGAGCCGCGGGATCGCGGTGTCGAGAATGTCGCTGGCCCCGCTCGCGTCGCAAATGGTTGCATAGTCGCGGCGATCGTCCTGCGCCGGATCGATGACGGGATAGCCATCCGCATCTCGACGATCCGAATTGGTTTCCCAGACCGTCGGCGCGGGCGCGCCAAGGGCGATCGCGATCCGCGCAATCAGCCGCCCGACGATGCCGTGCCCGATCACCAGATCGGGCGCATTTCCCCCTGCGACCGCATGATAGGCCGTGGCCGCGAGCGCGATCAGGATCCCCTCCGCGCCAAGCGACTCGTCGATCGGCAGCGCGCGTGCCGAGGGCAGCACGACGCGCTGCGCCGTCCCCCCGAACAGCCCGCGCGCCTTCTGATAGCAATTGGCCCCGGGAACGAAGACCCATTCGCCGATCCGCCCGCGGACATCGGCCCCGGCGTCGACGATCCGCCCGACCGATTCATACCCCGGCACCAGCGGATAACCCATCCCCGGAAACGCCGGCATTCGCCCCGACCACAGCAGCTTCTCGGTCCCTGAACTGATCCCGCTCCAGGCGATGTCGATCAGCACGTCGGCAGCGGCGACCGGGTTGAGCGCAAGCGGACGGAGGACCAGCCGTTCAGGTGCCTCCAATACCACTGCCAGCGTTTCCACCGTGCTTCTCCCCGAGCAACGTTCAAGAGGACGTCGCTTCGAGTGTCAGTCTAATTGGACACTTATGATTGTCAATCTGTTTGATCGGTCAATCGTGTCGAGCGACGATGACACGGCAGGTGAGCGGCATCGGGGTGGGCAAGGTTCGTACCGCGCCGAACCCGGCAGCGCGCAGCATGGCACCGATTTCCGTGGGCGTGCGGGGGCGGCCCGATCCCATCGCGAGCAGATACAGCCCGAAATATGCGTCTCCGGACGGTTCGGCACCGGGCGTTTGCGCCATCGGTTCGGCGATCAGCACCCGTCCGCCGCGTGGCAGCGCGGCGTGGATCGCGCGCAACAGCGTCAGCGCTGGGCCATCGTCGTGATCGTGGAGGACGCGTACCAGCGTAATCATATCATAACCGTGCGGCAGCGGGTCGTGCAGGAAGCTCCCCGCATGGACCATGGTCCGTGCCCCCAACCCAGCGACGGCGAGTCGTTCTTGCGCCCGCGCCGCGACCGCCGGCAGATCGAACAGCCCGAGGTCGAGCGCCGGCACTGCCGCCGCGACCGCCTCGAGAAACCGGCCCTCCCCACCCCCGACGTCGAGCATCCGGCGATGCCGGGCAAACCGATAGGATTGCAGAATTTGCGTCGCCACAAGCGGTTGCGATGCGGCCATTAGGCCGGAATATGCGCGGACGTCCTCCGCAGCGCCGTTTCCGGGCTGTTCGGCATAGGTCCAGTACCGCGCAAGCGCTCCGCCGCCGCCACCTCGCCGAAGCAGCGCGACCGGATCGGCCAGGTCGGCATAGAGCAAGGGATGATGCGCGATCATCTCGGCGATGCCCGCGTTCCCGCGCAGCGCCGCCCCGGCGCTGCCGAGCGCCCAATCGGCCCCTACCCTTTCAACCAGCCGAATCGCGGCCGCCGCGCGTAACAGGCGCAGCGCACCATCCGGCGGCAACCCGCAGTGATCCGCCACGGACTCGATCCTGGTCGGTCCGCGCGCCAAAAGGTCGAGCACACCGGTTTCGACACAGGCTGCAAGCGTCTGGCTGTAGACGAATCCCGCGACCAGATCGAACAGCGCACGCGCACGGACCCGCGCTACCGGACGCGTGAGCCAGAAGCGGGTCGCGAACTGCTGAAATCGCGGGGACGACAGCATCGTGTTGCGCCACGCAATCCACGCACCGTGAAGACGCGGCAAATAGCCCTTTGACTTATCGCTCGATCTGGACGACATCATATGTCCAGTTGAATGGACACTTGCTCGCGTCCGGTCAACAGGCTGGAGCCGGACGGATGGCAACGCAGGACAAGATCGTCGTCATTGGTGCCGGGATCGGTGGGCTGGTCAGCGCCGCTCTGCTCGCGGCGCGCGGCCTTGGGGTCACGGTCCTCGAAGCCGCCACCGCGCCGGGGGGCAAGATGCGCGAAGTCCAGACAGGCACGGGCCTGGACAGCGTGGCGATCGACGGTGGACCGACGGTCTTCACGCTGCGGCATGTGTTCGACGAGATTTTCGATCGTTGCGGGGCATCGCTCGACGACGCGCTGACGCTTGTCCCCGCGACGATCCTTGCGCGCCACGCATGGGGCACGGACCGGCTCGACCTGTTCGCCGACCCCGCCGCGAGTGAGGGCGCAATCGGTGACTTCGCCGGCGCACGCGAGGCGGAGGGATACCGGGCGTTTCGTGCCGAAGCGCGGCGGATCTTCGAAACGCTCGACCGCCCCTTTCTGCAGGCACCGCAGACCAATCCGCTCGGGCTGACATGGCGCATGGGCTGGCGCGGGTTTGCCGATCTCAACCGGATTCGTCCGTATGAAAGCCTGTGGCGCGCGCTCGGCGACCATTTCCGCGATCCGCGATTGCGCCAGTTGTTCGGTCGCTACGCGACCTATTGCGGCTCTTCGCCCTTCCGGTGCCCCGCGACGCTGATGCTGATCGCGCATGTCGAGGCATCGGGCGTGTGGCTGATCGACGGCGGCATGCACCAACTCACGCGTGCGCTCGAAGCGTTGGCGCTGCGCAACGGCGCGATCTTTCGCTACGCCGCGCCGGTCGCCGAAATGCTGGTCGAACATGGACGCGCGGCGGGGGTGGTGCTCGCATCGGGCGAACGGATCACGGCGCGGGCGGTGGTGTGCAACGCGGATCCCGCCGCGCTGGCAGCGGGTACGTTCGGCGCGGCGGTGCGACGCGCGGTCCCTGCCGTGCCCCTCAGGCGCCGCTCGTCCTCGGCGATGGTCTGGTGCGCGCGGGGTACCGCGAGCGGGTTCCCGCTGGTGCGGCACAATGTCTTCTTTTCGGGCGACTCGCGCGCAGAATTTGCGGCGCTTGCGGCGGATCGGCTCGCGCACGATCCGAGCGTCTATGTCTGCGCGCAGGATCGCGGCGCGGATGACGCGCGCGCAGGCGACGGCCCCGAACGCTGTCAGATCCCCGAACGCTTCCAGATCATCGTGAATGCGCCCCCCACCGGAGACACCCACCCCCTCACTCAAGCGGAGACGGACCAATGTACCCAGTCGATGCACGCAACGCTCAGCCGGGCCGGACTGACGCTGGATTTGCCGGCGCAAGCAACGGTGCTGACCACACCGGCCGACTTCGCCACCCTCTTCCCATCGACGGGTGGAGCCCTTTATGGACAGGCCTCGCACGGGTGGGCGGCGTCCTTCCGGCGCCCCGGCAGCCGGACGCGGATCCCTGGGCTCTATTGCGCGGGCGGGAGTACCCATCCGGGCGCGGGCGTCCCGATGGCGGCCTTGTCCGCCCGCCTAGCCGTCGACTCCCTGCTCAGGGACCACGCTTCGATGGCGCGGTCGCACCCGGTGGCTATGCCTGGTGGTATGTCGACGCGTTCAGCGCGGACCGTCGCTTCGGCCTGACGATCATCGCCTTCGTCGGGAGCGTCTTCTCGCCCTATTACAAGCTGTCGGGGCGGGCGCGGCCGGACAATCACTGCGCGATCAACGTAGCGTTGTGCGGTCCGCGCGGGGGTGCCTGGGCGATGACCGAACGCGCCGAGAAGCGCGTCCGGCGCGACGCCGATCATTTCGCGGTCGGGCCGAGCGCGCTGAGCTGGGACGGCGACACGCTGGTGATTGACATCGCCGAGATTTCCGCCCCGCTGCCTTATCCCGTGCGCGGGACGGTGCGGGTGCGGCCCGAGATGATCGGCACGACCGCCTTCGCGCTCGACCCCGATCTGCGCCACCGCTGGCACCCGGTCGCGCCGCGTGCCCGGGTCGAGGTCGACATGGTGCATCCGGGGATGCGCTGGTCGGGGGATGGGTACTTCGACTCGAACTTCGGCGATGAACCGCTCGAGGCGGGGTTCGACGACTGGCATTGGGCACGCGCGCATCTGAAGAATGACGTCGCGGTGCTGTACGAAGGGCGCCGCCGCAATGGCGATCCGTTCGACCTCGCGCTAAAGTTCGATCGGCAGGGGCGCTGGCACGATGTCGCGCCGCCGCCGCGCGTGGTGCTGCCGCGGACAGGCTGGCTGGTGCAGCGCGCGACTCGCGCCGATCCGGGATCGGTGCCCAGGGTCGCGAAGACGTGGATCGACGCGCCTTTCTACGCGCGTTCGGCGCTCGACACGCGGTTGTTCGGCGAGTCCGTGCGCGCGGTACATGAAAGCCTGTCGCTCGGGCGGTTCCGCTCACCGATCGTCCAGTCGATGCTCCCCTACCGGATGCCCCGCGCTTTCTGGTGAGTCGTCGGGTGGGGCGGCTTGCTTTGCCTTGTCCTTCGCGATCTCGCGATTGATCGACACGAGCTGCCAGACAATAAAAAGGACGGTCGGCACACCGACGATCGCCATGTCGAGCAAGGCAAACAGGTTGGCGTTCGAGGCGTTCATGCCGACGTCCCCTTCGCCGCGAAACCGCTGATCAGCGCTGCAATGTCGGCTGGCCGTTCCTCGTGCGCGAGATGGCCGAGCGCGGGCAACAGTTCGACTTGGCAGTCGGGGATCAGCGCCGCCGCGCCGTTCACCGATGACAGCGGGATCGCCGCATCCGCCGCACCGTGGATCAGCAGGCTCGGCACGCCGACCCGCGGCAGATCGCGCGCGAGCGCGTCGAGGTCCCACGCCGCCATCATCGTCAGCGCGCCCGCGACATGATCGGAGGTGGAGAACAGTCGTCGATAATATCCCACCCCGACGGGATCGATCCGCGACCCCGTCGCCCGGGTGACATAGCGCCCCGCATCCCCCGGCCCGCGCGCCAGCCCGGCAACGACATGCGGCGCGAACGGATTGACGAACAGCATTCGCGCAAGCGTCGGGAACAGTTTGGCCGCAAGTCCGGGGAACGGCATCAGCGCCGGGTTGAGCCCGACGAAGGCGCGCGGCCGGGCATGACCGTCAAGCACCATCCGCAACGCGATCGCCGCCCCCGCCGAGTGACCGACGAGCAGATCGGGCGTAAGGCCAAGCGTGCCGAGCAGATCGCCGACCGCACGCGCCATCGCGGGCATCGCCAGCCCGCCGACCGGACGCCCGGTAGTGAAGCCATGCCCCGGCAGGTCGGGCGCGACGACGGTGAAACGTTCGGCGAGCAACGGCGCGAGATCGCGCCAGCTATGCGTCGCGGCCCCCGTGCCGTGGAGCAGCAGCACCACCGGTCCCGCGCCCATCACCTGCACGTGCCAGCGGATGCGTGCGGTATCGACGAACCGGCTGCTTGCGTGATTGGGCCAGTCGCGCCCCTCGACCGACCAAGTCGCGCGGCTCATGCTGCCTGCACCGCACTGACCGCACGGTGCATCGCCGCGGCATCCGCGCGCGGCAACGGCAGGTAGCGCGCACCCATCGCCAGCGCGAGCCGTGCGCCTTCGGGGCGTGGCCGCGCGGATGTATCGACGAACGCCGCGCCGATCCCCGCCTGGCCGATCGCGCGCGCGGCCTGTTCGGCGTCTTGCTCGGCGCGCTCGCGTACTGCGCTGCCATCCAGCGCGATGTTGCCGCGCCCGTCGGTCAGCACGACGAGGAACGGCGTCCGCCCGCGCGCACGCGCTGCTTCGGCGAGCGTGCGCGCCGCCTCCAGCCCGGCGGCAAGCGGCGTCCCCCCGCCCCCCGGCAGTTCCGCCAATGCGCGGCGTGCGCGGGTGAGCGAGCGTGTCGGCGGCAGCAGCAGCTCCGCGCCGGCCCCGCGAAACGCGATGAGGGCGACCTGCGCGCGTTTGACGTAAGCCTGTGCAAGCAACAGCTCGACCGCACCCTTGGCTTCCGCCAGCCGCGCGACCGCCGCCGAGCCCGACGCATCGACCACGAAGATCGTCAGCGTTTCCGCACGCGTCTCGAACCGGCGAATGCGCAGGTCGTCGCGGCGGATGTGGACCGGTCCGTCCCCGCGCGCACGCAGTGCCTGCCACGGCGCGGCGGCGCGCAGCGTATCGATCAGGCTGAGCCGCAGGCCCCCGCGCGGCACTCCGGCGCGCGCGCCGAGCGGGCGCCCATGCAGGGGTGACTTGCGCCGCTCGCCCGCGCCACGCGCGCGCTTGCCGCCGCGTCTGCCGCGCCCGGCGGCAAGCTGCTCGAGGACGTCGCGCGGGAGCGTTGCGAGCGCGGCCTCGAGGATCATGTCTTCGGGGAGATCGGGGGTGGCCCGTTCCTCCTCGCTCGAGTCGCTCTCGGGCGGCGGCGGTGGATCACTGGCGTTGTCCGCCTCGAGTGGCGCAGGTAGCCGGGTTGCGCGCGCAGCGAGGACGAGGCGGACCGCGAGGATCAGATCGTCCGCGTCGATCGTCTCGCGCCCGGACAGCGCTGCGGCCGCGCGCGCAGCGCGGAGCGCAAACAACGGAGCGCGCGCGGACTCCACGCCCAGCGCGAGCGCGGTGGCCGCAAGGATCGCGTGCGGATCGATCGTGCTTCGCGATCCGGCATTGCGATCCTGCGCTTCATCCTTCCCCCCTTCGTCCTTCCCCGGCGAAGGCCGGGGCCCAGTCGCGCAGCGTTCGGTCATCGCGCGCTGCGCCATGCCCCCATCGTTCCTCGACTGGGCCCCGGCCTGCGCCGGGGAAGCGTCGACATCCAACACCCGGCACCCTGATAGATCGATCCGAAACGACAGCCGCTCCGCCAGCGCGGGCGGCACCGATTCGTCCTCCACCCCGTCGTCGAGCGCCACCACCGCGATCCGCACGGTCGCATCCTCCACCGCACCCGCGTCGAGCGCCGCCGCGATTCGTGCTGCGGTCGCATCGGTCATCCGTTCCGCCATCGGCAACACGACCAGCCCGCCGTCCGCCGCCGCCAGCACGCCGCGCTGACGCACCGGGCGACCCAGGGCGAGCGTCGCCCCGAGATCCAGCCCGCCTAACAGCGCGTCATCATCGACATGGACGGGAATCCGGCGCGACGGTGCGCCGTCGGGCAATCCGGCACGCAGCGCAGCAACTACTTGATCGCGCACTGCACCTCCGCCGCGCAGGATCAGCCCCCCCAGCCCGACCGGATCGACGGCACATAACCGCGCCGCCAGCAGTGCATCGTCCAGCGCCGATGGCGCGTCGCTCATGCCGCCGCCAGGTCTTCCAGTGCGCGCTCGATCCGCACGGTCGAGCCAGTCTCGTCGAGCACCCCGCGCCGCAACCGATGCCGCAGCGCCAGCGGCGCGATCCGCGCGATGTGCTCCGCGGTGACCGCCGACGCACCTTCCAGCGCGGCAAGCGCGCGACTGGCGCGCATCAAGGTCAGCTCGCCGCGCAACCCGTCCGCGCCGACCGTCATGCACAGCGTCGCCGCGCGCGCCAGCATAGCGTCGGGCACCACCACCGCCGACAGCCCGGCACGACCACGCGCGATCCGCTTGAGTGTCTTGCGTTCGGCGCTGCGCCACGTGTCCACAAAGGCGTCCGGCGTGCGTTCGAACGCATCGCAGCGTTTGAGGATCTCGATTCGGCTCGTCAGATCCTGCGGGGTGCGCACTTCGACCGACAGGCCAAAGCGATCGAGCAATTGCGGGCGCAACTCGCCTTCCTCGGGATTGCCGCTCCCGACCAGTACGAACCGCGCCGGGTGGCGCACCGACAATCCTTCGCGCTCCACCACGTTTTCGCCCGACGCCGCGACGTCGAGCAACAGGTCGACGATATGGTCCTCGAGCAGATTGACCTCGTCGATATACAGGAAGCCGCCGTTCGCGCGCGCAAGCAGGCCCGGCTCGAACGCCTTGACCCCCGCCCCCAGCGCGCGTTCGAGATCCAGCGCACCGACCACGCGATCCTCGGTCGCGCCGAGCGGAAGATCGACGAACGGCACCGGCACGGTCGCCTTGGCAGGCGGCGGTGGCATTCCTTCGGGATGATACCCCGCAAGCGCGGCGGGCATCGGCGGCAGCAACGCCGCCAATGCGCGTACGGCGGTCGACTTGCCCGTCCCACGATCGCCGAACACCATCACCCCGCCGATCCGCGGATCGACCGCCGCGATCAGCAGCGCGAGCTTCATCTCGTCCTGACCGACGATCGCCGAAAAGGGGAAGGCCCTGCCCATTGCTAATGTGTACCACGTACTTGACACGCGGCAAGTGGACACTGGCTATTCCCGGGCCGATGGACCATGAAATGCGGATGAACCCGCTTTATGTATCCGGCGCAGGTGCGATCGTGCTGCTCGTCGTCGGCGGTCTCGCGACGCCGATCGGTTCCTGGTATCACGATCTGCGCAAACCGAGCTGGCAACCGCCCAACTGGCTGTTCGGTCCCGCATGGACGATCCTGCTGGGGCTGGCGGCATGGTCGGCGGCGATCGCCTGGACCGCCGCACCGGATGCAGCCGGACGCCGCGCGGTCGTCATTTTGTTCTCGGTCAACGCGCTGTTCCATTTCCTGTGGAGCCCGCTGTTCTTCGCGCTGCGTCGGCCGGACTGGGCGCTGGTCGAGGTCGTTTTTCTATGGGCATCACTGGTGGCGCTGCTGGTCGGGCTTGCGCCGATCTCTGCGTTCGCCGCCTGGCTGATCGTGCCGTATTTCCTGTGGGTCAGCTTTGCCGCCGCGCTCAACCGGGCGATCGTCCGGCTCAACGCGCCGTTCGGGCAGTAGATCGGTTCGTCGTCATCCGCGCGAACTGGTCGACTGCGGCAATCCGTTCGGCAATGTCACCGCGATAAGGCGCATCCTTCGGCGTCACGGCCAGCGCATAGCTCCAATACGGGCGTGCCGCCGCAACGTCTCCGGCATCGACATACGCCATTCCCAGAAAGAAAGCGGGCCCGGGCGTGTCCGGCGCAAGCGTCACCGCGCGGCGGAACGCAAACTTGGCGGCAGGCGACACGGCATGGTCGTGCAGCGACACCACATACCCCAGTTCGGTCCATAGCGCGGCATCGTCAGGACGCATCATGAGGTCGTGCAGCAGTCCCTGTGCCGCGGCGTGGGTGTCCCCCATCCCTACTCGTCCGTCCGCACTGGCCAGCGCCAAAACGTCCTGTTGTCCCGGCAGGAACACCGCATTGCGGAACGCAACCATGCCGGGATCGACCATGATCGGCGCGCTTTGAGCGCGAATGGACGTCCCCGGCTGATGCCGGGCGCTCTGGAAGACGAAGCCCGTTGCCCCGAGCATCAACGCTGCCCCGACCAGCGTCCATAAGGACCGTCCGATACCGCACCACCACAGCAGCGCCGCGGTCGCCATTCCCACCACCCCGAGCGTCACGAGATTCATCGCAGCACGTCCCAAGAATGCGTCGGCCGGATACAGCCCCGGTCTCGAGCCCCGCGCCCGAGCCAGGACATTTCGACACCGCTGAGTCATACGCGGTTGATGGCCCGATGGCTATCCACCGCCAGCGCATCGCCCCCGATCCAGGGGTCGACCCCAACGCGCGTGGTCCGCTAAGACCGCAGCAGGAGGACCGTGGGATGATCGAGACACGCAAGACGATGGCGACGCGATGATCACGCTGATCCTGGCGCGCGCCATCAACGGGGTAATCGGTCGCGACGGCGCGCTGCCGTGGCATCTTCCTGCCGATCTCAAGCGCTTCAAGGCGCTGACGATGGGCAAGCCGATGATCATGGGGCGCAAGACATTCGACAGCTTTCCCGCGCCGCTCCCCGGACGACGCCATATCGTGCTGACACGCGACCCTGCCTGGCGTGCGGACGGGGCAGAACCTGTCGACAGCGTGGAAGCGGCGATTACGTCCGCCGGCGAGGGCGAGATCATGGTGATCGGCGGGGCGGAAGTGTTCGCGCTATTCGAGCCCCGCGCAGACCGGATCGAACTGACCGAGGTCCATGCAGCACCTGATGGGGACGCAGTGGTCCCGCGCTACACGGGTTGGCGCGAGAGTGCGCGCTACGACCATCCCGCGATCGATACGCGCCCGGCATACAGCTTCGTCACCCTCGCAAGATCCTGAGACCCAACGGGCTTGTCCCAGCAGCCTGCGCACCGCATACCGGGTGGGTGACCGGACCCGGCATCGCTGATGCCGCATGAAGTCCAGCATTTTGGAGAGCGATGGTGATGCGCAAAGTCCTGGGAGCCGTGGTGGTCCTCGCCACGCTTGCCGTGGTCCTGTTCTTCACGCTGGCTCCGGGTATGATCGAGCGTAGCATGAACCGCGTCGCGCCGGTCGCATTGCGCATCACACCGCAGGCGCGGGCATTGCACGCGCGATTGCCTGTTGCCGACATGCACGCCGATACCTTGCTGTGGAAACGCAGCCTGCTCGATCGCTCCGGGCAAGGACAGGTGGACGTGCCACGGCTGCTGGCGGGCAATTATGCGCTGCAGGTGTTCTCGTCGGTTACCAAGACGCCAGAACACCAGAATTACGATTCGAACCCCGCCGATACGGACAATATCACCGCCCTGACGATCGCCGAACTGCAGCCGCCGCGCACCTGGGACTCGCTGTTGCAGCGCTCGCTATGGCATGCACAGAAGCTCGATCGCTACGCTGCTGCGTCCAACGGGCAATTGCGCGTGATCCGTTCTGCCGCACAATTCGATCGCCTGCTCGCCGACCGGATCGAAGGCGCGAAAGTGGTCGGCGCAATGCTGTCGATCGAGGGGTTGCAGGATCTTGAGGGTAAGCTCGCCAATCTCGATGTGCTGCATGGCGCGGGCTTTCGCATGGCCGGGCTGACCCATTTCTTCGACAATGACGTCGCGGGATCGATGCACGGTGAGCGCAAGGCGGGCCTCACCCCGCTGGGACGACAGGTCGTGCGGCGGATGGAAACGCTCGGGATGATCATCGACGTCGCGCATTCGAGCCATGCGACGATCGCCGAAGTGCTCGCGATGGCGCGCCGTCCGGTGGTCGCCAGCCACGGCGGCGTACAGGCGACGTGCAAGGTCAACCGCAATCTGACCGACGGCGAGATCCGCGGAATCGCGCGGACCGGCGGAGTGATCGGCATCGGCTATTGGGATGCCGCGATCTGTTCGACCCGGCCCGAGGCGGCGGCAGCGGCGATCCTGCATGTGCGCAATCTGGTCGGCGTCGATCATGTGGGTCTTGGGTCCGATTTCGACGGGGCCGTCACGACCGGGTTCGATTCGGCCATGGTCGTCGCGATCACGCAGGCGTTGCTCGATCGCGGGTTCAGCGAAGCGGAAATCGCCAAGGTGATGGGGGGCAACGTGCTACGCGTGATCCACGCCGGGATCGTCCCGAACGAACCCGCCTAGCGCAGCCGCTTTACCGCGCTTATAGGCCGGTCCATGGAGCGGCTCGACGGCAGCTCGGCGGTTCCGGAGCGCTTGCGCGGCGGGATCATCGCGCTTGGTAATTTCGATGGATTTCACCTTGGGCATCAGGCCGTGGTCGGCCGTGCGGTCGAACGCGCGCGTGCTGAGGGTCGTCCGGCACTGGTCGGCACGTTCGATCCGCATCCGATCCGTCATTTCGTCCCCGACAGTGCGCCGTTCCGGCTGACCACGCTCGACCAGCGGCAGCGCCTGTTCGCGGACGCCGGGGCGGATGCGATGGTGGTGTTCCACTTCGACACCGCGCTGGCCGCGCTGACGGCGGATGCCTTCATCGAGCAATTGCTGATCGACTCGATCGGGATCGCGGGAGCAGTCACCGGCGAAGACTTCACTTTCGGCAAGGGCCGTAGCGGCTCGGTCGCGGTGCTCCGCGCCGCCGGCGCGACACGCGGTTTCTCGGTCGACACGGTCGCCCCCGTAACGCTGGACGATGCACCGGTTTCGTCCAGCCGTATCCGTGCCTTGCTCCAGCAAGGCGATCCGCGCGGTGCTGCGCGCCTGCTCACGCGTCCCTTCGCGATCGAGGGCATCGTGCAGCATGGTGACAAACTCGGCCGGACGATCGGCTATCCGACCGCCAATCTCGACATGGGCCACTATGTCCGCCCCACTTACGGCATCTACGCGGTCCGCGGCCGCCTGGCCGATGGGCGGATCGTGGATGGGGCCGCCAACCTCGGCATCCGCCCGAGCTTCGATCCGCCCAAGGAACTGCTCGAACCGTTCTTCTTCGATTTTTCCAGCGATCTGTACGGACAAGCGATCGAGGTCGCGTTGATCGATTATCTGCGTCCGGAAGCCAAGTTCGATACGCTCGATGCGCTCACGACGCAGATGGATGCCGACTGCGCGCGGGCCAGACAGTTGCTCAAGACAGCGCGCTGATCCTGTAACGCCAAGGTTTCGTTGGACGTTTTGAAGTAATCCCACCCTCGCCCGAGACCCTGCACGTTGCTGAACGCGCGGTTGTTTCAGGTTCATGCAACGTTGCTAGAACAGCGATCGTTCCTGCTGTGGAATTGATCCAAGCACGATGTAACTGGGAGATACTTTCATGCGTACGTTCTTGATGGCCCTCAGCGCCGCCTCGCTCGCGATCCCCGCAACCATGGCGTTCCCGACCGCAGAGGCCAGCGCGCGCGACCATCATCGCCGTTATTCCCCGCGTGTCTACGAGGGCCGTGACGGTCGCCGCTATTGCCGCCACTCGGACGGCACGACCGGCCTGCTCGTCGGCGGTGTCGGCGGTGCATTGCTCGGCAACCAGATCGCCGGCCGCGGCGACAAGACGCTCGGCACGGTGCTTGGTGGCGTGGCGGGTGCGTTCGGCGGACGCGCGATTGATCGCGCCAGCACGGCGGATCGTCGCTGCCGCTAACCGCGCGTCCCTCGCGACCCTATATGCAGCGCGGGCCCCGACGGGCCCGCGCTTTTTTCATGTCCAGATTTCTGGTCCAGACGGAGAATGACGATGACGACACGTAGCGGATCGGCCACGTACGAAGGCCTCGGCAAAGACGGCAAGGGTCATGTCTCGACGCAGACGGGCGTCCTGTCGAATGCGCAATACGGCTTCGGCAGTCGTTTCGAGGAAGGTACCGGCACCAACCCCGAGGAACTGATCGCCGCTGCGCACGCGAGCTGCTTCACGATGGCGCTGAGTTTCGCGCTTGCGAAAGCCGGCTTCACCGACGGCAAGCTCGAGACCACCGCCAAGGTGACACTCGACAAGGACGGGGATGGTTTCACCATCACCAAGTCGGCGCTGGACCTCAAGGCGACGATCGAAGGCATTGATCCGGCACAGTTTGAGGAGATCGCAGCAGGCGCGAAGGCCAACTGCCCCGTCTCCAAGCTGCTTAACGCTGAGATTACATTAACCCATTCTCTTAACGCCTGATTTTTCTTACGTTTGCGTGAACGATTGGTAGTTTCCGGTTCACGCAACTTCGGCGCATGGGATGAGTTCTGTATTCCGATCCACACTATGGATTGGTTCAAGGAGCTCATCCCAATGCGCAATTTCATTCTGGCAGCGGCCATCGCGGCAACGACGCTGACCGCCATTCCGGCAGTCGCCCAGAACAACCCCAACCGCGAATACCGACAGGACGTCCGCGACGCCCGGCAGGACTATCGCCGCGACCTACGAAATGCGGACTCGCGCGCCGATGTCCGCGATGCGCGCCAGGATTACCGCCGCGACGTGCGCGACGCGCAGCGCGATCGTAACCGGGATTGGCGCCAGTATCGCAACTACGACTACAACCGGTTCGAGGGCGGGCAGCGTGCCTATTATGCCGAGAATTATTACCGCGACGGGCAGTATTACCAGCCACGCCGCCTGACGCGGAACGACCGTATCTATCGTGGTCGCGACAATCGCTATTATTGCCGCCGTGGTGACGGCACGACCGGTCTGATCATCGGCGGTCTGGCGGGCGGTGCGCTCGGCAACACGATCGCGGGCGGCGGTTCGCGCCTGCTGGGCACGCTGATTGGTGGCGGCGCGGGTGCGTTGCTCGGCCAGTCGGTCGATCGCGGCAACGTCGTCTGCCGCTGATCTAGCGGAATGTCCAAAAGGGCCCGGTGCGCAAGCGCCGGGCCTTTTGCGTGTGCGGGTTTAGAGCAACCCGCCGCCAAGCATCAGCCGGATTGCCGCGACGATCAGCACGAAGATGTTGAAGTTCCGACCGCTCTTATGCCCGGACAGCATTCCGATCACGGCACCGACGACGGCGATCGGGATCGCCAGATAATTGGCAATGCCGAAGAACGGCACCAGTCCGACGAGCGCCACCGGCAAGGCCAGCAGGCCGAACAGAACCGAGATAATGTTGAAGATCATTCCCATGACGTGAACATGACGTCGCGACGCTCCGTGTGCAAGGTGTGGCGGTACCCGTCCGATGCGACCGAAACGCGTTTCTCAGCCGCGGGGTGACGCACGGCTGATTCCGCGCTAACGCAGCCGCAATGATTCAGCTTTTTCTCGTCATGGTCGGCGGTGCCTTCGGTACCGCGGCGCGCTATCTCGTCGGACGCGGCGCGGTGGCGGCGTTCGGCCCGATGTTTCCCTACGGTACGCTCGCGGTCAACGTGATCGGCGGGTTCGCGATGGGCGTGCTCGCAGGCGTGCTTGCGCGCATCGGCGGGAATGAGAACACGCGACTCCTGCTCGGTGTCGGCGTGTTGGGCGGATTCACCACTTTCTCCTCGTTCTCGCTCGAGGTCGTGACGATGGTCGAGCGGGATGCGTGGGCAACCGCGCTCGGCTACGTCCTGGCGTCCGTCCTCGGCGCGGTGCTGGCGCTGTTCGCCGGCCTTTGGCTTACCCGGATCGCAGCATGACAACCAAGACACCCGACAAGACGAGCGGCAAGGCGACCAGCGACGTTCGCCAGTTCAGCGTGGGGCCCGACGATGACGGGATCCGGCTCGACCGCTGGTTCAAGCGGCATTTGCCCGACACGAGCTACACCACCGTCGCCAAATGGGCGCGCACCGGGCAGCTTCGCGTCGACGGCGCGCGCGCCAAGCCGGGCGACCATGTCGTCACCGGCCAGGCGATCCGCGTTCCCCCGGCGGAACCGATCCGCGTCGATGCCCCGCTAAAGCGCGAACGCCCGCCGCTCAGCGACGACGAGATCACCTTCGCGCAGGAAATGGTGATCCACCGCGACGCGCAGGCGATCGTCCTCAACAAGCCCCCCGGTCTCGCGACGCAGGGGGGAACCAAGACGATCGAGCATGTCGATGGCTTGCTCGATGCGCTGCAGGACGATCTCGATGGGCGCCCCAAGCTGGTCCACCGGCTCGACAAGGATACGTCGGGCGCGTTGCTGATCGCACGGACCACGCGCGCGGCGGCGTATTTTGCCAAGTCCTTCTCCTCGCGCACCGCACGCAAAACCTATTGGGCGCTGGTCGTCGGCGTGCCGTCGATCGAAGACGGCATGATCGAACTGCCGATCGCCAAGCAACCCGGCACGGGTGGCGAGAAGATGCACGTCGACGAGAAGGAAGGCAGCCCCGCGCGTACGCGGTATCGCGTGATCGAGATGGCGGGCACGACGACCGCCTGGCTCGAGCTGATCCCGCACACTGGTCGCACGCATCAGTTGCGCGTCCATCTCGCGGCGATCGGGCATCCGATTGTCGGCGACGGCAAGTACGGCGGGCAGGCCGCGTTCCTCACCGGCAACATCAGCCGCAAGATGCACCTCCATTCGCGCCGGATCCGGATCGATCATCCCGATGGCGGCGAGATCGACGTCCAGGCCGAACTGCCGACGCATTTCGCCGAGAGCCTCAAGCAACTCGGGTTCGACGAGATGCTCGGCAACACGATGCCGCTCGAATCGCCCCCGCCGCCCAGCCGCGAAGTGAAGAAGCAGCAGGCGCGCCAGCACGCCAAGACCTACCGCAAGGATCGCAAGGGCGAACGGCGGCGGCGCGGTTCGGCGACGTGAGCGGAGGCGGACGTCCGCGCGCAATGGCGCCGCTCGGCTGATGCACCCCGACCCCGCGTTCCGTTGGGAGGATCGCGTGGCGATGCGCGCGCTGGTCAGCGAACTGAGCCTCGGCGCGCTGTTCTGCGGGACACCGGACGGGCCACGCGTCGCGCATGTCCCGGTCGTCTGGAACGACGACGATACGCTTGCCTTCCACGTGTCCCGCGGCAACGGAATCGCGCGTCATCTGGATGGCGCGACCGGGTTGTTCGTCGTGCAGGGCCCGGACGGGTACATCAGCCCGGACTGGTACGGACTAGGCCCCGATCAGGTGCCGACGTGGAATTATGTCGCGGTCGAGCTCGAAGGGAAGATTACCCGCACCGGACACGATGCGCTGGTCGAGCAGGTCGACCGGGTCGCGGCAGCACAGGAGCAACGATTGACGCCCAAGGCGCCCTGGACGCGCGACAAGATGGACCAGGCGCGCTTCGACGGGATGACGCGCGGGATCATCGGGTTCACGCTGACCGTCCAGGCATGGCGCGGGACGCTCAAGCTCGGGCAAAACAAGCCCGAAGCCGCGCGGCTAGCGGCAGCGGATGGCGTCGAGGCGGCGGGTCGGCGCGGGATCGCGCATTGGATGCGGAACGTATGATGGGCGGCCGGTCCTACCCCCTTGCGCCCTTCCCCGGCGCAGGCCGGGGCCCAGTTGCGCCGTCCATCGGCATCGAACGCAGCATGCGCCCCATCCGCCAGCACGACTGGGCCCCGGCCTTCGCCGGGGAAGGAAATACTCTATGACAGCCCCAATCTCTCCCGCCCGCCTTGCGCTGTTCGATTGCGACGGCACGCTGGTCGACAGCCAGGACAATATCTGCCGATCGGTCGAGGAAGCCTTCGCCGGCGTCGGCCTCGTCGCGCCGGACCGCACCGCCATCCGCCGGATCGTCGGGCTGAGCCTCGTCGAAGCGATGGAAATGCTGCTGCCCGACGCCGAGGCGAAGCTCCACCAGGCCTTGGCCGACGATTACAAGGCGGCGTTCTTCCGGATGCGGACCTCGGGCGCGATGAGTGCGGAACCGCTGTATGATGGCATCCTCGATGTGCTCGATCATCTCGCGGCGGACGGCTGGATGCTGGGCGTCGCGACCGGCAAGTCCGATCGCGGGCTTGCGCATATCTTGGCGCATCACGGGATCGCTGCGCATTTCATCACGCTGCAGACCGCCGACCGCCACCCGTCGAAGCCGCATCCCTCGATGATCGAGACGGCCATGGCCGATGCAGGCGCGACTCCGGAGACGACCGTGATGATCGGCGACACGAGTTACGACATGCTGATGGCCCGCGCCGCGGGAACGCGTGCGCTGGGTGTTGCCTGGGGCTATCACCCCGCCGACGAACTGACCGCAGCGGGTGCCCATGCGGTCGCGCCTACGGTGCGTTCGCTGCCCGCGCTGATGGAGAAATGATGAGCGATCCCGACACGACCGCGCGCAACCGCTATTTCCTGATGGCAGGCTCGCGCCTGCTCGGCGTGGCGGGCGCGCTGCTCGGGCTGTTCCTGATCGCGCGCGGCGATGCGACCGAACCCAAGGCGGTTGGCACCGCGCTGGTGATTTCCGCGCTGCTGCTGATCGCGATCGTTCCGCGTGCGCTCGCGCGGCGCTGGCGGACGCCGCCGCAGCCATGAAGCGGTTCTGGAAAACGGTCGTTATCGACGACCAGCGCGGCATCCGGCTCGACGATCGCCCGGTCCGCACGCCGGGGCGAGTCGCGCTCGCGCTGCCGACCGATGCGCTGGCGCAGGGGGTTGCCGACGAATGGCGTGCGATCGGCGAGGGCGAGGAGATCGACCCACGCGCGATGCCGCTGACCGGTCTGTCAAACGCCGCGATCGACCGGGTCGGTGCCGATCGGGCGCTGTTTGCCGCGGGCCTGGCGCAATATGGCGAAAGCGATCTGCTCTGCTACCGCGCCGATTCCCCCGACGATCTGGTCGCGCGGCAGGCGGCAGCGTGGGATCCGCTGCTCGACTGGGCGCGGACGCGGTATGACGTGCACATCGAAGTCGCTACGGGGATCCTGCATCGCTCGCAGCCAGACCAGACGCTGGCCCGCCTAAGCGATGCAATTGCGGCACGCGATGCGTTCGAACTGGCGGCCTTGTCGCCGGTCGTCACCATCGGGGGTTCGCTGATCGCGGCACTGGCGCTCGCCGAACGCGCGGCGACGGCAGAACAGTTATGGGACGCGATCACGCTCGACGAGGAATATCAGGCCGAACGCTGGGGCCGCGATCCATTGGCCGAGGCTGGCATCGCCGCGCGGCGGCGCGATTTTGGTGCAGGCGTGCGGATGCTGGAGTTGCTGGCAGGCTGATTGCGCTGCGGCCTGCCCCCACCGTCATCCCCGCGGAGGCGGGGATCCATACTGGCTGACGGCGCAGTACACGACGGACGGCGCTAATGGATTCCCGCCTACGCGGGAATGACGGCACGGGGAAAGGAAACACCAAACCCCAACCGGTGCTTACTTCTCGGGCAACCGCCGAATGAACCCGATCATCCCGCGCTGGCGTGAGCGCTTCAGGCGTTCAGCGGTCAGGATCGTCTGGACGCACTCGTAACAGTCATCCAGATCATCGTTGACCAGCACATAATCATAGCCGTCCCAGTGGCTCACCTCGGCGAGCGCACGGTCCATGCGGCGATCGATGACCTCCTGCGAATCGGTAGCGCGCTTCTCGAGCCGGTCGCGGAGTGTCTTCAACCCCGGCGGCAGAATGAAAACGCGCACCACATCGCCGCCCGCCAGCTGGAACAATTGCTGCGCTCCTTGCCAGTCGATGTCGAACAGAATGTCCTGTCCGTGCTCTAAATCCTTGAACACCGTGTCGCGCGGCGTGCCGTAGCGTTCATCGAACACGCGCGCCCACTCGAGGAACTGGTCGTCTTCCGCCATATTACGGAAGGTTTCCTTGTCGACGAAGTGATAGTCGCGTCCCTCGACTTCGCCTTTTCGCATCGGGCGAGTCGTATAGGACACCGACATCTTGAGCTTGTTACGCTCTTCCTTCAGCAGGCGGTTGGCGATCGTCGACTTGCCCGCGCCCGAAGGCGAGGACAGGACGAACATCAATCCGCGGCGTTTGAAGTTCTTTGGCTGGGAGGAACGATGGTCGGGCATGGCCGCTAGTGGCGCGCACGCCCGGAGGCGTCAACCCATCGGTCGCTCAGCGGCGTACGGGTTCGTCCGTGCCGAACACTTCGTCCTTGAGCTTGCCGATGCCGCGCAGCACGAACCAGCCGGTCGCGAAGGTCAGCGCGAGCGGGATCACCGCGGTGACGACCTTGGCCGCGATCGCGCCGCCGATCGCGCCGTCGAGGTTGCTGTCGTCGCCGTCGGAACCGTCGATGGCCGCGCCGATGGCCGCGCCGATAAGGGTCGTTACGCTCATGATGATCTCCTTTGGTGCTACGTAGCGCGCGGGCGAAGAGATGGTTCCCCGCCCGCGTCCGCCCACGTCACACCATGGTTTCGGGCCGCACCAGCCGGTCGAAGGTCGCATCGTCGACCAATCCGAGCGCACGGCCTGCCTCGCGGAGCGTCAGGCCCTCGTGGTGCGCATGCTTGGCGATCTTGGCGGCATTGTCGTAGCCGATCTCGGGGGCGAGCGCGGTGACGAGCATCAGCGAGCGATCGACCAGCTCGGCGATTCGCGTCTCGTCGGGTTCGATCCCCTCGACGCAGCGCTCCGCGAAGCTCTCCATCGCGACCGCGAGCAGGTCGATCGAGCGGAGCAACGCGGCACCCAGCATCGGCTTGAAGACGTTCAGTTCGAGATGACCCTGCATTCCGCCGATCGTGATCGCCTGATGATTGCCGATGACCTGCGCGGCGACCATCGTCAGCATCTCGCACTGGGTCGGATTGACCTTGCCGGGCATGATCGAGCTGCCCGGCTCATTCTCGGGCAGGTGCAATTCGCCCAGCCCCGAGCGCGGGCCGGAGCCCAGCAGGCGGATATCGTTGGCGATCTTCGTCAGCGCGACCGCCAGCGTGTTGAGCGTGCCCGACAGCTGGACGATCGGGTCGTTCGACGCCAGCGCCTCGAAGGCGTTCTCGGCGGGATGGAACGGCAAGCCGGTAATCGTCGCGATCGTCGCACAAACGGCGGTCGCGAAGCCCTCCGGTGCGTTGAGGCCGGTGCCGACCGCGGTGCCACCTTGGGCAAGCCGGTTGGTGCCGTGGGTGACGGCGGGCTCGATCCGGCGGCGGCAGCGGTATAACTGGTTGGCGTAAGCCGAAAATTCCTGGCCGAGCGTGATCGGCGTCGCGTCCTGGAGATGCGTCCGGCCGATCTTGACGATCCCGCTCCACGCGCTTGCCTTGGCGTCCAGCGCGGCCTGCAGCCGGTCGAGGGCGGGGAACAGCCGCTCGACCACGCCGATCGACGCGGCGATGTGCAAAGCGGTTGGAAAACTGTCGTTCGACGACTGGCTTTTATTGACGTGATCGTTCGGGTGGACCGGCGTTTTGCCGCCGCGTGTGCCGGTTAATTGCTCGTTTGCGCGCCCCGCGATCACCTCGTTGAGGTTCATGTTGGTCTGCGTGCCCGACCCGGTCTGCCAGATCACCAGCGGGAACTGGTCGTCGAGCTTGCCCGCCGCAACCTCCGCCGCCGCCGCGTTGATCGCGTCGGCGATGCCGCCGTCGAGCCCGTGGTCACGGTTGACCCGCGCGGCGGCCTGTTTGACGATCGCCAGCGCGTGGACGATCGCGAGCGGCATCCGCTCGGTCGCGGGGAAGGGAAAATTCTCGATCGATCGCTGGGTCTGTGCGCCCCAATAGGCGCTTGCCGGAACCTCGACGGGGCCGAGCGAATCGGTTTCGGTGCGGGTGTCGTTCATCGCCAGTCTCCAACGCCCCCGCTCCCATCAGCGGGGACCGGACGGCTCATTTCTTCCGTTTGAAATCAACGGCGACGACGTTCGATCCATCCTCGATCGGAGTCGCGGTCGGGCCGTCATTCTCGGCTTCCTCATGCGGCTCGGGGCCTTCGGGACCCTCTGCAGCCTGGAAACGCAGCTCGAAATTGACCGCGGGATCGTGGAAACCGGTGATCGCCGAATAAGGAATGACCAGTTTGGACGGCACCTGGTTGAAGCTCAAGCCTACCGAGAACTTGGTCTCGTCGACCAGCAGATCCCAATAGCGGTTCTGCATGACGATCGTCATCTCGTCGGGGAAGCGCTCCATCAGCCGGGTCGGAATGTCGACACCCGGCGCCTGCGTCTTGAAGGTGATGTAGAAATGATGCTCGCCGGGCAAGCCGCCGCTTTCTGCGACCGAACCGAGAACACGGCCGACCACGGCACGCAGCGCTTCCTGGACGATATCGTCGTAGGGAATCAGGCTATCGGGAAGACCATCACTCATGCGCCCTTGGGTAGCGCCCTTTGGTCCCCGGTCAAGATTGCACGGGTGCAAAGAAGCGTTATGGGAAGGCCATGCGCATCGCCACCATCAGCCGCCGTACCAGCGAAACCTCGATCGACGTCACCGTCAACCTCGACGGAACCGGGCGTTTCAACGTCTCGACCGGGGTCGGGTTTTTCGATCACATGCTCGAGCAACTCTCGCGCCATTCGTTGATCGACATGGACATCAAGACCGTCGGCGACTTGCACATCGACCAGCATCATACGGTCGAGGACACGGGGCTCGCGATCGGCGAAGCGGTGCTCAAGGCATTGGGCGAGAAGCGCGGAATTCGCCGCTACGCCGATGCGCTGTCGCCGATGGACGAGACGCTGACTCGCGTGGCGATCGATATCTCGGGCCGGCCGTATCTGGTATGGAAGACCGAATTCTCGCAGAAGCGCCTCGGCGAGATGGATACCGAGATGTTCGAGCATTTCTTCCACTCGTTCGCGCAGACTTCGGGCGTCACGCTGCACATCGAGACGCTTTACGGCAGCAATAATCACCATATCGCCGAAGCCGCGTTCAAGGGCGTCGCGCGCGCTTTGCGGGAAGCGGTCGAGATCGACCCGCGCAAGGCCGATGCGATCCCGAGCACCAAGGGGACACTCTGACATGGCCACTTCGTTTCGCGCCGAGGGGCCGCTGTGCCTGATCATCGTTGAATACGGCCCGTCGATCGAGGCGATCGATGCGCAGTTGAAGGATCATGTCGCCTGGCTCGAGAAGGGCTTCGCCGAGGGCGTGTTCCTCGTCGCTGGACGGCAGGATCCGCGCACCGGCGGCGTGATCGTCACGCGCGGTCGCAAGGCCGAGGCGGAGGCGCTCGCCGCGACCGATCCGTTCATCACCAGCGGGGTCGCGACCGCACGAGTCATCCAGTTCAACGCGAGCTTCGCCGCACCCGAGATCGCGGCGCTGCTGGCATGACGCTCGCGCTGATCGATTATGGCGCGGGCAACCTCCATTCGGTCGCCAATGCGCTCAAGGCGGCGGGCAGCAGCGACATCCTGATCACCGCCGATGCGGATGCGGTCGCCACGGCCGACCGGATCGTCCTTCCGGGCGTCGGTGCGTTCGCCGCCTGCGCTGCCGCCTTGCGCGCGGTGCCGGGAATGGTCGCGGCGCTCGAACAGCGTGTGCGCGGCGACGGGGTGCCATTCCTCGGGATTTGCGTCGGGATGCAGTTGATGGCGGAGACGGGCGAGGAACATGGCACGCACGCCGGACTTGGCTGGGTCCACGGGACGGTGCGCCACCTGACCCCCGACGATGCGACCGCCAAGGTGCCGCACATGGGGTGGAACGACGTGGTGCCGAGCCGGGATCACCCATTGATCGTGCCGGGGGAAGCCTATTTCCTCCATTCCTACGGCTATGAAGGTGACGACGTGATCGCGGGCACCGACCATGCCGGGCCGGTCACAGCGGCGATCGGACGCGACAATATGCTCGGCGTGCAATTCCATCCCGAAAAGAGCCAACGCTATGGGCTCGATTTTCTCACCCGCTTCTTGAGCTGGAAACCATGAGCCTGATCGTATTCCCCGCCATCGACCTCAAGGGAGGCCAGGTCGTCCGCCTCGCCGAGGGCGATATGGACCGCGCCACCGTCTATGGCGACGATCCCGCCGCGCAGGCGATGCTGTTCGCGCAGGCCGGCGCGGAGCATTTGCACGTCGTCGATCTCGACGGCGCGTTTGCAGGAGAATCGGTCAATGGCGACGCGGTGCGTGCGATCGTTTCGCAATTCCCGGGGCATGTGCAGCTTGGCGGCGGAATCCGCGACCGTGCTGGGATCGAACGCTGGTTCGATCTTGGCGTGTCGCGCGTGGTGATCGGCACAGCGGCGCTCGAGAACCCGGAGCTGGTGCGTGAGGCTGCGCGCGATTTTCCGGGCGGGATCGTCGTCGCGGTCGATGCGCGCGACGGGTTCGTCGCGACCAAGGGCTGGGCGGATGTCTCTACGGTCGAGGTGATCGACATGGCGCGGCGGTTCGAGGATGCGGGCGTGGCTGCGCTGCTCTTCACCGATGTCGGGCGCGACGGGATGCTCAAGGGCTGCAACGTCGAGGCGACGGTCGATCTGGCACGGGCTGTGCGGATTCCGGTGATCGCGAGTGGCGGGGTCAAGGGGATCGCGGAGATTCACGTGCTGGCTTTGCATAACCGTGATGGGGTGGAGGGCGTGATTACGGGCCGCGCGTTGTATGACGGGCGGCTGGATCTGGCCGCGGCGCTGGCTGTGGCGGGGGCGGCGTGAGGGGGGCAATGCTTCTCCCTCTCCCCGCTTGCGGGGAGAGGGTCGGGGAGAGGGGCAGTATCGGGCGCGGCGCTGCTGGTCTGCCCCACCCCAACCCCTCCCCTGAAGGGGAGGGGCTTTTTAGTGCGCGCAACATACTCATCCCCCTCCCCTTCAGGGGAGGGGCTAGGGGTGGGGCTGTGTCTCACCGAGAGGCTGGCCTGCTGGACTCGCGAACCCCTCACCTGACGGCAAAGGGCCTTTCGGCATGACCGTCCGCGCGCGCGTCATTCCCTGCCTCGATGTCGCGAACGGGCGCGTCGTGAAAGGCGTCAATTTCGTCGAACTGCGCGATGCGGGTGACCCCGTCGAACAGGCGCGCGCTTATGATGCGGCGGGGGCGGACGAGCTTTGCTTCCTCGACATCACCGCGAGCCATGAGGCGCGCGGGACGATCCTCGACGTCGTGCGCCGCACCGCCGAGGTATGCTTCATGCCGCTGACCGTCGGCGGCGGGGTCGGATCCGTCGCGGATGCGCGCGCGCTGCTGCTCGCGGGTGCGGACAAGGTCGCGGTCAACAGCGCGGCGGTCGCGCGGCCCGAGCTGGTCGGCGACATGGCGGACCGCTTCGGCAGCCAGTGCGTCGTCGCCTCGGTCGATGCGCGGCGCGTACCGGACGGCTGGGAAGTCTTCACCCACGGCGGCCGGCGCGCGACCGGGATCGACGCGGTCGCGCACGCGCTGCGGCTGGCGGAGCTGGGCGCGGGCGAATTGCTCGTCACTTCGATGGACCGTGACGGGACGCGCGGCGGCTATGATCTCGAGCTGATTCGCACGATCGCGGACCAGGTCCGCGTACCGGTCGTCGCGAGCGGCGGCGTCGGCGGGCTGGACGATCTGGTCGCGGGAATCGCGGAGGGGCACGCAAGCGCCGTGCTCGCGGCGTCGATCTTCCACTTCGGCGAGTCGAGCATTGCGGAGGCGCATGCGGCGCTGGCGGCGGCGGGCATTCCCGTGCGGCGGCCGGTGGCGGGGTGAGGCCTCCGTTCCAACGCCCCCTATTGGACCCCCGCTTTCGCCGGGGTGGTACGGTAGGGGCGGTTGCCATCGTACTCGTTGGATGGACGACCCAGGCGCTCGCCACCCCACCCGGCAGTGTACCCCCGCGCCCCGGCCTCACGCCGATCGAACTCGCGCTGCTCGTTGCCGCGGCGTTCGGTGTGTTCCTCATCCGCCGCGCGTTGCGCAAACGCTTCCTGAAGCGCCCACCCAAGGATTGACGCGCGCGCGCGGTTGCGCCAGCCCCGATCCCATGGCCGACGATATCCTCGACACGCTCGCCGCGACGATCCTTGCCCGCAAGGATGCCGACCCCGCGACCTCCTACACCGCCAAATTGCTCGGCAAGGGCCGCCGCAAGATTGCGCAGAAGGTCGGCGAGGAAGCGGTCGAGACCGTGATCGCTGCGCTGACTGAGGATAAATCGGCGCTGATCGGCGAGGCGACCGATCTGGTCTTCCACCTGCTCGTGCTGCTCGCGGATTGCGACGTGACGCTCGACGATATCCGCGCCGAGATCGCGCGGCGCGAAGGGGTGTCGGGGATCGACGAAAAGGCCGCGCGCAAGAAGAATTGAGAGGAAGCCCCCATGCCCGTCGACGCCACCCTGCCCTATGACGACCAGAACGTCTTCGCCAAGATCCTGCGCGGCGAGATCCCGGCCAAGCGTTTGTACGAAGACGATTTCGCAATCGCCTTCCCCGACATCAACCCGCAAGCACCGACGCACATCCTGGTAATCCCCAAGGGCGCCTATGTTTCGTGGGACGATTTCAGCGCACGCGGCTCCGACGCGGAAATCGCAGGCTTCGTCCGCGCGGTCGGCACGGTCGCGCGCGATGCGGGGCTGGTCGCGCCGGGGTATCGGCTGCTCGCCAACGCCGGGACCGATTCGATGCAGGAAGTCCCGCATCTCCACGTGCATATCTTTGCCGGTCGCGCGCTCGGGCCGTTGCTCGCACGCTAAGCCTCTTGCGCGAGGGTAATTTGCAGCTAGGCTCGCGCACAATCATTGCGCGGCGACAGACCGCGCACATCCCCAGGGGAAGTCACCGCATGCTATTTGGGCGTATCAAGTCTCTCGACGCCATTCTTGCGACAGCCGAAAAGAAGTCGCTGCACCGCTCGCTCGGGTGGTTCCAGCTGACCTTGTTCGGGATCGGCTGTGTCATCGGCACCGGCATCTTCGTTCTGACCGCCGCGGGCGCGCAAAAGGCCGGTCCCGGCCTGATGCTCGCCTTCGCCATCGCCGGCGCGATCTGCATCGTCGCCGCATTGTGCTACGCGGAAATCGCCGCGATGATCCCGGTCGCCGGGTCCGCTTATACTTATACCTATGCCTCGATGGGCGAATTTCTCGCCTGGACGGTCGGCTGGGCATTGATCCTCGAATATGCGGTCGCCGCCAGTGCGGTCGCGGTCGGCTGGTCGGGATATTTCTCGGGCACGATCCTGCAACATACGTTCGGGATACATCTGCCACCGTTCCTTGCGGCGGGGCCGCTTGCGCTCGGCGGCGCGCCGGGCGGGTTCATCAACCTTCCCGCGGTGGCGATTTCGCTGCTGGTGACGTGGCTGTTGGTGATCGGGACGAGCGAGAGCGCCAAGGTCAATGCGGTGCTGGTGATGATCAAGATTGCCGCGCTGCTGGTGTTCATGTTCCTGACCGTGCCGCGGATCGACGCTGCGCAGTTCAACCCGTTCCTGCCCGCGGGCCTGTTCGGCGGATTCGGCACCGGCGTCGGTGCGGTCGGCGCGGCGGCGACGATCTTCTTCGCATACGTCGGGTTCGATTCGGTCTCGACCGCTGCGGAAGAAACCAAGGATCCGCAGCGCAACGTGCCGATCGGGCTGATCGGCAGCCTGCTGTTCTGCACGATCTTCTACATCGTCGTCGCGGCGGGTGCGATCGGCACGATCGGCGGCCAGCCGATCATGGGGCCGAACGGTATCCCCTTCCCCACTGGCTCCGAAGAACTCGCGCGGCAGTGCACGATGGCGATCCATGCCGACAAGCTGGTTTGTTCTAACGAGGCGCTCGCGCACGTGCTGCGCCAGATCGGGTTCGGTCCGGTCGGCAACATGCTGGGCTATGCGGCGTTCATCGCGCTGCCGTCGGTGATCCTGGTGCTGCTGTTCGGCCAGACGCGCATCTTCTTCGTGATGAGCCGCGACGGGCTGCTGCCGGCGGCGTGGAGCAAGGTCCATCCTAAGTGGAAGACCCCGCATATCGTCACGATGATCACGGGCGTCGCGGTGTCGTTTGCGGCGGCGTTCCTGCCGGTCGGGCAGCTGGCGGATTACGCCAATGCCGGGACGCTGTACGCGTTCATGATGGTCGCGATCGCGCTGCTGGTGCTGCGCAAGGTGCAGCCCGAGCGCAAGCGCGCGTTCCGCACACCGTTCGCCTGGGTGGTTGCGCCGCTGACGATCGTCGGGTGCCTGTTCCTGTTCTTCAACCTGCCGCTGATCGCGATGCTGGTGTTGCCGGGTTGGGGGCTGCTCGGGTTGCTGATCTATTTCCTCTATAGCCGGCAGCGTAGCCATGTCGGGCGCGGGATCGATGATCCGGAAGAAGCCGAACTGGCGGGGATGCCGCCGCCGCGGTGATTTTCGCGGGTTGCGGATATGAGAAAGGCCGGGGAGCGATCCCCGGCCTTTTTTGTATTCTAAGCCCCTCCCCTTCAGGGGAGGGGTTGGGGGTGGGGCGTGCCTCGCAGAGAGCGATGTTCTGCTGGACTGGGCCCCCCCCCCCCCCCCCCCCCCCCGGGGGGGGGGGGTGGGGGGGGGCGGCCCCCCCCCCCCCCCCCCCCCCGCGGGGGGGGGAATCACAACAACAGGGGCCGTGGGGGGGGGCCCCGCCCCCCCACCCACCC
>NZ_JBEPST010000011.1:0-49287 GCF_040549155.1 Sphingomonas sp. PvP056
GCCCGTGATCGCGGGCAGTGTTAATCGCCCCCTCTTTCGCGACAGCCGGCTTTGGCCGGAAACCGGCAAACATGCCCTTGGCCTTGTCGCGCACCTTCTCGACCATCTGGCGTGCGAGTTCCGGGAACCGGATCTCGCGCCGATCGGCGAACGCCCGCGCCTGATCCTGCTCGGGCTTAGCGTAATCGCCCGCCATGTCCTTGCCGCGTTCGCGCGACAGAGCGCGAACAAGCTGGCGCTGGTCGGTGAAGTCGTCGCGGCCATAGTGAAGCTGCACGTCGTCGCGGTGCCGCGACATGCCGACATAGGCGCTGTGGCGGTCCATGCCCGGAGTGGCGAGGACATGGGCGCGATCGACCGTCACGCCTTGGGATTTGTGGAACGTCGCCGCATAGCCGTGATCGACATGGGCATAATCCTTGGTGTCGAACGCGACCCCGCGCCCGTCATCGAGGCGCACCGCCATGCCCTCGGGCGATACCCGCTCGATCGTCGCCAGCGTGCCGTTCTTGACCCCCATGCCGCGCTCGTTGCGAAGGAACATGATGCGGTCGCCGGTCGCGAACTGCCGCTCGCCGCGCTCGGCCTTCACCGTCACGTCATCGCCAAGGTCGCCGCTCGCGCGCAACCGGTCGCGCGCCTCGCCATTGAGGCTCTGCACCTCGGCGTTGGTGTGGGTGAGGATGATGCGGCTCTTGCCCGGCTCGGTCTGGCGCGCGCGATCCCAACCATCGACCAGCGCGCCCCGCGCCGCCTCGCGCGTGTCGGCCGCGTGGACCGTGCCCTTGCCGTCATAGGCGTGGATCGCCTCGCCGGTGCGCCCGGTCGCCAGCGCACGTGTGGCGTCGCGCTGCCAGTCCTCGCGCTGCCGGCGTATCTCGGTGATCTCGGCCGCGCCGTGCCGCTCGGTGACGCTGCGGAACGCCGCGCCCGCCTCGATCGCCTGCAACTGCTCAGGATCGCCGACCATCACGACCTTGGCCCCAGCATCGCGTGCCTGGGACAGCACCCGCTCCATCTGGCGCGAGCCGATCATGCCAGCCTCGTCCACTACCAGCACGTCCTTGGGGCCTAGCTGCTCGCGGCCCTGCCCCCATGCGTGTTCCAGGCTAGCGATGGTGCGGGACTGGATGCCCGATCCGCCCTCAAGGTTCTCGGCCGCAATGCCCGACAACGCCGCGCCGCGAACCGTGTAACCCTGCCCCTCCCATGCCTCGCGCGCCACGCCAAGCATCGCCGACTTGCCGCTGCCGGCATAGCCGACGACGGACGCCAGCCCCGCGTCGCCGGTCACATGATCGAAGGCGTCGCGCTGCTCGCCCGACAGGACAAGGCCACGCCCCTCGGCCGCGCCGATCGCGACGTCACGATGCCGATCGGCGACGCCATGCTCGCCCCGGCCCGCCAGATCGTCGCCGGCACGCTCAAGCCGGTTCTCCACCGCAATCATGTCGCGCGACGTGAACCGCTCCTGGTCGCGTCCATCCTTCCCCAATGCGACCAGCTCAGGGCTGGCGCGCACCGCCCCCATCACCTGGTCGAACTGCTCCTTGCCGTCGCTGTGCCGGAACGCGAACGTCGCAAGGTCACGGACGGTGAACGTGGCCTGCTGCCGCGTGAGGGCGTCCAGCGCGACATTGGGATCGGCGATGATCTTCTCGCCGTTCTCACGAGCGATGCGCGTGTGATCCTCGATCCGCTCCGCCTCAAGCCCCTGCTCCGGACGACGCGATGCGGCCGGGCCGATCTTGTGCTGCGGCTCCAGCCCGATCCCCTGCGCCTCGTAACTGCGGTGGTCGATGCGACCCTCAATCCCCAGCTCGGCCATGCGCTCGTTAACGTGAGCGCTCCACGCCTCGCGCCAGTCCTTCAAAAGCTCGGTCGAGTTCCAGTCGCGGTTCTTCTTCCCGAACCCCTCCAGCCCCACGTCGCGCATCGCAAGCATGACATGCGCGTGCGGCTTGGGCGTGCCGTCCTTCGCCTTGTCCCAATGCACGTTCAGATCAGCGACCATCCCGCGATCGACAAACTGCTTCTTCACGAAATCGCGTGCGAGCTGGACGCCCTGCTTCTCGTTCATCTCACGCGGAATCGAGAACTCCACCTCACGGGCAAGCTGCGCGTCCTTGCGCTTCTCGCCTGCCTCAACCTCGTTCCACAGCGTCGTGCGATCGTTTAAACGCTCTGGTGCGCCCTCCGGCAACATCACCTCGGAGTGAATCACGCCCGCCTTGTTGCTGAAGTCGTGATCGCGGTTCAACCGATCGTCGTGCAGCTCAGATGCGGAACGATAGGCGGCGCTCGCGACGGCGCTCGATCCGTTTGCGCGGCTCACAACTTTGGCGGAGAAATGATAGATCGCCATGACGCTCCGCACACTGCCCTACTTAGCGCACGTCGGCAACGACGTATAAGCGCGCACTCACAATCTGCTTCGCATCTTCTGACTGACCTGCTGTACCTTCCTGCTCGTTCTGACTTTACCCTCACGCTGGGTGCGCTAAGATGCTGCTGACCGATACGCGGAAGGGCGATAGTGATGCGGAAGGTTCGCGATTACGATGCCGAGCTGAAGGCGCTGGGTGACAAGGCCCGTGCGCTCAAGGCTAAACGGGTCGAACAGCTCGGCCAGCTCGTTGCCGCCACAGGTGCCGATGCACTCGATGCGGAAACCCTCGCCGGTGTTCTGCTCGATGCGATCGGATCGAAGGATACGGATGCGAAGGAGGCATGGCGTGCGAAGGGCGCTGCCTTCTTTCAGCGGCGCGGGCGCAAGGGTAGTGGCGCTGCTCCAATCAACGGATCGGGCGCTGCGACTGAACCGGGCGGCGACGCTACGGACGGAAGCGGCGGAACGGCGAACGGATAGCAGGGGCTGGGTCGTGCAACGTCGCGAACGAACGCGTCACCTGATTGAGCTGGGCGGGCTGGTTCAGAAAGCCGGGCTGGTCGATCTGACCGACGACGATCGCGCCACCCTCTACGGCGCGCTGCTCGATCTCGCCGGGCGTGGTCGTGGCGATGATGCCGGCGACGTGCTGGCACTGTGGAAAAGACGCGGAAAACGCGCGTTCGATGCGGAAAGCGAAACGACGGAGACGAGCTGATGGCAGGCGATGATAACTCGGAATGGCTGATGCGCGGGTCTGCGGCTGCGACGATCATCTATAACGATCCTGTCTGGGCAGAACAGGAATACGCCATGCAGCGTGGGGAGCGTATGCGAGGTGATTTCGATCCCCCTGTCTCCACACACCTGGTCGATGCGCTACGCGCCCGTTGGGCCGAAGCGAGCGCGCTCTGCGGCCGCATCGCGACCGAGGGATGCGACACACTCCCCGTGAATGCCAATCCTGACGCTTGGGACGCGATCGACGGCGACATGCTCATCGCCGGGCGTTACGCCCGCGATCACGGTATCCGGTGGGTGCCGCGGGCGCTGCTGGCCGATTATCAGGTGCTGCTCGCCACACCGCTGCCCGGCTCGGCCGACCTGAAAGCCGCGTGATGGCGGATTTTGATATCGAGGCGATCCGCCGCCAGGTCCGCGCGATGGATTTTGTACGCGGCACGCCAACGGAAATCGCGATGTGGCATGAGGACATGGCGGACTCGCGCGCCAACCTGATCATTGAGGACATGATCCCGACGCCCAACGACGATGCGTTTTTCGCGATGATGCTGGACGAGGGCGTGCCCCCTCCCCTGGTCTCGCAAATCCTGCTCCGGCTGCTCGATCATCCCGACGCCGACCGGTCCCTGCCGGTCACGCCGATGGCGGCGCACTGATGCCCCGGCGACGGATCAGCCCACTACTCGCGGTCTTCGTCGCCTTCGTGGTGCTGATGGCGAGCAACGCCTGGCTCAAGGGCATCTTCGGTTATGGCGAGATCGCGACCGACATTCCGTTCCTGCTGGCCGGAGCGATCCTATTCCTGGCTTGGCGCTTCAACCGGCGTGCCGCCAACCAGCACAACGATCTGCTCGGCTCCGCACGTTTCGGTGACCGTGCCGACGTGCGGAAGCTGGAAGCGAACGGAGATCTTCTGATCGGCCGCTCGGCGAAGTCGGGAAAGCTGCTGCATTACGACGGCGCGGCGCATCTCCTGACGATGGCACCCACCCGCTCGGGCAAAGGCGTGGGTACGATCATTCCCAACCTGCTGCTGCTCGACCGCTCGGTGATCTGCATCGACCCCAAGGGCGAGAACGCCCGTGTCACCTCCCGCGCGCGTGCCGCCAAGGGCCAGGTCTGGTGCCTCGATCCATTCGGCGTGTCGGGTCAGCCCCCTGCCCGCTACAATCCGCTCGACCGGCTCGATCCCGCCAGCCTCGATCTCGCGGAAGATGCCAACACCCTCGCCGACGCGCTGGTGCATGACGCGCCGGGGCAATCGGGCGAAGCCCACTGGAACGAGGAAGCCAAGGCTCTGATCGCCGGGCTGATCCTACACACCGTCATCCACGAACCTGCCGATCGCCGCGTGTTGGCGACGGTACGCGACAAGTTGACGCTCGCCCCCGCCGGCTTTGCCGCGCTGCTGGCCGATATGCAGGACAGCGTCGGCGCCGGTGGCCTGATCGCCCGCGCCGCCAACCGCCAGCTCGGCAAGTCCGATCGCGAAGCAGCAGGCGTCCTGTCTTCGGCGCAGCGCCATACCCACTTTCTCGACAGCCAACGCATCGTCGCCAGTACGGCCGCGTCCGATTTCACCTTCGCGGGGCTGAAGGACACGACAGCCACGGTGTTCCTGTGCCTGCCGCCCGATCGGCTCGATACTTATGCCCGCTGGCTGCGGCTGCTGGTGAGCCAGGCCGTCACCGACATGGCCCGGTCCACCGCCCGCCCTGCCCGGCCTGTTCTGTTCCTGCTCGATGAGTTCGCCGCGCTCGGCCGCCTCGAACCTGTCGAGCGCGCAATGGGGCTGATGGCGGGTTACGGCCTCCAGCTCTGGCCGATCCTTCAGGACATGCATCAGCTCAAAGCCACCTATGGCGAACGCGCCGGCACGTTCATGTCCAACGCCGGCGTAATCCAGACGTTCGGGGTCAACGATCATGCGACCGCCGACATGCTCTCGCGCACGATCGGCGACACGACGATCGAATACGATACCGTCAGCACGTCACGCGGTACGGGCTGGGGCGAAAATCGCGCCGGGCCTTCGGAGAGCGTCAGCGGGCACGTTTCGGCCCGCCGGCTCGCCACGCCAGACGAAATCATGCGGATGCGGCCCGATCAACTCCTGCTGCTGCGCCAGGGTGAACACCCGCTCGCAGTCGAGAAGATCCGTTATTACGATCAACGCGAGTTCACCGGCCTGTTCGATCCTGCGTGACGATGCGCGAAAGGTGAGTTTTGGGGTAGCGCCTCACCTTCCGAAGGTGACGGAGCTGGTGATCGGATTGACGATCTACGAAACCGATCGCGAAGGAGCTGATTTAAGCACCAACAGCGAGGTTCGGTGCTGCAAGGGTGCGGATCGTGGCAAAGCCCTCTTCCCTGCCCTCATGGCGCTCTTGGTCGGCTCTGGCGTAGTATCTGGTCGCCAGCTCGCCTTTCTTCTTTTTCCGCTAAGCACGCGGCGTTTGCGCCGCTCTGGTGACAGCGCAGCCGGCACGAGACGAATAGTGCATCGGCCATTAGGCCGATTCCATTTGCCTATTCTGACGGTGGTTATCCACAGGCTCGCCACCCCAAAGCTCACCTTTCGCCGTTCAGATTCTCTAATTCTTCTGATTCAAGATTCAGAGCCCTGAAAGGTCCGTATTTCTGCCGAAAAATGACTCCAACAGTGAGCGTTGGGGTCGATTCGCGTGAGTTTCGGGGTAGCATGCGGTGAGCTTTGGGGTCGGTAAAAGTGAGTGTTCGGGCAGGGTCCAGTGAGTGTTGGGGTACCCCAATGGTTGGGTTAAAAGGATCGGTGAGTTTTGGGGTATCCGCCTCTCTACTCCACGGGGGAGCTGAAACATTTGCCTAGCTCACTTTTCGTGATTAGGGTGAGTTGGTAAGTTCCTCTAGCTCACCGTTGGTCAAGCCTATGTCGCAACCTGCCGTGGTCGATATGACATTCCGCACGCTGGCCCAGAAGGGACGTGGAAATCCTTTTGATCCCGCCAACTACGGTGAAATCGTCAAGCCCGGCGAGTTGGTCGATATTGTAGAGCTAAGCCCCCTCACCCTCGCGGATCGCCGTATCTACAACCTGCTGATCGCCAATGCCTGGGAACGCATTGGCGAGCCGATCATCCATCGCATTGCGAAATCCGGACTGAAAGGGACGCACCAAGGCAACGAGCGCATAGAGAGTTCACTGCTGCGCCTCATGGGCACCATCGCGATCGTCACGATCCGCAAGGATGGCAAGAGCTACAAGCGCCGTGTCCAGCTGCTCGGCCCAAGTGATGAAAGCCTCGAAAAGGACGGCTTCCTTCACTATCGTATCCCAGAAGAGCTGATCGAGATACTGCGGAACAGTCAGGTTTATGCCCGTCTCAAGACGCAGGTAATGTATTGCTTCGAGTCAAAATACGCACTTTGTCTCTATGAAATGATCGAGCGGCGCATTGGTCTCGAATACAAACAGAAAGAGGAGTTTACGATCGAAGAGCTGCGCGGCCTGCTTAACGTGCCTGAAGGTAAACTCGAACGCTTCGCTGATATGAACAAATATTGTCTGAAGGTGGCTGTCGAGGAAATTAACAAGCTTTGCCCCTTCTATGTCGATTTCACGCCGATCAAGAACGGGCGCAAGGTCGAACGGGTGGCACTCCACTGGTTCCCAAAAACGTCCAGCGGCAAGCGCGACGCACAGAACCTGATCGACCAGCACAGCATTGTACGACGGGCAAAGCTGCGCGGCGGAATTCCCGAACTGCCCGTGCTGGTAGATTTCAGCGCGTCGGCCCAAAGGTGAGCCGCTACCCCAAAACTCACCGATAGGCTTTGCTACCAACCTCTACATGCCAGACACGTGTTCACGTTCCATCGTGTTCTCGTGCTATCATGTTCACATGCCAACAAGTGGGCTGGCGGATTCCGGGGTGCCCGTTACAGATGCCGGGCATTCACCCAGCCCTTGCATGTTCCACTCGGGACGGATCATTCGGATCGCCCCCTCTTCGGGGTCGGTACATAGAACGGACCCAGATATACGTTAAGCGCCCTCATCCGGGTTCAGGCGGCGCAAATCACCCGTTTGTCGCGCATCTGCGATGGCGACAGGGTTTTCCGTCATCCCTAGTACCTAGCGACGACTTTTGGGACAAAGCCGTCGTAGCAAGTCCAGCCACATCGCGACGATCTACGGGAAAGGCTGTCTGGCGCTCGGCGCCTTTCGCGCGACGGCATGGTGATCGCTCCACCGCCGTCTAGAAAGGGATAGGCTATCGAAAGAGTCTGGGTGACATCGCCCAGCAAAACGATCGATTTCGCTACTGATTTCATCATGGTAGGCCGCTTGCATGACCGCATCCGATCGCGCCGAACAGAATCTGATCCTCCGCTGTCCGGAGCCGCTCAATGCGGAAACGCCCCCGGATAAACTGATCACGTCCTTCCTGACGCCGCAGGCGAACTTCTACATCCGCAGTCACGGACCAACGCCGGAACTGGCCGACGATCATCGTATAGCGCTGGACGGCTTAGTCGACCGCCCGCGCTCCTACACGGTTGCCGAACTTCAAACGGCATTTGCGACCCGGACAGTGACCGCGACCATGCAGTGCGCCGGCAATCGTCGGGCACATCTTCAAGACGTGGAAAAGACTTCGGGCGATCCCTGGGACGTGGGCGCGATTGGCAATGCGGCGTGGACCGGCGTCGCACTGTGCGACGTGCTCGCCGCAGCCGGCATCCAGGACGGCGCGTCGTTCGTCGGCACTACGGGGGCCGACAACGTGGATGTCGATGGTGAGACGGCACCGTTCGGTGCCTCGATCTCGATCGCCAAGGCGCTAGAGCCCGACGTGCTGATCGTCTGGGCCATGAATGGCGAGGCGCTGGCCCCCGAACATGGCGCACCGCTGCGGCTCGTCGTGCCGGGTTATGCGGGCGTTCGTAGCGCCAAGTGGCTGACGCGCATCGAGGTGCGCGATCGCCCGTCCGATGCGCCGATCCAGGCTAAGGACTACAAGCTCTTTCCGGCGTCGGTAGCGAAGGAGGACGCAGACTGGGATCGGGGTCTGACTATCGAGGAGATGCCGCTCAATGCTGCGATCTGCGCGCCGGTGGACGGCGCGCATGTCAGCGCCGGCGCGTGCGAAATCGCGGGTTATGCGGTCGCCTTCGGCCGAGCGGTCACCCGCGTCGAGGTCTCCGTCAATGGCGGCACCGACTGGCTGCAGGCGGAACTGACTGCAAAACCCGATGCGCCTTGGAGCTGGACGCAGTGGCACGTCACGGTCGATCTGTCTCCCGGACTCCACGTCCTGATCGTGCGCGCCGTTGACGGTGCCGGGCAGATGCAGCCCGAACGGCCCGAGCCGATCTGGAACTTCGCCGGCTATCTCTCGACTGCCTGGCATCGCATCGCCGTTACCGCTGGCTGATGGACGCGCCGCACGACGCCGATCGGGCCCATGCGAAGCTGGCGGAGAGCGCGAGCAAGCTGAAGGACAGCGCAGTCCAGCAGGTGGACAGCGCCGACCGTCGCACAGAGCTTGCCGCGGACCGCACAATCCTCGCCGGCGAACGCACCTATGCTGCCTGGGTGCGTACCGGACTGGCGGCGCTCGCTTCCGGTATCGGCGCGCGCGCGCTGCTCAAGGACGTCGTGTTCCCGTGGCTGGCGACGGCGACCGGGACCATGCTGATCTTGTTCAGCGCCTTTTGCTTCGCCGCTGCGGTGTGGCGAGAGATGGGCGCAGGCGCCCCGCCGCCACGACCGGACATCAAGCGCCTGCCAGCGACGTTGCTCCTAGTGATGAACGGGTTTCTCATGCTCGTGTCACTGGCCGCGCTCGTCGGCATCTGGACGGCACGCTCGTAGCAGCCATCCCTAGGTTTGCTGCGAACCGATCAGACCCCGCAGCGCATCCGCGGCTTTCGTGCGGTATCGCCCCCTTGTGACGAAGCCCGAAAACGACGTGGGCCAAAGCCGATCGGTCCCGCATGCAGCGTACCCGGGGTCGGTACATATAACGGGCTCAGATAGACGCTGCCGACTGGCCGGTCCGAGCATTTGCCCGACCAACATGCCCATTGACGGTTGGGGCAAACGTCTAATAGATCGACTTTGGCAATGGATTTCTGCCGGGCAATTTGGCCGAACCGCTCTGATAAGAGCTGATGATTCCTACTTGGCGCCTTCAGGCAGCAAGGAGGAATTGTGCGCGCTACCTTTCGCAATCTCGTCGGCACGCTGAACGTCGCGGCATTCATGCGCGATCGTCACGACCATGCGATCTCTGTCCTGCGCTGGGCGCTGATCTTGCTGCCCATGGCGGCACTCGTCGGGACGCTATGTGCGGCGTTCCTGCTGAGTCTCGATACCGTTACGCGACTGCGGTTTGCATCGCCTTGGCTGCTCTATCTGCTACCGGTGGGCGGGTTCGTTGTCGGATTCCTCTACCATGTCACCGGGCGCACAGTGGAAGGCGGCAACAGTCTGATCGTCGAGCAGGTCCACGAGCCTGGCGGCGGGGTGCCTCTGCGGATGGCGCCGCTCATCTTCTTCGGCACAGTGGTGACGCATCTTTTCGGTGGCTCGGCCGGACGTGAGGGCACCGCCGTCCAATTGGGTGGAAGCCTTGCCAGCGGTTTCGGCCGCGCGCTCCGCCTCGATGCGGGCGGCACGCGCATCCTGTTGATGACGGGTATCGCAGCCGGGTTCGGCGCGGTCTTCGGCACGCCGATCGCAGGCGCGGTCTTCGCGCTCGAAGTGCTGGCGATCGGCCGCGTTGAATATTCCGCGCTAGTGCCTTGCCTCGTTGCAGCGCTAGTCGGCGATTGGACGTGCCTCGCCTGGGGTATCCATCACGGTGTCTACCCGATCGGTGCGTTGATACCGGTCGATGCGCTGCTCGTGACGAAGGCGGGTATTGCGGGGATCATATTCGGACTGGTCGGTTTGGCCTTCGCCGAAGCCAACCACGTGGTCGGGGGATGTCTGAAGCGGATCGTCCCCTATGGTCCGCTACGTCCAGTGATCGGCGGGGTCGTCGTTATCGCGCTCGTCTTCCTGTTCGGCACGCGCGACTATCTAGGCCTGGGTGTCCTGGCAGCGAGGCCCGAGAGCCTTACCATCGCCAGCTTCTTCGGACCAGACACGCATCCGTGGAGTTGGGCGATCAAGCTGCTGTTTACTGTCGTCACGCTCGGTGCGGGTTTCAAAGGCGGTGAAGTCACGCCGTTGTTCTTCATCGGCGCGGCGCTCGGTAACGCGCTGGCGCCTTTCTTGGACGTACCGACGGGCCTGTTCGCCGCGATCGGCTTTGTTGCGGTCTTTGCCGGGGCTGCCAATACCCCGCTCGCCTGCACCTTCATGGGGATTGAACTGTTTGGCGCCAGCTATGCGGTGCCGATCGCCGTCGCCTGTTTCGTGGCCTATCTCTGCTCGGGCCACAATGGCATCTACCTGTCGCAGCGCGTTGCGATACCCAAGGTGCCCGCGAACGGCCTCGCGCCCAATGCAACACTGCGCGAGACACGTACACGCCGCACAGCACTTCGCGCGCAGAACCGCGTGTCGTGAGTGATGGGCTTAGCCTGATCCCCCCGATACGTCGGGCGCAGCCTTCGGATCGGGGTCTTGCGCCTTGCCCTTCGCGGCGCCCGGCTGCTTTGCGCTCATGGCGGTCAGATAAGCGACGATCGCCGGCACGTCAGCCTGTGCAACAGGAGCCTTGTAGACCTCGCGCATCTTGGTGACCTCCGCGGTCCACTGATCGGAGGAGAGTGGCGGCTGGTTCAGCGCCATGCTCGCCGAATGACACGAGGTGCAGTTGGCGTTGATGACGTCGGCATGCGGGCCGGCGGGATATTGCCCTTCGTCGGTCGGGAGATCGACCGAGGTGGACGCCAGCGAGAAGCCGCGCGCCGAAACGCTTGGCGGCGGTGGTGCGGTCGGGGCGGCAGGCGGCGGGGCGATGCGGCTGTTCGGGGCACCGATCGCGAGTAGAAGAACGACGGTCGCGCCGACGAACCCGAACGACAGCGTGCCGATGGAAGGCGTTTTCATGGGGGAGCGCTCCTCAGCCGACGACGATGTTGGTGGTTTCGATGTTGCCGCGCATGAACCCGCCCGGGTTCCAGATCGGCGTCATCGGCTGCGCGATGCCGGCGGTGTTCCAGCAGCGCGACATCAGTCTGGTCGGGCCCGCATGGCTGAGCGGCACCTGCGCATCCCAGCGGCGGAAACTGTATTTGCCGTGATCGGGGCCAAGCGTCGTCTTGTACCAGCTCTTGCCGTTGTCGGTCGACACATCGACCTTGGCGACGCCGCAATCGCCGCCCATCGCGATGCCGCCCAGCGGGATTGACCGGTCAAACGCGATCACCTGCCCTTCGTCGAGGCTCGTGACCCAACTGCGCGGGATCATCTTGTTGATCGGGACGGCCGGGAAATCCTTCTGGCCAGGCCGCACGTTCGCGCCTGGAGTGTCAGGGATCTTGTACGCCTTGGCCATCCAGTAACCGTCGTCGGGCGCGGCAAGCACCTCGATGTCGTTCAGCATCTTGACCCAATAGGTCGAATACCAGCCGGGTACGATCAGTCGGACCGGGAAGCCGTTGAGGAGCGGCATCTGTTCACCGTTCATCCCGAAGGCGAGCATCACTTCGCCGTCGCGTGCGTGGTCGATCGACAGCGACTTGGCAAAATCCGGTCCACCCGCGACCACCGGCTGGTCGAGCGCACCGAACCGCACCGCGACCGCGCCCGGCTTCACGCCGGCGATATCGAGCACGTCGCGCAGGCGCACGCCGAGCCATTTGGCGTTGCCCATCGCCCCGTGACGCCACTGCGCACCGGCAACAGGGGGCTGGAACAGCGCACGCGAATTGCCCGAGCATTGGTTGATCGCCGCCAGCTCGACGCGTGGCAACTTCAGCAGTTGCGCGAGCGAGATCGACAGCGGCCGCGTGACCGCGCCGTGCACCTTGATCCGGAACGCCTCGACATCGATCGCGGTCGGAATGTCGGCCCAGTGCCAGCGGACGAAGAACTGGTCGTTCGGTGTGAAGACGTCGCCATTGAACACGCTCATCGGCGTTTCCAGCAGCGGCGGGTGGATCCGCTGGAGGATCATGCTGCCCTTGCCGGGGAACGCACTGGTTATCGGCCGTTCCGATGGGCCACCCGGAAGATGCAGGTCGACCATGCTCTGCGCCAGCGCGGGTGCGGCGATCAGCGCGCCGCTGCCGATCGCAGCCTCTGCGAGAAAGCGACGGCGGTTCGTCGCCTGCGCCAGTTTCATATCCAGGCTGTCCACCAGCATTCTCCCTTCGATGTCATGCTCTTATGCGCGATCCGTCCGACGGTCTGCCCGGTACGGGTCGATCGGATGGGCCGGTTCGATCCGGCAGGACGATCAGTTCGGCCCATCAATTGGCTTGGGCGATGCAGGGCGACACGAACAGGTTTCCGCGCCAGCCGCCTGCGACCGTCTTGGCGCCGACCAGCAGCCACATCGCTGCGAGCGCGATGGTGAGGATGGTGCCGACGATCCCGAAAAAGCCGAGCTGGAGCGTCGTGCCGAGCTTGAAGGTGGCGACAGTGTAGACGCCGAGCGGGAAGGTGTAGCCCCACCAGCCAAGGTTGAACGGGATACCCGCGCGCCAGTAGCGGATCGTGATCAGCGTCGCGAGCGCCAGCCACCACAGGCCGAAGCCCCAGAGCAACAGCCCGGCGATCGTGCCGATCCCCTGCGCTACCGCGCCGATCTGGCCGAGGCCGTTGGCGGCGAGGATCGCGGGCGCGTCGCTACCGAGCACCAGCATCCCGAGCGCACCGGTGCCGATCGGACCGAGCGCGAGCCAGCTCGAGGCGGCCATGCTCTCGTGCGGCAGCTTGTGGAGAGCCATCCGCAGGATCAGGATCGCGAGAATGCCGAACGCGACCGGCACCGAATAGGCCCACAGGACATAGGAGGTCGCCAGCACCACGAACTGATGATGGGCGTCCGCCAGATGCGGTGCGAGCAGGCCTCCGCTCGCGCCTGCGACCTCGGCCGCGACCACTGGCAGGAGCCACACCGCGGTCATGCCGTCGAGCGAATGTTCGTGCCGGGTAAACATGAGGTAGGGGATCGCTACACCGCAGGCGAGCGACATCGCGACGTCGATCCACCACAATGTCTCGGCGATCGGGATCACGCCGGCGCCGAACCGCGGCAGGCCGAACGCCAGGAACCCGTTGATGATCGTCGCGAGGCCCATCGGGATCGTACCGATGAACATCGATACGGTGTTGTGCCCGAAGATCCGCCGCGCCTCGTGCCCGAACATCGTCCAGCGCGCGGTGTAGAGCCCGGCGAACAGCGTGAAGAGCGCGATGTTGAAATACCACAATGCCTCGCCGACCGGGTGCAGCGACGTGCCGACGCCCGGCACCTGCGGTAAGGCCAGCGCCAGGATACCGGTGCCCATGGTCGCGGCGAACCAGTTGGGCGTGAACTGCCGGATCATCTCGCGCGGTGAGTCGAGCCGGCTGAGCGGCTTCAGGCCATCAAGAACGGGTTTCAGATCGGCGGTCACTTGCCAGTCTCCTTGATGAGATCGGTCAGCGCATCGGCCGCCCGGGTACGATAGCGCTCTTTGTGCCGCAGCGCGTAGAACGGACGCCGCGGCAGACCGAGCGGCAGATCGTGCAACGTTCCGGCCGCGATTGCAGGTGCGACGACATGCTGCGACAGGACCGCGACGCCTGCGCCAGCCTCGACCGCGCTACGTACCGCCTCGTTCGACGGCAGGGTCAGCGCGGTGGTGAGGTCCGACGGATCGACGCCGCGCTGGCGCAACACCTCCTCGAACGACGAGCGCGTGCCCGATCCCTGTTCGCGGACGATCCAGCGCGCGGCGCGGATCCAGTCCTCGTCGATCGTGTCGGCTGCGCGATCGCTTACCAGCACCATGCGGTCGTTCGCGACCGTCCAATGCGCGAGCGCGGGCTCGTCGATCACACCCTCGACGAAGCCGAGCTCGACCGCACCGTCGAGCACGCGCGCCGCGGCCCCCTCGGTGTTGTCGATCGCCAGTTCGATTGAGATCGCGGGGTAGCGCGCATGGAACGCCGCCAGCTGGCGGGGCAGCCAATAGCCTGCGATCGTCTGGCTTGCGACCAGCCGCAGTGTGCCGCGCTCCAGTCCTGCATATTCGGCCAGTGCAAGTTCCGCGCTGGCGGCACGGCCAAGCACTGCGCGCGCGTCGACCAGAAACATGCGGCCCGCTTCGGACAGTTCGATCCCGCGGCCGACCCGGTGGAACAGCGGCACGCCGTGCCGAGCTTCTAGCGCGGCGATGGCAGCGCTTGCGGCTGACTGCGTCACATTGAGCGCTTCGGCAGCGCGCGTCATGTGCTCGCGCTCTGCGACACCGACGAAAATCCTGAGTTGTTCGAGGGTCATGCCCGATCTCCTTGCCCCAATGATAGGGAAAGGAGATCAATCGCACCAACCAAAGATTACAGTCATTCCAATCAGATATACCGATCGTTCATTTCAGAATGTCGATAACCGCCTCACGTTCATCGACCAGTTCGGCAATCGTGCGATCGAGCATCGATCGCTGGAACGGATCGAGGGTCAGGCCTTCGATACGCGCATACCCACCGCTCATGCAGTGCACCGGCACGCCGCACACCAGTCCTTGCGGGATACCGTAGGAGCCATCTGACACCACGCCCATCGACACCCAATTATCGCCTGCGCCGTGCACCCAGTCGCGCAGATGGTCGATCGCTGCATTTGCGGCCGACGCGGCCGAGGACGCACCCCGTGCTTCGATGATCGCGGTTCCGCGCTGCGCAACGGTGGGGATCAGGGTTTCGCGGTACCAGGCCTCGTTTCCGATACGGTCGGCAAGCTTTTGGCCATCGAGTTCGGCATTCCCCCAGTCGGCAAACATCGTCGGCGAATGGTTTCCCCAGACGACGAGCTTTGTAATCGCATCGACACCTACACCCGCCTTGGCCGCAAGCTGTCCCTGCGCGCGGTTGTGATCGAGGCGGATCATCGACGTGATGTTTTCGGCAGGAAAACCCGGTGCGCTTTGCGCAAGAATCCAGGCATTTGTGTTGGCGGGATTGCCGACGACCAGGATCTTGGCGTCACGTTTGGCCACTGCGTCCAATGCTGCGCCCTGCGTCTTGAAGATCGCTGCGTTGGCAGCGAGCAAATCACGGCGCTCCATGCCCTTTGAGCGGGGACGAGACCCAACCAGCATGGCCGCATCGATGTCCTTGAAAGCCACCATCGGATCATCAGTAATGATCACACCTGCCAGTAGCGGGAACGCGCAATCCTCCAGTTCCATGACCACGCCGCGTACGGCGTCCATAGCCTGCGGCACGTCGAGCAGTTGAAGGATAACGGGCTGGTCCGGTCCGAACACGTCACCCTGCGCAACCCGGAAGAGCAGCGAATAGCAAATTTGTCCTGCGGCACCGCTGATCGCGATCCTGACGGGGGGCTTGGTCATTTCAGAAAGGGCTTTCCTTGGGAAATTACAGACGGTGTAAGACCGATCAACGCGCCGCCACGGCAAGCGCCGCATCGCGCCCGGATGGCACCAGATTGGCGAGACCTTTTCCTGATCGCACGGCACCAGGAACGTAGATCAGGCTTTGCGCATCCGTACTGATAGGGATTGTCGACACGGTGGTGTACGTCAGCGTGTCGATCCCAGCGACCTTGTTGGTTCCGGCCAGGCTGGCATAGATTCTCGTACCATCGCCCGACGGCCAAACCGCACTTGGAGCCGCTTGTAGCGGGACGGTTGCCACAGCCTCCAGGCTGTCGGTTCTATAGACCTTGATTGCAGGTTGATCGCCGCCAATGCTGACATAGGCAAAGGAATCGTCCGCGCGCTGGGCGAAGTTGACCGCGCCCGTTGCTGGACCAGTGTTTATCACTTCGCGTACCGCAAACGGCGGTTTGGCAGCAAAAACCGTGGTCGTGCCGCTCTCGCGGCGTGTTGCCCAAATCTGTTTGCCATCTGGCGAGACCGCGATTGCTCCCTCACCTGCACCGTTGCTGGCAACGTGTCCGACGACGCGCCGATGCTCGACGTCGACAACCAGGATGGACGGCCTTTCAGTAAGCGATACAAAGGCATAGCGTCCGTTTGGCGACAGGATGGTCGCGCCCGCTCCGCCACTTGCTGGTACGCGGGTGATCTCCCGCGCGGTCTTAGGATCCACGACCGCGATGGCATGTTCATCGCCGAGCGAAACCCAGAGTTCGTGCCCATTGGGCGTAAACGCGACGGCGGTAGGCGACGTCTGGAACACGGTCCGGCCTCGTTCCGTGTTCGTGGCCAGATCTACGAGCGTCACACTGTGCTGCGCTAATGCCGATACCGCCAGGGTCCGCCCGTCACGCGTTGCAGCCAGGTGCTGGACTTTGGGGCTGGAAAAGCTGGGCTCAGCTATCGCGCTTTTGGTGAGGTCGATGCGTCCCAGTTCGTTGCCCGCTGCAGGATCGATGACAACGATCTTTGTCGATGTCGGGTCAGACACATAGATCCGGTCATGATGACTAAGGTCGATATCAGCCTTCGACCACGGTGCCTGAACCGCCTTGATATCGCAGGGAAAGTCGTCCGCCGCAGGTGCAGCCCAATAGGCCTGAGCGATCGCCGGGACTGGGGCTACGGAGGCCAACATCGCGGCAACCAGAACGATCGCAGCTTTCATCGTTTGATCCTTATCGCGGATCCGGCGGGTGATCGTGCCAGTCCGATGCCGCTAGATCGACCGATATCTCCCCTGCGTCCAACGCATGGTAACGATGGTTTCAATACGAAAACGCGATCATAGATTGTCTACCGTTCTTTTTAGATGATCAGAACAACCATGCTTATGCGTTGGATCGATGGCTGAGCTGCGATCATTTACGCTGTCACGCTCGGCATTCATCGCTCGCGTGTCATAAATGGGAATACTAAAGGCATGACGATGAAATCTCGCACGGCCTTGCTAACGGCGATAGCCGTGTCCGTATCAACGGGTGCGTTAGCGCAAACGGACGGTTTCGCGTCCGCAATGGATGCGGCGATGGCGCGGATGCACGGCGCGATGATGACCGGTTATTCAAGCGATCCCGATCGCGACTTCGCAAGAATGATGATCCCGCATCATCAGGGTGCGATCGACATGGCCGAAGTCGAACTGCGGTTCGGCAAGGATGAACGCCTGCGCCGGCTCGCCCAGGGAATCATCGTCGAACAGCGTCAGGAAATCGCGGTGATGCAGGGCATCCTATCCGAAGGCGGCGCGTTGCTGCCTCACACCGAACCGACCGCGACCGGTCACCCCCATCACGGAGACCGTCCATGAAGCGTTTCACCCTAACCGCCTGCGCCGCCTTGTGTTTCTCGGGCCCTGCGTTTGCCCAGCAAGTGCCGAACGCGACCCCCGACGTCCCCGTCAGCGCGCAGGACCGGTTCTACACCTCGGACCAGTTCTCCAACACCGTGTCGGTGATCGATCCGTCGACCAACACGCTGCTCGGCATGATAAAACTCGGCGACCAGACCCCCGCGAACCTCAGCCCGCTCTACAAGGGACAGCTGCTCGTCCACGGCATGGGCTTCTCGCCTGATCGCAAGACGCTGGCGGCGATCTCGATCGGCTCGAACTCGGTGACGTTCATCGACACTGCGACCAATGCCGTGAAGCATACGACCTATGTGGGCCGATCGCCGCACGAAGCGTTCTTCCGCCCCGACGGTCGCGAAGTCTGGGTCGCGGTGCGCGGCGAGGATTATATCCAGGTGCTCGACGGCAAGACCTTCGCGCCGACTACGCGCATCCCCGTTCCTAATGGCCCCGGCATGACGATCTTCTCGCCGAACGGGAAATACGGTTACGTCTGTTCGAGCTTTTCTCCCGAGACCGTTGTGATCGACACCGCCTCGAAGAAGATCGTCGGTCGCGTCAAGCAGGCGAGCCCGTTCTGCCCCGACATCGCCGCGACGCCCGACGGCAAGCAGGTCTGGTTGACGCTGAAAGACGTCGGCAAGGTCATGGTGTTCGACGCCAAGCCACCCTTCGCAGTGCTCAAGACGTTCGACACAGGCGCGATCACCAACCACGTCAACATCGCCCGCACCAAGGCTGGCCAGTTCGCCTATGTGACGGTCGGCACCGAGAACGTCGTCAAGGTGTTCCGCACCACCGACTTCGCGCAGGTCGCGAACATCCCGGTCGGCGCGCTCCCGCACGGCCTTTGGCCGTCGGGCGACGGTACGCGGATGTATGTCGGGCTGGAGAACGCCGACGCAGTCGCGGCGATCGATACCGCCAGCAACACCGTTATCGCGACGATTCCGATCGGTCAGGGGCCCCAAGGCGTGGCCTACGTTCCCGGCGCGGTGCCGGTAGGCGATGGCCGTGCAAACCTGGTGCCGCTCGCCCAGGCCGGCATGAAGATCCAGCTGACTCTATCCGGGACTGGGCGCAGCCAGGTGACGCTGTTCGATCAGGGCCAAGTCCAGATTTTGCAGGCGGCGGTTGCGGGCCTCAGTCCAAAGATGCCCTATGTCCTTGGGCTATCCTCCCGCGCTGATGGCAGCGGCGTGATCCAGCCTCTGGCGAAGTTCATGACCAATCCGGCGGGCGGCGCGATAGTCAACACGCTCGGACCGCTCCGCCAGATCGTCAGCGACGCAAAAGGCGACATGCGCCGTTACCTCGTCATTGCTCCGGGCGACCCGATGATGCCGGGCGCCGTCGTTCAGGTGCAAAAATGAGGATTCCGGTGAAACCTGCGATCTCTTGTCCGTATCCGGTATCTTGGTCATGACGCTGGTATAGGCTGCCGCAGCGTTTTGAGACTGTCGGAAAACACACCAGACCGTCCGAGAACTCCGGGATGGCCATGCCGTTAGGCGCGCGCTGCCCTGGAGGGCGCTCGAGGCAGAATTTCTGGATTGGATCGCTCGTCGGCGGGCAAATCCCTCACATTGGGCATCGTCAGCGCGATATTCTCTTGAGAAATGGATGTCCGGCCTTTTCAGGCCTGCACGGCGCGGAGCAGGGCGGGAATGCCGAGGATGTTGATGGCTCGCCGCAGGTTGTAGGCGAGCGCCGTCAGGCTAAACTAGGCGTTGACGTTGGCGAGCCCGCGCATGAGGAACGCACCCTGGTTCATCCACTGTTTGATTGATCCAAACGGGTGCTCGACCGTCTCGCGTCGCTTGTCGAGAATATCGGGCCTCGCGACAAGTCGTTCGGCCATGCGTTCAAGCACAGCCTCGTTTTCCCAGCGATCAATAGTTCGCCGGGAGCCCGAAGTGCATTGCGGCTTTAGGGAGCAGGTTTGGCAGGCCCGCATATTGGTATAGCGGATGGCGATATGCTCGTCCTTGCGGGTGCGGGTATAAGGATCAAGGCGATCACCACTCGGGCAGACGTAACAGTCGGCCTCCGGGTCGTAGCGAAACTCGGTTCTGTTGAAATAGCCGCTTGCAACCGCCGAGCCGCGCTGCGGCCGCGCGACATAGGGCACGACGCCGATATCCTCGCAGGCAGCGATGTCCTCGCCCTTGTAGTAGCCCTTGTCAGCGACTGCATCGATACGTTCGACGCCCAGCACCTCACGCGCGGCACCGGCTGTCTGGGCCAGGAATCCAAGGTCGCTGCCCGAATTGGTGACGTTCTGCTCGACGATCAGCTTGTATCGGGCATCGACCGCGACCTGTGCGTTGTAGCCCACCCCGACCTTGGGGTGCATCGCCATCCCCCGGGCATCAGGGTCGGTAAGTGACAGCTGGCTCTCACCGCTGGCGACAAGTTCGGTGAGCATCGCCTGGTGCAGCTCACGCCGTGTTCGCACCCGCGCGAGCTTCGCCTCGAGCGTGGCCGCACGGCGCGCCGCGCCTTGCGCCTCGATTTCCGCGCGGTCGGCCCGATCAAGCCGTCCCAAATACTCTTCGATCCGCTCGTCGGCCAGCTTGATCCATCCGGCCAGCTTTTGCTGCGTGAAGTTGCGCTTGCGGCTGTTCACCGCCTTGAGGCGCGTGCCGTCCACGGCAACCAGTTCCCGCCCGAACAGATCGAGCTTGCGGCACAGCAGCACGAAGGCGCGAAACAGCGGCTTGAATGCTGGCCGGTTCACGCGCCGAAAATCCGCGATCGTGCGAAAGTCGGGACGCAGGCCGCCCAGCAGCCAGATCACTTCGAGATTGCGCCCGGCTTCCGCCGCCAGGCATCGGCTTGAGCGGACCCTATTGAGATAGCCATAGAGGTAAAGCTTCAGCAGATCCGCGGGATCGTAGCCGGGTCGGCCCGTCGCCTTTGGCCGAAAGCGGTCAAAGCCAAGTTCCCCCAGATCCAGATCGTCGACGAAGGCCGCGATGAAACGCACCGCGTTGTCTGCCGCCACATAGTCATCGACCGAGGCTGGCAGCAGCAGCATTTGATCGCGCGATTGACGTTCGATGTAGCCCATGCCCGATCATACCGGATACGAAACCTGACGGGAATCCATCACGCAGTTTTCGGACAGTCTGACATGCTTTCGGACAGGGTGCGCTCCGGCCTTGGGTCGTGGTGCCAACAGGATGGCAGAGTGTGCGACAAACCCTGTCGCTTTGGTCAGCTGTACGGAAACCCGAATCTGGGGGTTTGCTGACACCCGATCGCGTTAGCGTACATCTGGGTCCGTTCTATGTGCAGCCCCCTCTTCAAAGCTGCGCGTCACCGCTCCCCGAACGGGTGCTTGCCGTACTGGCGCATGAGAAGGTCGATTGCCTCGCCCATCAAGGCCTGAAGGGTAGTTCCGTTCTCGGCCGCCAGCACATTTAAGCCTCGGCTAACTTCCGGACTAAAGTATGCGCTGACAGCCTTCTTGCCCTGCCGCGCCGCCGATCGCACCGACGCCGAGCCCTCAATGGCTGGGGTCGAGACGCTCGGCTCCACCTTCGCGCGTTCTGCACGCTGCTGCCTCATGGCGCCAAATTTGCTCATGTCAGCCTCGCTTCTTTCTGCCCTGCTTACTTGTGGGCAAGTTCACACGTTCGCTTGTCCACGTCCATAGCGCGGCGATCTCCTCCGCCGCCTTACCGTCAGGCTCCGCCTCTATCGCGGTTTTCCCTTGCGCCGTGCTGTGGTGATAGATCGCGCGCATCGTGAGCATGACGGGCGCGACCGGCACACCCATACCCTCAACGCCTTCGCTGCCCTCAATCAGCTCCCGCGCGTCTCTGTAAGTAGTTGGCGCGCGCTGAGGACCGCCCATGAAGAGCACGAAGGCCGGCTTGCCTGCTGCCTTCACCAGCTCGGCCGTCGTTTCAACGGCTGACAAGTCGAACGCTTGGGGACGACAAGGAATAAGGATCAGGTCCGCAGCCTTGCACGCCTCGCGCGCCATGATGTCCGCGTGTGGGGGCGTATCGATAATGACTAGGTCCGCGCCTAGATCGGCTGCTTGCTGCACCTTGCGCGGAAGGAGGGTGGGGGAGGCACAATCTACGACCTCAGGGTCCGCGCCGCCTCGCCAGTGGTTCCATTGGCTAGCGGTCGCTTGCGGGTCCGCGTCGAGGATCAGCGCGGAGAGGCCCGCACTGGTGGCGGCACCGGCAAGGTGGATGGCAAGCGTGGTCTTACCCGCTCCGCCCTTCTGGCTGATGATAGATATGGTCTTCATGTAGCCCCTGCACGTGTTCGCGTGTGAACATGATGGATAGCACACAAGTGAGCAAGATAACAATCTCACTTGTGAACTGATAGCCTTCGTGGCCTGTAGCAGCGTGGTTGGGTGGTCGTAAGCTGCACCCGAGGTTCGCGGCATAAGGGAGCATACGTGACAGGAATATCAGGGGGGTCAGGATCAGGCGGCTGGACGTGGGTGCAAGGCTTCGGAACTGCCTTTGCGGGCGTGCTTGCCTACCTTGGCGCGCGTTTTGGCGCGCAGGCCGGGAAGGAGAACGCAGACAAGGCCATCTTCGTCCAGATCGTCACCAGCGAGCGCGCGGTATGGCGAGAAGCAATGCGAGGGCTGGTTGTAGAGTTAACGGCCGAGGTGCGGCGTGGTGCAGTTAGCCCTGCCAAGCCGGTGAATTGGCGAAAGGTACATGCCGCGCGCGCTGGTATCGTACTCCGCCTAAACCCGGCCTGCCGCGACGTAGGGACTGAGGACAAACATGCCCTGGATCGCGCGCTCTTCCGCGCAGTCGAGGAGCTAGTGAGTGCGCGGCATACTCCAAAGCCCGATTGGCTCAAAAAGGCGGATACGGTCGAGAAAGCAGCCCAACGGCTCATCAAGAAGGAATGGGACAAGTCGAAGAAGGAGGCTCGCACAGGCAGGCTTGAAGAATGAGGCTGTGAGGGCCGCAGGATAGCAACTGTCGACTGTCGCAAATGTTCTAAGTTTTGCGACAGCGTTCCTGAAAACTGTTTTGTCTCATTTAGCGTTGTCGCAAAAGTCTGTTGCATAATACTCACATTTCGATACAGTTATGCGACATGTTGATTGGCTACGCCCGTGTGTCCACCGATGACCAGGATCTCCGGCTGCAACGCGCCGCGTTGAAAGAGGCCGGATGCAAGCGGACGTTCGAAGAAAAAATCTCTGGCGCAAAGCGTGACCGGCCTCAGCTTGCCAAGATGATCGAGCAACTGCGTGACGAAGACACGGTGGTGGTGACGCGGCTTGATCGGTTGGCACGCTCGACCCGCGACCTGCTCGATATTGCCGAGAGACTGAAGGAGGTCGGCGCCGGTCTGCGTTCGCTGGCCGAGCCCTGGGCGGATACGACCTCGCCTGCGGGCCGCATGGTGCTGACCGTGTTCGCCGGCATCGCCGAGTTCGAGCGCGAGCTGATCCACCAGCGCACCGGCAGCGGACGGGTAGCAGCCAAGGCAAGAGGGGTGCGCTTCGGCCGTCCGCCCAAGCTCACCCCCGATCAGGTCGCGCTCGGCGAACGATTGATAGGCGAAGGCACATCGGTGCGCGAAGCCGCCAAGCTGCTCAAATGCCATCATGCCACACTCTACCGGGCGCTGACCGCAGCGACGGTGGCTCCATGATGCGGTGGGCTGAGCAACCTGACGTTTCGGCAGGGAGGGCCTGATGCCTATCCGCCCCGAGCACGTGTTCCTGTATCCGATCGACTGGGCGCAGCTCTCGCACCAGATACGCTTCGTGCGGGCGGGGGGACACTGCGAGCATTGTGGACGCCCCCACAGGCAGAAGGTCTTCCACCTGGGCGACGGACGGTGGTGGGATCGGAACCGGCAATGCTGGCGCAATGGCCGGGGCCGGCGTGTGCAACGGCCTACGGAGAACATTCTGCTACAAGGCCGGTGGACACCGGTGGTCCTGGCCTGTGCGCACCTCAATCATGATCCGAGCGACAGTGCGCTTCACCAGCTCGCAGCGCTCTGCCAGCGCTGCCACATGCTCCACGATGGACCGGAGCATCGACGCCGTCGCTGGATGAACGCGCACTATCGGCGTGCGTTGGGTGATCTGTTCTACGGCCCATACCCCAAGCTGGGAGGCGACTGGATCACACCAACCCCCCTCAGCATGCTCGACGATCACCGCAGTGGAACGTCCTCCCGTTGACACTCGTTTCACTTATTGCGTTTACAAGTCGCAATCACTAGATGGCTTCCGCTCTGGGAGACGAAACATGGCCGCCGTGGCCTTCAATATCGACGAGGCCTACGAGCCTACTGCACACGAGATCGAGGCGGCCGGTAACGCCGCGCGTGCACTGTCGAGGGTAGATTCCAGCCGCCCTATTCACCTGACTGTAGAAGGGGCAGGCGAGGACGTTATCAGCCTGCCTTCTGGTGTGTTCAACAGTATCGTCAAGATGCTGGTTGAGATCGGCAACGGTCATGCCGTCACTGTTGTGCCAGTACAGGCAGAACTTACAACCAGCCAGGCGGCCGATCTGCTCAACATGTCGCGTCCACACCTCATCAAGCTCTTAGAACGCGGTGACCTGCCGTTCCGGATGGTCGGCACGCATCGTAAGCTGCTCGGGCGCGACGTGCTGACCTACCGCAGCCGCATGGATGCGGCCCGGCATGAGGCCTTGCAGGGGATGGCGGACCTGGATCAGGAAGCTGGCCTCTTCGATGATCACGCACCCCTCGATCGTCCCTGATGCTGGTCGGCCGCTACACCGTCCTGCTTGATGCCAACGTCATGCACCCCTCCATCGTGCGGGGTGCGCTTTTGTGGTTCGCCGCCAACCGGCTGTTCCGGCCGCTCTGGAGCGAGGCGATCCTGGCCGAGTGGGAGGAAAGCCTGAGGCGGCGGTTTCCTGATTTGCCAACTGACCATTTCCAACGCCAGCGGGCCTACATGGACAGCTTCGGGGAGGCGCTGGTGGAAAGCTATGAATCGCTGATGCCTGCCCTGACGCTGCCTGATCCCAAGGACGTCCATGTTCTTGCAGCAGCGATTCACGGCAGAGCCGATGCGATCGTCACTTACAACCTCAAGGATTTTCCGGTCGAAGTGGCCGCCCGCCACGGTATCGAGGTGAAGCATCCCGACGACTTCATCGTCAATGTCATCGATCTTGATACGGCCAAGGCTCTGACCGCGATCGGTAGCCAGCGCCGTCAGTTTCGCAATCCCGCTGTAACCGCCGAAGATTACCTCGACCGCTTTCGGAAAAGCGGCTTGGTCCAAGCGAGCCACCGACTGCAACCCCTCGCCGAGCTATTTTAAATGAGGGTTCTGACACCAGCAAGCGCTTGAAAGGCGCTGACCTATCTCAAGCGTCAGAACCGTTCGGTTTTGACACAAAGCTTCCTCGAAAACGATGGTCTTTTGGGAACGATAGATCTTTCCCAAAAGCCGTTTTCACACGAGAAGGGAGAACACTAGAACCGCTTGCGAACGCCCACAGGCGGTAGAGCGCGGCACGCTAAGCGCCGCGCTCGATCGGATTATTCAGCGAGGCTTTCGATAATTGGGCACTCCGGGCGATCATCGCCGTGACAGCGCTCAACCAAGTCGATCAGCGCCAATTGCATAGCTTTCAACGCGCGCGCCTTGCGGCCCAGCTCGGCAGCGCGCGCTTTCGCCAGCGCCTTAACTTCGGCGCTCGACCGATCCCGATCCGACCACAAGCCGAGTAGCGTGCGGATCTCCTCGATTGGAAACCCAAGGTCTCGCGCGTTGGCGATGAACCGCAGCCGATGAATGTCCACTTCCGAATAATCCCGGTAGCTCCCGCGCCGGAGCGGTGCGGGCACAAGGTCGATCTTCTCGTAGTGGCGGATCATGCGTTGCGAGACGCCGCTGGCCTCCGACGCCGCCCCGATGTTCATAGTTTCACCGTGTTCAGACGCAGCGCGTTGAGCACGACGGTGAAGGAAGAGAGGGCCATCGCAGCGCCAGCCAGCATTGGTGACAGAAGGATGCCGGCAACGGGGTAGAGCACGCCGGCCGCGACGGGCACGCCGACCCCGTTGAACAGGAATGAGAAGAACAGGTTCTGCCGAATGTTCCGCATCGTCGCACGGGCGAGCTTGCGCGCGCGCACGATCGCCGAAAGATCGCCGCGTGTGAGCGTCATGCCCGCGCTTTCTATCGCTACGTCGGTTCCCGTCCCCATCGCGAGCCCAACGTCGGCAGCGGCCAGCGCCGGGGCGTCGTTGATACCGTCGCCGGCCATTGCAACCTTGGCACCATCAGCTTTCAATTCGCCGATGATCCGCGCCTTATCTTCCGGTCGCAGATCGGCGCGTACATCGTCCAGGCCGCCCACGGCGCGCGCAACCGCATCGGCCGTCCCGCGATTGTCGCCCGTCAGCATGATAACGCGCAGACCTTCCTTGCGAAGAGCCGCGATGGCGTCGCGCGCCGAAGGGCGCACCGGGTCAGCAACCGCGAGCAAGCCCGCGAGTGCGCCGTCGATCGCGATCAGGATGACGCCGGCTCCCTCGCTCCGATGGCGATCGGCCGAAGCGTCGAGTGACTGGGGATCGGCACCGACCCGGCTCATTTGTGCGGCATTGCCGATCACCACCGATCGGCCGCCAACCGTGGCACTGACACCCATGCCGGTCTGCGAAGCGAAGTCTGCGACCGTGGCGAGTTGCAATCCGCGTTCCTTGGCGGCGACGACGATCGCGTGGGCTAGCGGGTGTTCGGACTGTCCTTCGACAGCCGCAGCGAGCGCGAGCATGTCGTTCTCTCCAACGGTGCCGGTTGCCTCGATCGCGACCAGCGACGGCTTGCCTTCCGTTAGCGTGCCCGTCTTGTCGATGACCAGCGTATCGACCTTATCGAGTGCCTGTAGGCTTTCGGCATTCTTGACGAGCACGCCGGCCTGCGCGCCGCGGCCGGTGCCAACCATAATCGACATAGGGGTCGCGAGCCCGAGCGCGCACGGGCAGGCGATCACCAGCACGGCGATCGCATTAAGAAGGGCGTGACCCATGCGTGGCTCGGGACCGACCAGCGACCACACCACGAAGGTCGCGACCGAGATCAGCACGACCAAAGGTACGAACCAGCCCGATACCCGGTCGGCGACCGCCTGGATCGGGGCACGGCTGCGCTGCGCTTCCGCGACCATGCGGACGATGCGCGCCAGCATCGTGTCCGAACCGACCGCGCCGGCTTCCATAACGAGGCTGCCCGTGCCGTTCACCGTCCCCCCCGTGACTGCGGCATCGACTTCCTTGAGGACGGGGGCCGGCTCGCCGGTGAGCATGGATTCATCGACCGAGGAGCGACCCTCGACCACCACGCCATCGACCGGGATCGCATCGCCGGGGCGGACCCGCAACCGATCTCCGGTTGCCACGTCGGCAAGGCTGACTTCTTCCTCTGACCCGTCAGACCGCAACCGTCGCGCTGTCTTGGGAGCGAGGTCCATGAGGGCGCGTATCGCGCGGCCAGTCGCCGCTCTGGCGCGCAATTCGAGAACCTGTCCGAGCAACACCAGTGTCACGACGACGCCGGCAGCTTCGTAATAGACTGGGACCATGCCCCCGTGCATCCGGAACGTCGCAGGGAAGATGCTGGGCGCGAGTGTTGCGACCAGGCTGTAGAGGAATGCCGCACCGACGCCGATCGCGATCAGCGTGAACATATTCAGATGGCGGGTGCGAAGCGACATCCACCCCCGCTCGAAAAACGGCCATCCCGCCCACAGCACAATTGGCGCAGTGAGTGCGAGTTGGACCCAAGGCGAAGCGGTAGGGCTAACAACATGGAGCCCAAACATCTCGGCGAACATCGAAACAATGAGCAGCGGAACGGTGAGCGCTCCTGCTACCCACAAACGCCGGGTGAAATCGACTAGTTCTGGATTGGGACCGTCATCGAGCGACGGCTCTTCCGGTTCGAGGGCCATGCCGCAAATGGGGCACGTTCCCGGCCCTTCCCGACGAATCTCAGGGTGCATGGGGCACGTCCACATCGCTCCCGGGGTTGCCACCGGCTCGGGCTTTGGCTTGGCCCCAAGGTAGGCATCAGGGTCAGCGACGAACTTGGTTCGACACCCTGCACTACAGAAATGATACTCGTGCCCGGCATGCTCGGCATGGTGCGCTGTTTTTGCCAGATCAACGGTCATGCCGCATACCGGGTCGGTCACTGTGGCAGAAGGTTCTCCGCCCGCTTTCCCTGAGCAGCATCCTTCCTTGGCAGCTTGTGGAACAGCCGGAGATTTGGAGGACGAGCAGCAGGACGCGCCCGCCTCGCGCTCGATCGCAGCAGCTTTATCAGCTTGCTTGTTCGAGCACCCGCAGCCCCCGGCCAAATGGGCGTGGAAATCAGGGTCGTTCATAGAAAAACTCCTTCAACCCGAGAGCATGTAGGGTCTGACACCGTGTCAGGGTCAAGCCCCCCTTCCAACGACTCACGGCACCTAATTAAATTACGTCGCAAAGCTCGATTGCCCTCAAACCAATAGCTACATGGCCGACGCAGGGGGTTCGAGCGTGCCGAGCCAACCTACCAGCACGAGGATCGCGACCACGCACGAAGCCTCGACTGCAAGACTTGTTCGCAAGGTTCGCAGCGCGCCTTTATAATCGCCTGCTGACACCGATCGTTCGAATGCCGGTGTAAAGCGGAAGCGGTTAAGCGAAGCGAGTCCGAGCATCCCACCCAACAGCACAAGCTTGGCGATCAAGAGCCTGCCGTAGACCGTCGTGCCGAGGGTCGGGAGATTGCCAAGGCCAACCAACAGCCAAGCGTTGATGAGGCCGGTGATGACGATCGTACCGACGACAATCGTGCCGGTCAGACCGAACCCGTGCAGCGCTCGATAGGTCAGTGCGAGGTGGGCGGCATCGGTGCGCCGCGCTGGTCGTGTCACCAGCAGCCCAAGCCCGAGCAGCGCTCCCACCCACGCACCAGCGCTCAGGAGATGGAGGATATCGGCCGCCAGATGCACCCACCCGGTCGCGCCTTCGTCCATCGCCCCGTGCCCCGTCCAGGCGAGCGTTGCGAGAGCGACGCCGGAAAAGATGGCGACCAAGCCAAGCGGCATCGTGCGCCGCGCCGCTATTAGGGCAGCGATAGACGCCACCAAGAGCGCGATCATGCGTACTTTCCATGCCGTGCCCGTTGCGGAGTCAGAGAGCAGCATTCCGACTGCTTCCCGATCGATCGGCCACGGAGGTGCACCTGCCATCGCGGCTGCGAGCAGCGCGACCGCTATGCCGGAGAATAGCAGGGCGAGAAGCCCGGTCCCGAACAGCCAAGGGCGGAAGGCAAGCGCGTTGCCGCGCTCACCGACCTTCAACCCGTAGAGGCCGAATGCCGAGAGGCCGAACAGCCCGCTCAGCGTCACGTAAAGCGCGAAGCGAACCGCGATCAGCGGCCAGTCGGCTTCCACCTTACTTCACCGTGAAGGCGTAGTTTCCGGTGATGCGGTGTGTGTCGGTCGAGACCACATGCCAGGCAAGCTTATAGCTACCCGCGCCGAGCGGCGACTTGGGCGTGACGACGAGGGTGCGACCGTCCGAGCCGACAGTTGCGGTCCCGACGACTTTCATTGGTGCGTGCGTCATGCCGCCATGCCCGGTCATCATCAGATCCGCACCGGAAAACTTGGGCATCAGCTTCTCGCTGAAGCGCAGTGTGACATTGGCGGGCTTCGCGACCATCGCATTCGGTGCCGGGGATGCGGATACGAGTTTGGGATGGGCCTGGGCGGCTCCGGCAAGGCCGAGAAGGACGACAGCGGTAGGAAGGAAGACGCGACGCATGGGAATACTCCGATCAGGTTCGTGCCTGTTCTACGCGGCCCGGCCGCTCGCCCCTCATGACGGAAGTCGAGGGGTGATGGGCATCGCTGCGTAACAAGTGGTAGAGGCGCGGAGTGGACAGCATGGACGATCTAGACAGAACATTGGCGAGGCTCGCGGGCGCACCCGTGCCGGCATCGCTGGACGGGATCGAAGCGCAGGTGTTCGCACGCATCGGTGCGCAGCCCGTCGCACGGTTGACCGAATTGGGCGTCGGGGGCGTGATGGTCGCAGCGCTCGCGATCGGCATGGTTGGCGCGGAACTTCCGGCGACCGCCAGCCCTGCGGTGTCGCTTTCGCCGCTCGGGGGCGCATCACCACTGGCGCCATCGGTCTTGCTGATTGGTGAGCCATGACATCGACCAAGCGGCTTATCGTCTGCGTTGTACTGGCCTTCCTCGCGGCTATCGCAGGCGTATTTCTTGCGCGCGTGTTGCTGCCCCAGCCTAAGCAACCGGGCACCGCCTTGCACGAGGTCCTGCACCATAAGCTGGCGCTTGATGGCAATCAGCAGGCCCGGCTGAAAAGCCTAGAGGACCGGTTCGCGGTGCAACGCCACGCGCTGGAATTGGAAATGCGCGCGGACAATGCACGGCTAGCCGAGGCCATTGAGACCGAGCATGGCAACGGCCCCAAGGTGACCGCCGCGGTCGATCAGAGTCATGCGGCGATGGGCGAGTTACAGAAGGCAACGTTGGCGCATATCTTCGCCATGCGGCAGCTTTTGCGCCCGGATCAGACCCCCCAATTCGATGCTGCGGTGGTGAAGGCGCTCACCGACGACCAGGGGTGAGCCTCGATTGGACCACCCTGTCCGACGGCGAACTGGCGACGCTCAGCATCGCTGGCCGACAAGCGGCATTCTCCGAAATCATGCGTCGCTATCGTCAGCCTATATTCCGGCTCGCGCGCGCCTTTGTCGGCGAGGCCGACGAAGCGCTCGATTTGGTTCAAGAGACGTTTGTCGCGGCGCATCAGGCGATGCCGCGCTACGATACACAGCGGGCGATGAAAGCATGGCTTTCTACGATCGCCGTCAACAAATGCCGGGATTGGGCAAGGAAGCGCGCGGTCCGTCGGTTTTTCTCCTTTGCCGCACCGCTCGACGAACAGGCCGAGACGATCGCGGACGATCAGGTAGCAATCGATGACGCAGCAGCCGATCGGCAGGAACTTGCCAAAGTGACGCGCGCCATCGCGACCTTGCCGATGAATCTCAAAGAACCGTTGGTGCTCCGCACGATCGAGGGTTTGAGCCAGGCGGAAACGGCCGATGTATTGGGGATCAGCCAGAAGGCGGTCGAAACCAGGCTATATCGGGCTCGCGCGCGCCTCGCCGAAAATTTGAAAGAGAACCAAGGGGTAGGCGCACGGGACGCGTAAGAGGTGAGACGGGCCGGCAGCGGCTCAATCCCAAGGAGCTACCATGTCGCGCGTTCTAGACCGCCGCCAATTGCTGCGCGGTGCCACTCTTGCAGGAGGCGGTGTTGCGCTGTCGGCATATATGCCGGCATGGGCGCAGCCTGTTTCCGCTGGTATTGTGAAGCCGCTGCCTACTGTATCGGGTGATGAAATCCGGCTCCGGGTCGCGCACCAGATGATGATGATCGACGGACGGCAGAGCCACGCCATCGGCATTAACGGCACTGTGCCCGCACCGCTGATCCGGCTGCGGGAAGGTCAGACCGTGCGGCTGCATGTCGAGAACGGTCTTGATGAGCAGACCTCGTTGCACTGGCACGGCCTGATCGTGCCGTTCCAGATGGACGGCGTGCCGGGCGTTGCCTTCCCCGGCATCGATAAGCGCACGACCTTCACCTACGAGTTCCCGATCGTGCAGGCCGGCACCTATTGGTATCACAGCCATTCCGGGTTGCAGGAGCAGATGGGGCTCTACGGCCCCATCGTGATCGACCCCAAGGGCGTTGACCCGATCCAGTCGGATCGCGAGCACGTTATCGTGCTGTCCGACCACAGCCAGCTCCACCCGCATCGCATCTTCATGAAGCTCAAGAAGCAGTCGGGCTATTTCAACCGGCAGCAGCAGACGCTCGCCGGCCTGCTCAAGGGCGAGGACCAGCCGCTCAAGGATCGCCTCGATTGGGGCAAGATGCGGATGGACCCGACCGACGTCGCCGACGTGACGGGTTCAAACTACACCTATCTCGTCAACGGGCATGGGCCGCAGGACAATTGGACGGGGCTGTTCAGGCCGGGCGAGCGGGTGCGGCTGCGTGTCATCAATGCGTCCGCGATGACGACCTTCAACGTCCGGATTCCGGGGTTGAAGCTGAGCGTTGTCCAGGCGGACGGCCTCAACGTCCGTCCCGTTGAGGTCGACGAGTTCCAGATCGGCGTGGCCGAGACCTACGACGTGATCGTCACTCCATCGGACGAGCGCGCCTACACGCTGGTCGGTGAGAGCGTGGACAGGTCCGGCATGGCGCGCGCAACGCTAAGCCCCCGCGAAGGCATGGCCGCTGAAGTCCCTCCACTTCGCAAGCGCCCTGTCGCCACCATGAAGGACATGGGGATGGACATGAACATGGATATGTCGGGCGGCGGTTCGATGCAGGGCATGGACCATAGTGGCATGCCTGGAATGGATCACGGATCAATGGCCACGGCTGAAAAGCCCGCCGCTGCGATGGACCACGCGCAGATGGACCACGGTGCTGCCGGTGCCGGCGCGGGCGGAATGGCCGGGATGGATCACGGCGCGATGCAGTCGGGTGCTACGATGCCAGGCATGGCAGGTGCGCCCGACGCCGCAGGTGGTATGGCAATGGGCGGCATGGCGGGCATGGACATGAACATGCGCGACTTTTCGAAAGCGCCGGGCGTGAAGAAGGGGCCGGGTGTCCAGACCATCTCGCCGATGCCGATGGATCGTACCGGCGACCCCGGTCAGGGTCTGGAGAATGTCGGGCATCGTGTGCTGAATTACCGCGATCTGGTCGCGGTCGATCGCAATCCCGATCTGCGCGCGCCGTCGCGCGAGGTGCAGATCCACCTTACCGGCAACATGGAACGCTACATGTGGGCGCTCGACGGTGAAAAGCTGTCCGAGGTGAAGGCACCGATCCCATTTCTTGCTGGCGAGCGCGTCCGCGTCACGCTGGTCAACGACACGATGATGGGCCACCCGATCCACTTGCACGGCCACTTCTTCGAATTGGTGACGGGGCACGGCGCGTACAGCCCGAGAAAGCATACCGTCATGGTCCAACCGGGGGGCAAGGTCAGTTGGGACGTGACCGCCAACGAGGGCGATTGGGCATTCCACTGCCACATGCTCTACCACATGCACGCGGGCATGATGCAGGTCGTCCAGGTCCGTTCGGCGAAGGGAGAGGCGGCATGAAGGCGCTGCTTCTCGCCGGGATCGGCGCGCTGGTCGCCACGGCACCTGCCACGGCGCAGACGATGGACCATTCAATGATGCCGGGCATGAGCATGCCGGGCATGAAAATGCCGGCGAAAAAACCGACCGCTAGATCGAGACCGGCCACAAAGCGGGCCCCTGCCAAGAAGGCAGCGACTAGGAAGGTCCCGGCAAAGCGTCCCTCCAAGCCTGCAGCCGATCCACATGCCGAACACACGATGCCCGGCATGGACATGAGCGGTGCGAACGCGGCCGATCCGCACGCCGGCCACGACATGTCCCAAATGTCAGGCATGAACCCTGCTCCGGCTACCGCAACAGGCGAGCACACCGGCCATGATATGTCGGCGATGCCCGGCATGGATATGGCACCCGGCCAGCCAACGCAGCATGACATGTCTTCAATGCCGGGAATGGCGACCGTGCCTGTCGGTACAGACCTGAAGCCGGGCAATGCGCCCGCGCCTGCACCATCTCCGGTGCTGGCAGCGTCTCGCTATTACGGCGAGGCAGCCATGAGCGATGCCAACCGCGACCTGCGCCGCGAGCATGGCGGAATGACCTACTACCAAGTGCTCTTCAACCTTGCCGAGTATCAGGCGCGCAAAGGCGGGGACGGCTATCGATGGGATGGCGAGGCTTGGATCGGGGGAGACATCAACCGTCTCACCCTGAAGAGCGAAGGCGAGGGCACATTTGGCAAACCGCTCGAAGCGGCCGAGGTGCAGGCGCTCTACAGCCGTGCGCTCGATCCCTATTGGAACCTTCAGGCGGGCGTCCGCTACGACTTCAAGCCGAACCCTTCTCGCACCTACGCGACGGTCGGGATCGAGGGGCTTGCGCCCTATTGGTTCGACGTCGAGGGGGCACTGTTCCTTTCTGACAAGGGCGACGTGCTTGGCCGAGCCGAGGCATGGTACGACGAGCGAGTGACACAATTCTTCGTCCTTCAGCCTCGCGTGGAAGCCAACTTTGCAGCCCAAGACGTGCGCCAGGACGGCATCGGATCGGGGCTTACGGACCTCGAACTCGGGCTCAGGCTGCGCTACGAAAAGTCGCGTGAGTTTGCGCCCTACATCGGCGTGTCGTGGGAAAGGCAATTCGGCGACACGGCACGCTTCACGAGAGCACGCGGTGATGACACGGGCGGCTTCAGCTTCGTTGCCGGCGTGAGGACCTGGTTCTGAGGAGCGGCAGGCTCCGCCTTCATGTCGGTGCCAGCAAGCTTCATCGCTGGCTGGCACTGATTATCGGGGTGCAGCTACTGCTCTGGTTCTCCAGCGGCTTGTTGATGAGCATCCTGCCGATCGAGCGGGTACGAGGAGAACACCTCGTTGCACGCGAGAACACGGCGACGATCGATCCGGCTCAGGAGTTTGCTTCCCCGGCATCGGTGTTGGGCGCTGCCCCCGGCCCGGTGCGCGAACTGCGCTACACGACCTTGTTCGGACAACCCGTCGCCGAGTTGACGATGGCTAACGGCACGGTCCGGATGCACGACGCCCGGACCGGTTTGCCGATGCAGCGTATCGATGCGCCCTTTGCGCTACGAGTTGCACGCGCGGCATATCGCGGCCCCGGTGTCCCTGTTGCGTCCGTCATGTTTGCTCGAACAGCGAGCACGGAGTTTCGTGGCAAACTGCCGGTCTGGCGTGTGGAGTTCGAGGACGCCGAGACGACGCGCGTGTTCGTGTCACCGGAGAACGGTAGGATTGTCGGTGTCCGAACGGGTACGTGGCGGCTCTATGATTTTTTCTGGGGCCTCCACATCATGGACTGGAAAAACCATGAGAACTTCAACACCCCTTGGATGATGGCATTTGCAGCTGGGGGGCTAGCCCTTGCGGTGGCAGGCGTGGTGCTGCTCTACATGCGCTGGCCGCGCCGCAGGCAAAGAAAAGTCCAAGGGGTGCACGACGTTGCCGCGTAACTCTCTCTAGGTGGGGGATACCTCGGGAGAACGACTATGAAGACCATTACCACGATCGGCATGTTAGCCGCAGCGCTCGCCGCCAGTCCGCTTGCCGCACAGAGCAGCATGGCGGGCATGGATCATAGCCAGATGCAGGGAATGGATCATTCCAAGATGATGAATGATCCGGGCAATCCTTACGCCGCATCCGAGATGGACATGCATCAGAAGATGATGGCCGCGAAGCAGGGAGACGCATCGGAGATGTGGACCCGCAAGATGATCGAACATCATCGTGGAGCCGTTACCATGTCGCGCGTGGCGCTTCGGGACGCGAAGGATGCCGACACGAAGCGGATGGCGCAGATGACCATTACGAAGCAGGAAAAGGACATCGCCGAGCTTCAGGGCTGGCTCAAGTCGCATGGCAAGCGCGCCCAATAAGGCCGCTGGCAGGAACCCCGCCCCCGGGCGGGGCTTCACCAAAGGAGTTTAGCAATGAAGTTTACGATCCGGAGTGCGATCGTCGCCGCAGCGATGATGACCCCGGCTGTGGCCTTAGCGGCGAACAGCATTGCCATGCACCGCGATCCAGGGTGCGGCTGTTGCGAGCAGTGGGCCAAGCAGGTCCGTCAGCAGTTCGGGCGCAACGTGCAGATCATCGATGACGCTCACCGCGATGTGCTTCAGCGCAAGATGGGTGTCCCCGCCGACCTCAGTTCATGTCACACCGCGGTAGTCGACGGTATGGCATTTGAGGGCCATGTACCGATTGCCGACATGAAACGGGTGCTTGCCCAGCATCCCAAAGGCGTAAACGGGCTTGCCGTGCCGGGTATGCCGGTGGGATCACCTGGCATGGAAATGCCGGGCATGAACGCACAGCCCTATGAGGTGATCGCGTTCGGACCAACCGGACGCAAGGTGTTCGCCCGCCATTAAAAGAGGGAGGCGCGGACGCCTCCCTCCCATTTACTTTTCATGCCCGACATGTCGTGGCCGGCATGGTCTTTACGCCTGCCGCTTTCATGTCGGTGCAGGGCGTTGTCGGAATCGATAGTGGTTTGAAGATCGTGAGAGCTTTCATAACTTAACATATCCGCTATGCCGGATGCATGGATAACGATTCGGCTATCATTGCGCTTGGTGCGCTCGCGCAAGGCACACGCCTCGACGTGTTTCGCCTGCTGGTTCGCCACGAACCGGACGGCATGGCGGCGGGTGAAATTGCCCGTCAGCTCGACGTGCCGCAGAACACCATGTCCGCGCACCTCGGCATTCTCGCGCGCGCCGGCATCGTGCGCTCGGAACGGCATAGCCGGTCGATTATTTACCGTGCCGATCTAGACGGGCTGCGCGCGCTAACGCTGTTCCTCGTCAAGGATTGCTGTGCCGGCTCGCCTGAACTGTGTGCGCCGCTCCTGGCCGAACTCACCCCCTGCTGCTGAAAGGACGCCCCGTGGCCGTCGATATCGTGATCTATCACAACCCCGAGTGCGGCACGTCGCGCAACACGCTGGCGATGATCCGCAATGCTGGCATCGAGCCGCACGTCATCGAATATCTGAAAACCCCACCCTCGCGCGCGTTGCTGGTCGAGCTGATCGACCGCGCCGGGATCACGCCCCGCGATCTGCTACGCGAGAAGGGGACGCCCTATGCGGAGCTGGGCCTTGGTGACGATGCGCTGTCAGACGACACGCTGGTGGACGCGATGATGGCGCATCCGGTCCTCATTAACCGGCCGCTGGTCGTCTCGCCGCTCGGCGTGAAGCTGTGCCGACCGTCCGAAGCGGTCCTCGATCTGCTGCCTGATGCCCAACAGGGCGCGTTTGCCAAGGAAGACGGCGAACAGGTTGTGGATGCTTCGGGCCAGCGCATCGCCTGATGCTGCTCGCGTTCGCTATCTTCGTCGTCACGATCGCGCTCGTCATCTGGCAGCCCAAGGGCCTGGGCATCGGCTGGAGCGCGCTAGGCGGCGCGGCCGTCGCGCTACTCGTCGGGGTCGTTTCGCTCTCTGACGTGCCGGTGGTGTGGGGCATCGTCTGGAACGCGACCGCGACGTTCGTCGCGATCATCATCGTCAGCCTGTTGCTCGATGAAGCCGGGTTCTTCGAATGGGCGGCGCTCCACGTTGCGCGCTGGGGCGGGGGGCATGGTCGTCGGCTGTTCGTGCTGATCGTCCTGCTCGGGGCGGCGGTGTCGGCGCTGTTCGCCAATGACGGCGCCGCGCTGATCCTGACGCCGATCGTCATCGCGATGCTGAGGGCCCTGGGATACAAGGACAAGGCGACGCTGGCGTTCGTCATGGCGGCGGGGTTCATTGCCGATACCGCAAGCCTGCCGCTGATCGTCTCCAACCTCGTCAACATCGTGTCGGCCGACTTCTTCCGGATCGGCTTTGCCGATTATGCCTCGGTGATGGTGCCGGTCGATCTGGCGTCGATCGCCGCGACGCTGGTCGTGCTGCTGCTGTTCTTCCGGCGCGACATACCCGCCAGCTACGATGTGGCGCAGCTCCGCGCGCCCGCTGATGCGATCCGTGACCATGCCACATTCAAGGCGGGCTGGGTCGTCCTCGCCCTGCTGCTCGCCGGCTTCTTCTTGCTCGAACCTATCGGCGTGCCGGTCAGCGCCGTCGCTGCTGCCGGTGCCGTGCTCTTGCTGGTCATCGCCGCGCGCGGCCATGTCATCCAGACGCGCAAGGTGCTGGCCGGCGCGCCGTGGCAGGTCGTGATCTTCTCGCTCGGCATGTACCTGGTCGTCTATGGCCTGCGGAATGCCGGACTGACCGACCATCTTGCCGGCCTGCTCGATCGCACCGCGCAAGGCGGCGTTTGGGGTGCGGCGTTCGGCACCGGGATCATTGCCGCGCTGCTGTCGTCGGTGATGAACAACATGCCGACCGTTCTGGTGGGTGCGCTGTCGATCGACGCGACGCACGCCACGGGCGCGATCAAGGAAGCCATGATTTACGCCAACGTGATCGGGTGCGACCTTGGCCCGAAAATCACACCGATTGGCTCGCTCGCGACGCTGCTCTGGCTGCACGTCCTCGGGCAAAAGGGCATTCGGATCGGCTGGGGCTATTACTTCAAGGTCGGCGCGACGCTAACGATTCCGGTGCTGCTGGTAACGCTCGCGGCACTCGCGATCAGGATCAGCATGGGATGACGGCACTCGTATATCTGGCCGCGTCGCTCGCGGAAATCGCAGGCTGCTTTGCCTTTTGGGCATGGTTGCGGCTGGGCAAATCGCCCCTGTGGCTGGCTCCGGGCGTGGTATCGCTTGTGCTGTTCGCCTGGCTGCTGACACGCGTGGACAGCGATGCAGCAGGGCGGGCCTATGCAGCCTATGGCGGCGTCTACATCTGTGCATCGCTGATCTGGCTGTGGGCTGTCGAAGGGGTGAGGCCCGACCGCTGGGACGCTGGTGGAGCGACACTCTGCCTGATCGGCACCTGTATCATTCTGCTTGGCCCAAGGACCGCCTGATGCCGCTTCGCGCCCTCTCTGACCCCGATCATCTACCCGCCCTTGATCGGCGCTATGCGCTCGATCGTCCTGCCCTTGGGCTGGGCGCTGGTGATCCACCTCCGCGCATACTGTTGCTCTACGGCTCTTTGCGGGAGCGGTCCTTTTCGCGGTTGTGCGTTGAGGAAGCCGCTCGCCTGCTGCAATTCTTCGGCTGCGAAACGCGAATCTTCGATCCTTCGACGTTGCCGCTGCCCGATCAGGTGACGGGGGACGATCACCTGGCCGTCCACGAGCTACGCGAACTGTCGATGTGGTCGGAGGGGCATGTGTGGTGCAGCCCCGAGCGCCACGGCCAGATCACCGGCATCATGAAGCTGCAAGTCGATCACCTGCCGCTGTCGATGGGTGGGATGCGCCCGACGCAGGGCCGCACGCTTGCCGTCATGCAGGTGTCGGCCGGATCGCAGTCGTTCAACAGCGTGAACACCCTGCGCGTCCTCGGCCGTTGGATGCGAATGGTGACGATCCCAAACCAATCGAGCGTCGCGAAGGCGTTTGCGGAGTTCGACGAAAGCGACCGAATGAAGCCTTCGGCCTACTATGATCGGATCGTGGATGTGATGGAGGAGCTGGTGCGCTTCACGGTCCTTCTACGCCCGCACACCACGCAGCTTGTTGATCGCTATTCCGAGCGAAAGGAGGCAGATGTGCCGATCGATAGCGCCACGGACCTTTCGAGCATCGCAACCTCGCCAACGTACCGGAAAGGCGAGTAAAGTTCTCTTAGTGTGGCGAACCGCTCCTCCGACATTGTGCATCACTGAGTGTGCTTCTAGATGCATCCAATGAAACGCCGGGCTCGCCCATTCTCCAAGATATTGCGTTCCATGGCGTTTTTCGTCCTGGCAGTGATGTTGCTGGTCCGGCTTGGCCCGCTCTGCGAGACGATGGCGATGGCCGCGCCTCCGGCTGCGTCCGCGATGATGGACTGCGCCAGCAAATCAGCAGGCGCTCCCATCAAAAAGGCACCTGCGTCGGCCTGCGCCATACCGTGCGTTGCGGTTGCCGGCGAAACCGTCGAGCATATCGGGCTGGTTCCGTCCTCCCATCTATCGCCTTGGCCAGCTCCACAGACGGGCCTTTTGGGCATGGCATACGCTCCGGCCACGCCCCCTCCGCAAACCGTGTGACGTCGAACACCATCACACGTAAATTTCGGAGAATATCATGACCAAGTTCAAGCTCATCAGCGCTGCCTTCGCCCTCACCCTGTCGACTGGCGCATTCGCCGCTGTCGCCAATTGCTGCGCCGACATGGCGTGCTGCAAGGACGGTGCGGACTGCTGCAAGGATGGCGCAAAAGCCAAGGCCGCGGACTGCTGCGATCATGCCAAGGGCGGCATGAAGCACGGCTAAAAGCTGGATAGGGGCGGGCAGCCGCCCCTATTTTCCTAGTCTACATCTACCCGCCGCGGCACGCCGTCGCGCCATGGTCGCTGTGACGAGCGGAGAGTTACCCGTAGGGTTGAGGCTCTTCCCCGAACCGCATCCATCGTTCGGCCCATCTCGCGTGCGATTACCGCCAGAGTCTGCTTGGCCTCGATACGCCGACGAAGCTCGACGTCATCATCATTGGTCCAAGACGTTCCACGTCGAGCGGTCAGCCCAAAAACTCCTCGATCAGGAGCAATCCCAAAAAGCCGATGAAAAACATGGCGCTGATAAGCGGGGTATCGGGCTTCTCGTGCGCCTCCACCAATAGCTCTTCCGTCACAAGGTAGAGCAGCGCCATCAAACCGAAACTGAGAAACCCGGCGATGACGACGGGCGGAAACGTCGCAACGGGAGTCGCTATCGCCGCACCGATCGGCAGCAACAACGCGATCCCCATCGTAATCGCGATGATCCGCGCCTTGGACTTGATCGTCTCGCCCAACTCGGTGGTCACGGTCAGTCCGAGAAACAGCACCTCCAACGTCAACGCGATCGTCAGCAACACGCCGGCCTTCCCGCCAGCGACGAACGCCAACCCGAGAACAAGCCCGTCGATCAGGATGTCGACCGCGACCGCACCGAGCATGGCGATCGGTCCACTGGCGCGACCCTCAAGGGCTTTGAGCGACAGCATCACGAGAATGCCAAGCGCGCCGCCTGTGAATGTCGCGATCGGTGAACCTTCGTGCATCACCTGGGGCAGGATCTCGGCTGCCGCTGCGGCGAACACGACGCCTGCCGCCAAGTGCTGCATGGCGCTTACGAAGGCATCACTTGGCCGTCTCGATACCGCGAATAGCGAGCCGATCAGTACGGCGACGACGGGAATGAGCGTGAAGGCAACGGCCTGCATAGCTTAAGCCCTCACGCTGTCATGACTCAAAGGCGGCAGTTCGATGTGTCCCCCTGATGGGGCTGGCAGCTCGCGCCGTCCGAAACGAGCGTAGAGCGTCGGCAGCACGAACAAGGTGAGCAAGGTTGCGGATATCAGGCCACCAATGACGACGGTCGCCAGCGGCTTTTGCACCTCGGCTCCAGCACCATGACCAAGTGCCATCGGCACGAAGCCAAGCGACGCAACGAGCGCCGTCATCGCAACTGGCCGGAGCCGCGCCAGAGCGCCTTGATGCGCCGCTACCGCACGACCCATGCCTTGCCGCATCAGATCATGGATGGACGACACCATGACCAGCCCGTTGAGAACCGCGACACCTGATAGCGCGATGAAGCCGACTGCCGCTGAAATGGAGAACGGCATGCCTCTTAGCACCAGCGCAAGGATGCCTCCGACCAGCGCCAGCGGAACGCCGGTAAACACGATCAACGCATCCCTGACGGAGCCAAGCGCGCCGTAGAGCAGGAACATGATGACCACGAAGCAGATCGGCACCACAACGCTAAGCCTATCGCGGGCAGATGCCAGGTTCTCGAACTGACCGCCCCATTCGAGATACGTGCCAGGCGGCAATTTCACCTGAGCGTCGATGGCTGACCGGGCATCAGCCACGACACCGGCCACGTCTCGATCGCGCACGTTGGCCTGCACCACGACACGCCGCTTGCCGTTCTCGCGGCTGATCTGGTTGGGACCATCGACCACGGCGATATCCGCCACTGTCGATAGCGGTACGAAGCCGCCACTGCCGGTCGGCACCGGCACCTGAGCAACCGCCGTCAGATCGGATCGTGAGCTTTCGGCCATCCGGATCACGACGGGGAAGCGACGATCGCCTTCAAAGATCACGCCAGCCTGTCGGCCGCCAATGGCTGCGGCAACCGTGTCCTGCACGTCACCCGCCGTCACCCCGACGCGGGACATGGCAGTGCGGTTCGGCCGGATATCGAGCATCGGCAAGCCTTCGGTTTGTTCAACCCGCACGTCTGCTGCACCCCGCGTCTTTCGAAGGATGCCGGCTATCCGATCTGCGGTCGCGTTCATCTCGCCAAAGTCGTCGCCAAAGACCTTGATCGCGATGTCGCCGCGCACGCCTGCAATCAGCTCGTTGAACCGCATCTGGATCGGCTGAGTGATCTCATAGGCGTTGCCGGGCAGAGTGGAGAGCCGCTTTTCCAGCCGCTCGACCAGCTCTTCCTTGGACAGGCCGGGGTCGGGCCACTCCTTCTTCGGCTTCAGGATGACGAAGGTGTCGGTCGCGTTAGGCGGCATCGGGTCCGATGCGATTTCGGACGTGCCGGTGCGCGAGAAGGCGAAGCGGACCTCAGGGGCCTTGGCGAGTGCCTTTTCCACCTGGAATTGCATCGCCTGGCTCTGATCGACCGATGTGCCCGGGATGCGGACCGCCTGCACGAGGATGTTGCCCTCATCGAGCTGCGGCAAGAACTCCTGCCCCAATGTCGTAAAAGCGGCCCCGGCGAGTGCCAGCGCACCGATCGCGACGCCGATGGTGAGGGTGGGTCGGCGCATTGCCGCATCAAGTCCCGGCTCATAACGTTTCCGGAGGAAGGTGACGACGCGGCTTTCCTTCTCCTCGACCCGCTTGCTGAGACAGATCGCAATCGCTGCCGGTATGAAGGTCAGCGATAGGATGAAGGCGAACACCAGAGCGATGATGACCGTGAGCGCCATCGGCTCGAACATCTTGCCTTCGACACCCGTGAAGGTGAGCAACGGCGCATAGACAAGGATGATGATAGCCTGCCCGTACACCGATGGCCGGATCATCTCGCGCGCCGACGCCGCGACAATCCCGAGACGTTGCTCGATGGTCAGCACGTCATCACGACCATGCTGCGCCTCGCCCAAACGCCGTAATGCGTTCTCCACAATAATGACCGCGCCATCTACGATCAGACCAAAGTCGAGCGCACCAAGGCTCATCAGATTTGCGGAAACGCCCGCCTCCAACATGCCGATGCTGGTCAGCAGCATCGTGATCGGAATGACGCAGGCCGCGATCAGCGCCGCGCGGAAATTGCCAAGCAGCGCAAACAGAACGACGATTACCAGCACCGCACCTTCGGCGAGGTTGCGGGCAACCGTCGAAATTGTGGAGTTCACCAGCTCGGTCCGGTTCATGACCGGCTTCACGACAACATCGACCGGCAAAGAGCGGCCGATCTGCGTCAGCCGTTCGGCAACGCCGGTCGATACCGTGCGGCTATTCTCCCCGATCCGCATAACCGCGGTGCCGACGACAACTTCATGGCCGTTTTCTGACGCCGATCCCATGCGTAGCGCCTGCCCGGTGCGAACGGTCGCGATCTGGTTAAGCAGGATCGGAACGCTCTCGCGGGTGGCAACGACGGTACGTGCCAGCTCGTCGGCGTTGCGAACACGCCCATCCGATCGAACCGCCAGCCCTTCTCCGTTGCGGTTGACCACGCCAGCGCCCGCGCTGGTATTGCTGCGCTGAAGGGCGGTGGTGAGATCCTGAAGCGTTAGCCGCATTGCCGCCATGCGCTGTATGTCCGGAATAACGAGATATTCCTTGGTGTAGCCACCAAGGGAGTCGACGCCAGCAAGCCCGGCCGTGCTTTTGAGCTGCGGCGTGACGATCCAATCCTGTACGGTGCGCAGATAGGTTGCCTTGTCGGCGTCGCTGACAAGGTGATCCCCCTCGGGGGTGATATAGCTGGCATCGCGCTGCAAGCCGGGTTCGCCGTTGCGGTGGTGAACTTGGTCCAGCTCGCGATATTCGACCGTCCACATGAAGATATCGCCGAGGCCCGTAGCGATCGGCCCCATCTCGGGGTTCACACCTTCGGGAAGGTCTTCCTCAGCGGTTCGCAGACGTTCCGCGACCTGCGCTCGCGCAAAGTAGATATCGGTCTTTTCACCGAAAACCGCTGTGATCTGGGCAAAGCCATTGCGACTTAGCGAGCGGGTATATTCAAGGCCAGGAATGCCCGCGAGCGCGGTTTCGACCGTGAACGCAACCTGCTTCTCGATCTGATCGGGGGAGAGGGCAGGAGCAACGACATTGATCTGCACCTGGTTATTGGTGATGTCGGGTACGGCGTCGATCGGAAGCTGACGCAGCGCGCCAATCCCGAGCAATGCAGCCGCGATGGTGAGAAGCAGGACGAGCCAGCGCTTCTCGACGGAGAGGGTGACGATGCGACCGATCATGGCTCAGTCCTCATCCCCGCCTGCACCCTTGCCGAGTTCGGCCTTGAGCGTGAAGCTGTTGGTGGAAGCGATGCGCTCCGAGCCGGTAAGGCCTGCCGTTACGGTGACTTGCCCGCCGTTGGTGCGACCAAGCGTCACGGGAATTGCCCGGAATCCTGTCGCAGTGCGGACGAACACGAACGACTTGTCCTCGATCATCTGCACTGCGGCCGATGGCACGGCGACGGTGCGGTCCCCGGTCGCAGGAACGAGGATCGATACGTTGACCGTTTCGCCGACGCGCCATGTGCTGCCGGCGTTGTCGAGGGTAGCGATCACCGGCACCAATCGGGTCGTCTCGTCCAGAATGGGGGATACGAACGTGACGCGCCCCTCCTGACGCCGCCCCGGTGCCGTCACTTCGACACGCACGCCGGGTTTCACCCGACCGGCATCGGTGGGGACGAGTGAGGTGGTTACAGTGACCTTCGACAGGTTGGCGACGCGGAACAGCTCTGCATCGGCCGCGACCGCCTGCCCGAGTGTAGCGGATCTCGCGATGACCTGGCCGGCGATCGGCGAGCGAACCGCGATGCGGTTGAGCGCGCCGCCTCCGCTGCCCGTCGCTGACAATTGCTGCTGCGCGAGGCGAAGGGCAATGCTGGCCTCCGTCGCTGCCGTCCGCGCTGCGACCAGATCCTGCTCTGGCGAAACACGTTCAGCGAACAGGCGCTGTTCGCGGCGAAGGTTTGATTGGGCGAGTGCGGAACGCGCGCGCGCGGCTTCTACCTCCGCTTTCAGTGATGCCGCTTCCCGGCTTTCGATGATAGCCAGCGGGTCTCCCCGGCTGACTGACTGCCCGAGATTGCTGGTGAGGGAAACGAGCCGACCGCCTACGGAGGTGGACACAACCTGCACACCCTGAGGATCGCCCTCGATCGTTGCCGATAGCTCGATCGCTCCGGCCACGCCGCCTACTGTAGGACGCGTAACCTCTATCCCGGCATCCGCAATCTGCTGCGCGGACAGGGTGACGATATCCTTTGGACCCTCCTTGGCTTCGCTGGCCTCGGCACCTTCGGTCTTCTCGGCTCCGGCTTTCTCACCGGCCTCGCCGTTGCCACCCCCGCCGCATCCGGCAAGGAGGACAGCCAGGGTCACAGGCGCGAGCGCCCGCATGATGGTCTTCGTCATTGATTGGTTTCCTCGGTCGAGGGCGCTGCGGCAACGAGCCGTTCGAGGCGTGCCTTGGCGTCGTGATAGGTGGCGAGCGCATCGATCGCGGCGGTTCGTGTTTCGGACAGGGTACGTTCGGCATCGAGCAAATCGAGCTGACCGAACTTGCCCTCCCGGTAGCCGATCCGGGCGATCCGAGCGGCTTCGCTTGCCGACGCCAATGCCGGCCCGCTGGCGTTGCGAGCGGTCGTCGCGGCATTCGCGACGTTCGCCTGTGCGCTTGCGATATCCTGCGCGGTATCCAGCTCGGCCGCGCGACGTAGCGCCTGCGCCTGATCAGTCTGCGCCCGCGCCTGCGCCACTGCCGCCTTGCCGTTGTTGAACAGTGGGAACGGGATCGACAGCCCGAACACCGCTGCCACGTCGTTCGTAGCCTCAAGCCGTCGTGCGCTGGCGCTGAGTGTCACGTCGGGAATGCGCTGCGACCTAGCAAGCCGCACCTGTGCCTCTGCCGTTGTCACGTCCGCGCGTGTCGCCGCCAATGCCAGCGTCCCGGCGGTCTCGATCGGCCGCGCTGGACCAAAGCCCTCGACACGGCCGAACCACACCAAGTCCAACGGTCCCGTGAGGGGTTGGCCGATCCGTCGGGCAAGATTGCTTCGGGCGACCTCGGCAAGCCGCTCTGCGCGCTCCACAGCCGTCTCCGCGTTGATCCGCAATACATCGGCGCGCTGCTGTTCGAGCGGTGATGCTCGCCCCGCTTGAACGCGGACGCCGGCTGCGCGCGATGCTTCGCGGGCGATACCGGCCTGCTCGCGCGCGGTCACCAGTCGGCGTTCCGCTGCGGTCGCCTCGATGTAGAGCTGCGTGATGGCAAGCCGTAGATCAGCCTCGGCCAACGCCGTGCCTATCCTCGCTCGATTACCAATCGCATCTGCGACAGCGATCCGTGCCGATCGTTTGCCACCCAACTCGATCGGTAGTGCCAGACCTGCCGTTGTCTCGGCGCTTCGAAGACCGCGATATTGGCCGCTGCCGGCAATGTTCTCGGTCTCGGCGACGATCGACGGGTTCGGGCGGTAGCCGGCAACCGTGCGGCCTGCTTGTGCTGCCCGGACGCCAGCCGTGGCAGCCTCAAGGCTGGGGGCGCTGGCTCCGGCAAGCGAAAGCGCCTGCTCAAGGGTGAGCGGGGGACTGGTCGATGTTGGATCGGCTGACTGCGCCTGTGCGATCGACGCGCACGACGCCACGGCCAATAAGGCCGCAATAAAACGGTGCATGGGTAACGGACTCCTGACGAACCTTGGGCATCCGCACGGGCTTTCCCGGCGGAATTAGGCGTTGGTCAGGCTTGGGGAGGACGTAGGGCTGGGTCCGACGCTACCGGGGCCTTGGGCGCATTGCGCCACATCGATGCAGTCATACGAACGCTGCTGGCTGGTCCGGTTGAATCGGACGCGATCGGCACGCCGACATGATGGCCGTGGCAACCACCATGATGGTGAGGATAAGCCTTGTCGGCGTCTGCCGGCACTTGGTCGGCATCGCCGTCGCAATGATCGAGGGAGCTGACCGCTGTGGTATCAACGCACGTCACGCCTTCGGTCGCATGCGCGACTGATCCAAGCCCGAGCATAAGCACGAGCATGAAACTGAGGAACAGGGCGGAGAGGCGGTGCATCGGCCCGCGCCTTAGCAGCTTACCGACTGCCATGTAACGACTGCTGGTAAGTAGCGGGGGCGGGTGAGGGCTCGCTACGCATTTCGGCGCGTGCCTGCCGCATGATCTGAACACCGCCCGATATTCCCAACACAGCCATCAAGGTGGCGACGGCGAGATCAGGCCACGCGCTGTTGAGGCCGAACACTCCGCCTGCGGCCAGTACGACGGCGATGTTGCCAATCGCGTCGTTACGCGAGCAAATCCACACTGACCGCATGTTCGCATCACCGCTTCGAAAGCGGTACAGCATGACCGCGACTACAAGGTTCGCGATCAACGCGGCGATGCCGACCACGCCCATAATTTCGGCATGGGGCGTTGCTTCGTGGAGCGCCCCCCATCCCGCCGCGAACAAGACATAGACGCCTAGCAAAGCAAGCGTCGCCCCCTTCAACATCGCAGCGCGTGCGCGCCAGGCTATCGCCATTCCGGCAACGCCAAGGCTGATTGCGTAGTTCGCAGTATCCCCAAAAAAGTCGAGCGCGTCGGCTTGCAGCGCCTTCGATCCACCCGTGATGCCGGCAACGATCTCGATAACGAACATGCCGCCATTGATGGCGAGCGCAATCCATAGCGCGCGCCGCCACTTAGGGTCGTTGAGAGTGTCCGCCTTGTCGGACGCGCAGCTTGTGCAGGCCATATTCGCCACCTCGATAGAATCGATCTGACAGCCTATATGCACCCTCTAGTCGCTAGAGGGTCAAGCGCTGTGTCTGAGAAACTGACGATCGGAAAACTGGCTGGTGCGACCGGCACGAAAGTCGAGACGATCCGCTACTATGAGCAGATTGGCTTGCTGCCGGCTCCTGAGCGATCGGCGGGGAACTATCGGACCTATGAGGGCGCGCATCTACGCCGCCTGTCCTTCATCCGTCGCGCGCGTGATCTTGGCTTTTCAATCGATCAGGTGCGCGAGCTTATGGGGCTTGCCGATCGGCGCGATCAGTCCTGCATCGCCGTCGATGTCGTTGCCAACCAACACCGCGACGCGATTAGACGCAAAATTGCAGACCTCACCGCGCTTGCTGGTGAACTCGACGCGCTAATAGATTCCTGTAGCCGCAACACCGTCGCCGACTGCCGGATCATCGAAGCACTTGCCCCTTCCGCATAGCGCATCGCTGCTGTCCGGTGGAATGATCGGCTTGCACCGCTTGGGCACTTCAATCCGTGGAGCTGACGATCGCACTTCTTGCCGCCACGTCATCCCGACTGATCTCGATGGTACAGCGCACCGTCTTCTTAGTCCTCACAGCTATCTTGTAGCAGGCTTGCACAGCCTTGCGATTTGCGGTGATGATCCGATCGGCTGCCGCGATGTTGGCGAAAGCATCCGGCCCAGCAGCTCGCATGAGGCGCTGCCCGGCTTCCCATTTCGGTAGGTCAAGCGTGCGCGCTGCCATCCACTCGGGCACCTGCCACTTCCCCGGGAGCTCGCGCGCGATGATCCCCGGCACGATCGTCCATAGCAGCGCCCCGCCCAGGCACGCTCCCGCACCGACCTGCCACAAGGTACGGCGCTGCTCGTCCGCACGGCGGGCAGAACCGCCGATACCGTGCAAAGCGGTCGTCGCCTTGTCCATCTTCTCACCGGCGGTCGCGATCATGCGCCGATCCTCGTCGCGGGCATGGCCGCCAGCCGCGACGATCCGGTCGGCGACATAGCGCGGCGCGACATTGTCCTCGGCCGTTTTCGCCAGCACGCCGACATTTTGCATGGTCGCGTTGAGCGCCTTCGCCATTTTCCCCAGCGTCTCGCTGTAATCGGGTATCTCCGGCACCTCGGCGCGCTCCGCGGACAGCCGCTCGACGGCGCGGCGCAACAGCGCAAGCTCACCGCGGACACCTTCAAACGCCTCCGCTGCGGCGTCCGGTTCGTGATCGTCACTCATGCACTTCTTCCCCTTTACTGCATGAAACCACAAACCGGATCGTACCCGAAAGCACGAACCGTCACCGGCTCATCCCCCGATCCCGGTCGCGCCCACGATCGAGCGACGACGACAGCGCATCGCCGATCGACCGCTCGCTTTCCTGCTTCAGCGCCAGGTCGGGTGCATGGCGACGCAGTGCGGATTCGAGCTGCGGGTCACGGTGCAGCCCGCCCGCCGCCTTCTCCATCCGCTCGCGCAACCGCTCGGCACCGGCACTGTCGCCGGCCCGCTCCATGCCTGCCCGCGCCTGCTGCATTTTCTGCCAGCCTTCCACGAACCGCTCGGCACGCGCGTCCGGGTCTAGCCGCACACGCTTCTCGTCGGCCATCGCGCGTGCCGCGCCAACTGTATTGCCGCCCGACACCTGCTCGATAAGCTTCGGATCACGCGCAAGCGCCGATGCAAGGTCGCGCGCGGCATGGGGACGGGTCGCGTCCAGCCTCTCGCCAGCCTTCTGCAAAGCGCTCTCCTGATGCGGCAGCACGGGCAGACCCTTGTTGCGCATCCGGCCGATATCGCCCGCGGCACGTGCATAGCGTTCGATCGCCTTGGCCTGAGAGACGTCCAAGGTGGTGTTAATCGGACCCCCCTGGCTGCGATCACGGGCGGTGTTAATCGGACCCCCCTGCCCGTGATCGCGGGCAGTGTTAATCGCCCCCTCTTTCGCGACAGCCGGCTTTGGCCGGAAACCGGCAAACATGCCCTTGGCCTTGTCGCGCACC
>NZ_JBEPST010000012.1:0-38638 GCF_040549155.1 Sphingomonas sp. PvP056
GGGGGGGCGTGTGGTGGGGTGGGTGTTTTTTTGGGGGGGGGGGGGGTATTGGGGGGGGGGGGGGGTGAAAAAACTCCCCCCCCCCCCGGTGGGGGGGGGGGGGGGGGGGGGCCCCGTGCCTCGCAGAGAGCTTGGTTCTGCTGGTCTGCCCCACCCCCAACCCCTCCCCTGAAGGGGAGGGGCTTCTTTCAGAACCCCCGTCAGCCGCGCATTTTCCACGCCCCCGCCGCAGCGGTCTTGCACTGACGCCCGCCGCCAGGCGTTAACCAACCGACGCGGAATAGACCCGAAACGGTCATAGCCGCGCAACACAAAGTCGTCATGCGGCAACCTGAGGTCGACAACCGGCCCATCAGGGAGTTTCCAGCATGACGCTTCGTTTCCACCTGCTCGCGGGTTCGATGATGCTCGCCTTCGTTTCGACCAGCGCGCTGGCCCAGACCGCTCCGTCGCCTGAACCGCAGCCCGTCGACACGGCAACGACCGAAACGCCCGCCCCCGAAGAAGCCGACATCGTCGTGCTCGGCTTCGGCCAGGCGCGGCAGGTGCAGACCGTCAGCAACCTTGATATCGAACGCCTGACCCCCGGCTCGACCCCGCTCAAGGCAATCGCCAAGCTTCCCGGTGTCAATTATCAGGCCGCCGACGCGTTCGGCGCATATGAATGGTCGTCGCGGATCACGTTGCGCGGGTTCAACCAGAACCAGCTCGGCTTCACGCTCGACGGCATTCCGCTCGGCGACATGAGCTACGGCAATTCCAACGGCCTCCACATCAGCCGCGCGATCATCTCGGAGAATCTCGGCGTCGCCGCGGTCGCACAAGGCGCAGGCGCGCTCGGCACCGCATCCAGCAGCAACCTCGGCGGGACGATCGAATTTACGTCGCTCAAGCCCTCGGACAAGATGGGGATCGTCGCGTCGGGCACCTATGGCAGCAACGAGACCTATCGCGGCTTCGTCCGGCTCGAGAGCGGGGACATCACCGGGCAGGGGCTCAAGGGCTATATCAGCTACGGCTATCTCAAGACCGACAAGTGGAAGGGCTTCGGCGAACAGCGCCAGCATCAGGTCAACGCCAAGCTCCTGCAGGATCTGGGCGACCGCGGCTCGATCTCAGCCTTTTTCGACTATTCGGATCGCCGGGAGCAGGATTACCAGGATCTCAGCCTCGATCTGATCAAGCGGTTCGGCTACGATCTCGACAACATCTCGAACGACTTCCCGCTCGCGACGCGGCTGGCGCAGGTCTATGCCAACCAGAACACCGCCGCCGGCCAACCGCTGCCCTATCCTACGGCGGGCACGACCTTTCCCGCGCCGTACAAGACCGTCGACGACGTCTATTTCGATGCGGCGGGTCTGCGGAAGGATTATCTCGCGGGCGCGACCTTCGATGGCCGCCTGACCGACCAGGTTTCGCTCAAGCTGACCGGCTATTATCACAACAACCACGGTCAGGGCCTGTGGTACCTGCCGTACACCCCGACCCCGGGTGGCGCTGCGCTGTCGGTGCGCACGACCGAATATGACATCCACCGTGGCGGCGTACTCGGCCATGTCGCGGTCGACACCGGGCCCAACCATCTCGAGATCGGTGGCTGGTACGAATCGAACGATTTCGAGAATGCGCGCCGTTTCTATGGCCTCGCCAACCAGGCAACCGCATCGCTCCCGTCGCTCGAGTTCAAGAGCAACCCGTTCTTCACGCAGTTCGATGCCAAGTTCAACACCGAGACGCTGATGTATTACGTCTCGGACAAGCTGACGCTTGGCGACCTGACGCTGTCGGGCGGGTGGAAGGGCCTGCAAGTCGTCAACCGTGCCAAGGCGATCGTCGGCACGCTCGCTGCCGGGCGGATCGAGGCGAAGGACTGGTTCCTGCCGCAGGTCGGTGCTTTGTACCGGATCGGCGGGCAGACCGAACTGTTCGCGACCTTTACGCAGAATATGCGCGCGTTCACGTCCGCAGCGGTCGGCGGGTCGCCGTTCGCGACGACGCAGGCGGGACTCGACCTGATTCGCAATTCGCTCAAGCCCGAGCGGTCGGACAGTTATGAAGTCGGCGGGCGCTTCCGGATGAACGGGTTCCAGGCGTCGATCGCGGGCTATTACGTCGATTTCTCGAACCGGCTGTTGTCGTTGGCGAACGGCACCGGCGGCGCGGGCAACCCGACGACGCTGCAGAACGTCGGTTCGGTGCGTAACTACGGCGTCGAAGTGACCGGCACGTACAAGGTGGTGCCCGCGGTGTCGCTGTATGCGTCCTATTCCTACGGCAAGGCGGAATATCGCGACAACGTGATCAGCACCGCGGTCGGCTCGATCGGACAGATCGACACCGCGACCAAGGGCAAGACCGTCCCCGACAACCCCGAGCACATGCTGAAGGGCGAGGCGGTCTATGACGACGGTCAGTTCCTCGCGCGGGTCGGCGCGAACTACATGTCGAAGCGCTACTTCACCTATCTCAACGACCAGTCTGTGCCCGGGCGCGTGCTGGTCGATGCGACGATCGGCTATACCTTCCGCGGTGAGGGCGTGCTCGACGGGCTGGGGATCGAGGGCAGCGTCACCAATTTGACCGATCTCGGCTATATCGCGACGATCGGGTCGAACGGTTTCGGCAAGAGCGGCGACAACCAGACCCTGCTGGCAGGGGCACCGCGGCAGTTCTTCGTGACGGTGAAGAAGGGGTTCTAGGGGGAGCGCCTCCTGTACGCGGGGGCTGTTCCAAGACGTAAAAAACCCGCCGTGCGCTTGGCGCACGGCGGGTTTTGTTTTGGACGCGACGGGGCGCTAAACCTTCGTCACTCTTCCAGCGGCTGGCCCGGTACCGCTGCGATCTCGGTCGCCTTGCTGCCCCACAATGCGTAGAACAGAATGTACAGCTCGCACGCCGCAGTCAGCAGGAACGACGTCTGCAACCCGTAGGCGTCCGCAATCTGACCCTGCACGACGACGAGCGCACCGCCAGCGATCGCCATGATCAGCAGCCCCGACCCTTCCTCGGTCAACGGGCCAAGGCCCTTGATCCCGAGCGTGAAGATCGTCGGGAACATGATCGAGTGGAACAGCCCGACGAGGATCAGCGCCCACATCGCGAGCGGTCCGGTCGTGAAGACGGTGACGAGCATCACGACGAACGCACCGATCGAGAACGCCGCGAGCACGGTTTCCGCCGGGATCTTCTGCATGATGAACGAGCCCGCAAAGCGGCCGATCATCATGAAGCCCCACAGGAAGGTGAGGTAGCGACCGGCCTGCTCATGCGTCAGGTCCGCGATCTGCGGCTGGCTGACGAAATTGACGAACAGGTTGGCGACGCCGATCTCGGCGATCAGGTAGATGAAGATCGCGGGGATGCCGAACACGAGGTTGCGGTGCTTCCACAGCGAATGGTTCTTGCGGTCGGCCTTCGCCATGCGGCTGGTCGACGTGCCCATCGCCGGGAGCGGGAACCGCGCGATCACGACCGCGAGGATGACGAGCACGATCGCTACCAGCACATAGGGCAGCACCACCGACTGCGCGTCGGCAAGCCGCTCCGCCTGGGTGAAGACAGCCCCCGACTTGGCGGTGCCGCTGGTCGAGCGTCCGAGGATCAGATACGCGCCGAACAGCGGTGCGAGCATCGTCCCCGCCGAATTGAGCGCCTGGACGAGGTTGAGCCGCGCCGACGCCGTCTCAGGCGAGCCGATCACCGCTACGTAAGGGTTGGCCGCAACCTGGAGCAGCGTGATGCCACTCGCGATCACGAACAGCATCACGAGCGTGACGCCGTAGGACGGGATGCTTGCCGCCACCGTCATGCCGACTGCGCCCGCTGCCATGATCAGCAGCCCGACGACGAGCGACTTCTTGTAGCCGATCCGCTCGATCAGCTTGGCCGACGGGATCGACGCGAAGAAATAGGCGATGAACCAGACGCTCTCGATCAGCGTGGTCTGTGTATAGCTCAGTTCGAACACGCTGCGCAGATGCGGCAGCAGCGTGTTGTTGATGACGGTGATGAACCCCCACATGAAAAACAGCGTGCCGAGCAGCACAAGGGCACTGACGTAGGAGGGGCGAACGCCGCCCTCCGGTGGCGCGTCTGTCAGCGCCGATTGCCGGGTGGGTGTTATTGCCATGGGCACGCATCCTCATTGATCTTATAAATGTCTGAGTATATCCCGATCTGGATAGCGTCAAACGCGGAGTTCCCGAAAATGTCTGAGTCCACACCCCCCAAGCTCCGCAGCCGTGCGTGGTTCGATAATCCCGACAACATTGATATGACCGCGCTGTATCTCGAGCGGTATCTGAACTTCGGGTTGAGCCTTGCCGAGCTGCAGTCGGGCAAGCCGATCATCGGCATCGCACAGACGGGCTCCGACCTGTCGCCCTGCAACCGCCACCACCTCGTGCTTGCCGAGCGGCTGCGCGAAGGCATTCGCGAAGCAGGCGGGATCGCACTCGAATTTCCGGTCCATCCGATCCAGGAAACCGGCAAGCGCCCGACCGCCGGGCTCGACCGAAACCTTGCGTATCTTGGCCTCGTCGAGACGCTGTACGGCTATCCGCTCGACGGCGTCGTGCTGACGATCGGCTGCGACAAGACCACGCCCGCCTGCCTGATGGCGGCGGCGACCGTGAACATCCCGGCGATCGCCTTGTCGGTCGGCCCGATGCTCAACGGCTGGCACAAGGGCGAGCGCACCGGCTCGGGCACGATCGTGTGGAAGGCGCGCGAACTGCTCGCGGCGGGCGAGATCGACCACGCCGAATTCATCCGCCTGGTGGCGTCGTCGGCACCGTCGACCGGCTATTGCAACACGATGGGCACCGCCACGACGATGAACTCGCTGTGCGAGGCGCTCGGTATGTCGTTGCCCGGTTCGGCCGCGATCCCCGCGCCGTATCGCGATCGCCAGGAAGTTGCGTATCTCACCGGCAAGCGCATCGTCGACATGGTCGCCGAGGACCTCAAGCCTTCGGACATCATGACGCGTGACGCGTTCCTCAACGCGATTCGCGTCAATTCGGCGATTGGTGGGTCGACCAACGCGCCGATCCATCTCACCGCCATCTCGCGCCACATCGGCGTCGATGTGCCCGTCGAGACGTGGCAGGAACATGGCCTCGACATTCCTTTGCTGGTCAACCTGCAGCCCGCGGGCGAATATCTCGGTGAGGATTTCTACCGTGCGGGCGGGGTTCCGGCGGTCGTGTCGCAGCTGATCGACCAGGGGTTGATCCTCGAGGACGCGATGACCGTCAACGGCAAGACGATGGGCGAGAATTGCCGCGGTGTGGCGATCGAGGACGAGAAGGTGATCCGTCCGTTCGCGACACCGTTGATGGAGGCGGCGGGCTTCGTCGTGCTGTCGGGCAATCTGTTCGAAAATGCGGTGATGAAGACGAGCGTGATCTCGCCCGAATTCCGCGAGCGCTATTTGTCGACGCCGGGCGATCTCGATGCGTTCGAGGGGCCGGTCGTGGTGTTCGACGGGCCGGAGGAATATCACCGGCTGATCGACGATCCCGCAACCGGGATCACGGCCGAAACGCTGCTGGTGATGCGCGGCGCGGGGCCGATCGGTTTCCCCGGCGCGGCCGAAGTCGTCAACATGCGCCCGCCCGCGCATCTGATCCTCGACGGCGTCCATGCGCTGCCGTGCATCGGCGACGGTCGCCAGTCGGGGACGAGCGGCAGCCCGTCGATCCTCAACGCCTCGCCAGAGGCAGCGGCCGGCGGCACGCTTGCGTTGCTGCGCACTGGGGACCGCGTGCGGATCGACCTCAACCGCGGTACTGCCGACGTGCTGATCGACGATGCCGAGATCGCGGCACGGCGCGAGGCGCTGAAGGCGGCTGGCGGCTATGCCTATCCGGCATCGCAGACGCCTTGGCAGGAAATGCAGCGTTCGGTGGTCGGCCAGCTCGGCACGGGCGCGATCCTGGAGGGGGCCGAGGCGTATCAGCGCATCGCGCAGACGCGCGGGTTGCCGCGCGACAACCACTAATCGGAGCAGGGGACTTCCACCGCTAGGAAGTCCCCGCTTCTCCGCTGGCGATCCAAGGCGCTTCCCCGGCGAAGGCCGGGGCGCAGTCGCGAAGGTCGAGGTAACGGGCAGTTGCGCTCGAGCAACTACGGCCATTGCCACTGGGCCCCGGCCTTTGCCGGGGAAGCGTCTTAGCTATGGGTCTGGGCAGGGCGGGCAGTGCTAACCACGCCTTGCGGTTCCTTACTCTCAATCGCTAGCCCTACACCCGCCGTTCACGGGTCGCCTTCAGCAAAACCCAACGCTTCCCCGGCGAAGGCCGGGGCCCAGTCGCGGAGGTCGTGGTAACGGGCAGTTGCGCGCGAGCAACTACGGCCATTGCTTCTGGGCCCCGGCCTTCGCCGGGGAAGCGCTTATGTTTTGGGTAAGGTCAGGGCATTCTCCACGTGCGGTCGCGCGTTCGAGCAGCCCCCTAGTCCCGCTCCGCCAACCCCATATCGCCGAGCGCCAGCCGCAACAGCTCCACCATCGCGCGATGCGCCGCTACCGCATCCCCAGCTACGATCGCATCGTGCACGCGTTCGTGATCCGGCAACGGATCACGCGGCAGCGCGTGCTTGCGTTGCTTGAAGGTCGTCGTCCAACGCACCGCTGCCCCGACGCTGTTGGCGAGCGCCGCGAGCGGTTCGTTGCGCGCGGCGGCAAGGATCGCGCGGTGGAAGCGCTGGTCCGCGGTCTGCCCGCGTGCGTCCTTGAGCCCGTACAGCCGCATGGCCTCGATCCCCTCGCGCAACTCCGCCAGATCCGCCTCGCTCCGACGACGCGCGGCAAAGGCGGCGGCGGCGGGTTCGATCACGCCGCGCAGTTCGAACAAGTCGATGATGAAGTCGGCGTTGGGCTCGCCCTCGAACGTCCACGCCAGCACGTCGACGTCGAGCAAATTCCAGCGGCTGCGCGGGGTAACACGGGTTCCGGCTTTCGGGCGGCTCTCGACCAGCCCTTTGGCGGCGAGGATACGGATCGCCTCGCGGTAGGCGGTGCGCGACACGCCAAGCGCCTCACTCGCTTCGATCTCGCCGCCGAACACCGCACCCGGCTGGCGGACGCCGCTGACGATCTCGACGCCGATGTCGTGCGCGATGATCCCGTGGATGCGCGGGGCGAACAGGCGGTCGTCGTCACCGGTCATGCCGCTCCCTCGCGCATCGACACGGCCCTGAAAGGGCGTGCCGCGGTCCGGGAGCGACAGGCCGTTATAGCGAGCGGACCTGGGGCACCGCGTCGTCGCCGACCGCAAGCGGGTTGCGCACGGGCATCGTGAACGGCGCGGCTTCGATCTCGAACACGTCGCCCGGCTGGGTCTGGAACCCTTCGCTGAACGACAGCGTCGCGGTCCCGAAGAAGTGGACGTGGACGTCACCCGGACGGCGGAAGCCGGCGTATTTGAAGTGGTGATGTTCGAGGTTGGCGATGCTGTGCGACATGTTCGCTTCGCCCGACAGGAACGGCTTTTCCCATACAGTCGCGCCATCGCGGACGACCCGGCTGGTGCCGCGCACGTCCGCGGGCAGATCGCCGAGCAGCAGTTCGGGGCCGAGTGCCGCCGGACGCAGCTTGGAATGCGCAAGCCACAGATAGTTGCCGCGTTCGGTGATGTGATCCGAGAATTCGTTGCCGAGCGCGAACCCGATCCGAACCGGCGCGCCATTCGCGTCGATCAGATAGATCCCAGCGATCTCCGGCTCCTCGCCGCCATCCAGCGCGAAGCTGGGCATCGTCAACGGTTCGCCCTGCGCCGCGAGGATCGCGCCATCGCCCTTGTAGAACCACTCGGGCTGGACACCCTCGGTCCCTGCTTCGGGCTTACCGCCGTCGACGCCCATCAGGAACATCTTCATCGAATCGGTCGGGTCGGGGTTTTCCGCCGCCTTGCGATGCATCTGGTCGCGGCCCTCGGCCGATCCCAGATGCGTCAGACCGGTGCCGGTGACGACGAGATGCGCGTCATCGGCATGATCGATCGGGACGAGCAACCGCACGCTCGCCAGATCGACCGGATCACCGAGCCGCGTTTCCGCCAGCGCGGCCAGCCCGATTTCGGACTGGACCGCGAGTTCAGCGAGTTCGAGCACGGTCGACACCCCGATGACGCGACGTGCGCCATCGGAGGTCATTGCCGCGACGCCGCGCGCGCCGTCATCGAACTGGACGAGCGACGCGATCATCGTGCGGACGCTTCCCGCACGCCGTCGACGCGGCGCGCGATGTCCCACGGGTTACCGTCGCGCAGGGCCACGGGCAGCATCGCCTGCGGCAGGTTCTGGTACGAAACCGGGCGCAGGAAGCGATAGATGGCGAGCGTGCCGACCGAAGTCGTGCGGCCATCGCTGGTGGCGGGGAAGGGGCCGCCGTGAACCATCGCGTGGCTCACTTCGACACCCGTCGGCCAGCCGTTCGCGAGAATGCGACCGACGCGTCCGGCGATGATCGGGACGATCCCGGCGGCTGCCTCGGCATCGCCCTCGTCGATCTGGACGGTGGCGGTGAGCTGGCCTTCGAGCGAGGCGATGACATGGCCGACTTCGGCCAGATCCTTGCAGCGCACGACCACCGACGACGAGCCGAACACTTCATGCCCGAGCGCGCGGTCTGCGAGGAAGCTCGCCGCATCGGTTTCGAACACGGCGCCGATCGCCTGGTTGGGGCCGGTGTTGGCGACGCCGCGGGCGACGGTGCGAACCGCGGTATGGCCGGCGAGTGCCTCGACGCCCTTTTCATAGGCTTCGTGGATCCCGGGGGTCAGCATCGTCAGCGCCGCGCTGCCCGTCAGGGCTTCGCCCGCTGCGGCGACGAACGTGTCGAGGTCGGGGCCTTCGACTGCGATCACCAGACCCGGGTTGGTGCAGAACTGGCCTGCGCCCATCGTCAGCGACTGGACGTAAGCGGCACCCAGTTCTTTCGCGCGCGCGGCGAGCGCGGCGGGGAACAGGATGACCGGGTTGATGCTCGACATCTCGGCATAGACCGGGATCGGTTCGTCGCGCTCGGCCGCGATCTTCATCAGCGCGAGGCCACCGCCACGCGAACCGGTGAAACCGACCGCCTTGACGCGCGGATCGGCGACGAGCGCGCCGCCCAATGCGTTCGTGTCACCCGGCAGGTAGGAGAAGACGCCCGCGGGCAGTCCGCTCGACTGGACCGCCGACGCGATCGCGCGGGCGACGAGTTCGCCGGTGCCGGGATGCGCCGGATGACCCTTGACGATCACCGGGCAGCCAGCGGCCAGCGCCGATGCGGTGTCGCCGCCGGCAACCGAGAAAGCGAGCGGGAAGTTGGACGCGCCGAACACCGCAACAGGTCCGACCGCGACGTTGATGCGGCGCAGGTCCGGACGCGGCAACGGTGCGCGGTCGGGGAGCGCCGGGTCGATCGTCGCATCGAGGAAATCGCCCTGGCGGACCATCTGCGCGAACATGCGAAGCTGGCCGACGGTGCGACCACGCTCGCCTTCGAGACGCGGGCGGGGGAGGCCGCTCTCGCTCATCGCGCGAACGATCAGGTCGTCGCCAATCGCGAGGATCGCCTCGGCGATCGCCTCGAGAAATGCGGCGCGTGTAGTGAGGTCGGTCGTCGAATAGACCGGGAATGCCTCTTCCGCGAGTGCGGCGGCTTCGGCGACTGCATCGGGACCGGCGGCCGAGAAGTTCGGCTCGAGCGTTTCTCCGGTCGCGGGGTTGATTGCGGTAAACCGCGTATCGGCCTGACGAACGTCAGTCCCGATCAAAATTGCTCCATCGATCACGAAAAGCCCTTCCATAATAACTCAGACATAATAGGGTTTGGAGACGCCATTCGCAAGGCGAGACTGAGGATGCTGCCATGTCCCGACCGATTTCGACGACGACCCGTGCCGTGCGTCTCGCGCTGGCGGCGGCGGCGATGCTGTGTGCCGCCGGCGCGAATGCTGCGGGGCCTGCGCGGTTCGGCTGGGTCGAGTATCAGGGCACCGACGGCGCGGCGGTGCCGGCAGGCAGCTACCGCAATCCGATCCTCGCGGGCTATCATCCCGACCCGAGCATCGTCCGGGTCGGGGCAGATTACTATCTCGTCAACTCGACCTTCTCGTGGTTCCCCGGCATTCCGGTGTTCCACAGCCGTGACCTCGTCCACTGGCGGCAGATCGGCAATGCGATCGACCGGCCGGGCCAGCTCGACTTCACCGGGCGCGGCATGTCCGAGGGGGTGTTCGCCCCCGCGATCAATTACCATGCGGGGCGGTTCTATATCGTCAACACCTGCGTACAATGCGGCGGCAATTTCGTCATTACCGCGACCGATCCGGCAGGAAAATGGTCCGATCCGGTGTTCCTGCCGACAGTAGAAGGGATCGATCCGTCGCTTTTCTTTGATACCGACGGCAAGGCATGGATGATCAACAACCGCGAGCCAGTCGGTGGGTCGACGTACGACGGCCACCGCGCGCTGTGGATCGAACAGTTCGATCCGGTCGCGCTCAAGATGATGGGCAACCCCAAGATGGTCGTCAACGGCGGGGTCGATCTCGCCGCCAAGCCGGTGTGGATCGAGGGGCCGCATATCTACCGCGTCAAGAACACCTATTATCTGCTGGCGGCGGAAGGCGGCACCAGCGTCAACCACAGCCAGGTCGTGTTCCGCTCCGACTCGGTCACGGGGCCGTATGTCCCTGCGCCGAAGGATATCAATCCGGTCCTGTCGCAGCGCAACCAGCCCGCCACGCGGCCCAACCCGATCAGCGCGACCGGACATGCCGATCTCGTGCAACTGCCCGACGGACGCTGGTGGTCGATCTTCCTCGGTACCCGCCCGTATGAGAAGGATTTTTACAATATCGGGCGCGAGACGTTCCTGCTCCCGGTCGACTGGTCGAACGGCTGGCCGGTGATCCTGCCCAAGGGCCAGAACGTGCCCTATGTCGTGCGCGCGCCGTTGCCGATGGCGGCAGCAGGATCCACCCCGTTTACGGGGACGTATTCCGTGCGCACCGACTTCGTCGGGCCACGGCTCGGGCTGGAATGGATGACGATGCGCGATGCCCCGTATCGTCTGGCCGGGCGCGAGTTACTGCTCGATCCGCGCGCCGACGGGATCGGCGACTTCGGCAAGCCTGCTTTCGTCGCGCGTCGCCAGGAACATGCGGTCGCCAGCGTGACGACCTCGGTTCGGTTCGCGCCGGAGGAGGGGGCGATGGCGGGGCTCGCCGCGGTCCAGAACGACGCCTATTTCCTGACGATCGCGCTGACGCGGCACGACGGCAAGACCTTCGTCCGCGCCGCCCGCCGCGCAGGCAAGGACGAACCACGCACCGGCGTGACGGTCGCGGAGCGGGCGGTGTCGGCGAGCGGCCCGGTGCGCCTGCGGATCGCCGCGCGCGGGGGGCGGTATGACCTTGCCTATGCGGTGGGAAAGCAATGGGTTACGCTCGCGCACGAGGTCGATGCGACCAACCTCAGCACCAACAAGGCGGGCGGATTCGTCGGCACGATGATCGGCCCGTTCGCGCAGGGACCACGATGACGTCGTTTCGCTGCTACCGCACGTAGCTCGCGCCGTTCACGTCGATCACCGCGCCCGTCATCGACGCGGGTGCTTCCAGCGCGAGGAAGCGCGCGACGTCCGCGATCTCGTCGGGCATCGCGACGCGCCCGAGCGGAATGTCCGCGAGCAGCTTGTCGCCACCGCGGCTCGACAGATAGTCTTCTGCCATGCCGGTCATCGTGAACCCCGGGCACACTGCGAACGCCAGGATCTCCTGGCCGGCATAGCCGCGGGCAATGCTCTTGGTCATCGCGACCATGCCCGCCTTCGACGCGGCATAATGCCAGTGCGCGGGCGAATCGCCGCGATAGGCCGCCCGGCTTGCGATGTTGACGATCCGCCCCCCGACGCCGCGGCCCTGCCAGTGGAGCACCGCCAGTCGGCACAATTCGGCGGAAGCGGTGAGGTTGATGCGCATCGTGCGGTCCCATTCGGCGACCCATGCGTCATCGTCGCGATCGATCGGATTGGCATCGAACACACCGGCGTTGTTGATCAGCACGTCGATCGTGCCGCCAAGCCGCTCGAGCGCCGCGTCCCAAAGGGCGCGCGGTGCCGCGGGATCGGAAAAGTCCGCCGGAATGCCGCTGCGCGTGCCATGCCCGATGAGCGCGACATCCGGCCGGTCGAGCTTTGCCGCGATCGCGGCACCGATCCCGCGCGATGAACCGGTGAGGAGAATGTTGGTCATTCGCCAGCCTTATCCGGGACAGGTGCGCGAACCAACCCTCGCGTCAGGCCGCCACGCTGGCCGAAAAAGTGTCGGCCGCACGCTTCAACACGTTCAACTGATCGTCCACCTTGCCGAATTCACGTTCGAGCGTGTCGATCTCTCCGGCGATGTGATCGGTGTCCTCGCGGATCGCGACGATCGTATGCGACATCGAATCGGCGGCGAGTGCGGTCTCGTCGACGGCCGCGGTGATCGCGGTCACCGTCTGCGCCTGCGCCGCCATCGCATCGCGGATGCGGTTCGCGCTTTCCTGGACTTCGCCGACGGTCGCCTTGATCGACGCGTTGGTTTCGACGGTCGACCGTGTCGCGGACTGGATCGCAGCGATTTTCGCCGCAATGTCGTCGGTCGCCCGCGCGGTCTGACTGGCGAGGCTTTTGACTTCCTGCGCGACGACCGCAAAGCCGCGTCCGGTATCGCCCGCGCGCGCGGCCTCGATCGTCGCGTTGAGGGCGAGCAGGTTTGTCTGTCCCGCGATGTCACGGATCAGCCCGAGGATCGATTCGATTGACTTGGCATGGTCGCTGAGCGTTTCCGACATGCATACCGCGGTCCCTGCCTGCGTCGAGGCGCGAGTCGCGATCGCGGTCGCCGCCTCGACTTCGGTGCGCGCCCGCTCGATTGCACGGATCAGCCCGGCGGCGGTCTGCGCGGCCTCGCGCATCGCGGTGGCGGATTGTTCGGCGGCGGCGGCGACCTCGCTCGTCTTGCTGGTCATCCCACGGGTCGAATAGGCCGCCCCCTGCGTCTGCACCCGCAGACGGTTGCCGAGCGCCGCGGTGCCTTCGATCGATGTCGCGATCGTTTCGCTGAAATGCGCCGATCGATCACGACGTTCGGCGCGGCTGCGCTGGGCATCGTGCGTTCCCAGGTGCGACGCCATGATGTCGGCCTCGACCAGCGCGAGCCGTTGCACGGCGTCCGCCAGCGCGCGGAAGCGGGGCGAGCCCGTGCCGAGCTTGGCTTCGATCAGGCCAAGCGTGCAGCTGTGCGCGAAGCTCAATGACGCCAGCAACGCCTGCAACGGGATGCCGGCCTTCTGCGAGCGCGCGACGTGATGGGTCGCCATCTGCGCCCATTCGTCGCCATGTGGTGCCGAGTATTTCGCGATCGTGTACCGTGCGCTGTCGGCGACACTTGCAGCGAGATAGGCTTCGTCGAACATCGGGCGGATGTGCGCCGACATCGGCAGTGCGAGATAATGCTTCCAGAACGTCTGAGAGATCGACACTTCGTTGCCGGCGATGAGCTCTGCGATTTCCGCCCCAGCCGCAAGGAGCGTATTGTCCCAATCGTAATCCGCGACGCGCTCGGCGGTGGATCGGTTCTCCCCGCTCCACCCGCCCACTTGATTGGCCATTCCGGCTGACTCCCTGACCTACGCTATATCTGATTGGCCGCGTTACGCGGCGACCTTCGCGACGAACTCGCCGGCGCTGTTCTTGAGCGCGCCGAGCTTGTGATCGAGCGAATCAAACCCACGACCGACGCGATCGATCTCGGAAGCGACGGTTTCGGTATCCTCGCGGATCGCGGTGATCGTGTTCGACATCGAATCCGCGGCGAGGGCGGTCTCGTCGACCGCCGCAGTGATCGCGGTGACGGTCTGCGCCTGCGCTTCCATCGCATGGCGAATGCGATTGGCGCTTTCCTGAACTTCGGTGACGGTCGACTTGATCGACGCGTTGGTCTCGACGGTGGAGCGCGTGGCGGACTGGATCGCGGCGATCTTGGCGGCGATGTCGTCGGTCGCGCGCGCGGTCTGGCTGGCGAGGCTCTTCACTTCCTGCGCGACCACCGCAAAGCCGCGCCCGGCGTCGCCGGCACGTGCCGCTTCGATCGTGGCGTTGAGCGCGAGCAGGTTGGTCTGCCCCGCGATGTCGCGAATCAGCCCGAGGATCGATTCGATCGACTTGGCATGATCGCTCAGCGTTTCCGACATGCCGACCGCGGCGCCGGCCTGGGTCGATGCGCGATTCGCGATCTCCGCGGCGGCTTCGACTTCGGTGCGCGCATCTTCGATCGCGCGAATCAGGCCCGCGGCGGTCTGTGCGGCTTCCCGCATCGCGACGGCGGACTGTTCCGCGGCCGCAGCGACTTCGCTGGTCTTGCCGAGCATACCGCGTGCCGACATCGACGTGCGGACGGACTGGCCGCGCAGTACTTCCGATTCCTGCGTCGCCTGCTCGACCGTAAGCGCGATCCCCTCGCGAAATTCGGTGGCAAGCCGCTCCCGTTCGTCTGCGGCGCTATGGGCGCGAAAAGCGTTGTAGATTTCGACGGTAATCTCGCTTTCGAGTCCCGTTAGCCGGAGCACGGTGTCGATGAACGTCGGCAGGCGTGGGTCGTTGGTCTCGAGACGATTGAACAGGATGGTGAGGGCGGCACGATCGCTGGCGCAGGTCATCGACAACAAGGCCATCGTCGAAACACCCGCGGCGTAGCCCGCCGCAACCGAGCGCTCCATCGATTCGACCCACGCGCGCCCGCTGACGTCGCAGAACCGGTTGCGCAGATAGGCGACTCCCAGTTCGACGATCTTGGCCTCTTCATGAGGCTGCCAATTGCTCTCGCCCAGGCCGGCACGCCGCCACTGGCCCCAGAAGGCAAGCGCGATCTCCCCCGCATCGGGTTCGAGGATCGTCCAGACGTCGCGCGCAGCGGCCTCGAGGGTGTGGTCGAAGTCGAACGCGCTGAGGCGGGCGCGGAGGTCGATCGTCGCGGCAACGGCACCGGGGGCGGGCAATTCATGGGGGTTCAAGGTTGACGCTCCGTCTGTGGCATGGCCGGCGCGCGAAACGCCCTTCGCTTGACTACCTCTCCCTGGTTAACGCGGCGTAACCGGCATTACGGATGATTGCAGCGGATGCATCTGCGGTATCAGCCAGAATCCTTGCATCATCGGCTCGTCGGATTAAGAGGGCACCAACCCGCATTCGATCCGCAATCGACCCTGCAATTGATGAGGACACGCCGCCTTGGCCAGCACGACACCCACGACCAAACGCGCTCGACCGCTGAGCCCGCACTTGAGCATCTGGAAATGGGGACCGCATATGACGGTCTCGATCCTTCATCGCGTCACCGGCAGCGGCATGGCAACCGTCGGCACGCTCGTCATGGTATGGTGGCTGGCGGCGATTTCGGGCGGGGCGGAAAGCTACGCCACGTTCCATCACGTGTTCGGCGAATTCGCCGGGGGCGCGCTTGGCTACATCGTCGGGATCGGGCTGACGCTGTCGTTCTTCCAGCATATGGCGACCGGCATCCGGCACTTCGTGATGGATGCGGGCGCAGGCTATGAACTCAAGCGCAACAAGACCGGTGCTATGGCGACGATGATCTTCTCGGTTGCCGCAACGCTGGTCGTGTGGGTCTATATCCTGGGGTTCAAATAATGGCTTATCGCACCGAACTCGGCCGCGTCCGCGGTCTCGGCAGCGCCAAGGAAGGCGCGCATCACTGGTGGCAGCAACGGCTGACCGCCGCGTCCAACCTGTTCCTGATGCTGTGGTTCTTCATCGCGATCCTGCGGTTGCCCGCTTATGATTACGACACCGTCCACACCTGGCTGTCGTCGAGCTGGGCTGCCATCCCGATGGTGCTGCTGATCGCCTCGGTCTTCTACCACTTCCGGCTCGGGCTGCAGGTGGTGATCGAGGATTACCAGCATGAAGAAAGCCGCGTCATCGCAATGGTCGCGCTCAACTTCTTCACTGTCGTGACCGCCAGCATCGCCATTTTCGCGATCCTCAAGGTCGCCTTCACCGCTACCACCGGAGTGCCGCATGCCTGAGGCATATAAGATCATCGACCATACCTATGACGCCGTCGTCGTGGGCGCGGGCGGCTCCGGCCTGCGCGCGACCATGGGGATCGCGGAAAGCGGCCTGAAGACCGCGTGCATCACCAAGGTGTTCCCGACGCGGAGTCACACGGTTGCGGCGCAGGGCGGCATTGCAGCGAGCCTTGGCAACAACTCGCCCGACCACTGGTCGTGGCACATGTACGATACCGTCAAGGGTTCCGACTGGCTCGGCGACCAGGACGCGATCGAGTACATGGTCCGCGAAGCGCCGGCTGCGGTGTACGAGCTGGAACATGCCGGCGTGCCGTTCAGCCGTAACGAGGACGGGACGATCTACCAGCGTCCGTTCGGCGGGCACATGCAGAACATGGGCGAGGGGCCTCCGGTCCAGCGCACCGCTGCCGCTGCCGACCGTACCGGCCACGCGATGCTCCACGCGCTGTACCAGCAGAGCCTTAAGTATAATTCGGACTTCTACGTCGAGTATTTCGCGCTCGACCTGATCATGGAAGACGGCGTCTGCCGCGGCGTGATCGCGCTTTGCATGGACGACGGGTCGATCCATCGGTTCCGTGCGCACACGGTCGTGCTGGCGACGGGCGGCTATGGCCGCTGCTACTTCTCGGCGACCTCGGCGCACACCTGCACTGGCGACGGCAATGCGATGGTACTGCGCGCTGGTCTGCCGCTGCAGGACATGGAGTTCGTCCAGTTCCACCCGACCGGCATCTACGGCGCAGGCGTCCTCATCACCGAGGGTGCGCGCGGCGAGGGCGGGTATCTCACCAACTCCGAGGGCGAGCGCTTCATGGAGCGTTATGCTCCGTCGGCGAAGGACCTGGCGTCGCGCGACGTCGTGTCGCGGTCGATGGCGCTGGAAATGCGCGAAGGCCGCGGTGTCGGCGAGCATAAGGACCACATCTTCCTCCACCTCGATCACATCGATCCCAAGGTGCTGGCAGAGCGGCTTCCGGGCATCACCGAGACGGGCAAGATCTTTGCCAACGTCGACCTGACGCGCCAGCCGCTCCCGGTGACGCCGACCGTCCATTACAACATGGGTGGCATTCCGACCAACTATCACGGCGAAGTCGTCAACCTGCGCGACGGCAACCCCGACTCCGTCGTCCCCGGCCTGTTCGCGGTCGGTGAAGCTGCATGTGTTTCGGTCCACGGCGCGAACCGTCTCGGCTCCAACTCGCTGATCGATCTGGTCGTGTTCGGTCGTGCGACCGGGCTTCGGCTCAAGGAGACGCTCAAGCCGAACACGCCGCACAATCCGCTCCCCAAGGGGTCGGAAGAGATGGCGCTCGGTCGTCTCGACACGTTCCGCAACGCCAAGGGCAGTTCGCCCACCGCGCAGATCCGCACCGAGATGCAGCGCACGATGCAGAAGCATTGCGCGGTGTTCCGCGACAACGCGCTGCTCGGCGAAGGGCAGACCAAGATCGCGGCGACCTACGCCCGCCTGCAGGACGTCAACGTCACCGATCGTTCGCTGATCTGGAACACTGATCTGGTCGAGACGCTCGAGCTCGACAATCTGCTCGCGCAGGCGGTCGTAACGATGGAAAGTGCGGCCAACCGGCAGGAATCGCGCGGCGCGCACGTCAACGAGGATTATCCCGACCGCGACGACGCGAACTGGATGAAGCACACCACCGCGACCTTCGCGGGCTGGGGCGGCAAGGCGGGCAAGGTCGAGATCGGCTATCGCCCGGTCCACGACTTCACGCTCACCGACGACGTCGAGTACATCAAGCCGAAGAAGCGCGTTTACTGATATCCGCCACCGACGGTGCCGTCTTCCCCGCCTTGGCTGGGAGGGCGGCACAGGCCGTCGAGGTGACGTGCGAATGCCCTGATGCGGCAAAAATCCGGGAGCGTGGTCCGCTTCCCGTGAACGCCTCCCTGGCCAATGTCAGGTTGAGGAGTGCAGGGCATCGAAACGAAGCCCGCTTTTACCATTTAGCCGCTGTGTTGTTGCAACCCCGCCTCTGTGCGGCAGGGCGCTAAACCCGCGACCGTTGGTCGTCGAAAGGGGGCGGCATCTGCCGATGCGGTCCCATGCAAAAAGGGCCGGGGTTTCCCCCGGCCCTTTCGCAGTTCAGTAGCAGATCAGGCTTACGCCGCCGAAACCTCGGCAGTGTCGACCTTGATACCTGCACCCATCGTCGAGCTGACGGCGACCTTGCGGACATACTTGCCCTTGGCGCCCGACGGCTTGGCCTTGACCACCGCGTCGACCAGTGCGTCGAAGTTCGCGCGCAGGTCCTCGTTGGTGAACGATGCCTTGCCGATGCCCGAGTGGATGATCCCGGCCTTCTCGACGCGATATTCGATCTGGCCGCCCTTGGCTGCCTTGACCGCTTCAGCGACGTTCATCGTGACCGTGCCGAGCTTCGGGTTCGGCATCAGGCCCTTGGGACCGAGCACCTTACCGAGGCGACCGACGACGCCCATCATGTCCGGGGTCGCGATGCAGCGATCGAAGTCGATCGTGCCACCCTGGACGATTTCCATCAGGTCTTCCGCACCGACGACGTCTGCACCAGCGGCGCGGGCTTCGTCAGCCTTGGCACCCTTGGCGAACACGCCGACGCGAACCGTCTTGCCGGTGCCCTTGGGCAGCGTGACGACGCCGCGCACCATCTGGTCCGCGTGACGCGGATCGACGCCGAGGTTGAGCGCGACTTCGATCGTCTCGTCGAACTTCGACGTTGCGTGGGTCTTGGCCAGCGCGATCGCTTCGTCGACGCCGTACAGCTTCTCGCTGTTGATTGCGGAACCGAGCGTCTTTGCCTTCTTGGTCAGCTTTGCCATGATCTCAGCCCTCCACCACTTCGAGGCCCATTGCGCGGGCGGAGCCTTCGATGATGCGGGTTGCCGCGTCGATATCGTTGGCGTTGAGATCCTTCATCTTCGCAGTCGCGATTTCCGAAAGCTGCGAGCGCTTGATCTTGCCGGCAACGGTCTTGCCCGGCTCCTTCGAACCCGACTTGAGGCCAGCGGCCTTCTTGATCAGGAACGTCGCGGGCGGCGTCTTGGTCTCGAACGAGAAGCTGCGGTCGGCATAGACGGTGATGACGGTAGGGAGCGGCGTGCCGACTTCCTGGTCACCGGTCGACGCGTTGAACGCCTTGCAGAATTCCATGATGTTGACGCCGCGCTGACCCAGCGCAGGACCGATAGGGGGCGACGGGTTGGCCTTGCCGGCCGGCACCTGAAGCTTGATGTAGCCTGTAATCTTCTTTGCCATAAGGCGGTCTCACTCTGTCAGGGGGCAAGGCATCGAAACACCCTGACCCGGTTCAAGTTTAGCGGTCCAAGTGACGCCTCGATAAAGAGCCGCCTCCCGCAAAATCCATCGATGTCTCGTTGGAAGGGCGTGCGCATAGCCGAACGGGTGCAGCAATGCAACGTGAAGCGCGCGGAAGGGCAGCGTTACAGTAGCTGCAATCGACGGCTTGGCCGAGCATGTGGTGGGGTGCGGTGAGCGGCGCGATCAAGTCACGGCGTTGGTGCATGGTGCCAGGGTTTCGGCTCCATGCCGCATACGCGTTTCATGGTCGGATATCGGCAAAGCGCCCGCGCGACCTCCAATAAATCTATTGGTCATGTGCTCGATGCGGCCCGGGATGGACGTAGTGTTCTTTTAAGAAGCGATATTTATACATTGATAATATTCAGATCTATTGACGGTGTCGCTTTCCCTTACAGTGCGTACACGATATTCCCGGATCGGGACGACATGGGATCATGGCCGCTATTTAACCCCCGACAAAATGCCGGATTTGCGGGCGCAAACGCCGCGGATCCCTGACATTCTGCTGCACTGCAGCGCCGAAAACCGCGCGTTTCTGCGCTTGGCATGAAACTTGTTAACCTTGTTTGCGTGTCCAACTGGACCAGCAATAGGATAAGGGTACCGAGTATGAAGAAAATTCTGAGCGCAGCAGCGGTCGCGCTGCTTGCAACGGCTGCTCCGGCATTCGCCGCCGAGAACCTCACCGCCGCCTTCAACACGCCGACCGGCGCGACCACCACGGGCACCTACTTCGGTCAGGTTCGCGTGACCGTCAGCGGCACCGGCTTCTCGAACGGCAACACCGTCAACGACGCGTTCTACCAGACGGTTTCGCAGGCTCGCAACTCGGGTCTGTACCAGCTCGCCTACACCGCGGGTTCGTTCGCTTCGACCGGCGCAACGCGCAACCAGGCTGTTGCGAATTCGATCCTCGACGGCATGGTTCCGGCGTACAGCGCGAACAACACCTACAGCTTCGTACTGAACACGGGCCTGTCGCAGGCGAACGCAAGCGTTCTGTCGTTCGGCGTTGCCGACGACAACTACCGTGACAACGGTGGCTCGTACACCTTCTCGGTCTCGGCAGTTCCTGAGCCCGCAACCTGGGGCATGATGCTCATGGGCTTCGGCATGATCGGTTTCGGCCTGCGCTCGTACAAGCGTTCGTCGACCAAGGTCACCTACGCCTAAGCGCAATACCTTCGGGTAGAGATACCGCCGTCCCAACCGGGACGGCGGTATTTTTTTGCCCTGCGACGATCCGCGGGATCAGTCGCGATATTTGATTTCGAGGAAACGCCCGCGGGTCTCGAGCAAGTCGAGATCGCCCTGCGCCAGTTGCGCGGACATCTGCCCGATTTCCTCGTCGATCACGCGAAGACCATCGGCAAGCTGCGCATCGGGGGAGCGACCGTTGCGTTCGACCGTGCGGAGTGCCGCGGGAACCTTGGCATAATCGCGCAGTAGCTCGGGGAGTTGCTCGCCGACCAGCTTGCGGACTTCGGTCGCGGCAGGCTGTTGCTCGTCGAGCGTCTGCAACTGCGGCGCGAGCGCCTCGAGCCGGACGCCGATCCCGTCGACCAGCGTCTGCGCAGGGGCGGGCAGCAGCGCGCGTTGCGTCTCGAGCCATTGCTCGGTCATTTGCGGCAGCGCCTTGAGCGGCACCGCGTGCAACTGTTCGACCCGGACCTTCGGCGTCAGACTGGCGAACAGCAAGGTCGCGGTGACGACCGCCATCAGCGCCGCGACGATCAGCGCGCCGCCCATGCCGATCGGGACGAACCAGCCGATCGTCATCGCGGCGACCAGGATCGCGAGATCGGCCGCCGCGGCATAGCCCACACGCCGCGCGAGGCTCGTCGCCGCGCGCCGCCGCCCGCGCTGCGCCGCGCGCCGCCGCCCGCGCTGCGCCGCGCGCTCCGCCCGCGTCCGATCGAGCACTTCCCCCGCGCGCGCGACCTGGCGATCGACGTCGGTCATCGGATCACTCCGCTTCCAGCTTGAACGTGTCGCCGGGGCCGGACAGCCGGTTCTGCGCGGCGCCCTCGGCGCGGGCGATATAGCCCTTCGACTTCTCGACTTCGTTCGACAGCGTGCCGACGGTGGTCTTCATCGAATCCAGCGCCTTGAGCTTGAACGAGTCGATCGCGTCCATCGTGTCGTAGATGTTCTGGAACGCGCGCTGGAGCGTCTCGACCGGGATGGTCGAGGCGGCGGCCTGTTCGTGGATCGTCGCGGTCTGCGACTTGAGCAGCTTGCCGGTCGCATCGATGATGTTGGCGGTGGTCGTGTTGAGCGCGGTGATCTGGTCGAGCACCAGCCGCTGGTTGGCGAGCGCCTGCGCGACCGTCACCGCGGTGCGCAGCGCAGACACGGTAGTGGTCGAGGCGCGATCGACGCCCTTGATCAGCTCGACGTTGTTCTTCTTGACGAGGTCGAGCGCGAGATAGCCCTGCACCGTCACCGCCATCTGCGTCAGCAGATCCTGCGTGCGCTGGCGGACGTAGAAGAGCGCGCTTTCGCGGATCGCCTTGGCCTTGGCGGGATCGCTATGGTCGAGGTCGTTCGCCTTGTCCTCGAGCCGTGCGTCCATTTCCTTCGACAGCACGATCATCTGTTCGAGCCGCCCCATCGCGGTCCACAAATTGCTGCGCTCGGTATCGATCGCGGCATTGTCCATCAGCAGCTCATCCTTGCCGCGCGCGAGCGTCTTGAGGATCGCCGAAATATGCGACTGCGAGGAGCGATACTTATCGAAATAGGTGTTGATGCTGCCGCCGAACAGCTTGGACATGATGCCCCGGCTCGAGATCAGCTTGCTGTTGGTCGAGGGGTCGAGCTTTTCGATCGTGCGGCGAAGCTCGGTCAGGTCCGCGCCCACCCCGGTGTCGCCGTCCATTGCCTTGACCGGACGGTCGAGGAAGCGGTTGGACTGCTCGGCTGCGGCGCGGATTTCCTTTTGGCCCATCGCCGCGATCGCATCGACACGCTTGCCGAACTCGGGCGAATTGACGTCCTGCGCGACGAGATCGTCGACGAAGCCCGCGACCTTGTCCTGCAACTTGCTGCGGACGCCGTCCTCCACCGGCACGAGCCCGGTCGCCTTTTCGGGCGCGAGCACGGGAACGGGATCGGGCGGCGTCAGGACCAGCCCGGACGCTGCGGCATCCGTATCGGTCGGTGCAGTCGTCGCCATCGTCAATCTCCCACTTACGCGTCGCTGATAAATGCCGCCGATCCCCCGGCGCTTCAAGTGTATTAACGCAACACTACACACGAAACCGGTCAACTGTAACGGAAGTGCAACGTCTTCGTCTCCGTATCGCAACACCTCCCGCATACCGCAGCGCGGCATAAAAGGAATCAATATCATGCGTAAGTTCATCACGTTCGCGGCATCTGCGGCGTTGCTCGGTTGCTGTTCGTCGGCGGCGCTCGCCCAGGCTCTCGCCGCGCCTGCGGCCGATCCCGACGTTCAGGCGGTCGGCGGCGGCGACATCGTCGTCACTGCGCAGAAGCGCGAGCAGCGTATCCAAGACGTCCCGATGACCGTCAGCGCGGTGACCGGCGCGCGGATGGCGGAACTAGGGGTGAATTCGCTCGCCGAGGTTGCGCTCTACATTCCGGGGCTGCGGATCCAGGAACAGAGCGCCAACAATCCGGGCTTCGTCATCCGCGGGATCACCTCGGACAGCGGATCGTCGCAGCAGGGCGCGCGCGTCTCGCTTTACTATAACGGCGTGGACATCTCGCGGACGCGCGGCGCGTACCAGGATCTGTACGATCTGGAGCGGATCGAAGTGGTCAAGGGGCCGCAGGCGACGCTGTTCGGCACGGCATCCGCGGTCGGCGCGGTCAACATGATCTCCGCCCCGGCACGCGCCGGAACGTCCGGCCAGCTGATCGGGTCGTACGGCAATTACAATCGCGGGCAGGTGTCGGGCTTCGTCAACCTTGGCAACGATACGCTCGCCGGGCGACTGGCGTTTGCGTACAAGCATCACGACGGCTTCGTCCGCAACATCGCGGGTGACCCCAAGGTCGCCAACCAGAACCAGGGCAAGGTCGATCAGGACGATCTCAACGGGCAGGACCAGCGCGGCATCCGCGGGTCGCTGCGCTGGGCACCGACCGACCGGCTGACCGCCAATCTGGTGCTGAGCTATGACGGCCAGCGCAACCCCGGCACCGCCTTCCGTTCGCGCGCGCTGGCACCCACCGGCGGCAATGGCGGCGACTATGCTTATGCCGAGCTGTCGGGCTCGCCCTATAGCGAGACGGTGCTTGGAGCGCGCAAGCTCGGGCTCAAGCGCGACGTCTATGATGCCAATCTGACCGTGACCTATGAGTTGTCGCCGGGCGTCAGCTTCACCACCGTCAACGGCTATCGCAAGTTCAACAGCAACGAAGTGTTCGACGCCGACGGCGGCCCCGCCTGGTATCTCGAATTCGGCGAGGAAGCGCGCGGCGATCAGTGGAGCCATGAAGGCCGCTTCAACTTCACCGGCGACACCTATCACGCGTCGTTCGGCTGGAACGCGCTGTTCGAGAACAATCTGCAACGTGTTCCCTTCTCGACCGAGGAAGGCACGTATCTCGGCTGTTCGGTGTCGTCGGCCTATGCCGGCGTCCGCGCCGCGCTTGCGGCGAACGGGGTGTCGGGCTGCGTGGCGTCCAACGGCACGGTGACGGCGGCGCGCGCGACCGCGGTGCTGACGCGCGGGGCGGCGACGCAGATCCCGTATCAGTCGGTCTTCACCAATTACGGCACCAACACGACCTATTCGATGTTCGCCGACGGCACGTGGATCCCGACCCCGAAGCTCGAGATCACCGCCGGTGCGCGCGTGCTGATCGAGCAGCGCAAGTCGGGCTACAGCTCGGTCCAGCCGAATTCGGTGATCCTCGCCGGGCTGGGCGTGCGCAGCAGCTTGCTCGGGACCGCCAACACCAACGGCGTGATCTTCAATGCAGTGCGAAGCTTCTCCGCGATCCTGCCGCGCGCCAATCTGCTGTACCGCGTGACCGATGCGATCAACCTCTATGCGACGGTCAGCAAGGGCCGCCGCTCGCCGGTCGTTCAGCTCGCTGCGGCGAGCGTGGGCGGGCAGGTCGTTCCCAGCCTGCAGATCGTGCCCGAAGAAGTCGTGTGGAATTACGAGGGCGGGATCAAGGGCAAGATCGGCCCGTTCACCGGGTCGCTCGGTGCCTTCTATCAGGACTATAACGGCTTCCAGGTATCGGTGACCAACAACGGCATCACCACCACGCAAAGCGCGGGCAAGGCGCGCAGCCCGGGCGTCGAGGCGGAGGGCAACCTCAAGCTCGGCCGCTTCGTCCAGCTGTTCGGCAACTTCGCCTATGTCGACGGCAAGATCGCCAAGAACGCCAGCTACGGCGTCTATTCGGGCGCGCGCTTCCGGTTGCAGCCGCAATATACCGCCTCGGGCGGCGCGACGATCCGCGTGCCGGTGCGGACGATGACGCTCTACGCCACGCCGTCCGTCACCTATCAGAGCAGCCAGTTCTTCGAGCTGCCCAACAGCGCGGCGATCAGCCAGGGCGCCTATGCGCTGGCCAATATCCGCGCGGGCGTCGAACTGGAGAACGGCAAATATGCGATCGGCGGGTTCGCGCGGAATCTGCTCAACCGCAAGTATCTGATCGATGCGGGGAATACCGGGGGTGGGTTCGGGATACCGACTTACATTCGTGGCGAACCCCAAGTCTACGGGGTGGAACTCAGCGGGCGTTTCTAAGTAATGGGGTCAGTGCCTGGCTTGGTCACCCAAATAGGCGCCCCGGTACCATAACGATATATTGCTGGCATCATTCGAATAGGGTAAACTTCCTCCACAATAAACGGGGGCGTTTTATGGCGGTACTTGATCCTACGATCGAATCGGATGTGGTACTTTTCGACGAAGAGAAGTGCCGTTCGGTCGGGAAGTCGTTGCATGACCAATATGTATCGGCCAGCCCGTTTCCAAGTATCGTCATGGACGACTTTCTGATCCCGGATCTGTTGCGCAAGGTCTTGTCCGAGTTCCCCAAATCGGAGGGCAAGACGTATTTCGACCGTTCGCAGGAGCGGTTGAAGTACCAGTATCCGCCGAGCGAATGGGGTGGGCCGATTACGCACAGCCTGTTCAGCGCGTTCAACAGCGACGCGTTTGTTGGCTTTTTGGAGGAGATGACCGGGATCAGCGGGCTCATCGTCGATCCGTCATTCGTTGGCGGCGGGCTGCACGAGACCAAGCGTGGCGGCCATCTGGGGGTTCACGCCGATTTCAACCAGCATGTCCGGCTCAATGTCGTGCGCCAGCTCAATCTGCTGATCTATCTCAACGAAAACTGGGAGGAGAGCTACGGCGGCAATCTCGAACTATGGGACAAGAGCATGAAGACGCGCGAGGTCAGCGTGTTGCCGGTGCTCGGGCGTGCGGTCGTGTTCACGACCACGCTCGACAGCTACCACGGCCAGCCGGACCCGGTGATGTGCCCGCCGGAACTGTCGCGCCGGTCGATGGCGCTCTATTATTACAAGGCGGTGGAAGGCGGGCTCGATCGCGTCCCCAAGCGGACCACCGCGTTCCAGGTGCGCCCGCAATCGACCGATCAGGTCGACTGGCGGATCCGGAGCAAGCATTTCCTCGACGACTGGGTCCCGCCGGTGGTTCGCCGCCGGATCAAGCGGATCTGAAACACAACCCCGCTTTACAGGGGCATCGGGCCGGGGGGCGCACGCGCCGCCCGGCCCGCGTTCGTTTCGACCCCGCCCTTGTTGCAACGCACGCTTTCCGCTAGGGGCACGCGATCCTCTTCCCGATTTTAGCAACGAGACACCCATGAGCCTCCGCAATGTGGCCATCATCGCACACGTCGATCATGGCAAAACGACCTTGGTCGACCAGCTCTTCCGCCAATCCGGCACCTTCCGCGACAACCAGCGGATCGAAGAAAGAGCCATGGATTCCAATGACTTGGAAAAAGAGCGTGGCATCACCATTCTCGCCAAGCCGACCTCGGTCGACTGGACTCCGCCCGGTGAGAGCGAAAGCATCCGCATCAACATCGTCGACACGCCCGGCCACGCCGATTTCGGCGGCGAAGTCGAGCGCATCCTCAGCATGGTCGACGGCGTCGTCCTGCTGGTCGATTCGTCGGAAGGCGCGATGCCGCAGACCAAGTTCGTCACCGGCAAGGCATTGGCCCTCGGCCTGAAACCGATCGTCGTCGTCAACAAGGTCGATCGTAACGACGCGCGCATCCAGGAAGTGCTCGACGAAGTGTTCGACCTGTTCGTCAGCCTCGATGCGAACGACGAACAGCTTGATTTCCCCGTGCTCTACGCCTCGGGCCGCAACGGCTATGCCTCGACCGACATGGACGCGCGCGAAGGCACGCTGATCCCGATGTTCGAGACGATTGTAGCGCATGTGCCCCCGCCCAAGGTCGAAGTTGCAGGCGTTCCGTTCACGTTTCTAGTCACTTTGCTCGATCGTGACCCCTTTTTGGGTCGTATTTTGACCGGTCGCGTCAACTCGGGCGTGGTCAAGGTCAACCAGCCGATCCACGCGCTCGACAACGACGGGAAGATCATCGAGACCGGCCGCGCCTCCAAGATCATGTCGTTCCGCGGGCTCGACCGCGTGCCGGTCGACGAAGCCAAGGCCGGCGACATCATCAGCCTCGCCGGTCTTTCGGTGGCAACGGTTGCCGACACGATCGCCGACACCAGCGTGACCGAGCCGCTCCACGCGCAGCCGATCGATCCGCCCACGCTGTCGATGCGCTTTGCGGTCAACGATTCGCCGATGGCGGGCCGTGAAGGCAGCAAGGTGACCAGCCGCATGATCCGCGAGCGTCTGTTCCGCGAAGCCGAGAGCAACGTTGCGGTCAAGGTGACCGAGGCTTCCGACAAGGACAGCTTCGAAGTTGCCGGGCGCGGCGAGCTTCAGCTCGGCGTGCTGATCGAGACGATGCGCCGCGAGGGCTTCGAGCTCGGCATCAGCCGCCCGCGCGTGCTGTTCAACGAGGACGAGGACGGCAAGAAGACCGAGCCGTACGAGACCGTCATCATCGACGTCGACGAGGAATATTCGGGCACGGTCGTCGAGAAGATGAACCTGCGCAAGGCCGAGATGACCGACATGCGGCCCTCGACCGGCGGCAAGACGCGCATCACCTTCTCCGCCCCGTCGCGCGGGATGATCGGCTATCACGGCGAGTTCCTGTCGGATACGCGCGGCACCGGCATCATGAACCGCCTGTTCGAGCGTTATGGCCCGTTCAAGGGCAACATCGAGGGCCGCAAGAACGGCGTGCTCATTTCGAACGGTTCGGGCGAAGCCAATAACTACGCACTGGGTCCGCTCGAAGAGCGCGGCATCCTGTTCGTCGGCCACGGCGAGGCGCTGTACGAGGGCATGATCGTCGGCGAGAACGCCAAGCCGGATGACCTCGAGGTCAACCCGATGAAGACCAAGGCGCTGACCAACTTCCGCGCGAGCGGCGGCAAGGACGACCAGGTCCGCCTGACCCCGCCGAAGCGCGCGACGCTGGAGCAGGCGATCGCATACATCGACGACGACGAGATGGTCGAAGTGACGCCGAAGTCGATCCGTCTGCGCAAGCGCTTCCTGGATGCGAACGAGCGCAAGCGCGCGTCGCGAGCGAAGCTGACGAGCTGAGGCGGGTAGCGCGCCGCAGCAGCGTAGCTGCGGCGCGCCCCCTGCGACCCGCCCGGTAGGCCTCGCCCGAAGCGAGGCCCGACGGCGTGGCTTCGACACGATGGGCCGTGTCCGGCGCTTGCGTTGCCGGGTGCGGCCTTTTCGTGTAAACCGAACACATGCCGATCGTCAGCATTCGCAATGCCAAGACGCATCTCTCCCGCCTGCTTCAGCGGATGCTGGCGGGCAAGCAGGTCGTTATTCAACGTAATGCCAAACCGGTCGTCCGCTTGCAGCGGTCTGAGGTTATCTTCTATCCGCCTAAAAAGCCGCTGCTTGGGGCGATGAAGGGGCGGATGGGCGACGTCGGGGACGAGGCGCTTGCCCCTTTGCCCGAAGAGTATCTCGGCCTTGGTATGAGGATCGACCAGCCGCTTTGAGGCTGTTGCTCGATACCCACGCGTTGCTGTGGGCACTTGTCGACAGTCCCCGCCTTTCGCGGCGCGCAGCGGCCCTGATCGGGGATGCCGCGAACAAACTGCTGGTCAGCCCGGTAACAGCTTATGAAGTGTGCTTGAAGCATACGCTCGGGAAGTTGCCCGAAGCGACGGCGCTTGCTGCCGATTTCGAAGGCGAACTCCTGCCGCTGAACGTCGAGTGGTTGCCGATCACGCAGAAGCACATGATTGCGGCGGGCAAGCTCGACATGGCGCACCGCGACCCCTTTGACCGGATCCTCATGGCGCAATCCTTGGTGGAGCGCGTGGCGCTGGTGTCGACTGAGGCGAAATTTGATCGCTATGGGGTGGTGCGGTTGTGGTGAGCCGTGATGCCGCCCAAGCGGCGGCGAGGGCAGACAGATCCACCTGACCCCGCCGAAGCACGAGATGCTGGAGCAGGCGATCGCCTACATCGACGATGACGAAATGGTCGAAGTGACGCCCAAGTCGATCCGGCTGCGCAAGCGCTTCGTCGATGCCAACGAGTGCAAGCGCGCTTCGCGGGCGAAGCAGAGCAGCTAGAGGTCGCGGTTCTTTTGGGGCTAGGAGGAAGGCCGGGTGTGAAAGCGCTCGGCCCTTTTTCGTTCATCTTATGAGTGGTTGTAGCGCAGCTACACGGTTGCTACTTTCAGTCTGCCGTATTTGTTCAAGATGCCGTCGACGACTTTTTCGACGATCTTCACTCGACTCAAGTCATTTAGTGTGGCCTTCTCGTGCAAAAGCAGGAGGATGCGTGTCTAAGATTTCTACGATCCAATATCGGCAGCTTAAAACAGAAGGCCTGTTTGACGGCATCAACCTCCAAAGCGTAGTCGTCGACGTACTTCGTCGGCGGCAATGGGACCGCAATGCGAAATTGCGCGTCATAGATATTGATCAGGACCAGAGTTTCGTAATCCTAAATAAACTATCGGACCCGGCTAGTTGGGATGGCCCAGTGTTCACTGGACAATTAATCCATCTGCAAGAGGGGTCTGACGTTCAAGCAGTCATGCAATCGCTGGAGGAAGACACGGCGGAGTTCGTACTTCAAAACCTCAATATCGGCGATATGGCACGGGTATTAAAGGGTACGCTGTATTTTGCGGTGGCCGGAAATCATGTTGGTCTAATTGAAGGTCAGCAGGTGCGTGGGCGTACTCTCGAGCGATATCTGACGGCACTGTTGCAGAAGTCGGGTGAGTTTGAAGCTGGCCAGGCAATCATTCTCAACGGAAAATTCACCGCGGGCGACGGCAAGGAGTTGAGTGAGTCTAGTGAGATCACCGTCGCGGCGGTTCCAAATGCGGGGGCGGACGGTACACGTCCTGGTGGCGCTCAGCGAGCCGCGCAAATCGTAGAAAATGAAGTTGCGCGAGCACGAGAAGAAGGGGCGACTGTCTTCGATGTCCTGGCAACCCTTGGGTGGGACGCTGCCGCGATCGATAGCCTTCGGGCCGAAGTCCCCGATGATGGATGGATCGAGGGCTTTTTCCGTGTCTTGATTAAACAGCGTAGTCGGAAAAAGCCGATTTCGAGGGCCACGATCAACGAGGCTCTACGAAATATAGATCCGGCCGACTTGGGCCTTAAAGGACAGGGAAGCGAAAAAGGCGGCATCGTAAAGCTCTCGACCCAACGGGCCGTAAACACTCACGGCTCGCTTTTGGACCCGGCTGATGCTATGGAACAGATTGTGAACGCGTTGCGCGAGTGGTCGGCAGCAGGAAAGATCGATTGCAACTTCGACGGATAGATACTGTTGCCTCAGTGGCTGCCTTCGTTGCGGGTGCGCTGCTTACGCCGGGCACATTGTCAGGCGATAGCGGTCGCATGCTGGTAACATTTTTGGGTCTGGTTTCAGCGAGTATCCTCCCGACAATCTCGTTACTTGTAAACAGTATGACCTCAAGCGGACGATCTGTGAAAGCGGTCGACGATCTGCGACGAGAGTTGCAGGCGGCAATGGATGCGCTGTTTTTCCTTTTTGGCTGTGTAGGAATAGTCGTTGCTGGACTTGTTAGTCTGGCAACAACACCACCAATGATCCTGACCTACGTACCTTATCTAACAACGGAGATACTGCCTCGAATAGGGCAGTCTCTGATTATCGGTGCATCGATGCTTACTATTATGCGAATCGGGATGATACCTGCCATACTTAGACGCTCGCTAGATGTGAGGCATAAAATTGCTACTGAGGAAGCGCGGAGGAAGACGCTTGAGAAAGCTCCCACTGCTGCGTCAACTCGGACGACGTTCCCAACCCACCCTGAATTTGGCAAGACGGTGAAGTTTGAAGACTTGACGAGAGAATCCAACTAAAATTTTCTTAAATAAGAAGATCTGTACTAAACAAACCCAGCACAAACCCCTGTCCTACACACCCCAATCCTGCCACCCCTGCACGCCACCACCCCAACAGGAGGCAGCGCCATGCAGAACCGCACCCCCGTCGCGCGCAGCGATCGGCCGGATCTTCCCGATTTCGCGCCCGTGCCGCGCAAATACCGGCATGATGGCTGGACGCCCGAGCGGCAGAAGGCGTTCATCGAGGCGCTTGCCGATACCGGTTGCGTCAGCCGCGCCGCCGCGATGGTCAACATGGCACAGGCCAATTGCTACACGCTGCGCCGCGCGCCCGGCGCGGAAGAATTCCGGCGGGCGTGGGATGCTGCTCTGGATTTCGGGTTGCAGCGGCTGAAGGACATTGCGTTCGAACGCGCGATCGAGGGGTATCAGGTGCCGGTGTTCGTCGGCGGGCGGCTGATGGGCTATCGCCGCAAGACCAATGACGCGCTGCTGATGTTCTGCCTGCGCCATTATGGCCATGACGCCGAGGGGCGGCGCACCACCATCGCGTATTACAGCGCCGCCGCGATGGCGGGGGCGGGCGTGGGGGCAGGCGCGCGCGCCGGGGAAGGGGCTGCGGAAGGGGCTGGTGCCGTCGCGCAGGCCTCCGCCACGGTGCGGACGGTAACGCGCGGGCGCGCGCGGAGTGGACGGGGACAGGATCAGCGCGGACACGTCGTAACGGCGGTGGAGAGCGATGCAGGCGATCCGCACGACCCCGGCGCGACCGAGCGCGCCGAGCGGCAGGATGCGCTGGCGGCGGCGCTCCGCGACTTCGGCGGGGTGACGCTCGACGCGACTGCCACCGCGGCGATCGCGGAAGCGGTCGAGGCCTGTGCGGCGCGGCGGCGCGAGGGCGATGCGCGGCTCAAGGCCGGCGGGGACGATGCGATCGCGCAGGCGCTCGACGACGGACGGCCGGGGCTGGTCAAGGTCGGGTGGCGCGATGAGCAGCATTGGGGGCAGTTCGAGCCGAGCCATGCGGACAATCCCGCGGACGCGTTCGGCGATGCGCGCTGTTACGAGGACGAACTGGGATCGGACGTGGGGATGGACCCGCGTTTCCTGCACGAACTGCCGTGGTCCTGTGCGGGGGTGGAGCTGCCCGAACTGCCGGGGGCGGTGCCGCCGGAAGACTCGGCCGGGTGAGTCGCCTGTCCGATCCTGCCGCGTTCGGTCCGCGCGAGGTCGGCGAGCCGGCGCCGTGTCAGGGTTCGCGACGACGATCGCGCCGGACGGGGCCGGGAATCAGCGGCCAGGGGCGGTGCCCGGGGCAGCCGTTGGCGGTCAGGCGACCGCGCGCGGGGCCGCCGGTGCGATCGTCGGGTGGCCGGTGTTGAACCGGTCGTACCAGCCCGCAAAGGCCGACGCGTCCAGCGGGCGCGCGTAGAAGAAGCCCTGCGCTTCCTCGCAGCCGAGCGCGACGAGGGCTGCGTCGACCGCGGCGCTCTCGACCCCTTCGGCGACCACGCGTAGCCCAAGCTGATGCGCCAGCGTGATCATCGTGCGCACCAGGATGCGGTCGCGCTCGTCACCGGCCGCCATGCCGCGGATGAACGACTGGTCGATCTTGACGATCTGCACGGGAAGCCGCTGGAGGTAGGACAGGCTGCTGTGGCCGGTCCCGAAATCGTCGATCGCGATGCGGACACCGAGCGCGCGGATCGCCTCCAGCCGGTCGATCGCCCGCCCGCTGTCCTCCATCACCGCGCTTTCGGTGAGTTCGAGCTCGACCATCTGCGCAGGGACGTGATGCTTGAGCAGCGCCAGCTCGAGGTTAATCGCGAAATCCTCCTCCTCGAGGTTCGCCGCTGAGATGTTGATCGCGATCGGAATGCGCAGCCCGGACAGGTGCCATTCGCGGATCTGCGCGAGCGCGGTATCGAACACCAAAGCGGTGGTGTCGCGCGCGAGCGGGGTGTTTTCGATCACCGGCATGAATTCGCCGGGGGACACGCTGCCGAGCTCGGGATGCTCCCAGCGCAACAGTGCCTCGGCCGCGACGCACCGGCCCGTGACGAGATCGATCCGCGGCTGATAGGCGAGGCGAAGCTGCCCGGGCTGTTCGAGCGCCTCGCCAAAGGCGCGCAGCAGGTCGAAATTGCGCAGGTGCGGGCGATCCATCGCGGCGGAATAGATGCCGATCGCACCGTCGCTGCCGCGTGCATCCTGCGCCGCGCTATGCGCTGCCCGCAGCACGTCGCGCGACCGCATCTGGCCGAGGCGGAACGGCACCACCCCCGCGATCGGCGTCGTCACGTAGCGCAGCGTCGACCCGCGCGTCGTCGCGCGCATCCCGGCGGCGAGCGTCGTCTTGTAGCTGTCGAGCGAATAGCCCGCGTCCGACAGCAATGCGAACTGGGTTTCGCCGACGTGATAGGCCTGACGGTCCGGCCCGATGAAATCGGTGATCGTCTGCCCGGCCGAGCGGATGAATTCGTCGAACGAGGTGGTGCCCATCACGCGGATCAGGCTCCCCACCTGTTCGGACCGCGCGATATCGACCAGCACCGCAAAGCGCAGCTCGCCCGGATGTTCGCGCGCGAGATCGTCGAGATCCTCGAGGAATTGCGTGCGGTTGGGGAGGTTGCTGATCGGGTCGATCCGGCCGAACGCATGTTGCAGCTCGATCTGCGCCATCACCATCGCCGCGAGATCAGTGAGCGCGGCGACTTCCTCGGGGGTCGTGTCGCGCGGCTCGGTGCCGAGCACGCAGAGCGCGCCGAGGCCATATCCGTCGCTCGTCACCAGCGGTGCGCCGGCGTAGAAGCGGATGCCCTGATGGAAGAGCGGGGTGTCGATATACTCGGGGTCGGCGACCAGATCGGAGATGACGACCGCGCTGGCGGTTTCGGCGACCGCCGCGCAAGGGGCGCCGGCGCGCGGGATCGACTGGTGATCGACGCCGACGCGCGACTTGAACCATTGGCGATCGGTATCGGTGAGCGAGATCGCTGCGATCGGCAGTCCGAAGATCTGCGCCGCCATCCGCGTGATGCGGTCGAAGCTCTCGCTGATCGGCGTGTCTAGCAGGTTCAGCGCTCGCAGGGCATCGAGCCGAGCGACTTCGTCATGGATACGCATCGAAACACTCCGTTCGCTCAGTCCTCCCCCTAAGATTCTCATAAGTGACGTAAGTTAACATAACTTCCGATTCGGCACCATCCTTTTGGATGATTGGATTATCCGTCGACTGTATCCTTTTGGGCACAGGTGTTTCGGAAATGTTGCAGCGCAATGCGATCTCCGCTTGTCACGTTACGAAACATAGTTGCAAAATCGTATACGAGACGAGGGAATGATGTCTCGGACGCATCAAAGGGGGAAACAATCATCGTGCGCAAAACCGGATTGAACAGGATGTGGGGAACGAGTGCTTCGGTGCTCGTTGCGCTATTGGCAGCGGTACCGGTGGAGGCGCAGGTCGCCACGCCGGAGGAGTCCGCATCGGGCGATGTCGACATCGTCGTGACCGGATCGCGCATCCGCCGCAGCCCGCTCGATTCCGACAAGCCGGTCGTCACGGTCGACCAGACCTCGATCGCGCGGACCGGGCTGACCTCGGTCGCCGACGTGCTCCAGCGGCTGCCGAGCGCTGCGGGCGGTCTCAACACCAAGGTCAACAATGCGGGTAACGTCGGCGGGCCGCCCGACGGTACGGGCGTCAGTTCGGGGTCGGCGGAAATCGACCTGCGCTATCTCGCCGCCAAGCGCACGCTGGTGCTGGTTGACGGCTTGCGCTTCGTCAACGGATCGGCAGCGGGTGGGATACCCGCATCGGTCGATCTCAACACGCTGCCGACCAACATGATCGAGCGGATCGAAGTGCTCCAGTCGGGCGCATCCCCGCTCTACGGGTCGGACGCGGTCGCCGGCGTCGTCAACATCATCACCAAGCAATCGCAGGTCGGGCTCAAGGCCTCCGCGCAATATGGCACCTACCGCCAGGGCGACGGTCACACGCAGAATTACGAGGCGAGCTACGGCATCCAGAACAAGGCCAGCGGCACGTCGGTGGTGTTCGGCGGCAATTACACGCGGCAGGGCGGCGTGAGCACGGCGGACCGTGCGATCTCGCAATGGCCGACGCCGGGGGGCACGAGCTGCGCCGCAGGGGGCTGCTCGAGCGCAACGCCGAGCGGACGCTATGACGTGCTGGGCGGCAGCTATACGCTCCGCGCGCCCGTCATCGGTCGCAACAGCGTGTTCCCGACTGATTTCAAGAACTATTCCTCCGCGACCGACAGCTGGAACTTCGCACCGTTCAATTATCTGCTGACGCCGTCCGAACGCTATGGCGCGTTCCTCAATTTCAAGCAGGCGCTGTCGGACAACGTCAATTTCCGCACCAAGCTGATCTACACGCATCGTCACTCGCAGACACAGGCGGCGTTCCTGCCGCTGTTCGTCGGGCCGGATGCGGGCAACGGCAATCTGCTCGACACGATCTCGATCGATGCGACCAACCCGTACAATCCGTTCGGCGTGACGCTGTCGTCGGGGGCCGACGGGACGCCCGCCAATTACTCGACGATCCGCCGCCGCTTCGTCGAAGGCGGGCAGCGCGTGTTCACGCAGGATGTCGATACCTTCTCGGCGACTGCCGGGTTCGACGGGTCGTTCCATGTCGGCGATCACAAATGGTATTGGGACGTCAACGGCGTCTATGGCCTCAACGACGCGCATCAATTGTTCACCGGCAACGTCAATGCGGCGAACCTGGCGCGCGCCCTCGGGCCGGTCGCCAATTGCACGGGGGCGTGCGTGCCGTTCAACATCTTCGGCGGTGCGACGATCGGCGGGGCGGGGTCGGTGACCCCGGAAATGCTGCGCTACGTGACGTTCGATCAGCGCGACAAGAGCCTGCAGCAATTGTGGGACTTCACCGCCAACGTTTCGGGTGAACTGTTCGATCTGCCCGCGGGTGCGGTCGGCGTGGCGTTCGGCTACGAACATCGCGACCAATATGCGAGCTACGATCCCGACCCGATCATCGTCGCGGGGCTTGGTGCGGACGTCCCGACCAGCCCGGCTGCGGGCGGGTTCAACGTCGATGAAATCTACGGCGAGTTGCGCGTGCCGATCCTGAAGGACGTGCCGTTCTTCGACCGCCTCGAAGTCGACGGCGCGGTCCGGCATTCGAACTATTCGTCGTTCGGGAGCAACACGACGTTCACTGCCTCGGGGCTGTGGAAGCCGGTTGCCGACGTGCTGCTGCGCGGCGGGTTCGCGGAAAGCCTGCGCGCGCCGAGCATCGGGGAACTCTATGCAGGTCCCTCGCGCTTCGATGCGACGATCGACGATCCGTGCACCAGCGCGGCGGGGGGATCGTTCCAGACCAACCCGACCGTCCGCGCGAACTGCATCGCCAACGGCGTTCCTGCGAACGGCAGCTATGCCGAACCGACCGGCGGGCAGCTTGGCGTGTTCTCGCAAGGCAACACCGCGTTGCGCCCCGAAACCTCCAAGACCTGGACCGCGGGCGGGGTCTACAGCCCGTCCTGGGCACGCGGGTTCGCGCGCGCGCTCAGCCTCGAGGTCAATTACTACAAGATCGACCTGAAGAACGCGATCGATTCAGTGCCGGCGACGCTGACGCTGACGCGCTGCGCGTTCAACGCCGATCCGGTCAGCTGCGCCGCGGTTCGCCGGACGCCTTCGGGCCAGGTCGGGGGGATCAACGGACGGTTGCTCAACCTCAACGGGATCGAGACCGAAGGGCTCGACGGGACGTTCCTGTTCCGATCGAAGGACGTACAGGGCGGGACCGTCGGCCTGACCGTCAACGCTGCCTATCTGCTCAAGTACAACATCCTGCCGCCCGCCGATCTTGCCGCACCGGTCCAGGAATATGCCGGAACCGAGCGCGGCAGCCCGGATCAGGCCTACCCGCGCTTCAAGTTCAACGCGACGCTCGACTGGTCGACGCTGGGCTATGGCGCGTCGTTCACCGGACGCTACATCAGCAAGGTCGACGAGCGTGACGGCATCCACACGATGGGTGCGACCTTCTACGGCGACGTGCAGGTCTACGTGTCGCCGGCGTTGATGGACAATCGCTGGCGCCTGACGGTCGGGGTCAACAACGTCTTCAACAAGGCACCGCCGCAGTGCTTCACCTGCCAGAGCGCGAACTTCGACCCGACGACGTATGATCTGCCGGGGCAGTTCGGCTATGCACGGCTGTCGTTCGGGTTCTGAGGGGTAAAGTCCGAAGCTTCACTGACACCCCGGGGTAGGCCCCGGGGTGATCGGTGGTTCATTTGCCCCAAAGCACGCGCAGCGCATCGAATAATGTCACGCCGGCAAGCGGGCCGATCACCAGCATCGCGAGATTGAAGCCGATGATCCAGGTGGTGAGCGTTTCGGCGCGTTTGGTCATGCGCGGGGGCTTGGGCTTTGGCTCCCACGGCTCGGGTGGCGGCCAGCCATTCTGGAAATCGACGAACATCCGGGACTCCGTTTCGCGCACGACTGTATCGGAAACGCCGGGGGTCGCCCAGAGGCTCCGCTGGTTCGACTCCTGCGCTCCCGCCCGCGTGGGAGCATGAAAGGGTGAAAGGTATCGCCTTTGGCCAGGGTCCAAACTGAATGCGCGCTAAACGGCATATTCCGGGCCAGTTCAGACGGGCAAGCGCATATCCTGCAACACGCTAGCCCTCCATGCGTTCGACGAACAACAGGGCCTGCAGGATTGAGGAGATTGGACATGAACAGCTTGATGAAGAAAGCCGGTCTCGGCCTCGCGTTGGCAGCAACTGCGCTGACGGTATCGGCCCCGGCGGATGCGCAGCGTTGGCGTGGCGGTGGCTGGCACGGCGGATATGGCGGCGGGTATCGCGGTGGCTATCGTGGCTATAACAATGGCGCGGGCACCGCGGTCGTGGCCGGGATTGCCGGCCTCGCACTCGGCGCGGCGCTGACGTCCAACCGCAACGACCGGTACCGCGACGACTATTATCGTCAGCGCGGCTATCAGCCCTATTACGATGACGGCTATTACCGTAGCCACGGCTATTACCCCAACGACGGCTATTACGCCTATCGGTCGCAGCGCGACTGGGGCCGGTGCTGGATCGAGCGGCGTTATGACCGCTATTACGACGATTATGTCCGGGTCCGCGTCTGCGATTGATCGTGACGGACGCCTGACCGGCAACACGGCGGCGCGGACCTCGGTCCGCGCCGTTTTCGTGTCTGGCCTATTGTTGCGTTTTGCGTCATGAGCGCGAGCATCATGACCGACACCGATCTCCCCCCCGACCGCCTCTCCTCCAACCCGCGCAGCCCGTTCTTCGACGAGGACAAGCTGGCCCGCGGGATCGGCATCCGCTTCAAGGGTGCCGAGCGCACCGACGTCGAGGAATATTGCCGCTCCGAGGGGTGGATCCGCGTTGCACTGGGCAAGAAGGTCGACCGTCACGGGCAGCCGTTGACGCTCAAGCTTTCGGGCGAGGTCGAGGCGTGGTTTGAGCGGCCGGGTGACGGCGGCGATACCGCAGAGGGCTGAGTCTTCTTCGTTAGCCCCTCCCCTTCAGGGGAGGGGTTGGGGTGGGGCAGTTCAGCAAAACCAACGTTTGTAATCTGGACTGGGGGGCCCCCCCCCCCCCCCCCCCCCCCGGGGGGGGGGGGGGGGGGGGGGGGGGGGTGGGGTGGGGGGGGGAAAAAAGATAAAGAGGGGGGCGCCCCCCCCCCCCAAAACAACCCCCCCCCGCGGGGGGCGG
>NZ_JBEPST010000013.1:0-13755 GCF_040549155.1 Sphingomonas sp. PvP056
ACCGACACCTTGTCACACCCTTCTTTCAAAGGGCGAACCGAGCGCCGAGGATCTGGTGACTGCAGAAGCGAACCGTTCGGTCCGTCGCTGCGGTGACACCCCTCTAGGCGGGGTCCCTGATTCGGTCAAACGCTTTTTTGCACTTTTCTTTCAATCATGCGGCAAAAGCGTCTTACGGGCGTTGTGGCCGCCTCCCCTGCCCGTGTCAGCAGGGCGGGGAGACATCCGCCAGATCAATGCGCCAGTAACACCGGGACGGGGCTGTGGTCGATCATCGTGTCGGTCGTACCGCCGAACATCGATTCGACCCAGCGTGGATGATCAAACCCGCCCATGACGAGGTAACTCGCCGTACGGCTGGCGAGCACGGTGCGCACGATGTCGGTCACCTTGCGGCCACGACCATCCTCGATCTGGACGCTCGCTTCGATCCCGTGGCGCGAAAGATAGCGCGCAGCCTCCACGGCAGGGGTCTTGACCGAGCCGTCATCGACCTGGAGCAACGTGACCGATGCGGCGAACGCAAGCAGCGGCAGCGCGGCACGCATCGCCGCTTCCGCCGGGTCGGACCCGTCCCACGCGATCACCACGTTACCGCTCAGGTCCAGACGGGATGCACCCTGGGGAACAGCCATGACGGGCCGCCGTCCCTTGGCGACCAGTTCACCCGTGATCTCGCTCATGTCGGGATACCAGCTTCCGTCGAGACGACGGTTGACCACGATCAGATCGGCAAGTTTCGCCGCCGCGCGGATGCACGTCGCCGGGTCGCCGGTCGCATCGACCCAGTCGTAAGGCACATCTTCATGCTCAAGCCGCGCCTTGAGCGCGACGGCATTGCGTGATTCACGCGCCTTCTCGTCTTCGAGCAGTAATGCGTCGCCGCCTACCCCCATATACTCCCCGACGAACACGGGGACGGTGACGACATCGACGCAGGTAAGATGCCCGCGTACCGCGCGGACGATATCGAACGCGACCTGCAGCCGCGCTTCCTGGCCGTCATCGTCGTGAACAAGCACCAGAATATTCTTCATCGACCGTCTCCCGTGTCAGCATTGCCATGAATGCTACGGCGCGCGGCAGAGACGGAGAATCGGGAAAAGTACGGAGGGCAGTACCGCGGTCAGCGCCGGCGGCGCCGCAAGCGTCGGAGCAATCCGCCCTTGGCAATGCCTTCCAATGCGGCACCCGGCCCTTCGGCATCGAGCACCTCGTTATCGGCAAGCCATGCCTCGACGACCGTCAGATCGGGCGTCTCATACGGGCGGAGTGTCTTGCCCTGCCCCCGCAGCGCCTCGATCGTATCGATCAGCGACCCCGTCTCGGCAAGCTTCTCCCGGACCTGTTCCACGGCACACCCCAGATGTTCCGCGAGCAGCCCGTCACGAATACCGGTGATGACCGGGCCGTATTGCTCGTTCCCGGGGCTGGCGGTCGAGATCGTCACGTCGCATTCGGTGTCGAGCCGCATCGAGCGGTTGTTCATGTTCGACGACCCCACCCGCAGGCTGACATCGTCGACGATCATGATCTTGGCATGGACGTAGATCGCTTCCCCCCCCGCGGTATGCGCGTGGTAGATACGGAACCGGTGGTTCGGATCCCGTCGGCGCAGCGTCTCGTAGAGCCGCGCCCGTGCGGTATCCATCGCGAGCGGTTCGAGCCAGCCTTGCGCGGACACGGGATTGATCAGCACGATCTCCGGACCATCGGGTTCGTCGAGCCGCTTGGCGATCGCCTCGGCAATCTTGCGCGACGCGAAATACTGGCTCTCGGCGTAGATCGACCGTTTCGCGCTGGCGATCTGCTCGAGGTACAGGCGTTCGATCTCGATCACCGGCTCGCAATCGGGCATTTCGGGTGCACTGCGCGCAATCGCGACGGTTACCTCGCCGAAGTGGCGCTCGAGCGCGTCCGGCCAACAATCGCTGCCCCCGCGTACGCGCTCGATCGGGTGGCCACCTGCCCGCTCCCACCGCATCCGGGCGTGATCGCCGAGCGCCGCCGCGACCGGGCCGGTCAGCGCGGTGGTGGCATCGTGCCACGGCTTGTACGGCTTGCCATTGGGCTGGCGCCGGCCGGGTTCGTCATCGCGGTGTTCGCGGGTGTCCCAGCGATCGCCGGTCATGTCGATCCCGCCACAGAAAGCGAAGCAATCATCGATCACCACGATCTTCTGATGATGCGATGCGGCGGGCGGATGCTTGGCGTCGAGCTTGGTGTGGATCCGCGGGTGGCGCATCCATTTGATCACCGTGAACAAGGTCCGCCCGCGGAACAGCGTCTTCATCGCGCCGAGATCCCAGCGCAGCAGGAACACCTCGAGCTCGGGATTATTGTCCACCAGCCAGAGGATGAAATCCCCGACCCGTGACGGCGCATCCCGCGCCTCGTCGCTGGTCCCTAGCTTGATCCGTGCGTCGAAATCCCAGCCAATCAGCATGATCCGCTTGCGCGCCTTGAGCATCGCCGAGCGCGCGTGGCGGAAATAATCGTCCGCATCGACGATGACCGCCGCGGCGGTCGCCTGCTCGATCCGCCAGCACGTGTCGCCGGGGCGAAGCGACTCGGTGCCAGGGTCAGTCATGAACGGCGCACAGCCGGACGCGGACGGGAGAAGCGATCCATGTCGCGCCCTTACGCGAAACCGGCGGGGATGAGTCAAGAATTTCGCTTCGCCCCCGTCAGCCCGGCGGCCCGCCGCGAATTTCGGTTGCACCTTGGGACCGGATGGCTGGCTCGCGTGTTTGAGCGCTCGACCCCGTGCACTGCACGATCGGCATTCTTCCCACCGTCAAACCTGCGCGACATCGCCATCAAGGAGTTGCTTCATGGACATCACCGACCTGATCCTCGACGACCATCACCAGATCCGCAAACTGTTCGCGCAGATCGAGCAGATCGACCGCAAGGACGTCGACTCGCTCAGCGCCATCTGGGGGCGGCTCAACGCGCTGCTCGATACGCATGCCGAAGCCGAGGAACGCTTCTTCTATCCGCGGCTGATGCAGATCGGCACCGGCGGCAATGACGCGGACAGCGCCGAAGAGGAAACCGAAGATGCGATCGAGGATCACAACGCGATCCGCGACGCGTCGAGCGCGGTCAACAAGGAAGAAGTCGGGTCGGACGCCTGGTTCGAAGCGATCGGCAAGGCGAACGAGGAAAACGGTGACCACCTCGCCGAGGAAGAACGCCAGGGGCTGACTGATTTCCGCGAGCATGCGACGCTCGAGGAGCGGCATGATCTCGCGGTCAAGTTCGCGGCGTTCAGCGCGGCGCACATCACCGGGGTCAAGCCGGTCGACAAGGACCCGGACCAGTGGCTCGCGGACCACGCCAAGAAGTAACCCCTGCCCTCCCTCCCCAGGAGAAACCCGATGTCGAAGACCACGATCGCAGATTTGTTCGCCCAGACGCTCCATCTTGCGGGGGTCGAACGGATCTACGGCGTGGTCGGCGACAGCCTCAACGGGCTGACCGAGGCGATCCGTGCGCAGGGCAAGATCGAATGGATCCACGTCCGCAACGAGGAAGCCGCGGCGTTCGCCGCCGGCGCCGAGGCACAACTGACGGGCAAGCTCGCGGCGTGTGCGGGATCGTGCGGGCCGGGGAATATGCACCTGATCAACGGGCTGTATGACTGCAACCGAACGCGCGTGCCCGTTCTCGCGATCGCGGCGCAGGTGCCGAGTGGGGAGATCGGCTCGAATTACTTCCAGGAGACGCGGCCCGAGGCGTTGTTCCGCGAGTGCAGCGTCTATTGCGAGACGATCAGCGACGCGGACCAGATGCCACGCACGCTCGACACCGCGATCCGCGCGGCGGTAGGGCATCGCGGGGTTTCGGTCGTTGCGATTCCGGGCGACGTTGCTTTGCGCACGACGACGGGGACGCTCGCGCGATCGGCGGATGCGTTGCTGCCGGTCGCCCCCGTCATTACGCCCACTGCGGGCGAGATCGCGAAGCTGGCGGGGCTGCTCAATGACGCGGGCAAGGTCACGATCCTTGCCGGGCGGGGCTGCCGCGACGCGCATCCGCAGCTGATCCGGCTGGCTGCTGCGTTGCAGGCGCCGGTGGTCCATGCGCTCGGGGGCAAGGAATGGGTCGAATACGACAACCCCTATGACGTCGGGATGACCGGGCTGATCGGCTTTGCCTCGGGCTATGATGCGATGATGGCGTGCGACACGCTGCTGATGCTCGGCACCGATTTCCCCTATCGCCAGTTCCTGCCGAACGAAGCGAAGGTTGCACAGATCGACCTTCGGCCCGAGAACCTCGGGCGGCGGACCGCGATCGATCTGGGGCTGGTTGGCGATGTTGCCGCGACGATCGAGGCCGTGCTGCCACAGCTGCGCAATGGGCGCGATCGGGACTTTCTCGACAAGTCATTGAAAAGCTATATAAAAGCCCGTGAGGATCTCGACGAGCTGGCGGATGGCAAGCCCGGCAGCGGGATTCTCCACCCGCAGCATGTCGCGCGGCTGGTGAGCGAGATGGCAACCGAGAATGCGGTGTTCACTGCCGATGTCGGTACGCCGACGGTGTGGGCGGCGCGCTATCTCAAGATGAACGGGCGCCGCCGGCTGATCGGATCGTGGAACCACGGGTCGATGGCGAACGCCCTTCCGCAGGCGATCGGCGCGCAGGCGGCATCGCCGGGGCGGCAGGTCGTGTCGCTGTCGGGCGACGGGGGCCTCGCGATGTTGATGGGCGAGTTGCTGACGGTTCGCCAGCTCGGGTTGCCGGTCAAGATCGTCGTCTTCAACAACGGGACGCTCGGGTTCGTCGAGATGGAGATGAAGGCGGCGGGGCTGGTCGAAACGGGCGTCGCGCTCGACAACCCCGATTTCGCGGCGATGGCGCGCGCGATGGGGATGTACGCGGTCCGCGTCACCGACCCGGGCGATCTCGCGCGCGGCGTGCGCGAGGTGCTCGATCATCCCGGCCCCGCGTTGCTCGACGCGGTCACTGCACGCGACGAACTGTCGATGCCGCCCAAGATCACGCTCGAGCAAATGAAGGGCTTCACGCTGTATATGGCGAAGGCGATCCTCAGCGGGCGCGGCGACTCGGTGATTGAGTTGGGCAAGACCAACGTCGGCCTGTTGAAAAACTTATTCTGAGCCGTTTTCCCGCGAAGGCGGGAATCCAGGGTTGCGCAGAACGACGCTGGTTGGCGCTTGCGACCCTAGGCTCCCGCTCTCGCGGGAGGACGGAAGCGCGTTGGAAACAGACTACAGCGTACCGCGTCTCAAATACTCCAATAACAGTCTCATTCTGAAGGAAAAAGCGATGGACTATCTCAAGCTCGGCATGACCGGCCTAGACGTCTCGCGGCTGTGCCTCGGGTGCATGACCTACGGCATTCCCGATCGCGGCAACCACGCCTGGACACTCGACGAAGCGACCAGCCGCCCGATCCTGCAGAAGGCGGTCGAGGCGGGGATCAATTTCTTCGACACCGCCAACGTCTATTCGGACGGCACGTCAGAAGAGATCGTGGGCCGCGCGCTCAAGGATTTGACGCGGCGCGAGGAAGTCGTGATCGCGACCAAGGTGCACGGCCGAATGCGCCCCGGTCCGAACGGTTCGGGGCTCAGCCGCAAGGCGATCATGACCGAGATCGACGCAAGTTTGACCCGTCTTGGCACCGATTACGTCGATTTGTACCAGATCCACCGCTTCGATTCCGAGGTTCCGATCGAAGAAACCCTCGAAGCGCTGCATGACGTCGTGAAGGCGGGCAAGGCGCGCTACATCGGCGCGTCGTCGATGTACGCGTGGCAGTTCGCGACGATGCTGCACGTGTCGGATGCGAACGGCTGGACGCGCTTCTCGACGATGCAGGATTATCTCAACCTGCTGTACCGCGAGGAGGAGCGCGAGATGCTGCCGCTGTGCGAGGCGGAAGGGATCGGGGTGATCCCGTGGAGCCCGCTGGCGCGCGGTCGCCTGACGCGCGACTGGGATGAAGCGACCAACCGCTCGGAGACCGACGAATTCGGCGCGACGCTCTACAGCCACACCGCCGACGCGGACCGCCGCGTGGTCGAGCGGGTCGCCGAGATCGCCAGGGAACGCGGCGTGCCGCGCGCGCAGATCGCGCTCGCCTGGGTGCTCGCCAAGCCTGAAGTCACCGCGCCGATCGTCGGGGCGTCCAAGCCCGGCCATCTCGACGATGCGATTGCTGCACTCGAGATCGGGCTGACCGAGGACGAGATCGCACGGCTCGAGGAACCCTATGTGCCGCACGCAGTGGTTGGTTTCGCATGAGCATGAAGACGGTCGCACTGCCCGATGGCACGATGGTCTCTGCGCTCGGGCAGGGCACGTGGAACATGGGGGATTCAGCCGAGACGCGCACGGGCGAGATCGCGGCACTGCGCGAGGGGATCGAGCGCGGGATGACGCTGATCGACACCGCCGAAATGTATGGCGATGGCCGGTCCGAGACGCTGGTCGGCGAAGCGATCGCGGACGTGCGCGACCAGGTGTTCCTCGTCAGCAAGGCGCTGCCGCAAAATGCGTCGCGCGCACGGCTGCGCACGGCGTGCGAGGCGAGCCTTGCGCGTCTCGGAGTGGAACAGCTCGATCTTTACCTGCTTCACTGGCGTGGCCCGGTGCCGCTGGCCGAGACGGTCGAGGCGATGGAGCAGCTGGTCGCGGAGGGGCTGATCGCGCGGTGGGGAGTCAGCAACCTCGATGCCGACGACATGGCCGAGCTGCACGCAGCGGGCGGTGCCGCGTGCGCGACCGACCAGATCCTCTATAATCTGACGCGGCGCGGACCCGAGCTCGACCTGCTACCGTGGCTGACCGACCATCAAATTCCGGCCATGGCGTATAGCCCGGTCGAACAGGGGCGGTTGCTCGGGAACGCGACCTTGCGGACGATCGCCGCCGAATTCGATGCGACGCCTGCGCAGGTGGCGCTTGCGTGGGTGCTGCGCGATCCGTCGATGATCGCGATTCCCAAGGCGGGGTCGGTTGCACACGTGCGCGACAATCACGCCGCGCTCGAACTCGTGCTCTGTCCGGTGTTGCTCGAGCGGCTGGAGGCGGCGTTTCCGCGCCCCAGGAAACCACGCCCGCTCGAAATGCTGTGATCGCGGCGAGGGCGCAAAGAAAAAGCGGCCGGTCCTCGGGAGGACCGACCGCTTTCTAATCCTTCAGGCCGAGAAACCTCAGCCAGCCGCGGGCGAACGACGCCCACCGCCACCGCCGCCGCCGCCAGCCGGGCGACCACCGCCCGCCGGACGACCGCTGCCACCCGGACGACCACCACCGGCCGGACGACCAGCGCCTGCCGGACGGCCTGCGCCACCCGCCGGACGACCTGCGCCGCCTGCACTATACGGACGGCTGCCGCCGGCAGGACGCTCGCCGGTCGGGCGCGCGGCATGCGTTGCGCGCGGCGGCGCACGGTGACGACCGCTCTCGTCGCGCGGACGATCGCTGACGTCGGACCCGGCCGGGCGTGCTGCCTTGATGCGGGCGGCTTCGGCCATGAAGCCCTCGGGGAGCTTGACCATGTCGGGCTTGACGCGCGTCAGCTTCTCGATGTCGCGCAGGTAGCTCCGCTCGTCATCGGCGCAGAAGCTGATCGCGATGCCCGATGCGCCGGCGCGTGCGGTACGGCCGATGCGGTGGACGTACTGTTCTGCCACGTTGGGCAGCTCGAAGTTGAAGACGTGGCTGACGCCCGAAACGTCGATCCCGCGTGCCGCGATGTCGGTCGCGACCAGGACCTTGACCTTGCCGGTCTTGAACTCGCCGAGCGCGCGTTCACGCTGCGGCTGGCTCTTGTTGCCGTGGATCGCGTTGGCGGGAATGCCGTTCGCGCCCAGCAGCTTCACGACGCGGTCCGCGCCATGCTTGGTCCGCGTGAAGACGAGGCAACGCTCGATCGCGCCGTCTGCCAGCAGCATGGTGAGCAGCGCCTGCTTCTCGCCCTGGTTGACGAAGTACACATACTGCTCGACGCGTTCGGCCGTGCTCGACACCGGCGCGACCTTGACGGTCGCGGGATCGGTAAGGAACTGGTCGGCGAGCTCGCGGATCGCGTTCGGCATGGTGGCCGAGAAGAACAGCGTCTGGCGCACGCGCGGCAGCATCTTCACGATCTTGCGCAGCGCATGGATGAAGCCGAGGTCGAGCATCTGGTCGGCTTCGTCGAGCACGAGGATCTCGAGCATCGCAAGGCTGACCATCCGCTGCTCGATCAGGTCGAGCAGACGGCCCGGCGTGGCGACGAGGATGTCGACACCGCGGCTCATGTCCTGGCGGTTCTTGTTGATGCTGGTCCCGCCGAACACCGTCGCGACGGTCATCTTCGAGAACTTCGCGTAATCGCGCGCGCTATCGGCGATCTGGCTGGCGAGTTCGCGCGTCGGCGCGAGGACAAGCATGCGGCAGTGCGTCGGCAGGACGCGCTTGTCGGCGGCGACGAGACGCTGGATCGACGGCAGCACGAACGCGGCGGTCTTGCCGGTGCCGGTCTGCGCGATGCCAAGCAGATCGCGGCCTTCGAGCAGCATCGGGATCGACTGCGCCTGGATCGGGGTGGGGGTGGTATAGCCCTTTGCTTCGAGCGCGCGGACGAGCGGCTCGGCAAGGCCGAGATGTGCGAAAGACATGAAAGTGTATTCCATTGCATGTGCCATGGACGCACGTTCTCGACGCGCGGATGGCGGGGGGAGGATTTGACACCCCGCGTGAAAAGGGAAGTCCGTTTGGTAACGACCGAGGCGGAGCTGGGACGATAAAGTCCGATCACGCTGCATGACGCTTCGATGAGCGCCATATGGCCGAGGCGGGGGCGGAAGTCAAGGTTGGGCGTGGCGCGCGTGCGGCCGTGATCCCGGCGGAGGCCGGGGCCGTTGTCTTCATGTCCTTCAGTTGCTGTCAAACGCGGCGGCCCGGGCCTTTGCGAGACCTCTGCATAAAGGCAATCGGCGGTTTGATCGTCACCCCTCGCCCCAAAGGCTGCCGTCATGCTGAACTTGTTTCAGCATCCACCGCGCAGCAGGCCTGGTCCGGACTCGCGGAGGGCTGGATCCTGAAACAAGTTCAGGATGACGGGCGGTTTTGCAGAACGCTCGCCGCAGAACTCTGGTTTGTGCCGGGGTGACGGGCTTAACGATCAGCCGACCCGGTTCGCCTCCAGCCCGGCGCGGAAATCATCCGGCAGCGTGGTCAGCCCGCCACTCGCGCTCATCACGATCACGACGTCGCAGGTCGCGATGCACGCCCCGCGCTGGAATGCCGCCGCCAGGATCTGCCAGCTGCGATTGCCGACCTCGCCGATCCCGGTCGCGACCTCGACGTCATCGGGGAAATACGCCTCGGCAAGGTAATTCACCTCGACGCGCGCGACCAGCCAGCGATGCCCCGACCACCCCGCCAGATCGAGCGACCGATTGAATCGCACGCGCGCGCTTTCGAACAGCGCCGCCATCGCGACGTTGTTGATATGGCCGAGCACGTCGAGATCCTGGAACCGCGTCTGGATCGTGGTGGTGTGCGGATAATGCGCAGGGTCCTGCCGCGCGGGATCGGGCCGCGCCATTCAGCGCGGCGCCATCCGGATCGCGCCGTCGAGCCGCACGTCCTCGCCGTTGAAATAGCTGTTCTCGACCATCGCGAGCGCGAGCTTCGCATATTCCTCGGGCTTCCCCAGCCGCTTGGGGAAGGGGACCGAGGCGGCGAGATTGTCCTTCACCTGCTGCGGCGCGCCCTGCATCAACGGCGTCTCGAAGATGCCGGGGAGGATCGTGTTGACGCGAATCCCCTCCCCCATCAGGTCGCGCGCGATGGGGAGCGTCATGCCGACGACGCCGCCCTTGGACGCGGAATAGGCCGCCTGCCCGATCTGCCCATCCTCGGCGGCAACGCTTGCGGTCATCACGATCGCCCCGCGCTCGCCGTCCTCGCCGGGATCAAGCGTCAGCATTCCTGCGGCCGACTTGGCGACACAGCGGAACGTGCCGACGAGGTTGATCTGAATGAGCCAGTCGAACGCCGCCAGGCTGAAATGCTTGATGCTGCCGTCTTCCTTGGAGCGGCTTGCGGTCTTCATCGCATTGCCGGTGCCCGCGCAGCAGATGAGGATCGATTCCTGCCCGTGCGCGGCGCGCGCTTTCGCGAACCCCGCGTCGACCGAGTCCTCGGAGGTGACGTTCACTTCGCAGAAGGTGCCGCCGATCTCGGCGGCGATCGCTTCGCCCTTCTCGGTCTGCATGTCGAAGATTGCGACTTTGACGCCTTTGGCGGCAAGCGCGCGCGCGGTTGCGGCGCCGAGGCCGGAGGCACCGCCGGTGACGACGGCGGCGGTCGTGGAGTCTAGGTTCATGTCGGAGTCCTTCCCGTGAAACAAGAATGCCCCTCCCCTTCAGGGGAGGGGATGGGGGTGGGGCGTGCCTCGCAGAGAGGTTTGCCCTGCTGGACTTCCCCACCCCAACCCCTCCCCTGAAGGGGAGGGGCTAAGTGAGATCAGAGCCGCTCGATGATCGCGGCGGCGGCGGTGGTGGAGTCTAGGTTCATGGTGTTTCCTCCCTGCGAACAAGAACGCCCCTCCCCTTCAGGGGAGGGGATGGGGGGTGGGGCGTGCCTCGCAGAGAGGTTTGTTCTGCTGGACTTCCCCACCCCAACCCCTCCCCTGAAGGGGAGGGGCTAAGTGAGATCAGAGCCGTTCGATGATCGTAACGTTGGCGATCCCGCCGCCCTCGCACATCGTCTGCAAGCCATAGCGCCCGCCCGATGCGTGCAGCGCATGCACCAAGGTCGCCATCAGCTTGGTTCCCGATGCCCCGAGCGGATGCCCCAAAGCAATTGCCCCCCCGTTGACGTTCAACCGCGCATGATCCGCCCCGGTATGCTTGAGCCACGCGAGCGGCACCGGCGCGAATGCCTCGTTGACTTCGTACAGGTCGATATCCGCGATCTTCATGCCAGAACGCTGGAGCGCGCGGTCGGTGGCGAACAGCGGTTCCTCGAGCATGATCACCGGGTCGCCGCCGGTAACCGTCAGGTTGACGATCCGCGCGAGCGGGGTCAGCCCGTGTTCCTTCAAGGCGCGTTCGCTGACGATCATCACCGCCGACGCGCCGTCGCAGATCTGGCTGGCGTTGGCGGCGGTGATGTTGCCGCCTTCCTGCAACAGCTTGACCGAACCGATGCTCTCCAGCGTCGCGTCCGCGCGGATGCCTTCGTCGGTGCGGTGGCTGATGATGCCGTCGGGCGTCTCGACGTCGAGCGCGAGGATCTCCTTGTCGAATGCCCCCCGCTCGGTCGCGGCGGCGGCGCGGCGGTGGCTTTCGACCGCGAAGGTGTCGAGCTGCTCGCGGGTGAACCCGTGCTTCTTGACGATCATCTCAGCGCCCATGAACTGGCTGAACATAATGCCCGGATATTTCTCCTCGAGCAGCGGCGACTTGTAGTTGCCCAGCCCCTCTTTCATGAACAAAGTTGCGGTGGTGCCCATCGGCACGCGCGTCATGCTCTCGACCCCCGCCGCGATCACCACGTCCTGCGTTCCCGACATGACCGCCTGCGCGGCGAACTGCATCGCCTGTTGCGAGGAACCGCACTGCCGGTCGATCGAGACGGCGGGGACGCTGTCGGGCAAATTCTTCGCCGCGAGCACCGCGTTGCGCCCGACCTGCCCCGCCTGCTGCCCGCCCTGCATGACGCACCCCATGATGACGTCGTCGACCGCCGCACCGTCGATCCCGGTGCGTTCCACGATCGCGTCGAGCACCGATGCCGCCATGTCGACCGGATGCCAGCCGGCGAGCTTTCCGCCGCGCTTGCCGCCGGCGGTGCGCACTGCGTCCACGATATAGGCCTCGGCCATGCTCGACTCTCCATAAGGGTTGTATTTTGCAACTGTCTTGCCCTGAATGGCGACGGCGGGCAAGAGTGCGGTTGCATACCCAAGGCTCGAAAGGACATTCCATGACCGTCAGCGAAGCCATCGCGGCGCGGCGATCGGTACGCGGGTTTCTGCCGACGCCGGTCGATCCGGCGGTGTTGTACGGGATCGTCACCAGGGCGGCGCGGGCGGCGACCGGGGGCAATCTCCAGCCGTGGCATATCGACCTGCTGACCGGCGCGCCGCTTGCTGCGTTGAAGGAATCAATCGCCGCCAAGCTATGGCGCGGCGAGACCGAACAGCCGGCCTACGCCATTTACCCGCCCGAACTGGTCGCGCCATACCGCGATCGGCGTTTCGCGGTGGGCGAGGCGTTGTACCGCGAACTCGGTATCCCGCGCGAGGACAAGGCGGCGCGGCGACTGTGGTTCGCGCGCAATTTCCAGTCCTTCGGCGCACCCGCGGCGTTGTTCTGCAGCGTCGACCGGCGGATGGGGCCGCCGCAATGGTCCGACCTCGGCATGTATCTGCAGAGCGTGATGCTGCTCGCGGTCGAGGCGGGGCTGGCGACCTGCGCGCAGGAATGCTGGGCGATGTATCCCGACACGGTCGGCGCGGCGATCGGGATGCCTGCAGAACGGATGCTGTTCTGCGGGATGGCGATCGGCGTTGAGGATACCGCGGATCCGGCGAACGCGTTGCGCACCGAGCGCGCAGATCCGGCGGAATGGCTGACGGTGCATGACTGAGCCCCCCATGTCCGTCACGCCCCACCTGTAAGGGAATGACGGACAGGGCAGGCATCGCCGCCCCTGCCCCTCAGTTCGCGAAGAGCAGGACCGGCGTTTCCAGATATTTGCGCAGCGCCTGGACGAAGCTCGCGGCATCCCAGCCATCGACCACGCGGTGATCGCAGCTGATCGACAGGTTCATCAGCTTGGCGCGGACGATCTCGTCGCCGACAAATACGGGCCGCTCGACGATCTTGTTCGGGCCGATGATCGCCACTTCGGGCCGGTTGATGACGGGCGTCGTCGCGATCCCGCCAAGCGGGCCGAGCGAGGTGACGGTCAGCGTGCCGCCGCCCATTTCGCTTGGCGCGAGCTTGTTTGCGCGCGCGGCTTCGGCGAGGCGGACGATCTCGGTCGCGAGTTGCCACACGTTGCGGTCCTGCGCGTCGCGGATGACGGGGACGGTGAGGCCCGCGTCGGTTTGCGTCGCCATCCCCAGATGCACGCTGCCGTGCCGCGTGACCACGCCCGCCTCATCGTCATAGCGCGCGTTGAGCATCGGGAAGGCCGGGATCGTCTTGCAGATCGCGACGATCAGCAGCGGGAGCAGCGTCAGCTTGGGGCGCCCGCCGCGGTTGGCGTTGAGGTCGGCGCGCATCGCTTCCAATGCGGTGACGTCGATCTCGTCGACATAGGTGAAGTGCGGGATGGCGCGCTTCGACGCGGCCATGTTCTCGGCGATGCGGCGGCGCATCCCGATGACCTTGATCGCCTCGTCTGGGCGGGCGTTGGAGGCGTGCGGGGCGTGATAGCCCTGCCCGCTGCCGTAGCGGAGAAACGCGTCGAGATCGCTGTGGCGGATGCGGTCGCCCTCGGCCTTGATCTGGGAGAGATCGACGCCAAGGTCGGCTGCGCGCGCGCGGACCGCGGGGGACGCGAGGACGCTCTTCTTCCCCCTCTCCCCTTCAGGGGAGAGGGTCGGGGAGAGGGGCTGTACTGGGTTTGCGAGCGGGACGTTCGTTGATGCGTGGGGGGGGGGCCCCCCCCCCCCCCCCCCCCGGGGGGGGGGGGGGGGGGCGGAGGCGGGGGGGGGGGGGGGGGGCAAGAAGGTGATGGAGGAAGGCACACCCCCGCCCCCCCCGC
>NZ_JBEPST010000014.1:0-3484 GCF_040549155.1 Sphingomonas sp. PvP056
AAGAGTATGGGGCCTTAGCTCAGCTGGGAGAGCGGTTGCTTTGCAAGCATCAGGTCATCGGTTCGATCCCGATAGGCTCCACCACTCGCCACAACCTAGAGATGAAGAGAAAACGCTTCCGCTTCGGCGGAAATTGCGGGGTTCGCCCCGCCTTATTTGACATTGTGAATGGGTTCTTAAAATCGATGCCGTGATACGGCGTTGGTTCGACAGGAACGACTTTGGATCGCGGTTCGCCGCGAGGTCAGAGCGTAGAGGGTCGGATACAACGCTAATTAATCAGGCTGAGCATTTTTAATCATCCGTACCAAGATACTGCGACAACTCTGCTCTTGCCGAGTCGGCGTGATCGTCATGATCATGCCCAGTGTTGTTGTTGGTGGTGCGGACTCTCAAGCGTGAGGTAAGGGCAATTCGTGGATGCCTTGGCGCATACAGGCGATGAAGGACGTGGCACGCTGCGATAAGCTGCGGTGAGGTGTGAGCAACCTTTGACCCGCAGATTTCCGAATGGGGAAACCCACCTATCCCGTTTAACTTGCGTAATCGAGCAATCGGTTACGCACGCTAAATGGGGTTAGGTATCACTTAAGTGAATACATAGCTTTCGTGAAGCGAACCCGGCGAACTGAAACATCTCAGTAGCTGGAGGAAAAGACATCAACCGAGATTCCGTTAGTAGTGGCGAGCGAACGCGGACCAGGCCAGTGCCTGAATTTCAACTAGCAGAACACTTTGGAAAGAGTGGCCATAGCGGGTGACAGCCCCGTATGCGAAAGTGAGACTTCAGGACATGAGTAGGGCGGGACACGTGTAATCCTGTCTGAACATAGGGGGACCACCCTCTAAGCCTAAATACTCGTATGCGACCGATAGTGAACTAGTACCGTGAGGGAAAGGTGAAAAGCACCCCGATGAGGGGAGTGAAACAGTACCTGAAACGGATTGCCTACAAGCAGTTGGAGGGTCCTTGAGGCCTGACAGCGTACCTCTTGCATAATGGGTCTGTGACTTAATGTATCAAGCAAGCTTAAGCCGTTAGGTGTAGGCGCAGCGAAAGCGAGTCTGAATAGGGCGCCAGAGTTTGATGTATTAGACCCGAAACCCGGCGATCTATGCATGACCAGGATGAAGGTGCAGTAACATGCACTGGAGGTCCGAACCGATTAACGTTGAAAAGTTACCGGATGAGTTGTGCTTAGGGGTGAAAGGCCAATCAAGCCGGGAAATAGCTGGTTCTCCGCGAAAACTATTGAGGTAGTGCCTCGGATGGACACCCTAGGGGGTAGAGCACTGGATGGTTGCGGGGGTCGCGAGACCTACCAACACTAACCAAACTCCGAATACCTAGGAGTGATATCCGGGAGACAGACGGCGGGTGCTAAGGTCCGTCGTCAAAAGGGAAACAGCCCTGACCTACAGCTAAGGTCCCCAAGTCGTGTCTAAGTGGGAAAGCATGTGGAACTTCCAAAACAACCAGGAGGTTGGCTTAGAAGCAGCCATCCTTTAAAGAAAGCGTAACAGCTCACTGGTCTAATCAAGAGGTTCTGCGGCGAAGATGTAACGGGGCTCAAGACACGCACCGAAGCTTAGGGTGTGCGCTTTATAGCGTACGCGGTAGCGGAGCGTTCCGTAAGCCTGAGAAGCGATCTGGTAATGGGTCGTGGAGGTATCGGAAGTGCGAATGCAGACATGAGTAGCGATAAAAAGGGTGAGATGCCCTTTCGCCGAAAGACCAAGGGTTCCTGCGCAAGGCTAATCCGCGCAGGGTGAGCCGGCCCCTAAGACGAGCCCGAAGGGGGTAGTCGATGGGAACCACGTTAATATTCGTGGGCCTGGTGGTGTGTGACGGATCTCGTGTGTTGTCGTCCCTTATCGGATTGGGACGGCCTCGAAGAGGTCCCGGGAAATAGCCCCACCGTATAGACCGTACCCGAAACCGACACAGGTGGTCAGGTAGAGTATACCAAGGCGCTTGAGAGAAGTGTCCTGAAGGAACTCGGCAAATTGCCTCCGTACCTTCGGAAGAAGGAGGCCCAACATAGGCGCAAGCTCTTGTTGGGGGCACAGGCCAGGGGGTAGCGACTGTTTAGCAAAAACACAGGGCTCTGCTAAGTCGGCTTCAAGACGACGTATAGGGCCTGACGCCTGCCCGGTGCCTGAAGGTTAAGTGGAGGGGTGCAAGCTCTGAAATGAAGCCCAGGTAAACGGCGGCCGTAACTATAACGGTCCTAAGGTAGCGAAATTCCTTGTCGGGTAAGTTCCGACCTGCACGAATGGCGTAACGACTTCCCCACTGTCTCCAGGACATGCTCAGCGAAATTGAATTCCCCGTGAAGATGCGGGGTTCCCGCGGTTAGACGGAAAGACCCCGTGCACCTTTACTGCAGCTTCAGAGTGGCATTAGGAAGAAACTGTGTAGCATAGGTGGGAGGCTTTGAAGCGTTGGCGCCAGCTGACGTGGAGCCATAGGTGAAATACCACCCTGTTTGTTTCTGATGTCTAACCTCGATCCATGAAACTGGATCAGGGACCCTCTGTGGCGGGTAGTTTGACTGGGGCGGTCGCCTCCTAAAGAGTAACGGAGGCGCGCAATGGTGGGCTCAGGACGGTTGGAAACCGTCTGTTAGAGTGCAATGGCATAAGCCCGCCTGACTGCGAGACTGACAAGTCGAGCAGAGACGAAAGTCGGTCATAGTGATCCGGTGGTCCCTCGTGGAAGGGCCATCGCTCAACGGATAAAAGGTACGCCGGGGATAACAGGCTGATAACCCCCAAGAGCTCATATCGACGGGGTTGTTTGGCACCTCGATGTCGGCTCATCACATCCTGGGGCTGGAGCAGGTCCCAAGGGTTTGGCTGTTCGCCAATTAAAGTGGTACGTGAGCTGGGTTCAGAACGTCGCGAGACAGTTTGGTCCCTATCTGCCGTGGGCGTCGAAATTTGAGAGGAGTTGACCCTAGTACGAGAGGACCGGGTTGAACATACCTCTGGTGTACCTGTCGTTCTGCCAAGAGCGCAGCAGGGTAGCTATGTATGGACGGGATAACCGCTGAAAGCATCTAAGCGGGAAGCCTCCCTCGAGATAAGATTTCATAGAGCCGTCAGAGACCATGACGTTGATAGATCGGATGTAGAAGTGGAGTAATCCATGGAGCTAACCGATACTAATTGCTCTATTCGCGCTTGAGAGTCCCACCATCAATGACAATCCTGGGAAACCAGATGTCGCTGACTGGCGGATGATCAAATGCAACGCCTGATTAACAACTACCATCTTCAGACAACCGTAAAGCGTGCACCGATTTTAAGATACGAACTCGAACCCGCTGTTCACCGGCTCCATTGCTTGGTGGCTATAGCGTCAGTGCCCCACCCGATCCCATCCCGAACTCGGCCGTGAAACCTGACTGCGCCCATGGTACTATCACTTAAGTGATGGAAGAGTAGGTCGTCGCCAGGCATTGAAGCCGGTGAGCAGCAA
>NZ_JBEPST010000015.1:0-1862 GCF_040549155.1 Sphingomonas sp. PvP056
GTGTGGGCGGGGGGGGGGGGGCGGTTCGGCCGCCCCCCCTATTTTGTGTGGGCTTACACCGTGGGGGGGGGGGGGGGGGGCGCCAAAACCCCCCCCCCCCCCGGGGGGGGGGGGGGGGGGGGGGGGCCAGACCAGCAGAACCAAGCTCTCTGCGAGGCACTTCCCCACCCCAACCCCTCCCCTGAAGGGGAGGGGCTTAGAAAGGCCCTCACACATCTCAGCAACCATTTGGTTGGAGGAACAACGGTGCAATAGAGTAGATCGCTCTTCGTATCGAGCAGCCTGCAACACAGATCGCGCGGGATACGACGCCTACCCCCCGTAAGCCCCCACCTTCGCCAGCACAGCCCGCGCCTGTTTCAAATGCGGAATATCCAGCATCCGCCCATCAAGCCCGACCGTCCCCGCACCGCCGGCAGCATCGAACGCCGCAACGACCCGCTCGGCGAACGCGACTTCCCCGGCGTTCGGCAAATAGCTTTCATTGATCGCCGCCACCTGCGCCGGGTGAATCGCAAGCCGCCCGGTGAACCCCTCCGCCCGCGACGCCCGTGACGAGGCGCGCAACCCCGCCTCGTCACGGAAATCGACATACAGCGTATCAACCGCCTGCACCCCCGCCGCCTTCGCGCCGAGCAACGTCAGCGTCCGCACCGTGCGATAGGTCAGCGCCCAGCCCCCCGCCGGATCGAGATTGGTCGACGCGCCCAAGGCCGCCGCCAGATCCTCCGCGCCCCACGTCAGCCCCGCCAACCGCGCCGCGGGCACCTTGGCATAGTCCCCCAGCGTGAATGGCGCGGCGGCGGTCTCGGTCGCGACCGGCAGGATCGCGATCGATCCGGCAGCGAGCCCCGCCTGCGCCTCGAGCGCGTCGAGATAGAAGGACAGTTGCGCGATATCGGCGGGTCCACCGCACTTGGGGAGCATCACGCCATCGGGTGCGGCCGCCACCACCGCGACCAGATCGTCGAGCACCATCCCGCTGTCGAGCGGGTTGATCCGCACCCACAATTGGCTGGTCCGCGCTTCCTGCGGCCGGTCCGCCAGCAGTCCGGCCACGAGATCCCGCCCGCGCGCCTTGTTCTCGGGCGCGACCGAGTCCTCGAGGTCGAAAATCAACGCATCCGCGCCGGTGCTGTCCGCCTTGGCGAGCTTCTTTTCGCTGTCCCCCGGAATGAACAGCCACGAACGAAGGTCGATCATGCGCCGGCCTCCACCGGGGTCTTGCGCTGCAATCCGGTGCGCTTGCACGTCGCGACGAGTTCGTCGCGCTGGTTGAACGCGCGGTGGACGAAGGTCACGATCCCCGCATCGGGCCGCGAGCGAGAGTCGCGCAGGTCGACCACCTCGGTCTCGATCCGCAGCGTATCGCCGATGAAGACGGGGGCGGGAAAGCGCACTTCGTCCCACCCGAGATTGGCGACCGCGGTGCCAAGCGTCGTGTCGCCAACCGACACGCCGACCATCAACCCGAGCGTGAAGGTCGAATTGACGATGATCCGCCCGTAATCGCTGTCCTTCATATATTCGGCATCGAGGTGAAGCTGCGCGGGGTTATGCGTCAGCGTCGAGAACAGGAGGTTGTCGGTCTCGGTCACGGTCCGCCGGATTGCATGCGCGAAAGTCTGGCCGACTTCCAACTGCTCGAACCACAATCCCGCCATCGCCTGCCGCTCCCGTTCTGGGCCCTGTAGCGGGCCTGCCTTCATGCGACCCGGCCATACCAGCGATTTCGGGAAGGACCAGAGCGGGATGCCCCCACGCCCCCCGTTCGTTTCGAGCGAAGTCGAGAAACCCCCCCCCCCCCCCCGTGGTCGGCGGCGCGCGCAAACCACCGGGGGGTAGGAAAAAATATTACACCC
>NZ_JBEPST010000016.1:0-1589 GCF_040549155.1 Sphingomonas sp. PvP056
CCGTGCCGCCGGCGGCGGCGGGGGGGGGGTGGGGTGCGCCGGCGCCGCCTCAGTCGTGCGCGGGGCGGCGGGGCGCGGGCGCCCCGCCCCCCCCCCCCCCCCCCCCCCGGCGGGGGCGCCCGCCCCCCCCCCCCCCCCCCCACGACCGTATGTACACAGGCTCGGTTGGCTCCTCACGCGAGCCCGGCCCTCACTCTATATCGTCGATCGACTCGTCGTGGCCGCTTCCCGAACTGAGGAAGATCAGCCCCATCAGCGCGGCGGCGAGCATGATCGATCCGCCCGCGCCACCGATCACCGCGAGGATCGCGACCCAGCCAAGCGGACCATAAAGCCGCTCGAGCACGATGATCGCACCGGTGATGAACGCGATTGCGACGAGCCCCATCCATCCCAGGATCCGCCGGTACCGGCTCCATGCAAATGCTGCATAGTCTGGATCATCGAGGCTGGACCGCTTCGCCATGCTTCCCATTGCCGCGCAAACGTGAAATTCTCAAGCGCGAGACTCGATCACCGAGCGAAGCGGGAGAGCGATGATGACGATCGGAGCGATATTGGGCGGCAAGGGACGCGAGGTCGTCTCGGTAACCGCGGATCAGAGCGTCGGCGCGGCGGTGGCGTTGCTCGCGGAACGCAGGATCGGTGCGGTCCCGGTATTGGATGGCGATCGGGTTGCGGGCGTTTTCTCCGAACGCGACGTGATCTATGCGATCGCGCACCATGGCGCGGCTGCGCTCGACCGCACCGTCGCCGATATCATGACGGCACCGGCGATTACGGTCCGTGCGGACGAAGCGGTGATTGGGGCGCTGTCGCTGATGACCAAGCGGCGGATCCGCCATTTGCCAGTGGTAGAAGCGGACCGCATCGTCGGCATGGTGTCGATCGGCGACCTGGTCAAATACCGAATCGACCGGATCGAGGCCGATGCCGAGGCCATGCGCAATTATATCCAGTCGGCTTAAGCCGCGGCACTAAATGTCGTGGCGGCACGTCACGTATGGCGGTGTCGATGTCGCGCCCTACGTCCTTCGTTGCCGGCCGACCGTCTTGCGGATCGCGCAATCAGATCCCGTGGATGGTCGATCCCTGTTGAACCAGCTGCACAAGGATCTGACTCGTCGATCGCTAGATGAGCGGCCTCCCACCCATGATTGCCAGTGTTTTGGCTGGAGCGGGTCGGATTTGATCGGGTGTGTCGTGAATACGGGGGAGAATGGCAAAGCCTCAAGGCTTGCCCAAACCCTAGCGGTTCCGCAGGTTTGCCGCATGATTGAAAGAAAAGTGCAAAAAAGCGTTTGACCGAATCAGGGACCCCGCCTAGAGGGGTGTCACCGCAGCGACGGACCGGACGGTTCGCTTCTGCAGTCACCAGATCCTCGGCGCTCGGTTCGCCCTTTGAAAGAAGGGTGTGACAAGGCGTCGGTATTCTGCGCTCTTTGACATTGTTGGTTTTAGATGAAGGGACATGTGGGCGGCGGCTACACGGTCTTTCGGGTCCTCTAGGCTCGTTGGATCGTTCAAAGCTAAGTCGCTCTTATACATGTCCTTCACGTATCCATACGTAAGAATATGTGCAGAGCAGC